>NZ_JBLXAP010000006.1:0-249879 GCF_048265905.1 Pseudomonas sp.
CGGTTCGGCGCTGATGGCTCTGAACGGTCAAGACGATAACGAAATGGGCACCACTGCCGTTCGTAAGCTGGTTGAGACTCTGGATACTTATATCCCTGAGCCTGAGCGTGCAATCGACAAGCCGTTCCTGATGCCAATCGAAGACGTATTCTCGATCTCTGGTCGCGGTACTGTTGTGACTGGTCGTGTTGAGCGTGGCATCGTTAAAGTACAGGAAGAAATTGAGATTGTTGGTATCCGTGATACCACCAAGACCATCTGTACTGGTGTTGAAATGTTCCGTAAGCTGCTAGACGAAGGTCGTGCTGGTGAGAACGTTGGCGTACTGCTGCGTGGCACCAAGCGTGATGACGTAGAGCGTGGTCAGGTACTGGCTAAGCCAGGCACCATCAAGCCACACACTAAGTTCGAAGGTGAAGTGTACGTTCTGTCGAAAGAAGAGGGTGGTCGTCACACTCCTTTCTTCAAGGGCTACCGTCCGCAGTTCTACTTCCGTACTACGGACGTAACTGGTAACTGCGAACTGCCGGAAGGCGTTGAAATGGTAATGCCGGGCGACAACATCAAAATGGTTGTTACCCTGATTGCTCCAATCGCCATGGAAGATGGTCTGCGTTTCGCGATTCGCGAAGGCGGCCGTACCGTTGGTGCTGGTGTAGTTGCCAAGATCATCGAGTAATCGATTGATCTAGAAAAAGCCTCCGCTTGCGGGGGCTTTTTTTATTGGGTTGACACTAGTAGGGAGCGTCTATAGAATTGCGCCTCCTTTTAACGGGCGTACTGCGCCCGTTGGGAATCGCAGCTTGGAATCTGAGGTCAAAATGCAAAACCAACAAATCCGTATTCGGTTGAAGGCTTTTGACCATCGCCTGATCGATCAATCAACCCAGGAAATCGTGGAAACCGCGAAACGTACTGGTGCTCAGGTGCGTGGTCCGATTCCATTGCCTACTCGCAAAGAGCGGTTCACAGTTCTTACTTCTCCGCACGTCAACAAAGACGCGCGTGATCAGTTTGAAATTCGAACCCACAAGCGTGTTCTGGACATTGTCCAGCCAACGGATAAAACCGTTGACGCGCTGATGAAGCTCGACCTTGCGGCTGGCGTGGAAGTGCAGATCAGCCTCGGCTAAGACTTGGGTCTTAGTCGTGTAACGCTCTGAAATGGGCGGCCATAGCGGGTGAAAGCCCCGTACACTCATGAGGTTTACAACATGACTATTGGTGTAGTCGGTCGTAAATGCGGTATGACCCGTATTTTCACCGAAGAAGGTGTCTCCATTCCGGTTACGGTCATTGAGATCGAGCCGAATCGCGTCACCCAGTTCAAAACTGAGGAGTCCGATGGCTATCGTGCAGTGCAAGTCACTGTAGGTGAGCGTCGTGCTTCGCGTGTCAGCAAGGCTCAAGCCGGTCACTTCGCTAAGGCGAACGTCGCGGCAGGTCGTGGTGTTTGGGAATTCCGTCTTGAAGAAGGCGAGTACTCAAATGGCGACTTGATCAACGCTGAAATCTTCCAGGCTGGACAGATGGTCGATGTGACCGGTCAGTCCAAGGGTAAAGGCTTTGCCGGTACCATCAAGCGTTGGAACTTCCGCGGCCAAGACAACACTCACGGTAACTCCGTGTCCCACCGTGTGCCGGGTTCTATTGGCCAGTGCCAAACCCCAGGTCGCGTATTCAAGGGCAAGAAAATGTCCGGTCACATGGGTGCTGAGCGTGTGACGGTACAGTCCCTGGAAGTTGTGCGCGTCGACGCTGAACGCAACCTGCTGTTGGTCAAAGGCGCTGTTCCTGGCGCGACTGGCGGTAACTTGGTTGTGCGTCCAGCAGCTAAGACTCGCGGTTAAGGGGAAGCTGACATGCAATTAAATGTAAATGGCGCTCAAGCGATCGAAGTTTCCGAAGCTACTTTCGGTGGCGATTACAACGAGACCCTGGTTCACCAAGCAGTTGTGGCCTACATGGCCGGCGGCCGTCAAGGCAGCAAGCAGCAGAAGACTCGTTCCGATGTATCTGGCGGCGGCAAGCGTCCGTGGCGTCAGAAGGGTACTGGTCGTGCTCGTGCCGGTACCACTCGTGGTCCAATCTGGCGCGGTGGTGGTGTGACTTTCGCGGCTCGTCCGCAGAATCACGACCAAAAGCTGAACAAGAAGATGTATCGCGCAGCGATCCGTTCGATTCTTGCTGAGCTGGTTCGTACTGATCGTCTGGTAGTAGTTGAAGACTTCGCTGTTGAAGCTCCGAAAACTAAAGATCTGCTGGGCAAGCTGAATGGCATGGGTCTGACTAACGTCCTGATCGTGTCTGATGCAATTGATCAAAATTTGTACCTGGCTGCTCGTAACCTGCCGCACGTCGATGTTCGTGACGTTCAGGGTTCCGATCCGGTCAGTCTGATCGCGTATGAAAAGGTACTGGTTACCGTTTCTGCCGTGAAGAAATTCGAGGAGATGCTGGGATGAACCAGGAACGCGTATTTAAAGTGCTGCTGGGGCCGCACATCTCTGAGAAAGCCACACTACTGGCCGATAAGAAAAGCCAGTTCGTATTTAAAGTTGCGACTGACGCAACCAAGCTGGAAATCAAGAAGGCCGTCGAAAGCCTGTTCAGCGTGAAAGTTGAGCGTGTTACTACTCAGAACGTTCTGGGTAAGAGCAAGCGCACCGCTCGCGGTCTGGGCAAGCGTAACGACTGGAAGAAAGCGATCATTTCGCTTCAGCCAGGCCAAGATCTCGATTTCGCCAGCAGTGCTGAGTAAGGAAGGGGTGCATCATGGCAATCGTTAAATGCAAACCGACTTCCGCTGGCCGCCGTTTTGTGGTCAAGGTGGTCAATCAGGAGCTGCATAAAGGCGCTCCTTACGCTCCGCTGCTTGAAAAGAAGTCGAAGACTGGCGGTCGTAACAACAATGGTCGCATCACTACCCGTCATATCGGTGGTGGTCACAAGCAGCATTATCGTCTGGTCGATTTCCGTCGCAACGACAAAGATGGCATTCCAGCCACTGTCGAGCGTATTGAATACGATCCGAACCGTACCGCACACATCGCTTTGTTGATGTATGCAGACGGCGAGCGTCGCTACATCATCGCACCTAAAGGTGTGAGTGCTGGCGATCAGCTGATTGCTGGGATCATGGCTCCAATCAAGCCGGGCAACAGCCTACAACTGCGTAACATTCCAGTTGGTAGCACTGTTCACGGTATTGAGCTGAAGCCAGGTAAAGGTGCACAGATCGCTCGTTCCGCTGGTGCTTCGGCTCAGTTGATCGCACGTGAAGGCGTCTATGTGACATTGCGTCTGCGTTCCGGTGAAATGCGTAAAGTTCTGGCCGAGTGCCGTGCGACTTTGGGCGAAGTTTCGAACTCCGAGCACAGCCTGCGTTCGCTAGGTAAAGCTGGTGCTAAGCGCTGGCGTGGCGTTCGCCCGACCGTTCGTGGTGTTGCCATGAACCCGGTCGACCACCCACATGGTGGTGGTGAAGGTCGTACCTCTGGTGGTCGTCATCCGGTGTCTCCATGGGGCTTCCCTACCAAGGGTGCTAAGACTCGTGGTAACAAGCGCACCGATAATATGATCGTCCGTCGTCGCAAGTAATTAGAGGGATACGACAGTGCCACGTTCTCTGAAAAAAGGTCCTTTCATCGATCTTCACCTACTGAAGAAGATTGAAGTGGCAGTTGAAAAGAATGATCGCAAGCCAGTTAAAACCTGGTCGCGCCGTTCTATGATTCTGCCGCAAATGGTCGGTCTGACCATTGCTGTGCATAACGGCCGTCAACATGTCCCAGTTCTTGTGAACGAAGACATGGTCGGTCACAAACTCGGCGAGTTTGCTGGTACCCGCACTTATCGTGGGCACGTAGCAGACAAGAAAGCCAAGCGTTAAGGGGTTAGGAAATGGAAGTAGCCGCTAAGTTGTCGGGCGCTCGAATCTCCGCCCAAAAAGCCCGCTTGGTCGCCGACCAGATCCGCGGGAAAAAGGTGGGCGAAGCGCTCAACTTGTTGGCTTTTAGCAGTAAAAAAGCCGCCGAGATCATGAAAAAAGTGCTGGAGTCGGCTGTAGCCAACGCCGAGCATAACGAAGGCGCAGACGTTGATGACTTGAAGGTCAGCACCGTTTTCGTCAACGAAGGGCGTTCGCTGAAGCGTATCATGCCGCGTGCCAAAGGCCGCGCTGATCGCATCGTCAAGCGGTCTTGCCATATCACTGTCAAGGTTGCGGACAAGTAACGGAGTCGATCAGATGGGTCAGAAAGTACATCCCATTGGCATTCGCCTGGGAATCGTCAAGGAGCACACCTCCGTCTGGTACGCAGACGGTCGGACTTATGCGGACTATTTGTTCGCTGATCTGAAAGTGCGTGAGTATCTCCAAGACAAATTAAAAAGCGCGTCCGTAAGCCGTATCGACATTGCTCGTCCGGCTCAAACTGCACGCATCACCATCCACACTGCTCGTCCAGGTATCGTTATCGGGAAGAAAGGTGAAGATGTTGAGAAGCTGCGTCAGGACCTGACCAAGCAAATGGGTGTGCCTGTGCACATCAATATCGAAGAGATCCGTAAGCCGGAGCTCGACGGTATGCTGGTTGCGCAGAGCGTAGCTCAGCAGCTGGAGCGTCGCGTGATGTTCCGTCGCGCTATGAAGCGCGCTGTACAAAACGCCATGCGTATTGGTGCCAAGGGCATCAAAATCCAAGTGAGCGGTCGTCTTGGTGGTGCTGAAATTGCACGTACCGAATGGTATCGCGAAGGTCGTGTGCCGTTGCACACCCTGCGTGCCGATATCGACTATGCCACGTACGAAGCGCACACCACTTACGGTGTGATCGGTGTCAAGGTTTGGATCTTCAAAGGCGAAGTAATTGGTGGTCGCCACGAAGAACTAAAACCACAAGCACCTGCGCCTCGTAAAAAAGCTGCTAAGTAAGGGGTACGCCAAATGTTGCAACCAAAGCGTACGAAGTTCCGCAAGCAGATGACAGGCCACAACCGTGGCTTGGCACAACGCGGTAGCAAAGTCAGCTTCGGCGAATTCGCCTTGAAGTCTGTTGCCCGCGGTCGTCTCACCGCCCGTCAGATTGAGTCCGCTCGTCGTGCTCTGACTCGTCACGTTAAGCGTGGCGGGAAAATCTGGATTCGCGTTTTCCCGGATAAGCCGGTTACCAAGAAGCCTCTAGAAGTGCGGATGGGTAAAGGTAAGGGTGGCGTTGAGTATTGGGTAGCCCAGATTCAGCCAGGCAAAGTCCTGTATGAAATCGAAGGCGTTTCCGAAGAGTTGGCGCGTGAGGCTTTCGCCCTGGCGGCTGCAAAGCTGCCTCTCGCCACCACTTTTGTTAAGCGGACGGTGATGTGATGAAGGCGAATGAACTTCGTGAAAAATCAGCACAGCAGCTGAACGAGCAACTGCTCGGCCTGCTGCGCGACCAGTTCAATCTGCGCATGCAGAAAGCGACTGGCCAGTTGGGGCAGTCTCATCTGCTCTCGCAAGTTAAGCGCGATATCGCTCGTGTGAAGACTGTGCTCAACCAGCAGGCAGGTAAGTGATCATGGCTGAAGCCGAAAAAACAGTCCGTACGCTGACCGGCCGTGTTGTCAGCGACAAGATGGACAAGACCATCACCGTATTGATCGAGCGTCGCGTTAAGCACCCGATCTACGGTAAATACGTTAAGCGTTCGACCAAGCTGCACGCGCATGACGAAACCAATCAGTGCCACATCGGTGACAAAGTTTCGATTCGTGAAACTCGTCCCGTTGCCAAGACCAAAACTTGGGCATTGGTTGAAGTCATCGAACGCGCAGTGGAAGTCTAAGGACTAGGGGTCGGAGAAATTATATGATTCAGACTCAATCCATGCTCGACGTTGCTGACAACAGTGGCGCACGTCGCGTTATGTGTATCAAGGTGCTGGGCGGCTCACACCGTCGTTATGCTGGCATCGGTGACATCATCAAGGTAACCGTTAAGGAAGCAATTCCTCGCGGTAAAGTGAAGAAGGGCCAGGTAATGACTGCAGTTGTAGTCCGTACCCGTCACGGCGTTCGTCGCCCTGATGGCTCGATCATTCGCTTCGATGGCAATGCTGCTGTTCTGTTGAACAACAAGCAAGAGCCTATCGGTACCCGTATCTTTGGGCCCGTGACTCGCGAACTTCGTACTGAGAAGTTCATGAAGATCGTCTCGCTCGCCCCAGAAGTGCTGTAAGGAGATCCGACATGCAAAAGATTCGTCGTGACGACGAGATCATCGTGATCGCCGGCAAAGACAAAGGTAAGCGCGGTAAGGTGCTCAAGGTTCTCGCTGACGACCGTTTGGTCGTTGGTGGGATCAACCTGGTGAAGCGTCATACCAAGCCTAACCCGATGTCGGGCGTTCAAGGCGGTATCGTTGAGAAAGAAGCGCCATTGCACGCTTCTAACGTGGCCATCTTCAATGGCGAAACCAGCAAAGCAGATCGCGTTGGTTTTAAAGTTGAAGACGGTAAAAAAATTCGTGTCTTCAAGTCGACCCAAAAAGCGGTTGATGCTTGAACACTGCTAGGTAGAGACCATGGCACGACTAAAAGAGATTTACCGGAAGGAAATTGCGCCCAAGCTCCAGGAAGAACTGAAGCTTGCTAACGTGATGGAAGTTCCGCGCATTACCAAAATCACCCTTAACATGGGCCTGGGCGAAGCGATCGGTGATAAGAAAATCATCGAGCACGCAGTTGCCGACCTGGAAAAGATCACCGGTCAGAAAGTCGTTGTGACTCATGCCCGTAAGTCGATTGCAGGCTTCAAGGTTCGTGAGGGCTGGCCGATTGGCGTTAAAGTTACTCTGCGCCGTGAGCGTATGTATGAGTTCCTGGATCGTCTGCTGTCTATCTCCCTGCCGCGCGTGCGTGACTTCCGCGGCCTGAATGCCAAGTCGTTTGACGGCCGTGGCAACTACAGCATGGGCGTTAAAGAGCAGATCATTTTCCCGGAAATCGACTACGACAAAATCGATGCCCTCCGCGGTCTGGATATTACCCTGACCACTACTGCTCGGACGGATGATGAAGGTCGCGCATTGCTGCGTGCTTTCAAATTCCCGTTCCGCAACTGATAGGAGCTGGATCATGGCCAAAATGAGCATGAAAAACCGCGAGCTGAAGCGTCAGCAAACGGTTGCCAAGTACGCCAAGAAGCGTGCTGAGCTGAAAGCCATCATCGTCGACCAGGAAGCAACTCCTGAAGCGCGTTGGGAAGCTACAGTAGCACTGCAGAAGCAGCCACGTGACGCAAGCGCTTCGCGCATGCGTAACCGCTGCCGCATTACCGGTCGTCCGCACGGCGTTTATCGCAAGTTCGGTCTGTCGCGTATCAAGCTGCGTGAAGCTGCTATGCGCGGTGACGTTCCAGGTCTGGTTAAAGCCAGCTGGTAAGTCGCTGTTAGCGAGTCATCTGTTTCTCCCGGTTTACTGGGTGAAACAGGTGAATATCGCAAGCAATTTGAATCAAGCCCCTTTTGGGGCTTGATTCATTTTTGATCAGTCACTAGAATGTTCGGCTCGCCTGAGCCTGGGTTCGCCCAAAGGTGTCTGGTGACTCTAGCCGTAAGGCTAATTCTTTTTGTATCAGGAGCGTCTAGCCCATGAGTATGCAGGACCCGTTAGCGGACATGCTAACTCGTATCCGTAATGCCCAGATGGCTGAAAAGTCCGTCGTAAGCATGCCATCTTCTACTTTGAAGGTAGCCGTAGCCAAAGTTCTTAAGGACGAAGGTTATGTTGCGGATTATCAGATCAGCGGTGAAGCAAAACCGCAGCTGTCCATCGAGCTGAAATATTTCGAAGGCCGTCCGGTCATCGAAGAAGTAAAACGCGTTAGCCGTCCAGGCCTCCGCCAATACAAAGCTGTCGAAGATCTGCCGAAAGTTCGTGGCGGTCTTGGCGTGTCTATCGTCTCCACCAACAAAGGTGTGATGACGGATCGTGCTGCGCGCGCTGCCGGTGTCGGTGGTGAAGTGCTTTGTACTGTGTTCTAGGGGGAGATAAGCATGTCTCGCGTTGCTAAAAACCCCGTCAAGCTGCCATCTGGTGTAGAGATCAAACTCGCCGGTCAGCAGCTTTCGGTGAAAGGTGCCAAGGGCACTTTAGAACTGAATGTTCACTCGTCCGTTGAAGTGGTCCAGGATTCCGGTGAGCTGCGTTTCGCTGCTCGCAATGGTGATCAGCAGACTCGCGCAATGGCCGGTACCACTCGTGCGTTGGTTAACAACATGGTAATCGGCGTCAGCGAAGGCTTCGAGCGCAAGCTCCAGTTGGTCGGTGTTGGTTATAAAGCACAAGCTAAAGGTCAGGTTCTGTCCTTGGCGTTGGGCTTCTCCCACCCAATCGACTACGAATTGCCGCAAGGCGTTACCGCCGAAACCCCTAGCCAGACCGACATCCTGATCAAGGGCGTCGACAAACAACTGGTTGGTCAGGTAGCTGCGGAGATTCGTGACTTCCGTCGTCCTGAACCTTACAAGGGCAAAGGTGTTCGTTACGCTGACGAAGTCGTCCGCCGTAAAGAAGCCAAGAAGAAGTAGGGCTAGCAAATGACCGACAAAAAAGTTACTCGACTGCGTCGCGCTCGCAAAGCACGTCTGAAAATGCACGAACTCGAAGTCGTGCGTCTCTGCGTGTATCGTTCCGCGCAGCACATCTATGCCCAGGTCATCTCGGCCGACGGCAGCAAGGTATTGGCCACCGCGTCGACCTTGGACAAAGCACTGCGTGATGGCGCCACTGGCAACATCGACGCAGCCAAGAAAGTTGGCGAGCTGGTTGCCGAGCGTGCGAAAGCCGCTGGTGTGACTCAGGTTGCATTCGACCGTTCTGGCTTCAAGTACCACGGCCGCGTTAAAGCGCTGGCTGATGCTGCTCGTGAAGGCGGGCTGGAGTTCTAAGTTATGTCAAATAACGACCAAAAGCGCGACGAAGGCTACATCGAGAAATTGGTGCAGGTTAACCGTGTTGCTAAAACCGTAAAAGGTGGCCGTATCTTCACTTTCACCGCGTTGACCGTGGTAGGTGATGGTAAGGGTCGCGTTGGTTTTGGCCGCGGCAAATCCCGCGAAGTGCCAGCTGCTATCCAAAAAGCGATGGAAGCTGCACGTCGTAACATGATCACTGTTGATCTGAACGGCACTACTTTGCAATACGCAATGAAGTCTGCTCATGGCGCCTCTAAGGTGTACATGCAGCCAGCTTCCGAAGGTACCGGTATTATTGCTGGTGGCGCGATGCGTGCTGTTCTTGAAGTAGCTGGTGTTCACAACGTACTGGCTAAATGCTACGGCTCTACCAACCCTGTGAACGTGGTTCATGCCACCTTCAAAGGTTTGAAAGCTATGCAGTCTCCGGATTCCGTTGCGGCTAAGCGTGGCAAGAGCGTCGAGGAGATTCTCTAATCATGGCTAATACCGTAAAAGTCACGCTGATCAAAAGCGTGAACGGCCGTCTGGCTAATCACAAAGCTTGCGTCAAAGGTCTCGGCCTGCGTCGTATCAATCACACCGTTGAAGTTCTGGATACTCCAGAAAATCGCGGCATGATGAACAAAGCTTATTACCTTCTCCGCGTGGAGGGTTAACGCATGTTCCTGAATGATTTGAGTCCTGCGCCGGGTTCCCGTCGCGAGAAGCACCGTCCGGGTCGTGGTATCGGTAGTGGTTTGGGTAAGACTGGTGGCCGTGGTCACAAAGGTCAAACCTCCCGCTCCGGTGGTTCCATTGCTCCAGGTTTTGAAGGCGGCCAGCAGCCTCTGCACCGTCGTCTCCCTAAATTCGGCTTCGTCTCTCTGAAGGCTATGGATCGCGCAGAAGTGCGTACTTCCGAGCTGAACAAGATCGAAGGTGATGTAGTTACTCTGCAGGCGCTGAAGGATGCTGACCTGATTAATCAAAACGTACAGCGTGTGAAAGTCATGCTGTCCGGCGAGATTACTCGTGCAGTTACCCTTAAAGGTATCGCCGCCACCAAAGGTGCGCGCGCGGCTATCGAAGCAGCTGGCGGTAAGTTCGAGGAATAAATGGCTAAGCAAGGTGCTCTCTCAGCGCTAGGCAATGGCGGGTTATCCGAGCTCTGGGCTCGTCTGCGCTTTCTGTTCATGGCGATTATCGTCTACCGGATTGGCGCACACATCCCTGTGCCTGGAATCAACCCTGATAGACTGGCGGATCTGTTTCGACAGAATGAGGGGACCATTCTTAGCTTGTTCAACATGTTTTCCGGTGGTGCGCTGGAGCGCATGAGTATTTTTGCATTGGGGATCATGCCGTACATTTCGGCGTCGATCATCATGCAGCTCATGTCCGCTGTCAGCCCACAGCTGGAGCAGTTGAAGAAGGAAGGTGAATCTGGCCGTCGCAAGATAAGCCAGTACACCCGCTACGGCACTCTCGTCCTGGCATTCGTTCAAGCTATCGGCATGTCCGTTGGCTTGGCGAGCCAGGGCGTCGCGTTCGCAGTTGATTTCAGCTTCTACTTTGTCGCAGTCACTACGTTCGTTGCAGGTGCAATGTTCATGATGTGGCTCGGCGAGCAAATCACTGAGCGTGGTGTTGGCAACGGTATTTCGATGCTGATCTTTGCAGGCATCGTAGCCGGTCTGCCGCGGGCGATTGGGCAGTCTTTTGAGTCTGCTCGTCAGGGTGATATCAATATCTTTGCCCTTGTCGCCATCGGTTTGCTGGCAGTAGCGATCATTGGTTTTGTGGTGTTCATTGAGCGTGGGCAGCGTCGCATTGCGGTGCATTACGCCAAGCGTCAGCAGGGCCGTAAGGTTTTTGCTGCGCAGACTAGCCACTTGCCACTGAAGGTGAACATGGCGGGGGTTATCCCGGCTATCTTCGCTAGCAGCCTTCTGTTGTTCCCGGCATCGCTGGGGTCTTGGTTCGGTCAGTCTGAAGGTTTGGGCTGGCTTCAAGATATCTCACAGGCTATCGCTCCTGGTCAGCCGTTGAACATTTTGCTGTTTAGTGCAGGGATCATTTTCTTCTGCTTCTTCTATACAGCGCTGATGTTCAATCCGAAAGACGTAGCGGAAAACCTGAAGAAGTCTGGTGCCTTTATTCCAGGCATCCGTCCAGGCGAGCAGTCGGCACGTTATATCGATAGCGTATTGACTCGTTTGACTCTGTTCGGAGCCATGTACATGACGGCCGTCTGTTTGTTGCCCCAGTTTCTGGTGGTTGCAGCCAACGTACCGTTCTATCTCGGCGGGACCTCGTTGCTGATTGTGGTTGTGGTTGTAATGGACTTCATGTCCCAAGTACAATCGCACCTCGTTTCGAACCAGTACGAATCCCTGATGAAGAAAGCCAACCTGAAGGGCTACGGCAGCGGCATGATGCGCTGAAGTGTCCATAAGGTTCGAGGAGTTGGTGATGAAAGTTCGTGCATCAGTGAAAAAGCTGTGCCGTAACTGCAAAATTATTCGTCGCGAAGGTGTCGTGCGAGTGATCTGCAGCGCGGAACCGCGTCACAAACAGCGCCAAGGCTGAGAGTGATAGTAGCGATATAAGCCCGACAGCTAGTGCGCTGTCGGGTTGATTATTTGTTTTTACAGCGTTAAGATCTTGCGCCCCATTTCTTGGCTTCCGGGGCGTGGGTTGCTGTCAATTGGAGTTACACTGAATGGCCCGTATTGCAGGCGTTAACATTCCGGATAACAAACACACTGTTATCTCGCTGACCTACATCTTTGGTGTCGGTCGCACAACTGCACAGAAAATCTGTGCTGCTACTGGTGTGAACCCAGCAGCTAAAATCAAAGATCTCTCTGACGAGCAGATCGAGCAGCTGCGTGGTGAAGTCGCCAAGGTTAACACCGAGGGTGATCTGCGCCGCGAAGTTAACATGAAAATCAAACGCTTGATGGACCTGGGCTGCTACCGCGGTCTGCGCCATCGTCGCGGCCTTCCGGTCCGCGGTCAGCGTACCAAGACCAACGCGCGTACCCGTAAGGGCCCGCGTAAGCCGATCCGCAAGTAATTGCGCCCGCGAATCGACAGGAAATAAGTCATGGCTAAGCCTGCTGCTCGTACTCGTAAGAAAGTCAAAAAGACAGTTGTGGATGGCATCGCCCATATCCACGCTTCTTTCAACAACACTATCGTGACCATTACTGACCGTCAGGGCAATGCTCTGTCTTGGGCTACCTCCGGTGGTTCAGGTTTCCGCGGCTCACGTAAGAGCACCCCGTTTGCTGCCCAGGTGGCTGCAGAACGTGCTGGTCAAGCTGCGCTGGAATACGGCCTGAAGAACCTTGACGTTAACGTCAAAGGCCCAGGTCCCGGCCGTGAGTCCGCTGTCCGTGCATTAAACGGCTGCGGTTACAAGATCGCCAGCATCACCGATGTGACGCCCATCCCGCATAACGGATGCCGTCCTTCGAAGAAGCGTCGCGTGTAATCAGGAGACAGTGAGATATGGCTCGTTACATTGGTCCCAAGTGCAAACTGTCTCGTCGTGAAGGCACAGATCTTTTCCTGAAAAGTGGCGTACGCGCCCTGGAATCGAAGTGCAACATCGAAGCAGCCCCAGGTATCCACGGCCAGCGCCGTAGCCGTCAGTCTGACTACGGCACACAGCTCCGTGAGAAGCAAAAAGTTCGTCGCATCTATGGCGTACTCGAGCGTCAGTTCAGCGGTTATTACAAAGAAGCAGCCGGCAAGAAAGGCGCTACTGGTGAGAACCTTCTGCAACTTCTCGAGTGCCGTCTGGACAACGTAGTTTACCGTATGGGCTACGGCGCAACTCGCGCTGAATCCCGTCAGTTGGTTTCGCACAAAGCGATCTCCATCAACGGTAAAACTGTAAACGTCCCGTCTTACCAGGTTAAAGCTGGTGACGTAGTTGCAGTACGCGAGAAATCGAAGAATCAGCTGCGCATTGCTCAGGCTCTTGAGTTGTGTGCCCAGCGCGGCCGCGTTGAATGGGTTGAAGTTGACACTGAAAAGAAATCGGGCGTTTTCAAAACCGTCCCAGTTCGCAGTGACCTCTCCGCCGACATCAACGAAAGCCTGATTGTCGAGCTCTACTCCAAGTAAGGGCTAGAAAAAAGGGTGCATCCATGCAGATTTCGGTAAATGAGTTCCTGACCCCCCGCCATATTGATGTGCAGGTGGTTAGTCCGACCCGCGCCAAGATCACACTCGAGCCTCTCGAGCGTGGTTTCGGCCATACCCTGGGCAACGCGCTGCGTCGCATCTTGTTGTCCTCCATGCCTGGCTGTGCAGTAGTCGAGGCCGAGATTGACGGTGTACTCCATGAGTACAGCGCAATCGAAGGTGTTCAGGAAGACGTTATTGAAATCCTGCTCAACCTTAAAGGTCTGGCTGTCAAACTGCACGGTCGTGACGAAGTGACACTGACTCTGGCGAAGAAGGGCTCGGGCGTAGTTACCGCTGCCGATATTCAGCTGGATCATGATGTTGAAATCGTCAATGGCGACCACGTAATTGCCAACATGGCTTCTACTGGCGCGCTGAACATGAAGCTCACTGTAGCTCGTGGTCGCGGCTATGAGCCAGCTGACTCCCGTCAGAGCGATGAAGATGAAAGCCGCAGCATTGGTCGCTTGCAGCTGGATTCATCGTTCAGCCCGGTGCGTCGTGTCTCTTACGTGGTGGAAAATGCTCGTGTTGAGCAGCGCACCAACTTGGACAAACTGGTTATCGACCTGGAGACCAACGGTACTCTGGATCCTGAAGAGGCAATTCGTCGTGCCGCTACCATCCTGCAACAGCAGTTGGCAGCGTTCGTCGACCTCAAAGGTGACAGCGAACCTGTTGTGATCGAGCAAGAAGACGAGATCGATCCGATCCTGCTTCGCCCGGTTGATGATCTGGAACTGACCGTTCGTTCGGCAAACTGCCTCAAAGCAGAAAACATTTACTACATCGGCGACCTGATTCAGCGTACCGAAGTAGAACTGTTGAAAACGCCGAACTTGGGCAAGAAATCCCTGACTGAAATCAAGGATGTTCTGGCTTCTCGCGGTCTGTCCCTCGGTATGCGCCTCGACAACTGGCCGCCGGCAAGTCTGAAGAAAGACGATAAGGCTACTGCCTAATCGTCATCATCACCGAACGAGAGTTTGGTAAGGAATTGAACCATGCGTCATCGTAAAAGTGGCCGTCACCTCAGCCGCACAAGCGCTCACCGCAAGGCCATGTTTCAAAACATGGCGGTATCGCTGTTCGAGCACGAGCTGATCAAAACTACTCTTCCGAAAGCAAAAGAGCTGCGTCGCGTTGCCGAGCCGCTGATCACTTTGGCTAAAGAAGATAGCGTTGCTAACCGCCGTTTGGCATTCGACCGTACTCGTTCGAAAGCTATCGTTGGTAAGTTGTTCAACGACCTGGGCAAGCGCTATGCCACCCGTCAGGGCGGTTATCTGCGTATCCTCAAGTGCGGTTTCCGCGCTGGTGACAACGCTCCTATGGCTTATGTTGAGCTGGTTGACCGTCCGGTCGGCGGCACAGTAGAAGCTGCAGAGTAAGTTGTAGGTTGTAGAAAAAACCGGGCCTGGCCCGGTTTTTTTGTGCATCAAGTGGCCAGTATTCCGAACGTCGTGTTTGATATTGTGTGCAGGCTTCGCCTCAGGTAATGTTCTTGGAACTCTGATTCCTTATAAG
Source organism: Pseudomonas sp. (assembly GCF_048265905.1). Lineage (GTDB taxonomy): Bacteria > Pseudomonadota > Gammaproteobacteria > Pseudomonadales > Pseudomonadaceae > Aquipseudomonas. The sequence continues at coordinate 14,663 of NZ_JBLXAP010000006.1, forward strand.
AACAAGCATATGTCTGAACCTACTGCTCTGAGCTTAATCCCTCCTGTTGTTGTTCTCGTACTCGCCGTTTGGCTGCGTCGTCCCATTCTTGCTTTAGTGCTTGGCGCTATTTCCGGTTTGATGATGATTTCACCAACCAGTGCGCTTCACAGTTTTTCCGAGATATCGCTCAAGGTCATGCAGGATGAAACCATTGGCTGGTTGATTCTGGTCTGTGGCAGCTTTGGTGCGCTTATTGCTCTGCTGGTTCGTACGGGGGGCGCACAAGCCTTTGGTCGTGCCTCGATCAAGCTGGCTAAGGGTCGGCGCTCATCGTTGCTGATGACTTGTGTACTGGGATTGGTCATATTCATTGATGACTATCTCAATGCGCTGACCGTGGGTGAAACCATGAAGCGCGTGACGGATCGCTTCAAGGTCTCCCGCGAGATGCTCGCCTACATCGTCGACTCCACTGCTGCGCCTGTCTGCGTGCTTGTGCCATTGTCGACATGGGCGGTATTTTTCGGCGGCTTGCTTGAGAACAATGGGATTGCTGAGAGTGGGCAAGGCATCAGTGTCTATATGAGCGCCATTCCCTACATGTTCTATGCCTGGTTGTCGGTTGTCCTTGTGCTGCTGGTTGCCGCTGGGATTGTTCCTGCAATCGGTCCTATGCGTAAGGCTGAAATGCTCGCCCAGCACGGCTCGGCTGGAGCCATGCACGTCAGTGAGTTCAGTCCTGAGCACAATTATGCAATGAAGGCGGCTGAAGCTGAGCACAAAAGCGCCGAGGAAGTAGATGGCAAGCTATATAACTTTCTGGTTCCGTTGCTATTGTTGGTCGGCTTTACCCTCTACTTCGACATTGATGTATGGATGGGCATGCTCGCGACCATGACGCTGGTCGTACCTTTCTATTTGGTGCAGGGCTTAATGCCTCTGGCAGAAATGCTTGAGCAGATGATGGATGGCTTCAAAACCATGCTGCCAGCGATCGGCACCGTCATCGCGGCGTTCATATTTAAAGAAGTCTGTGATCAGTTGCAGTTATCGTTATTTGTCGTGGAGTCGCTCAAGCCCTTTATGACTGCGCAGTTATTGCCAGCTATGGTGTTCCTGAGCATGGCTGTGCTGGCGTTTGCTACAGGCTCATCCTGGGGGATTTTCGCCGTGACTATCCCAATCGTGATGCCTTTGGCCTATGCGCTCGACGCCAATATCCCCCTGGTCATTGGTGCGCTGATGTCGGCTTCGGCCTTTGGCAGCCAGGCGTGCTTCTACAGTGACTCAACCGTTCTGGCGGCGCAGGGGTCAGGTTGCAACTTGATCAGCCATGCAATTACGCAGTTGCCTTATGCGTTAATCGCAGCAGGTCTGACCTTTGCTGGCTTTATCCTGATTGCCTAAGAGTTTTTAACTATCAGGACGGTTTGCTCAATACATTGGCTCTCTTTTCTCGCCGAGATTAACCTTGATCTATCGCTGGCCTAACAGCCCGGCTGATTGGATCTAAATAAGGAGAGAGCTCATGAGCAGCAAGCCTATGTTGACTACCAGTGCTGGTAGCCCGATTGCCGATAACCAGAATTCCCTGAGCGCAGGCCCACGTGGCCCGCTTTTGTTGCAAGACTACCAATTGATCGAAAAGCTCGCGCACCAAAACCGCGAGCGTATTCCTGAGCGTGCAGTGCATGCCAAGGGCTGGGGTGCATACGGCACACTGACCATCACTCACGACATTAGCCAATATTCGAAAGCCAAGGTGCTGCAGAAGGGTAACAAGACCCAAATGCTTGCACGCTTCTCGACCGTTGCAGGCGAGCAGGGTGCCGCTGACGCCGAGCGTGATGTGCGCGGATTTTCTCTGAAGTTTTATACCGATGAAGGCAACTGGGACTTGGTGGGTAATAACACGCCAGTATTCTTCGTGCGTGACCCGTACAAGTTTCCGGACTTTATCCACACCCAAAAGCGCCACCCGAAAACCAATCTGCGTTCAGGCACTGCAATGTGGGATTTCTGGTCGTTGTCTCCGGAATCGCTGCATCAAGTGACTATTCTGATGTCCGATCGCGGCCTGCCGACTGATGTTCGTCATATCAATGGCTACGGCTCGCATACCTTTAGCATGTTGAATGCAAACAACGAGCGTGTTTGGGTCAAGTTTCACTTCAAGACCAAGCAGGGCCATAAGCATTGGACTAATGCTGAGGCGGAAGCGGTTGTCGGCAAAAGCCGCGAAACCACTCAGGAAGACCTGTTTGGCAGTATTGAAAAGGGCGACTTCCCCAAGTGGGGCTTCTTCATTCAGGTCATGACAGAAGAGCAGGCCAAGCGCACTAGCTTTAATCCGTTCGACCTGACCAAGGTCTGGCCGCATGGTGACTTCCCCTTGATTGAGGTGGGCGAGCTTGAACTGAATGCCAACCCTGAAAATTACTTTGCTGAGATTGAGCAAGCTGCGTTTTCGCCATCGAATGTAGTGCCAGGTATCGGCTTTTCGCCGGATAAAATGCTGCAGGCTCGGGTCTTTTCCTATGCGGATGCCCATCGCTACCGCTTGGGCACGCACTACGAAGCGCTGCCGGTGAACGCTCCGAAGAGCCCTGTGCATCATTATCACAAGGATGGTGCGATGCGGTTCTTTAGCGGCAACTCGAACCCTGATGCGTATTACGAGCCCAACTCGTTCAATGGTCCAGCGCAAGCGCCTCAGTACGCTGAGCCGCCATTACCGCTGGACGGTGATGCTGATCGTTTTGACCACCGCCAAGGTAACGATGATTACAGTCAGCCTCGGGCACTGTTCAATTTGTTTGATGAAGGGCAAAAACAGCGCCTGTTCAGTAATATTGCAGCCGCAATGGCAGGCGTGCCGGACTTCATTGTTGAGCGCCAATTGGCTCATTTTGACCAAGTGCATGCGGACTACGGCAATGGTGTTCGACAAGCGCTAAAAGCCAATCGTTAACATTAGCACCAGCAACCACGGGGCCTCCAGCGATGGTGGCCCCTTTTTTTGCTTGACCTATACCCGCTTGGGGTTGAGCATATGCAAATATTCAGAGCGTTTGTGTCAGGAGCGGTAGATGAAAGGCCATCAGGAAGTAATCGATTATTTCAAAGTACTGCTCAAGGGCGAGTTGGCTGCCCGTGATCAGTATTTTGTGCACTCACGCTATTACGAAGACTGGGGTTTTACCAAGCTGTTTGAGCGCATCAATCACGAGATGGAAGAAGAGACCCAACACGCTGATGCATTACTCAAGCGGATCTTGTTCCTTGAGGGTACGCCGGACATGACGCCGGATACTTTTGTCTTTGGTCAAAGCGTGCCAGAGATGCTCAAGCTTGACTTGGCGCTGGAATATCACGTGCGAGCAGCCCTGTGCAAAGGCATTGAGCTTTGTGAGCGCCTGCAGGACTACCCAAGTCGTGATATTTTGCTGGCCCAGCTTAAAGACACAGAAGAAGACCATGCCTATTGGTTGGAGATTCAGCTGCAGTTGATCGACAAGATGGGCTTGGAAAACTACCTGCAAGCGCAGATGTAATTTAAACCAGGCACAACCCAAATTGATTGCGTAGGCGGTGACAACGCGAAGCTTGTCCACCGCCATGCAATACCGAAATCCGCAAACATGCTGCCTTGTTCGTGACCGTAAAAAGGTGGATAAAAAAGCATTATCCACCCTGCATAATCCCTCTCTAGCTCGCGGCGCGGTCACGTTCCAATAAGGGTTTAAGGAAGTATCCCGTGTGCGACTGAGGCATCTCGGACACCGCTTCCGGTGTACCCACAGCAATGATCTGGCCGCCTTTCGAGCCGCCTTCGGGGCCTAAGTCCACCAGCCAGTCAGCGGTTTTGATCACGTCGAGGTTGTGTTCAATCACCACTACGGTATTGCCGTGGTCACGCAGGCGATGAAGTACATCGAGTAACTGCTGGATATCCGCGAAGTGCAGGCCAGTGGTCGGCTCGTCGAGGATATACAGGGTCTTGCCGGTGTCGCGCTTGGACAGTTCGCGAGACAGCTTGACCCGCTGCGCTTCACCACCCGACAGCGTCGTCGCGCTTTGCCCCAGCTTGATATAGGACAGGCCCACATCCATCAGGGTTTGCAGCTTGCGCGCCAGTGCTGGAACTGCATCGAAGAACACCCGGGCTTCCTCGATGGTCATATCGAGGACTTCGGTGATGTTCTTGCCCTTGTACTTAACCTCAAGGGTTTCACGGTTATAGCGCTTGCTCTTGCACACATCGCAAGGCACGTAGATATCCGGCAGAAAGTGCATCTCAACCTTGATCAAACCGTCACCCTGGCAAGCCTCACAGCGGCCACCTTTGACGTTGAACGAGAAGCGGCCAGGGCCATAACCCCGTGAACGTGACTCCGGTACGCCAGCAAATAGCTCACGGATCGGGGTGAACAAACCAGTGTAGGTTGCAGGGTTGGAGCGCGGCGTGCGGCCAATCGGGCTTTGGTCGATATCCACCACTTTGTCCAGATGCTGCAAACCGTCGCAGCTGTCATGGGCGGCGGCTTCCAGGGTCGTGGCGCCATTGAGCGCGGTGGCGCTGAGTGGGTAAAGGGTGTTGTTGATCAGTGTCGATTTACCTGAACCCGATACGCCGGTCACGCAGGTCAGCAGGCCGATAGGAATTTCCAAGTCGACATTGCGCAAGTTGTTGCCGCGCGCGCCTTTGATTTTCAGCAGCTGCTTTTTATTTACCGGATGACGCTTGGCTGGCACCTCGATCTTGACTCGTCCGGACAAATATTTGCCGGTCAGTGAATCAGGGTGCGCCATGACTTCGGCAGCGGTGCCTTCAGCCACCACACGGCCGCCGTGCACGCCAGCACCAGGGCCGATATCGACAACATAGTCGGCCATGCGAATGGCATCTTCATCGTGTTCAACCACTATCACCGTATTGCCAATGTCGCGCAGGTGGCGCAGCGTGCCGAGCAGGCGTTCGTTGTCGCGTTGATGCAAGCCAATCGACGGCTCATCGAGGATGTACAGCACCCCGACCAGACCGGCGCCAATTTGGCTGGCCAGTCGAATGCGTTGCGCTTCACCGCCTGAGAGGGTGTCGGCGCTGCGATCCAGCGACAAGTAATCGAGGCCGACATTAACCAGAAACTGCAGGCGCTCGCGGATTTCCTTGAGAATCTTGTCGGCAATCTCGCCTCTGCGACCGGTCAGTGACAGGCCAGAGAAATACTCGGCAGCATCGCCAATCGGCAAACCAGTAACCGCAGGCAATGTGCGCTCACCCACCCAAACGTGGCGGGCTTCGCGGCGCAAGCGGGTGCCACGACAATCCGGACATGGCTGGGTGCTGAGCAGTTTGCTTAGCTCTTCACGCACGCTGGTCGATTCAGTTTCTCGATAGCGGCGGTCAAGGTTCGGAACGATGCCTTCAAACGGGTGGGCACGCTTGACGATGTCGCCACGGTCATTCAGATAGCGGAAGTCGACACTCTGGCTGCCGCTGCCGAATAGGATGACTTTTTGGTGCTCGGCGCTGAGGTCGTCGAATGGGATCTCCAGACTGAAACCGTAATGTGCCGACAGTGAACCAAGCATCTGGAAATAGTAAACGTTGCGTCGGTCCCAGCCGCGAATCGCGCCTTCGGCCAAGGTCATCTCGCCATGAATCAGGCGTTTGGTATCGAAGAACTGCTTGACCCCGAGGCCGTCGCAGGTTGGGCAGGCGCCAGCCGGGTTGTTGAACGAGAATAGCTTGGGTTCCAGCTCACTGATCGAGTGGCCGCAGTGCGGGCAGGCAAAGCGCGCCGAGAAAATCATCTCGTCTTTGATCCCGCTGCTGTTGTCATCTTTGTCGAGCGGGGCGATAAGGGCCAAGCCGTCGGCCAGATTCAAAGCCGTTTCAAAGGACTCGGCAAGGCGCTGCTGCAGGTCTTCGCGCACCTTGAAGCGGTCGACCACAACATCAATGGAATGCTTCTTTTGCTTGTCGAGCTTGGGCAACTCATCCAGCTCATGCAGCTTGCCGTCAACCCGGGCGCGAACGAAGCCCTGCGCACGCAGCTCTTCAAATACCGAGAGGTGCTCACCTTTACGCTCGCGGATCACGGGCGCCAACAGCATCAGCTTACTGCCTTCAGGCAGGGCCAGAACCTGGTCGACCATTTGGCTGACGGTTTGCGCCTCGAGCGGCACATCGTGATCTGGGCAGCGTGGAATACCGACGCGCGCATAGAGCAGACGCAGGTAATCGTAGATTTCAGTGATGGTGCCAACGGTGGAGCGTGGGTTGTGCGATGTCGATTTCTGTTCGATGGAAATCGCTGGCGACAACCCCTCAATGGTGTCGACGTCAGGCTTTTCCATCATCGACAAAAATTGCCGGGCGTAGGCCGACAGTGATTCAACGTAGCGGCGTTGACCTTCGGCATACAGGGTGTCGAAAGCCAGCGATGACTTGCCCGAGCCAGACAGGCCGGTAATCACGATCAGCTTGTCGCGCGGTAAGGTCAGGTCGATGTTCTTAAGGTTGTGGGTACGTGCCCCACGGATCAGAATCTTGTCCACAAACAGCGGCCTCGCTTGGCGGGCGGAAACCCACGAGTATACGGCCCACAGCCACCCTGCGGCAAAGTGTGCTCCTGTGCCGCAGTCAATATGGCTGTTAGAATCGCCGCCTTGTCTGACTTAGAGTCCTGGTAATGCACGATCTGCACAATGACCGCATGAGTGGCAGCGAAAATCGGGCGGCAGCTGGTCTGTCGATGGTTTTTGCTTTTCGGATGCTCGGCATGTTCATGGTCTTGCCGGTATTAGCGACCTACGGCATGGATCTCAAAGGCAGCACGCCAGCGCTGATCGGCTTGGCGATTGGTGCCTATGGCCTGACTCAGGCGTTCCTGCAAATTCCGTTCGGGATGATTTCAGACCGCATCGGTCGCCGCCCGGTTATCTACGTGGGTTTGCTGATATTTGCCGCAGGCAGCGTATTGGCGGCCAATGCTGATTCAATCTGGGGCGTGATTGGCGGGCGAGTATTGCAAGGCGCAGGCGCTATCTCTGCTGCGGTAATGGCGTTGCTTTCTGATCTGACTCGTGAGCAGCACCGCACCAAAGCCATGGCCATGATCGGTATGAGCATTGGCTTGTCGTTTGCCGTGGCTATGGTGGTCGGGCCGTTGTTGACCCGTGCTTTTGGCTTGTCTGGCTTGTTTTGGGTGACGGCGGTAATGGCCTTGGTCGGCATGCTGATTATTGCGGTGGTTGTGCCCAATAGACCGGGGCAGTTGCAGCATCGCGAGTCTGGCGTGGCGAAGCAGGCGCTGATGCCAACGCTGCGCAATAGTGACTTGCTGCGCTTGGATGTCGGTATCTTGGCTCTGCATTCAATTCTCATGGCTAGCTTCGTGGCCCTGCCGTTGGCGCTTGTACAGGAAGGCAATCTGCCTAAAGAACAGCATTGGTGGGTGTACCTGACTGCTTTGCTGGTCGGCTTCTTCGGCATGGTACCGTTCATCATCTACGCTGAGAAAAAACGCCAGATGAAGCGGGTGCTGGTCGGCGCTGTTTCGGTGTTATTGGCTTGCGAGGTGTATTTCTGGGCGTTTGGCCACAGTTTACAGGCGCTGGTGCTGGGCATTATCGTGTTCTTTACTGCATTCAACCTGCTTGAAGCCTCTTTGCCATCGCTCGTCAGCAAAGTCGCACCGGCGGGCGGTAAGGGAACGGCGATGGGCGTCTATTCAACCAGCCAGTTTCTAGGGGCGGCGCTGGGCGGTATTGTTGGAGGATGGCTGTACCAGCATTACAGCTTGTCGGGGGTGTTCCTCGGATGTGCTGCGATGGCGCTTCTTTGGTTGGCCTTTGCTGTTAATATGCGTGAACCACCCTATGTAACCGGTTTGCGCATGCCGCTTTCAGCTTCAGCAGTGCAAGATACTGGGCTGGCTGAGCGCTTGCTTGCATTGCCCGGTGTGACAGATGCGGTTGTGGTGGCCGAAGAGGCTGCTATCTATATCAAAGTGGACACCCAAAAATTGGATCGTACGGCGCTTGAGAGCTTGATTGAACAAGCCTGAGAGCCGTACTGACAGCTTAGGAGATCGTTATGGCCCGTGGGGTTAACAAAGTTATTCTGGTCGGTACCTGCGGACAGGATCCAGAAACGCGCTACCTGCCCAATGGCAACGCCGTTACTAATCTGAGCTTGGCAACTAGCGAGCAGTGGACCGACAAACAAACCGGTCAAAAGGTCGAGAAGACTGAATGGCACCGTGTTTCGATGTTCGGCAAGGTTGCGGAAATTGCCGGTGAATACCTGCGCAAAGGTTCGCAGGTTTACATCGAAGGTAAACTGCAAACTCGCGAGTGGGAAAAAGACGGCATCAAGCGTTACACCACTGAGATCGTGGTCGACATGCAAGGCACCATGCAGTTGTTGGGCGGTCGTCCAAACAACGAAGGTGGTGATTCAGCCCCACGTCAGCAGCGTCCAGCGCCCCAGCAACGTGCGCCTCAGCCGCAAGCCGCTCCACGTCCAGCGCCGCAGCCACAGGCTCAGCCAGCGCCAGACTACGACAGCTTTGACGACGATATTCCGTTCTGAGGCAATGCCTTAGGCAAATGAGTATGGTTTTAGCTTGAAGCCTCCGCATTGCGGGGGCTTTTTGTTGTTTGGTTGCGGCAAAAAAACTTGGCGATTTGTGCATCTAGCTCTTTTCCGGTGCTTGAGGGTTAAACTGGCAAGGTTTTTTTGCATGCCTATCAACGCACTGCCGTGAGCATTCGCTGTCTGGAAACCCGATTATGTCCAGCACTACCTCGAGCAATTCCCCATCCTTAGCTGTAAAGCTGTCCGATTCAGGCGTTAGTCAAGCCAGTCCTTTAGTGATGCGGGTGATCGGTGCCTGCGCCTTGGCGCACTTGATTAATGATCTGATTCAGGCGGTATTGCCAGCGATTTACCCAATGCTCAAGCTGAATTACGGGCTGAGTTTTACTCAGGTTGGCTTGATCACCTTGACCTTTCAGCTCACCGCTTCCTTGCTGCAGCCCTGGGTTGGTTATTACACCGACCGCCATCCCAAACCCTGGTTGCTGCCGTGCGGAGCGCTCTGCACCCTGGTTGGTATTCTGATGCTGGCTTTTGTAGGAAGCTTTGCGGCAATTCTGATGGCGTCTGCGTTGGTCGGCATTGGGTCGTCGACCTTTCACCCGGAGGCTTCACGCGTTGCGCGGCTGGCGTCTGGTGGTCGCTTCGGGTTGGCTCAGTCGACATTCCAGGTCGGCGGTAATGCGGGGAGCGCTTTTGGCCCACTGCTGGCGGCCGCAATTGTAATTCCCTATGGGCAAGGCCACGTCGCTTGGTTTGGCCTGTTTGCGGTATTTGCTATCGCCGTGCTTTGGGGGCTGAGTCGTTGGTATCGCAATCACCTGAATTTGTTCAAGCTCAAGCAGGGCGGTAAAGCGACCCACGGTTTGTCATCACAGCGAGTGAGACTGGCTTTGGTCGTGCTGGCGGTGCTGGTTTTTTCCAAATACTTCTATATGGCCAGCTTCACCAGCTACTTCACCTTTTATCTGATTAAGAAGTTCGATCTGTCGATAGCCAGTTCGCAACTACATTTGTTTATGTTTCTTGGCGCCGTCGCCGCAGGAACTTTTTTTGGCGGTCCGATTGGCGACAAAATCGGGCGAAAAATGGTGATTTGGGTGTCCATTTTAGGTGTCACGCCTTTTACCTTGGTGCTGCCATACGCCGACCTGTTCTGGACCGGTGTGTTGAGCATGGTGATCGGGTTTATCCTGGCCTCGGCGTTCTCGGCAATTGTGGTTTTTGCCCAAGAACTTGTACCGGGGAACGTCGGTATGATCGCCGGTGTGTTCTTCGGCCTAATGTTCGGCTTTGGTGGTATTGGCGCCGCATTGCTGGGGCATTTGGCGGATATTCATGGCATTGAGTATGTGTACAAGCTGTGTTCTTTCCTGCCATTGATTGGAATCATCACAGTATTGTTGCCTTCTACCAAAGGGGGCTAGCATCGCGTCTGAAAGATGCCGCGCCGCAGCTGTTTGCGGCGCCAAAACAAGGCACTTGCTGGAAGTCAGAGCTTGGATGATTTAGCTTTTTTAAGTGGGTTTGCTGTTTTTGCTGCGCGCTATTTTGTTTTTTATCGTCGGAGCCGTAGTATGCAAGGCAAGTAACTTTAAAAAGCTTTATAGCTTTCTCTTGTTTATAACCCTTCTGATTGCTGAGATAGCTATCGATTATGCGAATGCGTTTGATGCTGCTAGGTGGCGGCAGCGCTTTGGGGCAAGCGCTGATTCGTCTCGGAGCTGAGGAAGATATTAACTTCCTTGCGCCGCGACCACCTGATTCTGGCTGGGATGCCGCCAACCTGACTCAGTTGCTCGATGACACCCGTCCCGATGCCTTGATTAATCTTGCGTATTACTTCGACTGGTTTCAGGCCGAAACTGTGAGTGAGGCGCGCTTTACCAGTCAGGAACGTGCGGTTGAGCGCCTTGCCGAGCTGTGCAAGCACCACGAAATCCGCTTGATCCAGCCGTCCAGCTATCGCGTATTTGATGGCGCGAGGGCGACTGCCTATAGCGAAAAAGAAGAGCCCGTGCCGCTGGGGCTGCATGGCCAAGCATTGTGGCGTCTGGAGCAAAGTGTGCGTGCTGTGTGCTCGCGGCATGTTTTGCTGCGCTTTGGCTGGCTGCTCGACAGCTCGCCGGAAGGTTTGATGGGGCGCTTTTTGGCGCGTGCTGAGCGTGATGAAACCCTTTATCTGGCGGACGACCGCCGCGGTAACCCAACGCCTGTAGACGATGCAGCCCGGGTCATTCTTGCGGTACTCAAGCAACTCGATTGCGAGTCTCCATTGTGGGGCACCTATCATTATGGCGGACATGAAGCGACCACATCGCTGGCGCTGGGACAGGCCTTGCTGAGTGAGGCGCGTAACTTCCGCAGTAATCTGGTTGATGATATAGCTGCGCAAGCCCATGCCGCGCGTCCTGATGTGGCGGAAGAGCCGCAGCATGCGGTGCTGGCGTGTAAAAAGATTCTCCACACTTACGGTATCAAGCCGCGTGCCTGGCGTGCGGGGCTGCCGAGCCTCTTGGATCAATACTATCGTCATGTCTAAGTTATTTCTGGTCACCGGCGGAGCCGGATTTATTGGGTCGCACATGGTTGACGCATTGCTGGCTAAAGGCCATGCCGTGCGGGTGCTGGATAACTTATCGATGGGCAATCGCAGCAATTTGCCGCTAGATAATCCGCAGTTGCAGTTTATTGAAGGAGATGTTGCCGACGCCTCTTGTGTCTCGGCTGCTGTCAAAGGCTGTGATGCGGTGGTTCATTTAGCTGCGGTTGCTTCGGTGCAGGCATCGGTGGATGACCCAGTCAGCACCCACCAAAGCAATTTTGTAGGCACCTTGAATATCTGCGAAGCCATGCGCGAGCACAGTGTCAAACGAGTGGTGTTTGCTTCCAGCGCTGCGGTTTACGGTAATAACGGCGCCGGTCAGCCGATTGATGAAAATACCGCCAAGTCTCCCCTGACGCCTTATGCCTCGGATAAGCTGTCGAGCGAGTACTACTTGGATTTCTATCGCCGCCAGCATGGTCTTGAGCCTGCTGTTTTTCGTTTCTTCAATATTTTTGGCCCGCGCCAGGATCCGTCCTCGCCGTATTCTGGAGTGATCAGTATTTTCACCCAGCGCGCACAGCAGGGCTTGCCGATCAGTGTTTTCGGTGATGGCGAGCAGACACGCGATTTCTTTTTTGTTGCGGACTTGATTGAGTTGTTACAGCAGGGCTTGTTCGCTGAGCAAGTGGTGAGCGATGCGGTCAATGTCGGTTGGAATCAGGCGACGAGCCTCAAACAATTGCTTGAAACCATTGGCGAGCTGTTTGGCGGTCTGCCAGCGGTTACTTATCTGGAGCCGCGGGCAGGTGATATTCGTCATTCGCGGGCCAATAACGATCGCTTGCAACAGGCTTATCGCATGCCGCAGGAAACACCGCTTAAAGAAGGATTGCGTCAGTTGCTGGGCATAACCAAGTAATGTGCTTGGATTACCTGGCAGCGCCTCGCTGCCAGCAAATACCAAAAAGCCGGCATTGAGTGCCGGCTTTTTTATTGCTGCCAAGGCGGGATTAAGCTTTAGAACTTGTAGCCCAGACCGACCATGTACACCCATGGATCGACATCCACATCGAGCTTGAGTTTACCAACACCAGCCAGATCGGCATGAGCGTTGGTATCGATATCGATATAGCGCACTTGGCCGTTGACCATCCAGTGGTCGTCGATCATGTAGTCGGCGCCAATTTGTGCGGACGCGCCCCACGAGTCACTCAAGTCAAGATTACTGAAGCCTTTGGCTTCGGCGCTGCTTGATGTGTCGGCGCCATAGAAAGCGGTGTAGTTGATGCCAATGCCTGCGTACGGTTGGAACGCGTAGTTTTTATCCAGCGGGTAGTAGATAAGGCTCAGGGTCGGAGGCAGCTGTTTAACGTCACCGAGACCGCCATTCAGGCCCGCTAAGCCGCCTTGCAGGCCATGTACACCCACGTCATGCGTGAATGGGGTGGCTGCCAGCAGTTCGATCCCCAAGTGGTCGGTCATCATGTAGGCAAAGTTGAGGCCCAGCTGGGTGTCGCTTTCAACCGTTGCGCTACCGCCCAAGTCACCCAGCGGGCTCTTCACGCCAGAGCTGTCTTCATTCGGATCAACGGTAATAGCGCCTGCGCGGACAATGATGTCTCCAGCTTCATATGCGTGAGCAAAACCAGGGGCGATCGCAAGGGCAAGCAGTGGAGCTATGAGTGTGTATTTATTCATGGATAACTCCTGTTGAGTCATTGGGGTTGTCTGATGGATAAATCATAGCTAACTATCGAAAACTGATATTGATCCAGCTCAATTTAGTCGGTGGATTGCCTTTTTAGAGCATTCACTCATTGCCTTTGCTTACGAATAAAGATGATAATGGTTCTCTTTAACGAGTCTGACGCAGAGGATTTTCACCGCATGAGCCCGTATCCCATCCGCTTATTGGCGGCAGCGTTGATGTTTTCGAGCGCCACCGTGAGCGCTGCTCCACTAGGCGCGGCATTGGATGAAAGCCAAGGTTTGGCTGCTGACGCCAAGGCCTCACAAGCGCGCATTGAAAAACTCGATGACGCCAGCCGTGAAATGCTCATCGAATACCGCAGTGCGCTGGAGCAAGCTGAGGCATTGAAGGGTTATAACGTGCAGTTGCGCGAATTGGTCGCCGCTCAGCAAAAGGAGTTGGCGGGTTATCAGGCGCAGCTTGACGGTATTGAGCGTACCCAGCAGGCAGCCACCCCGCAGATGCGCAAAATGGTTGAGGTGCTTGGTGAGTTCATCAGTGCCGATGTGCCATTTCTGCCGGAAGAACGCGCAGATCGCCTAGCGCAACTGCAAGACTTGTTGCCGCGTGCGGATGTCAGTCTGGCTGAAAAATATCGCCGTATTCTTGAGGCCTACCAAGTTGAAAGCGACTACGGTCGCACGCTTGAAGCCTGGCGTGGTGAGCTGGATGGCGAGCAGGGTGTGCGCAGTGTTGAGTTTCTGCGTTTAGGCCGCGCAATGATGTATTACCAGACCCTTGATGGCCATGAGAGCGGTTGGTGGAATTCGCAGGCGCAGGCCTGGCAGGTGCTTGATAACAGCGCGCGTCGTCCGCTGCATCAAGCCATCGCCATTGCTCGTCAAGAGCAGGCGCCAGCATTGCTCGAACTGCCGGTTAAGACTTTGAACCAAGGGGCCCAGTAATGAGTTTTGTGATAAAGCGTGGGTTGATCGCGGCGCTGGTTTTAAGTGCGCTGCCAGTGGTCGTCAGCGCGGCTGAACCGCTGAGCCCAGACCAACTGCTAGAACGTATTCGCAGTGAGCGTGCCGCCGAAGTCAGCGCCATGCAGCAGCGTGAGCAAGCATTCGTCGCGCAGCGCAGTGAGCGCGCACAGCTTCTGGCCAAGGCTCAGGCAGCTTTGGCCGAGCAAAAGTCCGAAGCGGAACGCTTGAAAGCCGATTTCGATCGTCAGGAAGCCGAGTTGGCTGAGCAAGAAGCCCTGCTCAAGCAGCGTTCCGGAAGTTTAGGTGAGCTGTTTGCTGTGGTGCGTCAGAGTGCCGGTGATGTTGCCGGGCAATGGCAAGACAGTCTGCTTAATGCGCAGTACCCGGAGCGCATCAAGCGCTTGCAGGCCTTGTCAGAAAATCGTGCATTGCCATCGGCTCAAGACCTTGAAGATTATTGGATGGTATTGCTCGAAGACCTCACGGCCAGTGGCCGAGTTGAGCAAGTTGAGCTGCCGGTGGTTGCCGCCGATGGCACACGCAAGCAGCAACCAGTATTGCGTGTAGGTGCCTTCTCTGCCTTCGGCGACGGTCAGTTCTTGCGTTACGACGCCGATTCACATGAGTTGCTGGTGCCTGCGCGACAGCCGGCGGGTTCAGGTCTGGTGAGTGATTATCTGGCAACTAAAGAACCTTTGGCTGTACTGCCGATTGACCCAAGTCGCGGTACGATTCTGGCCCAGTTGCAGCGCAAGCCAAGCATCTGGGATCGCCTGCAACAAGGCGGCCTGGTCGGCTGGGTGATTGTCGCCCTTGGCGCCTTGGGCCTGCTGCTTGCCCTGTGGCGTATGGTTTATCTGGCCAAGGTTAATCGCGGTGTGAAAGCACAGCTGCACAACATCAGCGTGCCGGATGATGGCAACCCGTTGGGCCGTGTAATCGGCGTACTGGGCCCGAATCCGCAACTGTCTGACCTAGAAACCTTGGAGCTCAAGCTCGACGAAGCAATCCTTCAGGAAACCCCGCCGCTGGAGAAAGGCCAAGGTCTGCTCAAGTTGCTCAGTGCAGTTGCGCCGTTGCTCGGCCTGCTGGGTACGGTAACCGGCATGATCGTCACCTTCCAGGCGATTACCCAAGGCGGTGGTGGCGACTCGCGACTGATGGCCGACGGTATCTCGCAAGCATTGGTGACTACCGTACTTGGTTTGGTGGTGGCGATTCCGCTGCTGTTCTTGCACAGCTTGCTGGCAAGTCGCAGTAAAGCCCTGATTCAGTTACTTGAGCAGCAAAGCGCCGGCTTGATCGCGCTGCACCTGTCTGGGGCGCCGCGCCGTGACTGATCTATTCGCCTTATGGCTGCGTGTAACCGACAGCGCCTATGCGTTGCTTGATTTCATGAGCGCGGGCGGTGTGGTGATGTGGGCGTTGGCGGGGCTCTGTGTGGTGTTCTGGACGCTGGTGCTTGAGCGCTTCTGGTTTATGCGCAAGGTCTTCCCGGTGTGGGTTGATGAGCATCGCCACGCTTGGCAGCAAATGCTGCAAGACGACTCTGGCAGTTGGCAGCGTGCCGTGCGCAGCGCTTGGTTGGCCCAGGCGCGGCAACATTTGATGGGGCCGTTGCGCTTGAGCAAAACCCTGGTGGCGATGTATCCGCTGCTGGGTTTGCTCGGCACCGTGAGCGGCATGGTTGCAGTGTTTGATGTATTGGCATTGAGCGGCACCGGCAATCCGCGCGGAATGGCCGCAGGTGTCTGGCAGGCGACATTGCCAACCATGGCCGGCATGGTGCTGGCGATTACTGGATTGTTCAGCCTGGCGCGTCTTGAACGTAACGCCCGTCAGGCAATTGAGCGGCTGGCTGACCAGCTGCGACACGACTGAGATAGCTAATCATGAGAATGCGCCGTCACCATCAGCAAGACGAAGACACCGGCATCGACCTGACGCCGATGCTCGATGTGGTCTTTATCATGCTGATTTTCTTTATCGTCACCAGCTCATTTATCAAAGAGTCTGGTGTCGAGGTTCAGCGCCCGCAAGCGCAAACCGCCAGTCCACAGGACAAAGGCAATATCCTCATCGCGATTACCGCTGATGGGCAGGTATGGATGGATAAAAAAGTGGTTGATGTGCGCAGTGTTCGCGCTAATGTTGAACGCATGCGTGTCGACCAGCCCGAAGGTGCGGTAGTGGTCCAGGCTGATCAGGATGCTCGCACCGGCTTGGTGGTGCAGGTGATGGATCAGGCGCGTCTGGCAGGAGTTCAGGATGTCGCGCTGGCTGCCACCTCGGGAGCGCTTTGATGCGTGTGGCATGGTCGTTTGTAAGTGCCTGCTTGATCGCAGTACTGCTGTTTGCGTTGATGCTGTACATGGTTGCGCCGCCAACTAGTCAGCCGTCTGATGAGCCGGTGACGGTGGCAAACTTTGTGCGTATGGATACCAGTTCCAGCGACACGGCGACGCGCACGCGTCAGCAAGCGCCGCAGCCGCCACAACCGCAGACACCGCAGCCACCGACGCCGCCAACACCGGTTGCGGCGACACCGAATGCGAGCATGCCGAAGCTGGATATCGACCTGCCAACCATGAACAGTGGCGTGGCGGTAAACAGTGCACCAACCCCGAACCTGACCGGCCTTGTGGCTGGCGCTGCTGCGCCGAGTGCGCCAGCTCCGGCTCCGGCAGCAGACGCGGGTGCGCAGTCCGGCGGGCCAGAAAGTGAGGTCATGCCGCTCAATGATGTGAGTCCGCAGTATCCGCGTTATGCGTTACAGCGGGGTATTGAAGGCCACGTAAAACTGGCTTTCACAATCAATCGTGCGGGCGCGGTTGAGAACGTGCGTGTGCTTGAGGCCAGTCCCAAGAATGTATTTGAGCGTGAAGCCCGTCGCGCAGCTGTGCGTTGGCGTTTTGCTCCGCGCACCGAAGGTGGTTTAGCTGTGGCGCGTGAGGCAGTAAAAACTTTGTACTTCCGTTTACAGGGAGATAGCTAAAATGATCCGTTTAGCACTGATTTTGAGTTTTCTGGTCAATGTCAGCCTGGTCAGTGAAGTGTTCGCCGCCGGGCAGATGGTGGAGCCCAGCGTGATGCGGGCGTTGAACACTGCTCAGGTCGCGCAGCAAAAGGGTGACTATGCGGCGGCTGAACGTGCTCTTGATGGTGTAAAGGGTGAGGCGGGTAGTCTCGAAGAAACTTTGTTGTGGCGCAGTCATGGCTACCTTGCTTGGGCACAAGGACGCAACGGCAAGGCGATTGAGTTTCTCAACAAGGTCGTCAAAAGTGGCAAGCTCGACGACGCCTCACAAGCCAATGAAAAGCTCAACTTGGCGAAGCTGAACCTGACGCAGCAGCGCTATAAAGAAGTTATCCGCTTGCTTACCCCCGTTCCGGCTAAGGCCAGTGAAGAAGTTTTGCAGATGCTGGTGCAGTCTTATCAAGCATCCGGTCAACCTGCTAAAGCACTACCTTTGGCTGAGCGCTATGTGCAGGCTCACCCTCGTGCTGAAGATCGCTGGTTGCAGTTTTTGGTTGGGGTTAACGCTGACCTCAAGCGCTATTCACAAGCTGAAAAGTGGCAGCAGCAGTTGCTCGCCCGTAGCCCGAATGATGTACAACACTGGCGCCAGTTGGCGGCGTTGCAACAACTCTCCGGAAGCTATGAAAATGCCTTGGCGACCTTGCGTACGGCGCGTACCAAAGGCCTGAACTTCAGTGCCAAAGAACTGGATAATCTGACCTTGTTGGCCAGCGCCGCTGACCAGCCGTGGCAGGGCGCCAAATTACTCAAAGGCATGCTTGATCAAGGGTTGCTGGCGAACAACAGTACACGCCAGGAGCGTCTTGGCTTGTTCTACTGGCAAGCACGTGATCGAGCCCATGCGGTCGAGGTTTATCGCCAGTTGGCTAGCGCTTCAGGCAGCGGCAAACATTGGATGAATGTGGCGCAGTTGGAGTTGGAGCAGTCACGCTGGAAGGCTGGGCTGACCGCACTGAAGAAAGCTGAAAGCGCTGGCGCCGACCGGCGTCAGGTGCGCGAGTGGCGAAACTGGGCGGAAAATGAGTTGAATGCTGGCGCCAATGACCGTCTCGCCAGCACTCACTAAGGTGGGAGACGCTTTTTACCCACCATTTCGGCTGCATAGATTCACGCCATTTGCTCATGTTTGAGCATTTCGGCACTGGATCACGGCGGACAAGCCTCGCGTTGTCCGCCTTGCGGAAGTGATTGAGTGTGCGGTTACTCGCCTTCCGGCAATTCGTATGGATAGATCTTCTGCGCACTCATCTGGTAGCCAGCGTCTGCCAGTTCGCTGGTGCTTTGTTCAACCTTGAGCGGCCCTTCGACCCAGAAGGGTTGGTATAAGGTATCAAGCTTGACCCCAAGCTCAGTGGTGATATGCACAATCTGGTTGGACGGTGGTGGCGGCACATGGATGCATGCGCCAAAGTACGGCACCAACAAGAACTCGGTCACCCGACCTTCATCCGTCGCATCCAGCGGCACTATATAGCCCGGCAACTTCACCGCGACACCATTCAGACTTTTGACCACGGGCGCCGCTGGCGATAGCTGCTTCATGCTCGGGCCAGTCTCCGACAAGGTGTCACCCAGCTGCGACAGGTCATGCATGGGCGCCATTTGCTGAACAACGGGTGGCGCGTTCGGCGGGATCAGCTCTGACCAGGTCAGCTCGCGAGGCTCTGCTGCCCACAGCGAGGTGGAAATGGCCAGAATTAGGGCGCCAAGGGCGGTGCGCTGCATGGTTAACCTCATAAGCGAATTGAAAGACCGTCAGCCAGAGACTGTCGGTATGCACGCCATGCAGGTACACAACCCATCAGCAATGCAGCGCCAAGGATACCGCCGAGCAGCATCCACTCATAGCCACTGGGCGCATTGAGTGGCAAATAGAGGCCGTAGTTACCTTGTACATAGCTTTGCACCGCGGCGATGCTCACATACAACAGCAACAAGCCAAGCAACACGCCAGCCAAGGCCAGGCTAAAGGCTTCGAATATCAACAGGCTGGCTATGTGCCAAGGGCGCGCACCGACCGAACGCAGAATAGCCATTTCGCGGCGACGTTCATTGAGGCTGGTCAGAATCGCAGTGAGCATGCCGATCAAACCGGTGATCACCACAAACAGCGAAACCACAAACAAGGCTTTCTCAGCGGTGCCCATTAAGCCCCAAAGCTCTTGCAAGGCAACCCCGGGCAGAATTGCCAGCAAGGGTTCACCGCGAAACTCATTGATATCGCGCTGCAAGCTGAAGGTGGCGATTTTGCTTTTCAGGCCGAGCAGTACAGCGGTTATCGCCGTTGGCTGTAGATGCATGTTGCGCACTTGATCTGCGCTGATTTTATCTGCGCCTCGTGCTGGCATGCCGTTTTTCCAGTCAACATGCAGTGCTTCCATCCCAGCCAGTGAGATATGCAGCGTGCGGTCGACCGGGGTGCCGGTGCGTTTGAGAATACCGACCACGTGAAAGGGTTTGTCGTCGTGCTTGACCAGACTGATGGTGGCAACGCCGTGGGCCAGAACCAGCTCATCGCCAAGTTTGTAATGCAGGGCGTCGGCGACCTCAGCGCCGAGTACGACCTCAAATGGGTCATCAGCAAATTCGCGGCCCTGGCTCAGCTCCAAGGGTTGTTGGCGAGCGTAGCGGTAATGCTCGAAGTAATCAGTGTTAGTGCCCATCACCCGGTAGCCACGGTGCGAGTCACCCAACGAAATCGGGATCGCCCACTTAACCCGCGGGTTCTGCGCCAGTTGCTCAAAGCTGTCCCAGCGAATGTTGTTCGTCGCATTGCCGATGCGGAACACCGAGTACAACAATAAGTTGATTGAGCCGGAGCGGGCGCCGACGATCAAGTCGGTACCGCTGATGGTATTGGCAAAGCTGGCGCGTGCTTCGGTGCGCACACGTTCAACGGCGAGTAACAGGCAGACCGACAAGGCGATGGCGAAAACAGTGAGCAGGGCAGTGAAACGGCGGTTGCTTAGGCTGGCCAGTGCCAGACGAAATAAATACACCTCAAATCTCCTGCGGCTGGGTGGCGCGGTTAAGTTCGGCAAGCGACAGGTTACGATCAAACAGCGGTGCCAGGCTCTGGTCGTGACTGACAAACAGCAGGCTGGCACCGGCTTCGCGGCATTCGGCAAATAGCAGTTGCAAGAAGGCTTCACGCGCATCGGCATCGAGCGCCGAAGTAGGTTCATCGGCGATGACCAGTTCCGGCTGGCCGATCAGGGCGCGAGCGGCTGCAACTCTTTGTTGCTGGCCAATCGACAGCGAGTCCGCACGGCGATCGAGTAGTTTGGGGTCGGTCAAGCCCAGATGGGCAAGCAAGCTTGAAGCGGCTTTGGCAACGCTGCCATGTCGATGACGGGCGCGATTGTTGCGGATGTCTGAGAAATGACAAGGCAGCTCGACGTTTTCACGCACCGATAAAAACGGCAGAAGATTGAATTGCTGAAAAATGTAGCCGGTATGATTGACCCGAAAGCGATCTCGCGCCCCAGATGACAATGCACTCAGGTCTTGGTCGAGCAGTTTAATCTGGCCTCGGTCAGGTTTTTGCACGCCGCCAAGCAAGCCCAGCAAGGTGGTTTTGCCACTGCCGCTCGGGCCTTTGAGAAACAAGGTCTCGCCGCGTTGCAGGGTAAAGCTGGGAATATCAAGCAGCTCAGGTTGGCCGGGCCATGCATAGCCGAGGTCGGTGAGGCTAATCAGTGCTGAAGTCATGAATGCAACGGCCCGGTTGCCCGGGCCGGTCTATATTGGAATGAACAAATTTGGAGTCCCTGTTGAACGCCGCGATTGGCCGTGAGCCTACTGGTTTTCGACCTGTAAACGAAGCAATTGTTATCCACGGCCTACACTTGTCGGGACCTCTGCGCAGAGTTCAGCAGCTGGCTTTAAAACTTGGCCGAGCTCTGCTCAGGAGTGAGTTCCGCACCTTGCTGACCATTTGGGCCGATCAGTTGTAGCTGGATTTTATGCGTAGCAGGGAACTGCTTGAACAGTTGCGCCAGATCAAGTTGTTGCAGAGCTTGTGGCTGCTTGCAGTTAAAACTGTAATGCGCGTGAATTTCACTGTGCTCGTGCTCGTGCTCGTGCTCGTCGGCTTCGTGCTTATGATCATGCTCGGCATGGCCACCTGAAAACAGCGGGCTTTCCAGTTCGCTGCTGCTGACACTGCACTCGCCAGTATTGAGGCTAAATAGTGCCAGAGGCTTTTCTAGTTGGCTGCGGGCTTGGCTGATGGCGGCTTTGTCTGCATCAGAGCTTGGCGCGTGTTCGAAGCCAACCAAGTTCATGGCTGGGCTTTCCAGCTCGAGCTCAAGGGTATTGCCATCAAGCGCGACATTGAGTTGGGCAACACCGTGTTCGTGGGCGCCAAGACTGGCATGTTCAGCGTGGTCATGGTCGTGTGCCTCTTCAGCCATTGCTGCAAATGGAAGAAGGGCGAAAGGCAGTGCTAGCAGTACGCGACGCATTGTTGAGCTCCGGGTGGATGGCGAAATAAGTTGTAATGTTATAACGAATTAAACCATGAATTGCTAGAGCGAGTTGTCACCGTGTACCTCGACGTGGGAGCATCTCGCTCAGTGCACTGGAGGCAAAATGGTACGCATACGCGGCAAGATCGGCGATTGGCCGGTAGATCTGACAGTTGAGCTCGATGCTCAGGACTGGGCGCATTTGGCCGCTAACCTGCCAGTAAATATGGCGCCGGTAAGTGCGTCACCGATGCCGCAAGAAGCGCCAAAAACAGACGCGTTGTGGCAAACCACGCTGTCTTTATTGGCTAAGGCCGGAAGTATTGAGGGGCCGTTGCTGATGGAGCAGCTTACGGGGCTGGCTGGCGGGGAGTTGGCTGCAAAACAGTTGCTGGTGCGGTTGCGACATTGCGCACAGGTGCGGGTTGAAAGCGGTGCCGATGCGCCGGTCTATCACTGGTTAGGTTAAGTCACCGCTAGAGCGTTGTACTTTATTCCAAAGGCCTGCCAGCACACTTGGTATGGGGCTGGCTGGCAGGTTGGTTTGTCACTGCTTGATCGCTGTCAAAGAGTCACCGACTACCGAAATCGAAACGCCGAGCAATACCCAATCCTTGATCAAAAAGGCGCCGAATAGCGAAGGGAAGATGCTGTCTTCGTTCAGAATCCCAGGTGTTGAGAACAAAAAGGTCAGGGTTGTCAAAAACAAACCTATGCCAAGTAGGCCGCCAAGTAGAGAGGCTTTTTTGCTGAATGGATAGAGCGCCAGAAGCAAAGCGGTAAACAGCTCGCCAACGCCGATTACATTTGATACGCCTTGAACATTGCCAAAGTTATACATCCAGGCAAAAAAAGGCGAATGCTTAAGTAGTTCGCTGACGGACATGGCTTCTTCGGCCTCGAATTTAAAAAAGCCATTCCACACCACAACGAACACTGTGCCGTACAGCGCTACATAAAATCCAAATCTTGAAAGATTATTAGTCATAACTACCCAAGGTCCCTGCAAAGGTGAGAGGCGCTGTAAGACTGGATCTAAGCGAGCCAGCTTACAGCTGTACAGAGTGATTGAGTTTCAATGTTATGGAAAATTACAGTGGGGCTTGAGAAAAATATTGCTTGTTTGGCAAGGTATAACGTGGGGCCAAGGTTGAAAACCTACCCATGACGGGAGTGTGCTCCGCCACAACGGCTGGGCGAAAAGCGTACCTCGGATCAAGATTAATAAATCGCTTGATAGAGTTTTCTACGGTATTGAGTGACCAGCGCGTGGTCGTTACCGAGCAACTCAAACACTTGCAGAAGGGTTTTGTGCGCCACACCGTCGGCATAGTTACGGTTGCGCACGAACAGCTTAAGCAGGGCATCCAGCGCGGGCTCGTATTGCTGGTTTGCAAGCTGCTGAATTGCAAGCTGATAAGCGGCTTCATCATCTTCAGGATTTTGCCCAAGACGGCTTTTCAGGTCTGCGACATCGGGCAGCTCTGCGGCTTGGCGTAAGAACGTAAGCTGTGCTTTAGCACCGCTCAGCGCCTGTTTGTGTTCGTCGCCGGTGACGGCATTAAGCACCGATTCAGCCTCAGTCAGTTCGCCGCGCTCAGCCAGGCAGCGAGCATACAGAATCAAGGCCGGAGCATTGCTGTTGTCTTCGCTGAGCAATTGCTTGAGTTGCGCCTCGGCAGCGTCGACTTGACCCTCGGCGAACAGCGCGCTGGCGCTGTCGAATAAATTCTCTTGTGCTGGTGCAGGTTCCGCAACATGAGGTTGCAGCATGGCGCGGATTTCCGACTCAAGCTTGGCACCGGCAAAGCCATCAACCGGCTGGCCATCTTTGAATAGCACCACGGTCGGCAGGCTGCGAATGCCAAAGCGGGCGACGATGTCTTGCTCGATGTCGCAGTTGACCTTGGCCAGCAGCAACTCACCTTGATAGCCCTCGGTAATCTGCGCGAGCAGTGGCATCAGCGCTTTACACGGCGCACACCATTCGGCCCAGAAGTCGACCAGCACGGGCTTATGAAACGAGTTTTCAACGACCAGTTGATCAAACTGTGCGGCGCCGGAAACATCAAAAATATAGGGGGTGTCGCTCATGGTCTGTCTCGCACAATCAAAAGGCTGATGAATAGGTTAATAAGGGCTGCTGGCTAGTTTAACAAGTGGCGGTTTGGAATGCGGTGTCAACTGCGCTGTGCGTGATACAGGCTGACTTGGCGAAACTCCATTGGCTCTGCCAAATCCGGCCAGGTGCAGGCCTGCATGATACCGAGCCGCTGGTAGAGCGGGTGCTGAAAGTCGCGCACTCGTGAGTCGGCGACCAGCGCCTGCTGGCCACGACTGAGGAATTGGTCCAGCAGCGGCAGATTGGCGCGATCGTAAAGGACGTCGGCCACAATGATCAGATCAAAACGATCCGCCTCGGCAAAGAAATCCGCTGAGTAATCCAGCCTTACATTATTCAATTCGGCGTTGGCTTTTGTAGCCGCCAAAGCCAGCGGGTCGAGGTCGCAGGCCACGACTTCGGCGGCGCCTGCTTTGGCGGCAGCAATGGCTGCAACTCCAGAGCCCGTGCCGAAATCGAGCACACGTTTATTACGAACCCATTCGGGGTTTTGTGCCAGCCAGCGCGCCAGGACCAAGCCGCTCGCCCAGCAGAAGCACCAGTAAGGCGGCTCGTCAAGAATGCGCTGAGTTTCCTCCGGGCTGAACTGGCGGTCCATATTATCTGCATCAATCAACCACAGTTTTATCTCGGTATCAGGCAGGCTTTGCACGCTCAATTGCCCATCGCCAAGTAGTTGGCTTAGTGCATCGAGCAGTTGCGCAGGCGGATTGGCCGCCGTACGAGTTGAACTCATGGTGCGGGTTGCATGCGGATGTCACCGAGCGTCTGGTTTTGCGCGGTGCGGATCAGCTGTGTAGGCATCTGTTGAATCAAGCGCCCTTGAAGGTTGGCTCGGCCGCGCAGCTCAACACGAATGCCGCGCTCAAATGTCTCTGGGTTGAATATCAGGCGAAACGGCAGGGTCGAGCCATTGCCGCGCAATTGGATGTTGCCCAGTAATTGGACTGGCAGACCATTACTGCCGATTACCAATAGTGCGATTTCGGCGGTGGCACCATCGGGCACACCGATCAGGTTGCCATTGATTTCGCGCATATGCGCCGGTGTGGCAGCTACGTCAGCGCTTTTGGCGATGGGTTGGGCAGCCACTGGCGTAGCAGGTTCGCTAGCGCAAGCGCTGAGCAGGCCCAAGAGGCCGAGTAAGGTCAAGTGGCGCAAATACATGCATGCTCCTTTTGTCGTGTATCCGTTCAATGGATGATTGCCCGCCTGTATAGCGCAAAGTTGGCGGCTTGTCTTGCTGCTGAGATACGCTACCATGGCGCCTTTCCGTCCAAGGCAGGCCATTATATGCACTGTCCATTCTGCGCCGCTAATGACACCAAAGTGATTGATTCACGATTGGTGGCCGAAGGTGAGCAAGTTCGTCGTCGTCGCGAGTGTTTAGCCTGCGGTGAGCGTTTTACTACCTTTGAAACTGCGGAACTGGTAATGCCGCGGTTGATCAAACAAGACGGTAGCCGCCAGCCTTTCGATGAAGAAAAGCTCCGCGCTGGCATGCTCCGCGCGCTGGAAAAGCGCCCGGTGAGCATCGAACGGGTGGAGGCGGCAATCGCTCATATCAAGCATCGCTTGCGCGCCACCGGTGAGCGTGAAGTGAAATCATTGGTGCTCGGTGAATTGGTCATGACCGAATTGCAGAAGCTTGATGAAGTTGCCTACATCCGCTTTGCTTCGGTGTACCGGCGTTTTCAAGACCTCAATGAGTTCCGTGAGGAAATTGACCGTTTATCTCGCGAACCTTCAAAGGATTAAGCATGACAGTTGATAACGCCTTTATGGCCCGTGCTTTGGAGTTGGCCCGTAAAGGATTGTACTCAACGCACCCTAATCCACGTGTTGGTTGCGTGCTTGTGCTTGATGGCAAGATTGTCGGTGAAGGCTGGCATGCCCGCGCGGGTGAACCGCACGCAGAAGTTCATGCATTACGCCAAGCAGGCACCCTGGCTAAAGGGGCTACCGCGTATGTGACGCTGGAACCATGCAGCCACCACGGGCGCACACCGCCGTGCGCCGAAGCATTGATTGATGCAGGCGTGGCGAGAGTTGTGGCGGCTATGCAAGATCCCAATCCGCAAGTTTCAGGCAGCGGTTTACTGCGATTGATGCAGGCTGGTATTGCGGTACAGAGCGGCGTGCTTGAAGCTGAGGCGCGCGCCCTGAATGCCGGCTTCATCAAGCGCATGGAGCAAGGCTTGCCATTCGTGCGGGTTAAACTGGCGATGAGCCTGGATGGACGCACGGCCATGGCCAGTGGTGAAAGCCAGTGGATTACCGGGCCCGCTGCGCGCTCGGCGGTTCAACGGTTGCGTGCCCGCTCAAGTGTGGTGCTCAGCGGCGCCGATACGGTATTGGCTGATGATGCTCGATTGACCGTACGTAACGATGAGCTTGGTTTGAGTGCGGAACTGTCCGCGTTAGCCGATACCCGTCCACCACTGCGCGTATTGATTGATGGTCGTTTGCGGGTGCCGCTTGACGCTACATTCTTTCAAGCGGGTGCGGCAATGGTCGCGACCTGCGCTGCAGCCACGGCTCGAGACCGCTATTTGAGCGATGGCCACGAGTTGCTGGCAGTGCCTGGAAGCAATGGCCATGTCGATTTGCGCAGGCTGCTGGTGGAGCTGGCCGCACGTGGCGCGAATGAAGTCTTGGTCGAGGCGGGGCCGCGCCTGGCGGGTGCATTTGCCCGGCAAGGGCTGGTTGATGAGTATCAGATATTTGTCGCCGCCAAGTTTCTCGGCTCCAGTGCGCGACCATTACTCGACTTGCCGCTTGGCCGGATGGCTGAGGCTCCGCAGCTTAAAATCGTTGATATTCGGGCAGTTGGTGATGATTGGCGAATCATTGCGGTGCCAGTTGTGCCTGTGCCGGAGCCGTCTAGCGCGCATTAATCGGCTATCCCAGCAGTTTCTGCAGCGCGAACCAAGGCCGATATCTGCACAGGTTTGCGGTGCGTCTGTGGCGCAAATATGGTAAAAAGCCACTCGCGAGAACCTAGGTGCTCGCAACGTTCTCAGGGCGGGGTGTAATTCCCCACCGGCGGTAATGATGCGCAATGCGTCTAGCCCGCGAGCGCTTGGTGCCCTTGTTAGGTCAATGGGTGGCAAGGTCAGCAGACCCGGTGTGATTCCGGGGCCGACGGTTACAGGCTTTTGCAAACACTGTTTATGCGGTGTTTTGCAGAGCTCTACAGTCCGGATAAAGAGAGAGCGGGTTTGTTTGAATGGTGCGTAGACAGCAGGCTGTCGCCAGTTGCGCAGGCTTTATCGATTTTACTCGCAATGTGCTTTGCCGAAGTGCAGCGCTCTTGCGGTCAGGTTGATATGCCAGGTGCGCTGAACGGTTTGGCTGACTAAGTACTAGCAAGCACCCTATCGATCGAAACGCCCTGTTTTTTATAAACAGGAGTTCGCAAATGCCACATTCTATTTACTCAGTCCAGACTGACCGCTTGATGGGTCAGTGCAGCGACGTGCTCGCAGACGTGGAGGCGCCATGTTCACAGGCATAATCGAGTCGATCGGCAATATTCGTGCGTTGACCCCGAAAGGCGGCGATGTACGGGTTTATGTTGAGACTGCCAAGCTGGATTTATCTGATGTCAAACTGGGCGACAGCATCGCCGTCAACGGTGTGTGCCTGACCGCAGTTGAGTTGCCTGGCGATGGTTTCTGGGCTGATGTCAGCCGCGAAACCCTGGCGCGCACCGGTTTTGTCGACCTCAAGCCGGGCAGCCGGGTCAATCTTGAAAAAGCCCTGACGCCGACCAGTCGCCTCGGTGGACATCTCGTCAGCGGTCATGTCGATGGCGTCGGTGAGATTGTCGGCCGTGAAGAAAACGCCCGCGCCGTGCAGTTCACTGTGCGTGCGCCGAACGAGTTGGCTAAATACATCGCCCACAAAGGCTCAATCACCGTTGATGGCACCAGCCTTACGGTGAACGCAGTCAACGGCGCAGAATTCGAGCTGACCATTGTTCCGCACACCCTGGCCGAGACCATCATGGTCGATTACCGCCCGGGACGTAAGGTCAACCTTGAGGTTGATTTACTGGCACGTTATCTGGAGCGCTTGCTGCTGGGTGATAAAGCTGCCGAGCCGAAGGCCTCGGGTCTTACCGAAGGTTTTTTAGCCGAACACGGCTATTTGAAGGGTTAAGGAAATCACCATGGCACTGAATAGTATTGAAGAGCTGGTTGAAGATATCCGCCAGGGCAAAATGGTCATCCTCATGGATGACGAAGATCGCGAGAACGAAGGTGACTTGATCATCGCCTCGGAGTGCGTCACCGCCGAGCACATCAATTTCATGGCACGCTTTGCCCGTGGCCTGATCTGCATGCCGATGACCCGCGAGCGTTGTGAGTTGCTCAAGTTGCCATTGATGGCGCCGCGCAATGGTTCAGGTTTTGGCACCAAGTTCACGGTCTCGATTGAGGCGGCGGAAGGCGTGACCACTGGTATTTCTGCGGCAGACCGCGCGCGCACAGTGCAAGCGGCTGCATCGAAAAGCGCCAAGGCCGACGACATTGTCAGCCCGGGCCATATTTTCCCGTTGATGGCTCAGCCGGGTGGTGTCTTGGCGCGTGCCGGTCACACTGAAGCTGCATGCGATCTGGCGCGTATGGGCGGCTTTGAGCCGAGCGGCGTTATCTGCGAAATCATGAACGATGACGGCACCATGTCGCGTCGTCCCGAGCTTGAAGAGTTTGCCGCGCAGCACGGGATCAAGATCGGCACCATTGCTGACCTTATTCACTACCGCCTGATTCACGAGCGCACGGTTGAGCGTGTCAGCGAACAACTGCTCGACAGCGAGTTAGGCAGCTTCAATCTGGTCACCTACCGTGACTCAGTTGAAGGTGATGTACACATGGCGCTGACGCTGGGCAAAATCTGTCCAGAGGAGCCGACATTGGTACGTGTGCATAACATGGACCCGCTACGCGACTTGTTCATGGTTAAGCAGGAAGGTCGCTGGAGTCTTCGTGCGGCCATGAGCGAGGTGGCGAAAGCTGGCAGCGGCGTGGTGTTGCTGTTGGGCAATCCGCTGACCGGTCCAGACTTGCTGGCGCACCTTGAGCGTCAACTCGGTGGTGACGGAAAAGCCTCTAGCCCGGCAACTTACAGCACGGTAGGTGCCGGTTCGCAGATACTTCGTGACCTCGGAGTGCGCAAGATGCGCCTGATGAGTTCACCGATGAAGTTCAATGCGATATCCGGATTTGATCTAGAGGTAGTAGAATATCTGCCCTCTGAATAATTCATTCATGGCCGCTAACGGCGGCCTGGCTCTTTAATAGATGAGATTGGCTATGACCCTGAAGACCATCGAAGGTACTTTTATTGCCCCCAAGGGCCGCTTTGCTCTGGTGGTTGGCCGCTTCAACAGCTTTGTTGTTGAAAGCCTGGTAAGTGGCGCTGTTGACGCCCTGGTTCGTCACGGCGTGAGCGAAAGCGACATTACAATCATCCGCGCGCCGGGTGCTTTTGAGATTCCATTGGTTGCGCAGAAAGTCGCTCAGCGTGGCGATTTCGACGCAATCATCGCCCTTGGCGCGGTTATTCGTGGCGGTACTCCGCATTTCGAATACGTGGCAGGCGAGTGCACCAAGGGCTTGGCTCAAGTCTCCATGGAGTTTGGCGTGCCGGTTGCATTTGGCGTGCTGACTGTAGATTCTATCGAACAAGCAATCGAGCGTTCCGGCACCAAAGCCGGGAACAAAGGCGCTGAAGCTGCTTTGTCCGCCCTGGAAATGGTTAGCCTGCTGGCGCAGTTGGAGGCCAAGTGAGCCAGAACGATAGTAATAGCCAATCGCCAAAGTCGGCGCCCGCGGCCAAGAAAGGCCCGAGCCCTAAAACCTTGGCGCGCCGTGAAGCGCGTACCTTGGCTATGCAGGCGCTGTACTCATGGCACGTAGCGGGCCAGGCGCTCAATGAAATCGAAGCGCAGTTCCGCGTTGATAACGATTTCACTGCAGTTGATGGCGCCTACTTTCACGAGATTCTGCATGGTGTCCCGCGCCAGAAGACTGAAATCGACAGTTCGTTCGAGCCGTTGCTTGACCGTCCACTGGATGAAATCGACCCGGTTGAGTTGGCTATCCTTCGTCTGTCGACGTATGAGCTGCGCAACCGTATCGATATCCCGTATCGCGTGGTGATCAACGAAGGTATTGAGTTGGCGAAAATTTTCGGTGCCACCGACGGCCATAAGTTCGTTAACGGTGTACTCGACAAGCTGGCGCCACGCCTGCGTGCTGATGAAGTTCGCGCCCACAAGCGCTAACCAATCAATGCTGTCATAGCCAAAAGCCGCCTGTCTTAGCGCGGCTTTTGCTTATCTGACCGGGTCTCAAAAGTCATGGGTGAGTTCGAACTAATTGGTCACTACTTCGCCTCGGCGGCTTGCGCCCAAGGTGGCGAAGGCGTGGCGTTGGGCATTGGTGACGACTGCGCCTTGCTTGAGGTGCCTGCCGACGAACAATTGGCCATCTCCACAGACACGTTGGTCGCTGGCGTACATTTTCCGCATGATCCTGATCCCTCTCTGCTGGCGCAGCGTGCGCTGGCGGTAACGGTCAGTGATTTGGCGGCAATGGGCGCAACCCCGATTGGTTTTACTCTGGCGTTAACCCTCGAATCTGCACATGCAGACTGGTTGCAGGCTTTTGCTCAAGGTCTCGATCAGATGGCGCGGGCCTGTTCAATAAGCTTGATCGGCGGAGATACCACCCGCGGCCCGCTGAGCCTGACATTGACGGTATTTGGGCGTACGCCAAAGAATCTGGCCCTGACACGCAGCGGTGCCCAAGTGGGGGACTTGCTCTGTGTTGGCGGCTGTTTGGGCGATGCCGCAGGTGCTTTGCCGTTGGTGCTCGGTCAGCGCAGTGACGATTCAGACGCAGCTAAAGCCTTATTGCAGCATTACTGGTCGCCGCAACCGCAGCTTTCGTTGGGGCAGGCATTGCGCGGTAACGCCACTGCTGCCTTGGATATTTCAGACGGATTGCTGGCTGACTGCGGACACATTGCTGCAGCATCGCGGGTCCGTTTACAGATTGAACTGGCTAAAGTGCCTGTATCTACAGCTTTGCAAACGTTTGCCGATGCTGAAACGGCGCGCAATTGTGCGCTGAGTGGCGGCGATGATTATGTGCTGGCATTCACCTTGCCTGCGGCGAAGCTAGCGCCTCTGCAAGCGCAAGGTTGGCCGGTGCATGTAATTGGTAGCGTGCAAGCCGGGCAGGGGGTTGAGCTGGTTGATGAGAGCGGGCAAAGGAGTCTTCAGACCAAGGCCGGCTATCAACACTTTGAGGGTGACTGACACGGAAAAATCCCGCATTCAGTGTGGAGTAATCCGTGGCACTTTATAGCCTTTGGTTTCGGTTCCGGGGCGTTACCCAAAGCGCCGGGCACGTGGGGCTCGATGGTTGCCGTGCCGTTTATCCCGCTTTGGCTGGTTCCTGAAGGTTGGGGCTGGTTGCTGCTAGGCTTTCTAATGTTTCGACGGTTCGACGGTTCGACATTTTCAAGCCGTGGCCGATCCGCTGGATTGATCGGCATGTGCATGGCGGTGTTGGAATCATGCTCGATGATGTGCTGGCCGGTGTATTCGCCTAGCTTGCGATGCAGTTGGTCGTTTGGGGTTGGGCCAGTGAATTCGCGTCCAACTTAGGTTTTTGAGTGGTGCTGGTTTGAGTGGATTGACGTGTTGCTTAAGCGTAATTGTGCTGCTCGCGAAGAGATTTGAAGGGCTTATGATCGCGCGGTATTTAGCGATATTTCTGCTGTGTTTGCTTGGCTCTGAGTTGGCTGCGCAACCGCCTGCAGCAAAAAATATTAATCTGGTCAGCGATGTCTGGGAGGAATACACCCAAGCGGATGGCAGCGGCTTGGCGTGGGATATCCTGCGTGCGGTTTACGAGCCTGTCGGGGTTAAGCTGAATATCCAGACCATGCCGTACACTCGCTCAATCGGCCTGGTTCAGCGTGGCGAGGCTGATGCCTGGGTTGGCTCATACCTCAATGAGGTTCAGCAGGGCGTGTTTTATCCGCACTGGTATTACGATGCCGACCAGATAACTGCGCTGAGTACACTCAATACGCCGGTGCCAACCATACAGACCATTAGCCAGTATCGATTGGTCTGGGTGCGTGGTTATGCCTATCAACAATATTTGCCAAATTTGACGCGCTTCCGCGAAGTTCAGCGGCGTAAGGGTATCCTTGAGATGCTGGATTTTGGTCGCGCAGACTTCTATATCGACGCGCGTACTGAGATTGAGCAGTTGCTCATGACCGCTGCCGACCCTGCGCACTACCGGATGACATCGCTAACCCGATTACCGATTTATCTAGGTTTTGCTGACAATCCGCGGGGGCATGAGCTGGCTAATTTGTTTGATCAGCGTATGCAGAAGCTGGTTAAAAATGGTTCGTTGAAGCCAATTTTTAAGCGCTGGAAACAACCATACCCATTTGACTGATAACAGGGACTGTTGGATGCCACACATGAAATTACTCTGTTTAAGTGTGCTTTTGACCTTAGCCGGGTCGGTTTGGGCCGCTGCGCAAATACAGGTGGTCGGATTATTTCCGGGTGCGGCGGTGTTGAATGTCGATGGCCAGCGCAAGCTGGTAAAAGTCGGACAGACCGGGCCGGGTGGAGTTCAGGTGATAAGTGCGGATGCGCGTGGAGCAGTTCTGCGGGTTGATGGAGTCGAGCGCAATTACAGCCTCACGCGAGATTACAGCCAAGGCATGACTGCGCCGCAGAAGCGCTCTTTCAGCATTGCCAAAGGTGAGAATGGACATTATTGGGTTGCCGGTTCGGTGAATGGCCATCCTATACAGTTTCTGGTCGATACCGGCGCCACTTCAGTCGCCTTGACCGGGGCTCAGGCTGACCAGTTAGGTATCGACTACCGGGCAACGGGTCGCGAAATTCGGGTCAGTACTGCAAATGGTGTGGCGCGAGGGTGGCGGATCAAGCTCAACAGCGTCAAGGTCGGCACCATAGAAGTGCGAGGTGTCGAGGGCACAGTGATGGATGTAGGCACCGGTGGCGAGGCGTTACTGGGTATGAGTTTCCTCGGGCGTGTGGGCTGGAAGGTCGATCAGGATGTGTTGGTGCTGGAGTCAAAGCATTGATTTCTATCCTCAGCCAGCGTGACTGACGTGACTGCTGGCTAAGTCGAGTTATTTGCTTTGATACTTATCATCAGTAATTCAAGCTGACCTGTGGCGATTCGCTGCTGTTACAATGCACGCCAATATCCCTGAATTACTGTAGGAGCACACGGTGCCAATCGTGTTCGTCGCCGCCTCCCAATTACCTACGCCGTTTGGCGTTTTTACCATGCATGGTTTTCTTGAACAAAGCACGGGTAAAGAGCATGTTGCGCTGACCTTTGGCGATGTTGCCAATGGTGCGCCAGTGTTGGGTCGTTTGCATTCTGAGTGCCTGACCGGTGATGCACTGTTCAGTTTGCGCTGCGATTGTGGTTTTCAGCTTGAAGCCGCGCTCCGCGCGATTGCGGCTGAAGGCCGTGGCGTGTTGCTGTACTTGCGTCAAGAAGGACGCGGTATTGGCTTGCTGAATAAAATCCGTGCCTATGAGTTGCAAGACGGTGGCGCCGATACTGTGGAAGCCAATGAGCGCTTGGGCTTTGGTGCCGATCAGCGCGACTACGCGATCTGCAAGCCGATGCTCGATCACTTGGGCATTACAGAGCTTAAGTTGATGACCAACAACCCGCGCAAGGTAAAAGCACTGGGCGACATGGGCATTAATGTGGCAACCCGGGTACCGCTGCAGATTGACCATAATCCGCACAACAAAAAGTACCTGGCAACCAAGGCCGGTAAGCTCGGGCACATGCTAGGCAGCATGCATCAGGCCGAGGTCGAGGAAAAAGTGTGAATCGACCTCAGGTACGTCGCCATCTTTCGATTCTATGGTGGTGGCAACTGATACTGGTTTTGGTGCCGGTCATCACTATCAATATTTTGTTCGAGTCCAGCCGCCAACCGGGCGTATTGGCGATGCCGTTTTTCATCGTCGGTATGTTGTCGATGTTTGTTAGTTTGCCGTTGTTCAACGCATACAAGCATGCAGTGATTGCTACGGGGAAGGCGCGTGATAGCGATGCCGAGCCTGCGGCTTGGCAGGAACTCGCCAAAACGCGGCGCAAAGCCTTTCTCGGTGCCAGCTTGCCTGCCTGGATCGCTGCGGTTGCAGTGTTCACCAGCCTTGAAGCGATACCATTGATCCTGCTGACGGTGTCGAGCATGGTCATTCTTTATCTCTACCGCATCCCTCGCCAGCTCGGTTGATGCACCGCCTGCTGCTGATTCTGCTGCTGGCAATTGGCTCATCTGCGCCAGTGTTAGCGGCAGAGCGTATTGTCAGCCTCGCGCCTTCGTTAACTGAAATCGTCATTGAACTTGGCGCCGCGCAGCAGTTGGTTGGTGTGCTCGATGGCGGTCCGCGACCTGAGGCTGTGGCTAATCTGCCTTCGGTTGGGCGCTACTCACAATTAGAGTTGGAAACCCTGCTAGCCCTGCAGCCGGATCTGATTCTGTTGTGGCCCGGTAGCATCAGCCGAGCTCAGCGTCAGCAGTTGCAAGACTTTGCTATTCCAATGCTTGTGGCTGAGCCACACACGCTAAATACGCTTGCCGATCAGTTTGCCGAAATAGGTAAACGTATTGGTCGGGCTAAACAGGGCCAGCAGTTGCAGGAGCAATTCCACAAGGGCCTAGCTGCGTTGCGCAGTCGTTACCACCGTGAACAACCGTTGTCGGTGTTTTATCAGGTCTGGGATAAACCGTTATACACCTTGGGCGGCCAGCAAATTATCAGCGATGCATTGCGTGTCTGCGGCGCTGAGAATGTCTTTGCTGACATAAGCCTGCCAGCACCGCAGGTCAGTATTGAAGCAGTGTTGCAGCGCAATCCTGAAGTCATTTTAGCGGGCAGCGGCGCACAACTTGAACCCTGGCAGCGCTGGCCAGACATCACTGCAGTCAAGCTCAAGCAGCTTTGGCAAGTGCCGGATAAAGGTCTGGAGCGCCCCAGCTTCCAAATGCTCCACGCCACCGAGCAACTCTGTCAGGTCTTGGCAAAGGCGCAATAGTCCTATTCAGGCTTTAGGCTTGCATACGAGTTCAGGTCTCAGTCTGATCATTTAGGTCGTGCGGGTTTTCTTGCATCTTTGCGTCGAAAGTCGTTAACGTGAGCGACGTGTGACACCCCTTGAAACAAGTATTTCGGCACTGGGTTGGCATGCGGTTTAGTGGCATAAGTTTGCAGGAGCGGTTGTCCGTACAGTCGTTTTCCTGAGGCTGCCTACAGGTTTTAGGCTCAAGGAGGAACCATGTCCAACGACTCAAAATTTGCTCGTGTATTGGGCACAACGGATGTAATCGCGCTGGCTTTCGGCGCAATGGTCGGCTGGGGCTGGGTTGTTCTCGCCGGGACCATGATCAGTAACGCCGGCACAGGCGGCACTATGCTGGCTTTTGCAATTGGCGGTACTGCAGTGATTATGATCGGTCTGGCCTATGCCGAATTGGCTGCTGCCATGCCGCAAAACGGCGGTGAACACGTTTACGCTCACCGTGCGTTAGGTGCAGGAGCCTCGTTCTTCTGCACCTGGGCGATCATTCTCGGGTATGTCTCGGTGGTGGCCTTTGAGGCGGTTGCCTTGCCCACAGTGCTTGAGGAGCTTATTCCCGGATACAAGGTCGGGTTGATGTATTCGGTCGCGGGATGGGAGGTTTACTTCACTTGGGCTTTGGTTGGCATTGCCGGTGCAATCGGTATGACATGGCTGAATATTCGTGGCGTGAAATCCAGCGCGCTGTTTCAAGCGGTGATCACGGTACTGATTATCGCGGTTGGCATCATGCTTATCACAGGTTCACTGTTTAACGGCTCAAGCGCCAACACCGAGCCGCTGTTTGTCGGCGGAATGGGTGGTGTGTTTTCAGTCATCATCATGACGCCGTTTTTGTTCGTCGGCTTTGACGTTATTCCGCAAGCTGCTGAAGAGATCGACCTGCCATTTCGCAAGATCGGCATCATTCTGATCGTTTCCGTCTTGATGGCTGTCGCCTGGTACATCTTGATCATGTACGCCACAGGTCGTGCATTGGATGCCCAAGCGCTGGCTGGCTCGAAACTGGCGACCGCAGATGCGGCGACAGCAGTGATGGGCGGTAGCTGGGCGGGTAAGCTATTGGTCCTTGCTGGCCTGGGCGGTATCTTGACCAGTTGGAATGCGTTTCTAATCGGCGGCTCGCGGGCAGTCTATGCAATGGCCGAAGCCAAGATGCTCCCGGCGTTCCTGGCCAAGTTGCATCCCACCTATAAAACACCGGTCAATGCGATTCTCCTGATTGGTGCGTTGTCGATCATCGCGCCATTGTTCGGGCGTCAGGCGCTGGTCTGGCTGGTTGATGCTGGCGGTCTGGGTATCGTTGTTGCCTATGCGATGGTGGCGCTTTCGTTCATTGTGTTGCGCAAGAATGAGCCTGATATGGAGCGTCCATTCCGTGCCGGGCGTGGCCCTTGGGTGGGCTATGTGGCGCTGGTGTTATCGCTTGGACTGGTGCTGCTTTATACGCCTGTCTCACCTTCGGCGTTGCTGCCTGTCGAGTGGGTGCTAGTCGGCGTTTGGACCGTTTTGGGCGCTGTGCTTTATGGCTACTCTCGCAAGACTTACGGAAGCGTTGAAATTAGCCATTGAGCAAAGGCGCTGAACGACACTAAAAAGACCGCATCGTGCGGTCTTTTTAGTGTCCAGCAGACGCCGTTACAGCTGCGGTGTCCAGGTCATCGAAACCAGTGCGGTACGCCCGGCTTCCTCATAGTGGAAGGGCACCTGGGCGAATGTATTGCTGTCGAATGCAGTGCCGTTGGCCTGGTAGTAATCGTGGTCGAGCAAGTTGTCCAGCTTCAGGTCAAAGCGCAGGTCGTTGGGCGCTTTCCAGCCTGCACGCAGGCCCAGCACACCATAGCCCGGTATCTCTTGGTCGTTCGCCAGGTCGTTGTAGCTATGGCTTGCAACCAGCCAGCCTGCGCCGATATTGAACTGACCGAAGCTGCGGTCCACATCCAGGGTAAAGGTGTTTTCTGGACGACGACTCAGGCGTTTGCCATCATTGCCGCTGCCACTGCTATTGCGTGCATCGACCAGGCTGTAGCCGAGGCTGGTCTGCCAGCCGAACAGTTGTTGCTTGAGCGCGATTTCAAGGCCGTGGATGGTCGCTTGGTCAATGTTCTCCGGGCGGAAGGCATCGATACTGTTTGATTGGTTACCGTCCAGCGCATTGTTGGTGACAATGGCGTCTTCAATGCGGGTGCGGTATGCCGATACTTCCAGCGAGCTGGTCGGCGACAAGCGAGAGCGCCACTGCAGCTCATAGCTACGAGCGGTCTCCGGCTGGAGGTCGGGATTGCTGTAGACCGTGCAGCCGAAGCCGGGGAAACAGTCGTCCGGGTAGTACAGGTCATTAAAGGTTGGTGCGCGAAATGACTCGCTATAAGAGGCGATCAAGTCGTTATCGTTGTTCAGGTGCCAGGTGAAGGCTGCGTTCCAGCTGTTCTCGTTGCCAAAGGCTTCGTTGTCATCGTTGCGTAGACCCAGCTCTGTGCCGAACTGGTCGTTGTCGTAGCGGTGCTGAATGAATACGGCTTTGTTCCAGCGAGAGTTTTCGTTGAATGGCGTCGAGCTATTCAGGCGATCTTCATACCAATCCAGCCCGAGCAACAATTGCTGGTGCTCCGCAAAGTTGACCGTATTGAGCCAGCTGGCTTGGTCGCGGTAGGTATTAAATACCGAGCCACCGTATGGGTCATGGGATTTTTGCCGGTTCTCGGTATGGCCCAATTCCAGGCGTGAAGTCCAGTTTTCGCTCAGTTGCGATTGCAGGTAAGCGCTGCCAGTGGATTCTTCAAAATCAGTGTCAGCGGCTTGGGCGGGCGACAAGCTGTAGTCGTATTCGCTTTGTCCGGTTTGGCGCAGCAGGTTGATCCCGGCTTCAAGGCTGTCGCTGAAGTTATGCGACAGGCTCAGGTTAAGGCCTTTATTGCGAAAGGCGCTGTCTTCACTGCCAATCAGGTTAGTGCGCTCAAATCCGTCGGTTTCATCCAGTGAGGCGCCCAGATCGAAGCGGGTTTGTTCATCACCTCCAGACAAGCCAAGACTGCGCTGCCAAGTCCCGTGAGTGCCGTAACCGACTTTAAGGCGAGGGTGCAGGCCTTCTTTACCGCTACGGGTGAATATCTGAATCACGCCACCAATTGCATCTGAGCCATACAGCGCCGAGCGACTGCCACGGACCACTTCGATACGCTCGATCTGATCAAGATTGAGTTGCTCAAGACTGGCGGTGCCGCTGGAGCTGCCGGCGATGCGCTGGCCGTTAACCAGGACCAGGCTTTGCGCAGTCGAGGTGCCGCGAATAAATATCCCGCTCAGTGAGCCGCTGCCACCGCTGCGCTGGACGCTGACGCCCGGGGTTCGGGCGAGTAAATCCAGAACGTCACCGGCTTGCAGGCGTTCGATGTCTTGGCGTTCAAATACAGTAATTGCAGCTGTGGCCTTGCTGATCGGCTCGGCCTGGCGGCCAGAGGTGATGACCAGTGGATTTGCTTGATAAGGCGCGGCCGATTCGGCGGCAGAGGCCAGACATGGAGCCAGGGCGAGCGCCAGAGAAACGCGGGAAAACTTCATTTAAAAACCTCAAAAGAGCAATGCTTTTGAGGAGGGCAGGAGCAAGTACTGGCAAACAGAGGCCTGCACTTGACGGTGATGCCCTCCGCAACACCTGTCAAAAATTGCAACGAGGCAGGTCTCCGGGCTGCCGACTGCGTTTTTCACCTTCCCGGGCAAGCCCAGTGGTTGTCGAAAAACACTGTGTTGCGCCTGAGCGCAGCACTGTCGGTTACCGTTG
Organism: Pseudomonas sp.; assembly: GCF_048265905.1. Lineage (GTDB taxonomy): Bacteria > Pseudomonadota > Gammaproteobacteria > Pseudomonadales > Pseudomonadaceae > Aquipseudomonas. The sequence goes on from NZ_JBLXAP010000006.1 coordinate 53,078, forward strand.
CGGGGGCAGCGCAGGCATTGTCATAGACGCACCTGCTTCCCTTTTCACGCTGAGCCTTGCGGCTGGCAGCGACCTCGGTCAATCACGTTAAAGCCGCTACCGAGTTTGCGGTAGCGGATTACTTATTTATTAATAACAGCCAAGCGCTGACGAATTGCATGTTCGATGCCGCTGGCATCAAGACCGCACTCGGCAAGCATTTGTGATGGTTTGGCGTGCTCGACGTATACGTCAGGCAGACCCAGGTGAAGTACCGGCTTGAGTATATTCTCGTGCGCCAGGAACTCGCTGACAGCACTGCCAGCACCACCCATGATACTGTTTTCTTCGACTGTCACCAGTAACTCATGGCTGGCGGCCAGCTGGCGGATCAACGCCTCATCAATCGGTTTTACGAAGCGCATGTCGACCACGGTCGCATCCAACTCTTCTGCAGCTTTCAGCGCTTCGCTCAACTGTACGCCGAACACCAGCACGGCAGTGCCGGTGCCTTCGCGGCGAACAACACCTTTACCGATTTCAAGCGGCTCGAGGCCCGCTTCAATCTGCGCGCCGGGGCCAGTGCCGCGTGGATAGCGCACTGCGGCTGGACCATTAAACAGGTGGCCGGTGGTGAGCATGCGGCGTAATTCGTTTTCATCACTCGGGGTCATCACCAGCATGCCGGGGATGCAGCGCAAGTAGGTGATATCGAAGCTGCCTGCGTGGGTCGGGCCGTCTTCACCGACCAAGCCCGCGCGGTCGATGGCAAACAATACGTCGAGATGCTGCACGGCCACGTCGTGGATCAGTTGGTCGTAGGCGCGTTGCAAGAAGGTCGAGTAGATCGCTACAACCGGTTTGCTGCCCTCACAAGCCATGCCTGCCGCGAGTGTGACTGCGTGTTGTTCGGCAATTGCAGTATCGAAGTAGCGATCAGGATATTGCTCGCTAAAGGCGACCAGATCAGAGCCTTCTTTCATTGCCGGAGTGATGCCAAGCAGGCGTGAGTCCTGCGCTGCCATGTCGCACAACCACTGGCCAAATACGCTGGAGTATTTGGGCCCTGATGATTTTTTGGCTGCGGTTGGCGTGGCAGACTGATTGACCGGTTCAAGCTTGGTAATGGCATGGTAGCCAATCGGGTCAGCCTCTGCCGGGGCGAAGCCTTTACCCTTTTTGGTAATCACATGCAGGAACTGCGGGCCTTCAAGGTCGCGCATGTTACGCAGCGTGGCCAGCATTGTTGGCAAGTCATGGCCATCAATCGGGCCGATGTAGTTCCAGCCCAGCTCTTCAAACAGCGTGCCCGGAACCAGCATGCCTTTGGCATGCTCTTCAGTTTTGCGGGCGATTTCCCAAGCACCGGGAAGACGCGAAAGGACTTTCTTGCTGCCTTCGCGCATGCTCGCATAGGTGCGGCTGGAAAGAATTTTCGCCAGATAATTCGACAGCCCGCCCACATTGCGCGAGATCGACATGTCATTGTCGTTGAGCACCACCAGCATGTTGGCTTGAAGATCGGAGGCGTGGTTCAGCGCCTCGAAAGCCATGCCTGCGGTCAGTGCGCCATCGCCGATGACCGCAACACTTTTACGGTCGCTGTTCTGCAACTTCGCGGCTACCGCCATGCCTAGCGCAGCGCTGATGGAGGTGCTTGAGTGGCCTACGCCGAAGGTGTCGTACTCGCTTTCACTGCGTCTCGGGAATGCAGCTATGCCTTCCTTTTGCCGCAGTGTGCCCATGCGTTCGCGGCGACCGGTAAGAATCTTGTGTGGGTACGCTTGATGGCCAACATCCCAGACCAAGCGGTCGTCCGGGGTATCAAACACGTAATGCAAGGCAATTGTCAGCTCGACTACACCCAGGCCCGCGCCGAAGTGACCGCCGGTCTGGCCAACGGTGTACAGCAGGTATTGGCGCAATTCGTCGGCCAGGGTTTCCAGCTCGGCTTCGCCCAAACGGCGCAGCTCGGTCGGCGTGTTCGCACGGTCAAGCAAGGGCGTCAGCGGTCGTTCGCGGGGAATCTCGTGGAAAGTCGTCGGCATCAGGCGAATCGTTATAAATATAAAGATGCGCCAGTTTACCCGAAGCCTCGGGCCGACCCAAACAAGAAGTGGCCAATTACCCCTTGTTCACCTTGCATATGCAGGCATTTTCTTTGCTGATCAGCCCGCGCTCGGCTTCACCATGTATCGATAAAGCCACGCTTTTGAGTCTTTTCATTCTCTGTGGCAGGGGTTGCGTTTAGCCCGCGGGTCAACCATTCGCGAGTTTGTATGGGGTCAATCACCGCGTCGATTTCAAGGAAGCTGGCCATATTGATCGCTTTGCCATTCTCATATGCCTTGGCCACCAATTTGTCGAACAGTTGCTGGCGCGCTTGATCGGACTCAGCCGCCGCCAGCTCTTTGGCGAAACCTAACCGAACGGCCCCTTCGAGGCCCATGGCGCCGAACTCAGCGCTGGGCCAAGCGACCGTAAACATCGGTGAGTGGAAGCTTCCAGCGGCCATCGCTTGTGCGCCCAGGCCGTAACCTTTGCGCAGAACGATGGTGAAGAACGGCACGTTCAGATTGGCGGCGGCAACAAACATGCGCGATACATGGCGCACAGTGGCTTGTTGCTCTGCTTGCGGGCCGACCATGAATCCGGGCGTGTCACACAGCGATATCAGTGGGATATCAAACGCATTGCACAGCTGCATAAAGCGCGCGGCCTTATCGCCACAGGCTGCGTCAATGGCGCCACCGAGGTGCGCCGGGTTGTTGGCAAGCAAGCCAAATGGCTGTCCTTCGATACGAATAAAGGCGGTGATCATGCCCGGCGCGAATTCGCGGCGCAGCTCCAGTACCGAGTCTTGATCTGCCAAGGTTTCGATCACTTGGCGGATGCCGTATACCCGCAGCCGGTTTTCAGGAATCAAATGACGCAGCAGGCGTTGGTCAGCACATTGCCAAGTGGTTAGCGCGCCTTGGAAATAACCAAGGTATTGCTTGGCGACTCTGACCGCCTCGGCTTCATCTTCGACCAATATATCAATCACCCCGTTCGGGCTTTGTACGCAGGTTGGACCGACTTGATCCGCGCTATAGCTGCCCAGCCCGCCGCCCTCAATCATTGCCGGGCCAGCCATGCCGATGCTGGCGTTGCTGGTGGCGATAATCACATCACAGCAACCCAGTAGCGCGGCGTTACCCGCAAAGCAACGCCCAGACACCACACCAACCAGCGGTACCAAGCCAGACAGCTTGGCCATGCCGACAAAGGTGTGACAGTCGAGACCGGCGACACCGACGAAGTCTGTATCGCCGGGCCGACCGCCACCGCCTTCGGCAAACAGCACCAAGGGCAAGCGCCATTGCTCAGCCAATTGCAGCATACGGTCAGTCTTTTTGTGATTCATTACGCCTTGGGTGCCGGCAAATACGGTGTAGTCGTAGGCGATGGCCATGCAACGCGCGGCTTTCTTGCCAAACTGCTCAGCGTTGATGGTGCCAGTGCCTGCAACCAAGCCGTCGGCCGGGCTTTGTGAAATCAGTTCATCGAGCGAGCGTCGGCGCCGCTGTGCAGCAATCGCCAGCGCGCCGTATTCGCTAAAGCTGCCTTCATCAAGCAGGTCTGCAAGATTTTCGCGGGTGGTGCGTTGTTCGGTCTTGCGTCGTTTGGCCACTGCTTGCGGGCGTCTTTCATCGCGGGTGATCGCATGGCGCTCAAGTACCTCGCTGAGGTCGGCGCGGATACTGTCCAGATCAATAAGTTCTTCGTTGAGCAATTGCTCACTGGCAACGTCCGCAGGTTCGACATACAACAGTGCTGCGCCTTGGTTGACGATGCTGCCGGCTTCTACCGCGAAGCTATGCACAATGCCACTGTGCTCGGCCTTAACCTCAAGCTCCATCTTCATGGCCTCCAGCACGGCGATGGTTTGGCCCTTTGCAATGCTCGCGCCTGCGCTGACTTCGAGGCTGATAATCACTCCGCTGCTCGGCGCACTAAGCGTCTCGCAACCGGCTGGGGCTTGCGTGGCGACAGCCGGATGGTCTGATGAGCGGGTGCTGTGATTGAAATACAGGTGCGGATGCGGGGTGGTCTGCGCATTGAGCAGTGTGCCCAGTTGGCTTTCCACAAAACGCGTGTTGACTTGATTGTGCACAACTTCTGGCAGCTTTACTAAGGCTTGCAGCAAGCTAATCGAGTTGCTCACGCCTTCGATATTGAACTCGCACAGTGCGCGATAGGCTTTACGCAGAGCACTAGGGTAATCAGGTGCATGCACAATCAGCTTGGCAAGCAAGGAGTCGTAACTGGGGCTGGCGCTGTAGCCGGAATAACCGTAGCCATCCACTCGCAAGCCAGGGCCGCTGGGTGGTTGATAGACGCTTAATGTGCCTGTGGCCGGTTGGGTGACGCCATCGCTGTCGATGGTTTCCAGGTTGATTCGCAGTTGCACGGCGCAGCCATTAATTGGCGGTGGCTGGAGCAGATTGAGGTCCGCCAGCGAGTAACCCATGGCCAGTTTGATTTGGCTTTGCAGCAGGTCAACCCCGGTGATTTGCTCGGTTATGGTGTGTTCGACCTGAATCCGTGGGTTGGCCTCCATAAAGTAAAACTGTTGAGGATGGTCGTTATCGAGCAGGAACTCGAAGGTGCCAATGCCCTGATAGTTGACGCTGCTGGCAAGCTTTAGCGCAGCATCAATCATGTGTTGGCGAGTGGCTGGCGGCAGGTCTGGGCTTGGCGCTATCTCGATGATTTTTTGCTGGCGTCGCTGCAGGCTGCAATCGCGCTCCCACAGATGGCTGACCGCGCCGCTGCCATCCCCGAGCAATTGGATTTCGATGTGCCGGGCGTTACTCACCAACTGCTCGATGTACAGCGCGCCGTTGCCAAAGGCGCTTTGAGCTTCGCTCTGGCAGCGCTTGAATGCCTCAGGCAAATCCGCAGGCTTGAATACCGCCCGCATGCCGCGTCCGCCACCACCGGCCAGCGCCTTGAGCATCACTGCCGAAGTGCCGCCTAGGCTGTGCATAAAGTCCTGCGCTTGTTGCAGGTCTATTGGTTGATTAACGCCACGTACCAGCGGCACATCACAGCGCTCAGCCAGCGCACGGGCTTGAGCCTTATCGCCAAACAATTGAAGGACTTCAGGGCTTGGGCCGATAAAGCTAATGCCTGCCGCTGCACATTGGCGGGCAAGTTCGGGGTTTTCTGCAAGAAAGCCATAACCGGGATGGATGGCGTCGCAGCCTTGTTCCAGCGCGATAGCAATGAGTTGGCTGATGTCCAGATACGCTGCAACCCCACGGCCCTTGAGGGCAACTGCGTGATCCGCTGTGCGTACATGCAGGGACGTTGCGTCATCCTCTGCATAGATAGCAACGCTGCGCAGATTCATATCGGCAGCGGCGCGGGCGATGCGAATGGCAATTTCACCACGGTTAGCGATCAGCAAAGCTGAAAAGGGCATAGCGACGGCTCCGGAATTCTTATTCTGGTGACCATCTTATGCACTATGCGGCGCAGGTAAACAAAGCCTTGCCTGCTGATCGACAAGGTATTTGTTTGAGTGATTGTGCGTAAAACTGACGGCGCCTGAATCGCTCAGATCGTCGTACTTATAGTTGTTTGATCAGTTGCGCCGCTCAACGATGTAGCGGGCCAGCACGCGTAGCGGGTCAGCCGGGGTGCCGAGGTCTTCCAGCGCTTCAAGGGCCTGGTCGCGCAACTCGAATGCATAGCGTTTAGCATTCTGCAAACCCAGTAGCGCCGGGTAAGTTGGCTTGTCATTCGCTTGGTCTTTGCCTTGGGTCTTGCCCAAGGTGCTGGTGTCGCTCTCAATATCGAGGATGTCATCCTGCACCTGAAAGGCCAGGCCGATTGCCTGTGCATAACGCTGCAAGGCTTGCAGAGTGGCTGGGTCGGCATTGCCGCTGGCCAGTGCGCCAAGCTCCACGCTAGCCTCGATCAGGGCGCCAGTCTTGTGTCGGTGCATATTCTCCAAGTCTGCTTGGCCGAGCGCCTTGCCGACTGAACCGAGGTCTATTGCTTGCCCGCCGACCATGCCTGCTGGGCCTGAGGCGCGGGCGAGGGTGGCGATCATTGCCAGTCGCAACTCGGCACTATGCGGATTCAACTCGGCGCTGCTGAGTACTTCAAAGGCCAGAGTTTGCAAGCCATCGCCAGCAAGAATCGCGGCGGCCTCATCGAAGGCTTTGTGCGTGGTCGGTTTGCCACGGCGCAGGTCATCGTCATCCATGGCGGGTAAGTCGTCATGGACCAAGGAGTAGGCGTGAATCAGTTCTACCGCGCAGGCTGCACCATTGGCGTGTTCGGCATGTCCGCCGAGTGCCTCGCAAGCTGCATACGCAAGCAGTGGGCGTACGCGTTTTCCGCCATTAGTGACGCTGTAGCGCATGGCTTGGTAGAGGCGTTGCAGGTTTGATTGTGGCGCAATAAACAAACGTTCAAGGGCCGCGTCCACACGCTGCTGGCACTGAGCCTGATAGGCTTCGATCATGCTTGTTTATCCGCGTCGAAAGGCGCTTCCTCCAACTCGCCATTGCGTTCCAGCAACAGGCTGACCTTTTGCTCGGCCTGCGTCAGTGCGGCTTGGCAGTCACGAGTCAGGCGGATGCCTTGTTCGAAGGCAGTCAGTGAGTCTTCGAGCGACATTTCGCCGTTTTCTAGGCGTTCGACCAAGCTTTGTAGCTCTGTCAGGGATTGCTCAAAATCAACAGCGGCTTTCTTGCGGGCCATGGCGGGTGTTCTCGGCGGGAAATCAACGGACGAATATCGCTCGCGACACTAGCAGAGACGAGGCTTTCGGGCAAATCATGGGCCGCTTTCAACTGCGCAGGTAAGTCGCCCAGAAATAATACAGCGTCATGCTGCTGCCAACGGCAATGACCAGCAGGCGCAGGAACTTGGCGGGCAGGCGCTGGCCGAGCGCTCCGCCGGCATAACCGCCAATGGTTGCGCCGCCCAGGAGTATGACCAGCTCGTACCAACTAACCCGCCCGGCGATGATAAAGGTGCCGGTTGCGACGCTGTAGATCACCGCCGAAATCAGGTTTTTAAGCGCATTGCTGCGTGCCAGGGCATGGCCTTCGATCGAGAAGGCGGCGAGTTGTAAAATGCCCATGCCCGCACCGAAGTAGCCGCCGTACACCGAAACCGTCGCATGCGCCGCCAATGACCATGTCGTGTGCGGCGGTTGTGTATTTGCTGAACGGCGCGCGGCCAGGGCACGACTTAGTTGTGGGCTGGCGGCAAATAAAAGTGTGGCGCCGAGCAGGAGCCAAGGGATTAAACCGCGAAAAATTTCATCGCCACCAAGCAGTAGCAAGATACCTCCAAGCAAGCCGCCGCCAAGTCCTGCCAATAGCAAGGGAACCAGGTAGCTGCCGAGCGGTTGCAGTGTCTTGCGCCCAGCCCAGGCTGCCGCAACGCTCGCTGGCCAGAGCGCAACGGCGTTGGTTGCATTGGCGGTGACGGGCGCCAGGCCTGTGGCAAGTAACGCGGGGAACGAGAAAAACGTACCGCCCCCGGCCAGGGCATTCATTGCGCCTGCGGCGAATCCTGCGGCAATCAAAATCGCTATATCAAGCCAGGGCATTGGAGCGTCTTTGCAGTAAAAAGGCGCAGCCTAATCAATCGTCGGTTGTTCGCCAAGCAGGATGTTGCTCGGCAGGTGCTGCCTGATTTGGCCAAGACTGAATTTTTATACTTTCTTTACGCCGCCCGCGCCTTAGCCCAATCGAACCTTTACGCCTGAAATCCGAGAATGACTCATGCGCCGTTGGGGCGTTTTCGGAGCAATGACTATGAGTGTTCTCGACGGATTGTCGCTGTGTTTGGCCCTTGGCCTGTTCTTTTATCTGCTGCTTGCGCTGATGCGCGCCGAGCGTGGTTAGGAGGCCTTATGCACATCCAAGATTATTGGCTGATTCTGGCCTTCTTTGTATTGGTGCTGGTGCCTGCCCCTTTTCTGGGGCGCTATATCTTCCGGGTAATGGAAGGGCACAAGACCCTGCTCAGCCCGGTGCTGTTGCCCATAGAGCGTTTTTGCTACCGCCTTGCAGGGGTTGATAGCCAAGCCGAGCAGGACTGGAAAGGCTACAGCACTGCTCTATTGATGTTCACCCTGGCGTGCCTGATCGGGCTGTTTGCAATCCTGATGTTGCAAGGCCGATTGGGGCTCAATCCAGAGCATATTGCCGGTATGGATTGGCCGCTGGCGCTCAATACGGCGGTGAGCTTCGTCACCAATACCAACTGGCAGGCCTACAGCGGCGAGGCATCACTGAGCTATTTCAGTCAGATGCTTGGGCTTGGCGTGCAAAATTTTGTTAGCCCGGCGGTGGGCCTTGCGGTGTTGGTCGTCTTTTGTCGCGGTATTGCTCGCCGCTCAAGTAACAGCATTGGCAATTTCTGGGTCGATATGACGCGTGGCGTGCTCTATGTGCTGCTGCCGTTTTGCCTGTTGCTGGCGCTGTTTTTGGTCTGGCAGGGCGTGCCACAAAGCTTTATGGCTTATGTGCATGCCAAGACCTTGTTGGGTGCTGATCAGAGCATTCCTCTGGGGCCGGCGGCCAGCCAAATCGCAATCAAGCAGTTGGGCACCAATGGCGGTGGATTCTTCGGCGTCAACTCGGCACATCCGTTCGAGAATCCGACGGCGTGGAGCAATCTGTTTGAGATGGCTTCGATCATTCTGACCCCGGCGGCGCTGCTGTTCACCTTCGGTCACTACGTCAAGGATCTGCGGCAAAGTCGTGCGTTGTTGGCCAGCATGCTGATTCTGTTTGTGGCTGGCTTTGCGGTGATCTTGTACGCCGAGCTGCAGCCTAACCCTGCGCTAGCGGCCTTGCCCATTGAGCAGTCTGGCGCGTTCGAGGGCAAGGAAAGCCGGCTGGGCATCGCTGCCTCGGCTCTGTGGGCGGTGGCGACTACCGCCGCATCCAATGGCTCGGTCAACGCCATGCACGACAGTTTCAGTGCGCTCGGCGGGATGATTCCGATGTTCAACATGATGCTTGGCGAAGTCATATTCGGCGGCGTCGGCGCAGGCCTGTACGGCATGTTGTTGTTTGTCCTGATTACGGTATTTCTTGCCGGATTGATGATAGGTCGCACACCCGAATACCTGGGCAAAAAGCTTGAGGCGCGTGAAGTGCGCCTGTTAGTCATGACGCTTCTGGTCATGCCGGTTGGTGTGTTGGTCTTTGGTGCCTTGGGTGTGAGCTTGCCGGGCCCGGCGATGTCGATTAGCAACCCCGGTGCACATGGCTTTAGCCAGGTCCTGTATGCCTACACATCAGGCACCGCCAACAATGGCTCTGCATTTGCGGGCTTTGGCGCCAACACCCCGTACCACGATGTGATGATCGCCCTGGTCATGTTGCTGGGACGCTTCGGTTTCATTCTGCCAATCCTTGCGATTGCAGGCAGCCTGGCTGCAAAAAAATCTGCCCCGCAAGATGGCAATAGCTTTCCCACCCACGGCCCGCTGTTTGTGACGCTACTGACAATGGTGATTTTGTTAGTCGGCGGTCTGACCTTTCTTCCAGCGCTGGCGCTTGGCCCCATCGCTGAACACCTGACCCTGCTGCAGGGCTTCTAAGGGAGAGCCATGATGAATGCCCGTATTCAGACGCAAGACCCGCAGCCAAAGACTGCGGCCCAGATAAAAACCGGAGCTTCTAGCCTCTGGCAGGCTGCGCTGGGTAAGGCCTTTATAAAGCTTGACCCACGCCAGTTGCACCGCGCGCCGGTGATGCTGGTGGTTGAGCTGACCGCGATTGTCACCACGGTGCTGTGTTTTATGCCCAACCCGGCGGTGAGTACCGGGCTGGCGGTGCAGATCGCACTCTGGTTGTGGTTCACCGTTTTGTTCGCAAATTTCGCTGAAGCGCTGGCCGAAGGGCGCGGTAAGGCCCGGGCCGACAGTCTCAAGGCCGGAAGCCAAGGGCTCAAGGCGCGCAGACAAACTCAGCCGGGCGTTTATGAGTCAGTCGCTGCGAGTGAATTGCGGCGTGGCGATATCGTCCGGGTTGAGGCCGGTGAGCAGATTCCCGGTGACGGCGAAGTTATTGAAGGCATCGCTGCGGTCAATGAGGCGGCTATTACCGGTGAATCAGCCCCGGTTATTCGTGAGTCAGGCGGCGACCGCTCAGCTGTCACCGGCAATACCAATCTGGTGTCGGACTGGTTGTTGGTGAAGATTACCGCTAACCCCGGCGAGTCGACGCTTGACCGGATGATCGCTCTGGTCGAGGGTGCGCGCCGCCAGAAAACGCCGAACGAAATAGCGCTGGATATGCTGTTGATCGGCCTGAGCCTGGTGTTTCTGGTGGTGGTCGCTACATTGCAGCCATTCGCCCGCTATGCGGGAGGTGACTTGCCGCTGGTGTATTTGGTGGCGCTGTTGGTAACGCTGATTCCAACTACTATCGGCGGCTTGCTTTCGGCCATTGGTATTGCCGGTATGGATCGTTTGGTCAGGCTCAATGTCATCGCCAAGTCGGGGCGGGCAGTCGAGGCCGCTGGCGATGTGCATGTGCTGCTGCTCGACAAGACCGGCACCATCACCTTTGGTAATCGTCGTTGCAGCGCCTTGATCGCAGCGCCCGGTATTGCCGAGCAGGATCTAACCGAGGCGGCGTTGCTGTCGTCACTGGGCGATGACACCGCCGAAGGTAAATCCATAGTCGAATACATTCACAACCTTGGCCCGGTGCAGGCGCCGGAGCGCTCGGCAGTGAAGGTCATCGCCTTCAGCGCTGAAACACGCTTGTCAGGCGCCGATCACGGCAGTCAGCGTTATCGTAAAGGTGCGGTGGATGCTGTGCTCGACTACCTCAATATGAGCCGTGCGGATATGCCTGCTGCGTTGGCGCGTACCGTCGACAAAATTGCGCAAAGCGGTGGCACGCCGCTATTGGTGGCCGGTGATGCGCGTTTGCTCGGTGCGATCCACCTTAAAGATGTGGTCAAGCCCGGCATCCGCGAACGCTTCGCCGAGTTGCGCGCCATGGGCATTCGTACCGTGATGGTCACTGGCGATAACCCCTTGACCGCCGCTGCCATCGCCGCCGAGGCGGGTGTTGATGATGTCATCGCCGAAGCCACGCCTGAGAAAAAACTGCAACGCATTCGCAGCGAACAGGCCGAAGGCAAGATGGTTGCGATGTGCGGTGACGGCGCCAATGATGCCCCGGCGCTGGCTCAGGCGGACGTTGGTTTGGCAATGAATGACGGCACACAAGCCGCGCGTGAGGCCGCCAACCTGGTTGATCTGGACTCCGATCCGACCAAGCTGCTTGACGTGGTGCAAGTCGGTAAAGAGTTGCTGGTCACCCGCGGGGCGCTGACCACCTTCTCGGTAGCCAATGATGTCGCCAAATACTTCGCCATTTTGCCTGCGCTGTTTATCGGCGTTTATCCACAGCTCGGCGCACTTAACCTGATGCAACTGCACAGTCCGCAGAGCGCGATTCTCTCGGCGATCGTGTTTAACGCACTGATTATCGTGGCCCTGATTCCGCTGGCCCTGCGTGGCGTTCGAGTGCAGGCAACAGATGCTGCAAGCCTGCTGCGGCGCAATCTGCTGATTTATGGCGTGGGCGGCTTGCTGGCGCCTTTTGTGGGCATCAAGTTGATCGACATGCTGCTGGTGGCTGTTGGCCTGGTTTGATCTTCCTGGCGCCTTTGCCGGCGCCGCATCGTATTCGGAGAGTCGATTATGTTTAAGCAAATCCGTCCAGCATTGAGCGTTCTGGCTTTTATGACGCTGCTCACCGGCGCGGTTTACCCCTTGACCGTAACCGCTATCGCTCAGCTCGCATTCCCGGTGCAAGCCAATGGCAGCCTGGTGCGGGATGCGCAGGGCGAGGTGCGCGGCAGTCACTTACTGGCGCAGGGCTTTGCCGGGGCGCAGTGGTTTCAACCAAGGCCCTCGGCGGGGGATTACGCCACTGTGGCCAGCGCTGCGAGCAACCTTGCTCCGAGTAATCCGGCATTGGCCACACGTGTGGCTGAAGCCGCCAAGCGCTTGCAGGTCGCCGGGCAGGGCGCTGTTCCCATGCAGTTGGTGACAACTTCAGGCAGTGGCCTTGACCCGCACTTGTCCCCCGCAGCCGCGCGTTATCAGGTGGCGCGCATTGCCGCTGCACGCAACATGCCCCGAGCCAGTCTTGATCGTCTGATTGATGCGCAGCTTGAAGCGCCTTTAATTGGCCCGGAAGTGGTTAATGTACTGGCGCTGAACATGGCGCTGGCAGAAAATCAGGGACTGTCTCGCGCTGAGTAACTGTATGAGTGATGCAACCCAAGCTGACGCCCTGCTGGCTGACTTACCCAAAGGCACGCGCGGTCGGCTCAAGGTGTTTTTAGGCGCCGCACCGGGCGTCGGTAAGACCTATGCCATGCTCCAGGCTGCGCAGGCCCAGCAGCGTATGGGCACTGATGTGCGTGTGGCGGTTGCCGAAACTCATGGTCGTGCTGAAACCGAGGCGATGCTGGTTGGCTTGCCGCAACAAGCCCAGCGCAAGTTGGAATATCGTGGAGTCATGATGCGCGAGATGGATCTGGACGCCATTCTCGCGCAGCCGCCCAAACTGGTATTGGTTGATGAGTTGGCCCATAGCAATGCCCCCGGTAGTCGCCACAGCAAACGCTGGCAGGACGTTCAGGAATTGCTCGATGCGGGCATTGATGTATACACCACGGTCAATGTGCAGCACCTGGAATCGCTCAATGATCGCGTGCGCGATATTACCGGTATCCAGGTGCGTGAAACCTTGCCGGATTGGGTGCTACAGGAAGCCGATGAAATTCTGCTGATCGATCTGCCCACTCGCGAGCTGCTTGAGCGCTTGCGCGAGGGTAAGGTCTATGTGCCAGAGCAAGCACGCGCCGCCATTGATGCTTTTTTCAGCCAGACCAACCTGACCGCCTTGCGCGAATTGGCGATGCAAACAGCAGCGGCACGGGTTGATGCCGAGTTGACTCGGCGTTACCGGCTGCAAGGCCTTGATGCACCGGCGTTACGCGGGCGGTTATTGGTGGCGATTGACGGTGATGCTCAAGCTGAACGCCTGGTACGCCATGCCTGCAGGGTCGCCGAACGGCGACATTTGCCTTGGTCGGTGGTGCATGTCGATACCGGCAAGCCTCGTAATGAGCAGCGTTTGGCCTTGTTGCAGGCTGCGCAGCAGTTGGCCGAGCGTTTGGGTGGGGAAGTTGTCGGTTTGCGTGGCGGCGAATGTGCGAAAACCCTGCTTGAACATGCTCGCGAGCGCCGCGCCAGCCTGATTCTGGTCGGTCGCAGCCGTGCAGGGTTTTGGCGCCGCTGGTTTGGGCGCGGGCTTGCCGAGCGCTTGATGCTCAAAGGCCAGGGACTGGAAATTTCTGCATTGGATTGCGCGCCGGAAAGGTCCGTGCGGTTGCGCAGGGTCAGCCTGCCGCTGGTCTGGCAAAACTATCTGCAAGCAGTGGTTGCCGCCGTTCTGGCAGCACTTGTGGCGTTGGGGGTATCACAGGTGCTCGAACTGCCAAATATCTCGCTGCTGTTCCTGGCGGCCGTATTGGTGGTGGCTGTGCGCAGTAGTTTGGGACCTGCGCTAGCCTGTGCCGGTTGTTCGTTCCTGGCGTATAACTTTTTATTTATCCCGCCGACGCTGACCTTGAGTATCGACCGGCAAGAAGACGTCTTGACCTTACTGTTTTTCCTGCTGATGGCTGCATTGACTGGCAACCTTGCCAGTCGTCAGCGCCAGCAAGTGGTGGCCCTGCGCGATACCCAGGCGCAGACCACGGCACTGCTTGAGTTATCCAGCAAACTGACGGCTGCTACTGATCGTCAGGCGGTGCTCAGCGCTGCCGTGCAGCAGTTTTCACTGTGGCAAGAGTTGGATGTAAGCCTGCTGGAGCGGGGTAAAGATGATGTGTGGAAGGTCGAGGCCGGTAGCCAGCGCCTGCTCACAGATCAAGAGCGAGCCGCCGCCGATTGGGCTTGGCAGCACAGCCAGCCAGCCGGGCTGGGCACCGATACTTTGCCGGGCGGGCGTTGGTGGTGGTGGCCGCTGGAAGGTGAAGACGGCCCTTTGGCCTTGCTCGGAATCAGTCCCAAAAATGGCGCACCCCTGGCCAGTGCTCAGCGCCGCTTGATTGCCGCGCTCGGCCAGCCTTTGGCACAGGCATTGAGCCGTGCACAGCTTGCGCAAGATTTGGAGGCGGCGCGCCTGCATGGCCAGACTGAAGAGTTACGCAGTGCCTTGCTGGCCTCGGTGTCTCACGATTTGCGTACGCCACTGACCGCAATGCGTGGCTCAATTGACAGCTTGCTGACTCTGGGTGAACAAATTCCCGCTGCGGACCGGTATGAACTACTGGAAGGCACCCGTGATGAGGCCGAGCGCCTTGATCGCTACATCCAGAACCTGCTCGATATGACCCGCCTCGGCCATGGTGCGCTTAAACTGGCTCGCGACTGGGTGGCGCCATGCGATATCGTCTCCAGCGCCTTGCAGCGCTTGCGTCTGGTGCTCGCTCCGCTAAAGGTCGAACTGTCGATGAACGATGACCTGCCGCTGCTTTATGTGCATGCCGCGCTGATCGAACAGGCGTTGATCAATGCGCTGGAAAATGCTGCGCGCTTTTCGCCAGTTAACGGCCGCTTGCGTCTTGTGGTGCAAGCGTATGGCCAGGAGTTACGCATAGCCGTCAGTGATCAAGGGCCGGGTATTCCTGAACATGAGCGCGATAAAATTTTCGACATGTTCTACACCGCTGCCCGTGGCGATCGCGGCGGCCAAGGCACAGGCTTAGGTTTGGCAATTTGCCAAGGTATGCTGGGGGCTCACGGCGGGCGAGTGAGCGTAAGTGAAGGGCTTGATGGACGTGGCGCAACCCTGACGCTGCACATACCGCTGTCGCCGCAACCGATTATGGAAGATGAGTCTGTATGAGCAGTAATCAGCCGACTGTTTTAGTCATCGATGATGAAGCGCAGATCCGCAAGTTCTTGCGCATCAGCCTTGTAGCAAAAGGCTACAAGGTGATCGAAAGTGCTGATGGCGGCGACGGTCTGGCTCAGGCTGCGCTGGGCAAACCGGATATGGTTGTGCTCGATCTCGGCCTGCCCGATATGGACGGTCAACAGGTGCTGCGCGAGTTACGGGAATGGTCACAGGTTCCGGTGCTGGTGCTGTCGGTGCGCGCCGGTGAGGGCGATAAAGTGACAGCGCTGGATGCAGGCGCCAACGACTATATGACCAAGCCGTTTGGCATTCAGGAGTTTTTGGCGCGGGTGCGTGTGTTGCTACGCCAGGCGGGTAGCGGCGAACAGGCCGCGGCTGTGATAAACAGCGGTGCATTGAGTGTCGACTTTGCTTATCGCCGGGTGACGCTTGATGGATCGGAGATCGCGCTGACCCGCAAGGAATACGCCGTGCTAGCTGTTCTTGCCCGATATCTTGGGCGTGTCGTGACCCAGCAGCATCTGCTTAAAGATGTATGGGGCGCAAGCCATGCCGATGACAGCCATTACTTGCGGGTGGTCATTGGTCATCTGCGGCAAAAGCTCGGGGATGACCCCGCCGCCCCGCGCTTTATCATCACCGAGGCCGGCGTGGGTTACCGACTGCTGGAGCATTGAGGCCGATCGTCGCGCTTGCAAAAATCTAGGGTCGGTTGAAAGCCAAGGCTCAAATATTGTCATCCATACGTTCAACCAGATAATCGGCGAGACACTGCTGGATATTGCTGAGAATTCTGGATGAAGCTATCAGCGCCAACTCCGTCGGTGGCGGTGCGCCAAGGCCAAGTTGATCTGTGACTAGGCGGTGCTCGGGCCTTACCGCGCTGTGCGGCAACAGACTCAGGCCGATGTTTGCGCTGATTGCTGCCTGAATGCTCGCCAGGCTTTGCGAGCAGAATGCGATATGCCAGCGCTGGCCAGCGGCTTCAAGAGCAGCGATGGCACGCTCGCGATACAGGCAACCTTGCTCATAAACCACCAAGGCAATGCTCTGTTGTTGCAATTGCCACTGCGCTCCTGCAACCCACTCCAACTGCTCCGACCAAGTCGCGATAGCCGCTGACTGGTCAATATTGCGCTTGATCAGTGCCAGATCCAGTTCGCGGCGCTGCAGTTGTTCATTGAGCTCGCAGCTAAGTCCGTTGCGTGTGTCCAGGCGGATGTCCGGGAAGCGCTGGTTAAAACCTGTCAGCAGTTCGATCAGCCGATCTAGGGGAAAATCCTCGGGCACGCCAAGGCTGACCACACCGCGCATATCTTGAGAACTGAGCATGTCGCTGGCTTCCATGGCCAGGCTGACCAAGCGCCGTGCGTAGCTGAGCAGGCGTTCGCCATCCTCGGTTAGCTGGATTGACTTGCTGGCCCGGTGTCTGATCAGCAGCGGGCGGCCGAGCTGCTCTTCGAGTTTTTTGATTTGCTGGCTGATGGTTGATTGCGTGCGGTTTACGCGGTCACCTGCGCGGGTGAAACCACCGGAATCGACAACAGTCACGAAGGTTTTCAGGAGCTCAAGATCAAGCATGGTTGTAAATTCGATTAGTGAATTATTTTTTGATAATAATTTAATTTTCAAATTTAGTCTGTCGGCGCGACGATTGGCTTCTTCCTACTTGCTTAAGGGAACCTCTGAAAAAGGTAGCGAGCGACGATAGGACAAGGCAAAAAATTGCGAAAAAGCGGAGTTTACGTGTTGGAAATGAGCATTTTGAGCAGTTTTTTAACGCAGTAATATCGAGCGCAGTAGTTTTTCAGAGGTTCCTTAGAGGTTGCTTGTCATGTCACTTCAAGATTTCGCAAAACCGCAATGGCTCACTTTTGATTGCTATGGCACGCTGATCCAGTGGGATGAAGGTTTGCTTGAATACGTTCGCCAATTGCTCAGGCACAAGGGGATTGCTCACCGTGAAGCAGACTTCATTCGTGTCTACGATAACTATGAACACGGCCTTGAGCAGCAGTCGGCCTACCTGAGTTTCCGCCAGGTTTCAGAACAAGCGCTGCGTCGCACATTGACTGACTTGGGCGTCAGTTATGAGCCGGAGGATGGTGAAGCCTTTGTTGCCCGTATCGGGCGCATGCCGCCGTTTCCTGAAGTGGTCGAAACATTGGGCTGGCTGAAACGGCAGGGCTTCAAGCTGTGTATCGTGTCCAATACTGACGACGACATCATTGCTGGCAACGTGGCACAGTTGGCAGGCCATATTGACCGGGTAATCACGGCGCAACAAGCCCAGGCCTATAAGCCTGATCCGCGTTTGTTCGACTTCGCCCATGCCAGCCTTGGTGTGGAGCGCTCGCAGGTGCTGCATATCTGCGCCAGCCCACACCTTGATCTGGTGGCCGCGCGAGACATGGGCTTTCATTGTATTTGGATTGACCGCGGCACCGGACGCGTGGCGCCAGCCGACTACCAACCGGATGCGGTGCTGGCAACGCTTGATGAACTGCGCCAGCTCTTCGCGAGCCTCGGCTGGAGCTATGACCAAGGAGCAAAACAATGACCCAGCAATCGAATATAACCACTGCCCACGTCTGGCAACCCAGTGACTTCGATACCCCGCAAATTCGTGCGGTGCGTGTCGATCTCGCCGCCTGTTTGCGCATGGCTGCACATTTGGGACTGGCTGAAGGTATTTGCAATCACTTTTCGGTGCTGGTGCCGGGCCATGACGATTTGTTTATGGTCAATCCCTTTGGCCTGGCCTTCACTGAAGTCACGCCTTCGAGCTTGTTGATTTGTGACTTCAACGGCCAAGTGGTGTGCGGCAGCGGTGTACCGGAAACCACTGCTTTCTTTATCCACGCGCAAGTCCATCGCTTGCAACCAAAGGCGGTGGCGGTATTGCATACGCATATGCCCAACGCCACTGCATTGGCCATGCTTGAGGGTGATCCCTTGCGCTGGGCGGGACAAACAGCGCTCAAGTTCTATGGTCGGGTCGCGGTGGATGATGGGTTCAATGGCTTGGCGCTGGATGCGCGTGAAGGGCAGCGCATTGCTGCTGCGATGGGCAATGCGCAGGTGCTGTTCATGAAGAACCACGGCGTTATGGTCACGGGCGCTGACCTGTCTCTGGCGTGGGACGACCTTTACTATCTAGAACGCGCAGCCGAGGTACAGATTCGTGCCATGAGCACGGGCGTGCCTCTACAGCCGGTGACGCCCGAAATTGCTGCAAAGACAGCCGCGCAAATGCGTATCGGCGAGGCGCACAGCGCACGGGCGCACCTCGACAGTGTCATACGCCAGTTAAACCTGCAGCAGCCCAGCTTCAGTCAGCATTAATCCAGTTGGTCGCCATTGAACGAGCAAGATCTGTGTGTCTGTAAATGGATCAGGCGCTTTTGAAAGGCATTAAAAAGCCGGCTTGTGGCCGGCTTTAGGGGGCGGTCGCGACTTATTTTTGGTAGGTCGTAACCGCCTAAAATCTGTGCAAGTACTCTGTTGCAGAGTCAAGCGGGCCGCGACTTTAACAAGATGCTGGGCAGGCTGCCAGTATTAGCTGCAGAACTTTAGTTTGGCGCTGAGTCACTCGCTGGCAATTCGCTCCAAGCGATAGCCATAACCATAGATGGTTGCAAGGCGCCAACCGTTTTCAGGGGTGAGCCCGAGTTTGCTGCGCAAGCGGTAAATGTGTGTGTCTAGCGGGCGTGATGAATGGACTTCCTCACGGGGCCAGAAACGCTCATAGAGGTATTCGCGTGAGAGCGGGCGGTCTATGTTGCTGATCAAGCACTTTGCCAAGCTGTATTCACGCTCGGTCAGGTTGACTTGCGTGTCATTGCGCTTAACTTGCTGTTCGGTGTCATCAAACAGCAGGTCGTAGACCTTGAGCGAAGGGCTTTTGATTTGAGCGATGTTGCCTTGGCGGCGCAAGACTGCAAGCACTCGGGCTTGTAGCTCCTGGCTGCGGAAGGGTTTGTTGATGTAATCATCAGCGCCTTCATTCAGCGCCAGTACAACATCTTGTTCTCGATTCCGGCTGGTCAGCATTATGACCGGAGGCTGCTGTTCAAGATGTTTTCTGCTCCAGCGCAAGATCGCCAGTCCACTCACGTCAGGCAGTTGCCAGTCGAGAATCAGCAGGTCGAATGTTTCGCGTCTCAACTGTTTGAGTAATTCCTCGCCGCGATTGAAACCGTGCAGGCTCCAAGGCACCTCACTGCGCTTTGCAATGCTTTGCAGGGTGTGAGTTATCCGGTCGAGCTCAGCTTGTTCGTCATCCAGTATGGCTACACGCATAGCTTGGAGTTATCCGTTTCCACTTAATGAGTGGGTTGAAATGAGTAAGGCTATTTCTCTCATGCATCAGTTGCTTCGGAATCTGAACAAATGTGAGATTTCTCTAAAAACAGCATTGTGACTTGTTAGATTTACGCCACTTAAAAATCGCATACAAGCATTTTTGATTGTTCAAGGCAAGGTAGCAAGGAATACATAGTAGTGGTCAGCTTTGCCATAACCCTAAAAAATATTGACTGCTCATCCACTGAAGCAGACGAGTGGCAGAGGGAGTGAACAGTGAACGCCAAGATCAAATGTGCTTATGCAGTTGTTTAGATGTCTCAGCGTGAAGGAGTCCACGCTGAGTATTTGCCATTAATTGCTCTGAGAAATCAGGCAATAAAAGTGTTCAGCCTATTGCTCAAGGATTGTGCAATAGATTGAAGTGCGCAGCATGGAAGCTGCGGATGATAACCGTGAATCGGGCCTGATTAACTATCGCTCGAAAGGGTTGGTTAAGTAACGGCTTTTGCAATTAGCTAATAACGGATCATGTTGGCTGATTGTGATTTAGATGCGTGGTTATCATCGGTATCAGGAAGCTCTGCGACTCGTGTGCAGGCTCCCTCAGGAGAGTGTTGTGGCTGGATGGAACCAGTCAGAGGCAGGATTCTCACTGGCTGCCGGGCATGTTCGGTTAGTCGTGAGCTGTAGCTTGGACGCTACAGGGCAAGGATGCCTCAGGGATGATGTAGAGCGTGTGACGGCTGCATTTTGGCCGGCAAGAGTTGGTGCCCGATCGAATCGGACATCACAGTCACGCTTGGTAAATGGCACAAGGATGTGCTCCCCTTATTGAGTATTTTGATCGGATTGAACATCTATCATTATTTTTCAGGCGAACGCTTTTGTTCGCGTGATTATTGGGCATGCACCTAAGAAAGCAGGCATGAGTGCTAATACAGTTTTAGCCAGTACAGGTGCGACGTATTTGACTCGTTCTTGAGAGCTGTGGCTTTGTTGCCAATGAATATGCTGAACCTTCTCCAGCAGACTACTCTCTAGCTAAGGCCTTTCTGATTGAAGTGCTCATGGCCTTATAAGAGCAGTCTCAACTGTAATCATTTATCGTACGATTGGTTTAAAATTGGACTTCCAATTTTCAGGTTTTTGCGCAACAAGGATAGCCATGCATGGTTATCCTTGTTTTTGTTTATGGGCTTTAGCAACTGTTCCCGCGCAGTACCAGCTTAGCGTTTATGCTCAGGCATAGAATGAACGAGGATATGAGTGTATTTGGTCGCACTGGGCCAGCTACGCTCTTGATATGTAATTCGTGGTGACGAGTTCTGATGCACAGGGAGTGATTAGTTGAGTTATTCAATAATTCGTGGATTTTCAATGCATGCGCTGGTTAGTTCATGAAGAGCGTGCAACGCAATATTACGTTGGCCTTGATGCTGGGCTTGACTGCCATACTTGGCAGCACGGCTCTTTATGCTGAAAAGCCGCTCCCCGATAGTAATGAAAATATTGCATTTGAAGATATCCCGGAACCTTTACCTGCCAAGGTCGAGGCGCTTGAGGGTGAGGCTTGGCTGATCGATAAGCGTGGTACTGAAACACCGCTGGTTGAAGGTATGGAAGTCAAGAGAGAGCAAGGTATTCGTACCGGTAGCAATGCCTATGTCGCACTGCTACTTGGCGATGACTCGCGTATCGTCCTGCCTGCACAAAGCAGTGTCGTGCTGCTGTCTGAAAAAAAGGTCATGCAAGTCAAATTATTGCAAGGGCAGGTCGAGTCTTACGTGAGCAAGCGTGAGCCTCAGGTCGAGCACTTCCAGATACTCACGCCCGTTGGGGTTCTGGGTGTGCGCGGTACTCATTTTCGAGCGCGGCAAGTCGAAGGTGAGGACACTGTCTTAACCGAGGTCCTGAGTGGTAGCGTTGCCGCAGAACGTGAAGAGCGGTACGAAGTCCCGAGTATGATTAACGCCAAGCAAGGCATGCGCATCGTGCCAGATGGCGATTTGAATGCAGTTGATTTATTGCCTGGGCCGCAACTGCTCGGCCAGCAGGGTAGTGCTGCAGCACAGAAAGGCTGGACCATTTTGATCAAACCGCTCCCGGGCGCCAAGCGATACCGAGTGCAAGTTGCTAGTGATCCGAGGTTTATGCGGATCAAACGTGAACAGTTTTCAAACTCAACCGAAGTCAGTTTCTTTGGATTGGATCTGCCGTTGTATTACGTGCGCATATCTGCATTTGATGAGCTGGGCCTTGAAGGTCTTACCTCAATCTATCATGTGATGCACTTCTTGCCTGTTGCAACTCAGTACTGAGGTTCGTCGCGGGTGTGACAAACAGTAAAATTGGGTCTGAGATGAAGGTAGAGCGCCGAAATTCCTTTTCAATGTCTCGCCAGCTATTCAATCGCATTGCGCGCGAGTGGATAGTCGTGACCTTAATTTTGATCCCTGTTACGGCGGGGTTCTCACTAACACACACACTTGGACTTGACGCGCTAATCTATGACCGTCTGCTGTCTATGAATCGACTGAACGCGGATCCGCGGATTCTCCTGGTCAATATCGACAACCGCAGCCTGGTCGAGATTGGCCGCTGGCCGTGGTCACGTGATGTCCATGCGAAGCTGATTGATCAACTGACGAAGGCCGAGCCCGCTGCTGTTCTGTTTGATGTGATTTTCAGTGAGCCGGGATTAAGTCCTGATATCGATCAGCGCTTTGCCGAAGCATTATGTCGGTCGGGTGTCGTGGTGTTGCCGTCTATACGCAGAGGCATAGAGCAGTCGGATGGTGTGTCGACCGAGTTTCCTCCAATTGAGCCGCTGCGCGCATGTGCATGGGGTATTGGCCATATTAATGTGCAGGCAGATAGTGATGGAGTTGTGCGTAGTGTTCACTTGCGTGAAGGCTTAGTCGATAACCCACGGTTACAGATGGCGTGGGTCGGAAATTTATTGATTAATCCAGCTGCCCGAACAAAAGACCTGCCTGGCCAAGCTTCACAAGGTAGTGCGCAAGGTTGGGTTGTTGATCACTTTATTCGTATTCCTTATCTACGAAGTACCCAAGCATTTTCCAGCGTGTCGTACTCAAGCATCCTGCGCGGCGAAGTGCCGGACTCAATGCTGCGCGATCGTATTATTTTGATCGGGGCAACAGCGCCAGGTTTGGGGGATCGCTACGTAACACCGATATCGGGTAGCGCTGGTGGGACTGCGGGCATTGAAATTCAGGCCAGTATTCTCAATGGACTATTGCAGGGGCGCAGTGTTGCTGAGTTTTCTGATTGGTTGTGCGCGTTCTTCGCGGTTGTCCCCGTCATGTTGCTGCTGATGATTATGTGGTTATCTGGCCTGCGCTTTGCGCTGCTGTCGAGTTTGAGCGTGGTGGCGCTGACTTTGCTTGCTTGCCTGGTGTTACTTCAAGCTGGCTGGTGGTGGCCGCCGACGGCCAGTTTGCTAGGTGTTTTATTGGCTTATTCAGTGTGGAACTGGCGGCGCTCAAGTGCCGCCTTAGGTTACCTCGGCTGGGAGTTGGCGCGACTTGACCAAGAGCCGCAAGTCTTGCCTGAGCGTACATTTGAGGAGGGGCGTATTGCCGGAGACATCATCCAGCAACGCATCGTCGCACTTGAACGCGCGGTTGATCAGGTGCGAAATACGCGAAGGTTCATGACCGATGGTTTGGAGCATTTACCTGTAGCGAGTTTGATGTGCCGTAAAAACGGGGACGTATTATTTGCCAACCGATGTGCGCGGGCACTGGTCAGAGACTACAGCGCACACAGTCGCTTGAGTGTATACCTGCAGCATTTAGGGCATCCGGATGTAACTGCTCCTGGTTTCAGTGAGTCAGATCAGTTCAAAACGCTCTGTGATGTCGAGTTTCGCACCCCGCAAGGATTAAGTCTGCGCACCGAAGTCGCGCCTATGATGACAGCCGAGCACGGAGCAATCGCTGGCTGGTTGATTAGCTTGGTCGATCTGACCAGCGAACGTGAAGCCGAAGAGCAGCGCGCAAGTATGTTGCGCTTCCTTTCCCATGATCTGCGCGCGCCTCACTCGGCGATTCTCTCACTGCTTTCGATGCATCAAGCTCAGGAGGACAAGGAGGGAGGGGCCGCGACTCTGTTTGTCAGTATTGAACAACAGGTACGTCGGGCGCTGCGGCTCACCGATGACTTCTTGCAGCTAACCAAAGCCGAATCATCTGAATACAGTCTTGAACCTGTGTTGCTCGACAGCATTGTGCAAGACGCAGTGGATGAGGTCTGGGCGCTGGCGAAAAGCAAGTCTATTGCTATCAAGATGCATCTGCATGATGAGGAAGCAGTGGTATTGGCTGATCCGGGGTTGTTGTGTCGCGCGCTGTTTAATTTGCTTGAGAACGCGATCAAATACAGCCCGGATAATACGCAGGTCAACGTAACCCTATCGGTAGATCAGGGCTGGGCGGTGTGTGCTATTGCGGATCAAGGTGAAGGCATTACTTCTGAAAATATTGCGCAACTGTTCCAGAGCTACCAACGCTTTTCAAAAGACCCATCGATTGGCGGTGTTGGTCTGGGTTTGGCAATGGTTAAAGCGGTGGTCGAACATCATGGCGGGGTTATTGAATGTCACAGTAAGGTCGGTACGGGCAGCGTGTTTAGGCTAAAGCTACCGCTGCTTGATGAGCCGCTGGTTTGAGGTGGGTGGTTCAATCGAGGCTTAATGGCTTTCGGGCACAAAAAAACCAGCACTAGGCTGGTTTTTTTGATTAGCGATTGCCCATGCTTATTTTTTGTAAGCGGCAACAGCCTTGGTGATTTCAGCGCGGGCTGCGTCAGCATTGCCCCAGCCTTCAACTTTGACCCACTTGCCTTTTTCGAGATCTTTGTAGTTCTCGAAGAAGTGTTTGATTTGCTCAAGCAGTAGCGCTGGCAGGTCGGTGTATTCTTTGATGTCGACGTACAGCTGGCTCAGTTTGTCATGCGGTACGGCGATCAGCTTGGCGTCGCCACCGGCTTCGTCGGTCATGTGCAGCACGCCAACTGGGCGAGCACGGATCACCGCGCCTGGTGCAACTGGGTAAGGTGTTACAACCAGTACGTCGAGTGGGTCACCGTCGTCAGCCAAGGTGTTCGGGATGTAGCCATAGTTGGCTGGGTAGAACATTGGCGTAGCCATGAAACGGTCGACGAACAGGCAATCGCTGTCGTGATCGATCTCGTATTTGATCGGCGCGTGGTTGGCCGGAATCTCGATAGCGACGTAGATGTCATTCGGCAGGTCTTTGCCTGCCGGAATCTTGCTGTAGCTCATGGGGGAGCTCCCTGAAAGTAGACCAAAAAAGTGGCGAGATTATAGGCGTATTCCAGTACGCATGCTACGTCAGCGTAGCTAGCCATTGGTCGCTTAACCTTTAGTCCTCTGTGTTTAAAGGGTGTTGGCGATAGTGCGCCTGAGTTTTTAGTCTTTGTAGGTATTTCAGCGGGTGCTGTCGGTAGAACGATGCAAGCAATGCTTATTCACTGACGATAGCTGTAATCCTACGGGTTTATGGGCGTTAAGCCAGGGGCAAAACGGCACAAAGACTGCACAGGCATTTCGGGTAAGCAATTCATCGTTCGCGAGGGAGGGTTTGAAATGCCCACAGTACGCATGGAGCATCCCGCAGCCACAGTGGTATTTGGCCATGGAATAGACTTGCCGCACCAAGCTGCGCGGGCCAGAGCGATGTGGATGGCCGGGCGTAAAGGGCGTCCACCCGTTTTGATGGTGGCATTACTTTGGGCGCGCGAGTGCGCTGACGTGGTGCAAACCATTGAGCATTATCTTGATGCGTTGTTTGCCGACTACCGCTGCACTCCGCAAAGTTGGAGCGAGGCGCAAGCGGCGCGGCAGGTTTTGGCGGCATTGAATCAACAGTTATTCCGGCGCAAACAAACTGGGCGTCAAATAGCAGAACTCAATGTCGGCCTGTTATTGCTCCAAGAGGGTGACCTGCAGTTCCTGCAGGCGGGTTCGATAGGTCTGCTGCGTTACCAGAACGATACTATCCATACCTTGGTTGGCCGTGAGGGTATGCAGGTTGGTGAGCGAGCCGAGTTGGCGCTGGTTCAGCACAGTTTGCCGCTAAATACCGGTGAACTTCTGCTAATGGCGCCACAGCCGTTATTGGGTGTTGCTGATCTAAATGCATACCGCCACGCTCGTCAAACCCAGTGCGCAACCGAGTTACAGGCGTTGCTTGAGCCACTTTTGCATGCGCCAAGTGCGGGGGCTCTGCTTTTGCTAGGAGATTCGAATGCGCTCAACAGCCACCCCAGCATCCAGTCATGGCCGGTGGTGAAGAATGCTGTCGCAGGCATGGAAATAGATGGCTGGACACTAATCAGCAACTGTTCATTTGGGCCGTCAGGGCGAGTATTCAGAGCGCTTGATGCCGCCGGCCGTTGTGCGCTTTTATGGTTGTCTGAACAGCCAGCAGATGATGTTTTCTGGCAGCGAGAGTGGGCCGTGCGTTGCTGTCGGGTGTCGGGCTTGCCTCAAGTCCTGTCAGCCTACACGCCTCGTGGGCATGCCTTTTCGTTGTTTGAATACCCGTCGATGGATATGCGTAGCCTGGCTGATTGGGCTGCGGCGCGCGCCCCGTTAGCGTTGCAAACGGTCATGTCGATAATCAAACAGGCAATAGGTGCGGTGCGCGCTCTGCAGCGCCGCGGTATGCAAGGGTTGCTGTTAAGCCCGCGTAATATTTTGATTGGTGAGTCTGGGCGGGTGTTGCTATTCGCAGAACAGGCTGTGCTGATTCCAGGGGCGCGGCGGCAGGTCTTGCCTGCCGATGCTGTTCCATTGGCTCCAGAGTTGCGAACGGCTGAAGGGTGTGTGGACGGTCGCGCCGATCAGTTTGCGTTGGCTGCATTAGCTTACTGGCTGTTGTGCGGACAGTGGCCTGAGGTCGCACGACCTGAGGCCAGTCCAAATAGTCGCTATGTGCCATTGGAGAATTTTAATCGGCACCTATTTAATGGTTGGGATGGCGTACTGGCAAAGGCCTTGGCACCACACGCCGCGGCCCGATTTGATGCGCTTTCAGAGTTTCAACAGGCCTTGGAGCAACCGCTCCAGCACAGCTTCGGCAGCATTAGGCCCGACAATAAAGTCGCCAGATGGCGCGTATGGGTGGTCGCTATTTTACTGTTGCAGCTGGGCATCGGCTTGTTGGTAAGCCTTGCCCATTGAGGCGCTGAAATGGCCGAGCCGTCCCTGCTGGGGGGAACTGTGCAGGTCACGGTAACAGCAATGATTAGTCCGAGTTGATTGGCAATACGTAGTTTTTGAATTGCTCATCAACGACGAAACCGATTGATTCGTAAACTTTTTGCGCCACTTCGTTATCGCTGCTGGTCGACACGCGCATGCGCACGGCGTTGGTGTCTTTGGCCATTTTCTTTGCGGTTTGGATGAGGCGGTCGGCAACCAGTTGGCGGCGTGCGTCTTCGGCAACGTAAATATCGTTGAGAATCCATACTCGTTTGAGTGCCAGCGAGGAGTAGCTTGGGTAAAGCTGGCAAAAACCGAGAAGTTTGTCTTCATCATCGGCCAGTGACAGGTAAATCACCGACTCCTTACGGCGCAGGCGCTTTTCCAGAAAGGCTCGCGATGAGTCCGGGAAGGACAGTTCGCCGTAGAATTCACGGTACTTAACGAACAAGGGAGTCAACAAATCCAAGTGTTCCAATGTGGCTTGAACAATACGCATTGCGGGCCCTCGATATCGGTTGTTGAGCAGGCGTAAAGTCGCTCAAACAGCAGCCAGTACCAGTGATGTGGTCAGAGTAATGAAGCATGAGTTATGCCATTAATTGATTTGATGCTGCCTAAAAAAATTTGAAAGCGCAATCCAAGCGAGCGTTTGATTTGCTCTTGGCAGGTCACTGCGACTTAGAGTTATTAGGAAGCAGGCCACAGATTGCATGTGGCCTGCCTGTACGCGGGTTAGGCTTCCTTAGAAGAAGCCGAGAGGGTTGATGTCGTAACTGATCAGCAGGTTTTTGGTCTGTTGATAATGATCAAGCATCATTTTGTGTGTCTCACGGCCAACGCCGGACTTTTTATAGCCGCCAAATGCAGCATGCGCTGGGTAAAGGTGGTAGCAGTTGGTCCAGACGCGACCGGCCTTGATCGCCCGTCCCATGCGGTAGGCACGGTTAATGTCACGGGTCCAAAGGCCAGCACCTAAACCAAACTCGGTATCGTTGGCGATGGCTAATGCCTCTGCCTCATCTCTGAATGTTGTCACGCCAACCACTGGGCCAAAGATTTCCTCCTGGAATACGCGCATTTTGTTGCTGCCTTTAAGCAGCGTCGGTTGGATGTAATAACCGTTCGCCAGATCGCCCTCAAGCGTTTCTCTTGCACCTCCGGTCAGCAACTGGGCACCTTCTTGCTGGGCGATTTCGAGGTAGCTAAGTATTTTATCGTACTGCTGCTCCGAGGCTTGTGCGCCGACCATTGTCTCGGTGTCCAGCGGGTTGCCCCGTTTTATCTGTTTGATCTTCTTCATCACTTCGAGCATGAATGACTCGTAGATTGACTCCTGCACCAATGCCCGTGATGGGCAGGTGCAGACTTCTCCCTGGTTGAAAAATGCCAGCACCAAACCTTCGGCAGCTTTTTCGATGAACTCAGGCTCGGCCTGCATGATGTCTTCGAAGAATATGTTGGGTGATTTCCCGCCTAATTCCACGGTCGACGGAATAATGTTTTCGGCAGCGCACTTGAGAATGTGCGAACCGACAGGGGTTGAGCCGGTGAAGGCAATTTTGGCGATTCGTTTGCTTGTAGCCAGAGCTTCTCCTGCTTCACGGCCATAGCCCTGAACAATGTTGAGTACACCAGCGGGTAATAAATCACCCACCAGTTCGGCAAATACGGTGATCGATAGCGGTGTTTGCTCTGCCGGTTTGAGGATTACACAGTTACCAGCCGCTAACGCGGGGGCAAGCTTCCAGGCTGCCATTAACAGTGGGAAATTCCAGGGAATGATTTGGCCGACGACACCTAATGGTTCATGGAAATGATAGGCCGCGGTGTGTTCGTCAATTTCTGCGGCGCTGCCTTCTTGCGCACGGATGCAGCCGGCAAAATAACGAAAATGGTCGGCCGCCAGCGGTACGTCGGCGTTTAGCGTTTCACGTACGGCTTTGCCGTTGTCCCAGGTTTCTGTGACAGCCAGTAGCTCAAGATTTTCTTCGATGCGATCAGCAATTTTCAGCAGTATCAAGGCGCGTGCTTGTGCTGAAGTTTTGCCCCAGGCATCGGCAGCGCCGTGGGCTGCATCCAATGCACGGTCAATGTCCGCTGCGCGTGAGCGCGGAAACTCAGCAATGACCGATGCGTCAATTGGGCTGGTGTTGGTGAAGTATTCGCCATCAACTGGGGCAACAAACTCGCCCCCAATAAAGTTGCCGTAACGCGTCTTGAATGAAACGACTGAGCCTGGAGTTCCGGGTTTGGCGTAAATCATGATGCGGGCCTCTCTTGTGTTGAGGTGGTGCACATTAAGGACAGCGGTGGCAGCTCATGTGCATCACATGATCAATCTAGGTATGCGGGCTAGCCGAAGACATTGGGCTAGGCACGGCGCACTGTTCGTTTCTGCGCGCTGGTTAGATAGAGATTAGTCGCTCTGGCGCTTATCGCCCTGCGCGGGTTTACGATCCTGTAGCGGATTGGAGTCCAGCCGAGCCCTGAGGTTTCACTGCAGGCTGGCGCTGTGTTTGTATGCTCGGGACTGCCGCGTCTATTGCGGCCGAGCAGGGCACGGCTGTGCTAATCTGCGACGAGATTTTGTCGGGCTGATGCGGTCCGTTTTTTGAGGTTTAGGTTTTTCATGCATATCCACATTCTCGGTATTTGCGGCACATTCATGGGCTCAATGGCGGTTCTGGCCAAGGAGCTGGGTCACCATGTCACCGGCTCCGATGCCAATGTCTATCCGCCAATGAGCACTCAGCTTGAAGCTCAGGGCATTGAGCTGACGCAGGGTTACGACCCCGAGCAGTTTGATCCTGCCCCTGATCTGGTGGTGATTGGCAATGCCATGTCGCGTGGTAATCCGGCGGTTGAATACGTGCTCAATAAAGGGCTGCCGTACGTTAGCGGCCCACAATGGCTGGCCGACCATGTGCTGCAAAACCGCTGGGTGCTGGCCGTTGCCGGTACTCACGGCAAAACCACCAGCAGCAGTATGTTGGCCTGGGTGCTTGAGCATGCAGGCATGAGCCCAGGCTTTTTGATTGGCGGTGTGCCGCAGAACTTTGGTATTTCAGCACGTTTGGGCGACACCCCGTTCTTCGTCATTGAGGCGGATGAATATGACAGTGCCTTCTTCGACAAACGCTCGAAGTTTGTGCATTACCGTCCACGCACCGCGATTCTGAATAACCTTGAGTTCGACCATGCGGATATCTTCCCTGATCTGGCAGCGATCGAGCGCCAGTTCCATCACTTGGTCCGTACCATTCCAAGTCAAGGTCTGATAATTCATCCGGCCGCCGAGACTGCGCTTAAACGCGTCGTCGAGATGGGGTGCTGGACACCGGTGCAAACCACTGGCGTCGACGGTCAGTGGCAAGCACGATTACTGAGTGATGATGGTGCGCGTTTTGAGGTGCTGTTTGAAGGTCGGGCCGAGGGCGTTGTTGACTGGGCATTGACCGGGCAGCACAACGTCGCCAATGCATTAGCCGTGCTCGCGGCTGCGCGGCATGTCGGCGTTGTGCCTGCGCTGGGAATTGAAGCGCTGTGTCTGTTCAAAAATGCCAAGCGACGCATGGAGAAGGTCGCCGAAGTCAACGGCGTGACCATCTATGATGACTTCGCCCATCACCCCACTGCGATTGCCACAACACTTGACGGTTTGCGCAAGCAAATTGGTTCGGCCAAGCTGATTGCAGTGATTGAGCCGCGTTCCAACTCGATGAAGCTGGGAGCTCACCGCGATGGCTTGCCGGGTTCTGTGCATCAGGCGGATCAGGTGTATTGGTATGCGCCTGCCAACCTTGGTTGGGATTTGGCTGCAGTTGTAGCTTCATCCACAGTGCCAACTACCGTGTGTGATTCGCTCGAGGCAATCATTGCAGGGGTTAAAGCGCAGGCTGAGCCCGGTACGCAAATTGTGGTGATGAGCAATGGTGGCTTCGGCGGCCTACACGGTAAATTAGCTAAGGCGCTGGAGGCATAAGTATGCAGGGCCCGGAACGAATTACCTTGGCGATGACAGGCGCTTCTGGCGCCCAATATGGCCTGCGCCTGCTTGATTGCCTGGTGCAGGAAGAACGTGAAGTGCACTTTCTGATCTCCAAGGCCGCGCAGTTGGTCATGGCCACCGAAACGGATGTCACCTTGCCCGCAAAGCCACAAGCGATGCAGGCTTTTCTGAGCGAATACACCGGGGCTGCGCCTGATCAGATCCGGGTTTACGGCAAGGAAGACTGGATGTCGCCTGTGGCTTCAGGCTCTGGTTCGCCGAGCGCAATGGTGGTTGTACCCTGTTCCACCGGCACGCTTTCTGCGATTGCCACCGGTGCCTGTAACAACCTGATTGAGCGTGCGGCAGACGTCACCCTCAAGGAACGCAGGCAGCTGATTTTGGTGCCGCGTGAGGCTCCGTTTTCAAGCATTCATCTGGAAAACATGCTGAAGCTATCGAACTTGGGGGCAATCATTCTGCCAGCGGCGCCCGGTTTTTATCACCAGCCGCAGACCATTGATGATTTGATCGACTTTGTCGTCGCACGAATCCTCAACTGTCTTGGCATTCCGCAAGACATGTTGCCGCGCTGGGGCGAGCATCATCACGTCAGTCGCGATGACTAAATCTTGTGCGGGCATGCTGATATGGCTTGCATTGCTGTCTGTAACCAGCGGCTGTGCAAGTGTGCGTACCCTTGATGCGGCCAAAGCCGATGCCCCAGTGGTGTATGCCGGAACACGGCTTGATTGGTATGTCCTTAACGGTGGTTGCTGTCCGATCGACCGCTATGGCGCTGAGGCTCCGGATCTGCCGGGGCTCGACCTGCCATTCAGTGCGCTGCTGGATACGCTGTTGTTGCCGTTGTCGTTAATTACTGCGTTGGGTGGGACGCTTAATGTCAGCGGCGGTCTTTAGCTACCCGGCGTAATCAATTCAAATTCGCGCAAGAAGCTCATCACTTTATCCTGCGGCATCTCGCAAGGTTTGAGCAGCGCTGTGTTATCCGTGATGTAGTAGTTGAAGCTGATAAAGTCCGTACCACCGAGCTCTTCGGCATAGACCTTGATGCTTTTACCTGAATTGAAGTCGCTGCGGCTAATACTGTAAGTGCGACCGAATGCTTTGGCTTTGCTGGTGCCCAGTGGGATTTTATTGATCAGCTTGCTGCGTTGATCTTCCATGAATGGCTTCCAGTACTTTGATTTTAGGTTGCAACAATTTACTGGCTGAACTGTTGCAGTTGTTCTTTCGGGGTGTTAGTCAGCCCAGCCAGAATAGACGTAAGTCATGGCTTTGGGGCCCTGCAAATAACCCGTGTCCAGTTCGCGAACGGTAAAGCCTCCGGCTTGAATCAGTGCTGGTATGTCGCGATTCAGATGGCAGCCGCCAGCCAGTGGCTTCCAAATGGGTGTCAGCCTGTTCTGCCAGCGTACCACCGCTGCGTCAGGCGCGAGGCCATGTTCGCAAAACAGCAGTCGTCCCTGAGGTTTGAGTACCCGGCGCATCTCTTTTAAAGCGGCAACGGCATCGACAATCGTGCATAAGGTGAAGGTGCAAACGATGCTGTCGAAGCTGGCGTCCTCGGCTTTGATCTGGCCGAGTTCGAGGGCGATCATTTCTACTGCAATACTGGTCTTCGCGGCGCGTTCGCGCGCGAGTTTTTGCATCTGTGCCGAAGGGTCAACGCCAATCACTGCGCTGACCTTGTTCGGGTCATAAAACTCGAGGTTAAGGCCCGTGCCGATGCCGATTTCAAGCACTCTGCCACAGGCTTGCGGGACAATTTTCGAGCGGGCCTTCATGACTTCGCCCATGCCGCAGGCAAAATCGATTAAACGAGGCAATACAACGCGTTCATACAGGTTCATCGGTGCGCCTCGTGACCGGTCAGGCCTGGTCTTCTGGCTCGTCGCTCTCATCGTTGTTGCCACTGATGGCGGCAAAGCATTTCAGGCTATGGGATTGTTCAGGCCCGGCGAGAGTCCAGCATTCGTTGCTGCTGTCGTAGCTGGCGGCGCTTATTTGGCCCAAAGTGAACTGCCAATGGCGGCGGTCACGGCCGTCGATGCACTCCATGCTTAGCAGCGGCTTGGCTTGGCTGTCGTTGCCAGCCGAACCAGCGCTGACTTGCGCAAGCAGTTCTTTGTCGAGGCTGAATTGCCAAGCATAAAGGCCGTCGATTTCAAGCATGTCGGCATCAACCAAGGCCTCAATCAGACTGTTGTGAGTAGTGCTCATAATCAGCTTACCTCGGGTTAGCGGCCTAATCGGCGCAGTTGGTCCGACTCGATAATACGAGTGCCATCATCTTCCTCAAGCGCCAGTCGCCATAAGGCGCGCGCCAGAACGGTGGCTTCAATACCGTGATATTTACCCGGGAGTAAGCGTGACAGCGGGGTCATCAAACGCTCACCTAGGCGGAACTCGGCACGTGGGCCAATCAGCAGAGAAGGGCGGGCGATGGTCAGTTGCGGCCAACCTTGTTGCTTCAGCGCCTCTTCGGCCTGGCCTTTGACTTGATTGTAAAACACTGATGAGTTTGCATCTGCGCCGAGCGCACTGACCACCAGCAAGTGGCGCGCCCCCAGGTCACGTGCGCGCTGGGCGAATGCTAAAACTAAATCGTGATCTACCGCGCGGAAAGCTTCTTTCGAGCCTGCCTGCTTGATCGTTGTGCCCAGGCAGCAAAAGGCGGTATCGACCTGGCCGCTGAGTTGCGGCAATACATCCAGTAACTCGCCAACTGGGTTTTCTAAGTGAGCGTGTTCTGCCAGTGCCCGGCGGGTTGGAGCGAGAAGCCTTTTGACGGTTGGCTCATTGAGCAGTCTGTCGAGTAAATGTTCGCCAGTAAGGCCCGTCGCGCCGGCAAGCAAGATGTGTTGAGGGGTCAAATACATAGTCGTTGTTTCTCCGCTGATACATATCAGCTTATCAGGCCGTGGCGAACTAATGCGGGATACGCAAAAAATCTGCATCTAGTTATTATTTTGTCGGTGGATCATATGCAAGTGACTTAGCTGCCTTTTATCATCAAAGCGCGTTTTGCCTGCTCAGCACGCAGCGCTCGCCAGTGTTTGATAACGTGTTCGGGAGCCCAGATTTGCGGCTCTGATGGGGCAAAGCCTTGTTCCTTTTCGCGTTGACTGACTTCTGTTCTGGCTTGTTTGAATGCTCGTTCAAGGTCATCTGTCTGGCTCAGTGCATTGGCAAACAATGCACGGCCAAAGTAGGTGAAGTCGTTGTCGTCGGAGCAACCAAAAGATACGCGATCGGCGCGTGACGCCGTCATCAGCATGGTTTGCTGGTTTTTCAGTTCAGGGATGAAGCCGCCGGAGTAGCAGGCCGAAATGACGATGATTTTGTCGCGCGCGGCCAAGGGTTTGAGTAGTGAGGCCAGCTCGCTGGCCGGTAAGTCAGCGAACTGGATTCGTGGTACATCCAGATTCAGTTCGTGATTGCGCGAGCCATGGCTGGTCAAGTAGATGAACACCACGTCTTCTGGCCCTGTGCGCTGAGCAATGCCTTCGACGGCGCGGCGGATGCTTTCGCGCGTCGCCATTGGACGGTCATCAAGGTGATCACGATGGTTGATCAGCTTTATGGTGCCGCGTGCGGAATAGCGTTGTTGCAGCAGGTTGTTGACGAAGTCTGCCTCACGCATAAATACGCTTTGTTTGCCGTCCCCCGCGACCGTCAGCGCGTAAATTTCCTGGGAAGGGGTTGATTCAGGTAGCGCGTCAATTGCGCTTTGCAGCAGATGCCCTTGCTCAAGCAAGCCAACTTCAAGCGGGTCCGGCAGGGCTTGGCCTTGATCATCGCGAATCAATTGGCTGTTTAGCCAGATGCCCGATGTTTTGCTGCCGTCAGCTTGAGTGAAGGTGCCTTGGCCAGTGTATTCGCCGTAGATGAAGCGCCCTTCGTATGTGCTGCCGTCGGCTTGGCTTAAACGGCCCTGGCCGTTGTATGACCAATCACTGAACTGCCCAAGATAATGGCTGCCGTCGGCCCCTTTGAACTCTCCGTCGCCACTCAATGCACCGTCTTGGAATTCGCCGCTCCAGACATCGCCCGCAGCGTTTTGATAACGGCCGTTGCCCGTAAACTGATCGTCAATGAAATCGCCGGTATAGAGGTCACCTTCGCTGCTTTTAAAGCTGCCGGGGCCATTGAGCAAGCCATTGTTGAAGACACCGCTGAATTGGTTGCCGTACGCATCGGTGTACACACCTTGGCCATTTGCTTGGCCGGCGCGAAACTGGCCGTTGTAGCTGCTCTTGTCCGTGTTCTCGAGCGCGCCTAAGCCGCTGAACTGTCCTTGTTTGAACTGGCCACGGTACACTGTTGCGGTGTTTTTCAGGATGCCTTCGCCCGCGTACAAACCTTCGTCAAAGCCGCCTTCATACTGGCTGCCGTCTGAATGAGTCAGTTTGCCCCGTCCATGATAAAGGCCGCGCTTGAACTCCCCGACGTAGTGCTCGCCGTTATTCCTGCGCAGTTCACCTGCACCGCTCATCTGCCCGTCTTTAAAATTGCCTTGATACCAGCCGCCGCCGACAAAATCGAGACGTCCGTCTCCTTGCAGCAAGCCGTCGATAACCTGGCCGCGGTATTGTGAACCGTCAGGCAAGGTAGCATTTGCAGGTAGCAGCGACTCTCCCTCACCGCAGGCGGTCAAGGCCAGTCCGAGCGCTATAGTTGCCACCTTGACGAAACAGCGCATATGAAACATCCCCATAAATACAGAGTTGAAGTATGCAACAAAGCAAGGTGTCAGGAGGGGCAGGTTTTGCTGGGGGCGTCAGGGCTGGAACGATGGCGACAGGAGCACGCAACCTGCCGCCATCAACGCTCAGGTTATACGAAGCACAGCGTCAGTATTTCGGAGACATATGCAGGTTTGTCAGAGCCTTCGATTTCAAGAACGGCACTGACTTTGAGCAGCCACTGGCCTGGGTTCTTCTCAGTGGCATCAAGTAGTTTGGCAACCAAACGAACCTTGGAATCGACTTTAACCGGCTGGATAAAGCGTACGCTGTCGAAGCCATAGTTGATGGCCATTTTCAGGCCTTCAGGAACAATCATGATGTCTTCCATCAACATCGGGATCAGCGATAGAGACAGGAATCCATGGGCGATGGTTGAGCCAAATGGAGTGTGCTTGGCTTTCTCTGGGTCTACGTGGATAAATTGATGGTCACCCGTGCAGTTTGCGAACTCATTGATACGCTGCTGATCAATGGTCAACCATTGCGACCGACCAAGTTCTTTACCGATGAAGCTCTTTAGCTCTTCAATTTTCACCTGCGGCATATTCCCTCCTTGGGGAGACCGGTTTTGTTTTTTTATGTGTGGCTTAGATCACCATGACCCGCTGGCAGGGTCAAGGACGATGTTGCTTTTTGAATAGTGGGTTATAGCCCAGCCCATAGGCAGCCTATAATGGCCTTATCTACCGAGGTGTGATTCGCACCTCTAATACCTGATGCGTGCGCGGATTGTTCAATGCGTCGTCACGCTCACTATTCTTGTGGAGATTCACAATGCTGCTGCGCGGCCTTTCCTGGCTGGTGCTGTGCCAACTATTGGGTACAGCACTGAACGTTCTATTTTTCCCGATTTTGCCGGGGCCGATTATTGGCATGATGTTGCTGTTTATCTTTTTACTGTTTCGTGGCGAGGTTGATGCGCCGTTGCGCGAAGCCGCGAGCAGCTTGCTTAAATATCTCCCACTGATTCTCGTACCGCCCGCTGTGGGGGTAATGGCGTACGCCACTGATATTGCTGCGGATTTCTGGGCAGTGGTGGGTGCCTTGGTACTGTCGTTGGTGCTTTCGCTGATCTTCGCAGGTTGGTTGATGCAGAAATTGATCAACCGTCAAATGCGCAAGCAGGGTGATGTATGACGCTGGACTGGTTAGCGGCATGGCAAGCAGTCACCCATCATCCGCTGTTTGGCATAGGCATCACGCTAGGCGCTTATCAGTTGGCGATGGTTGGTTATGAGAAAACCCGCTTGGTCTTCTTGCAGCCGGTATTGGTGTCGATGGTTATCGTCATCGCCGTACTGCTTGTTTGTGGTCTGAGCTATGCCGAGTACAAGCTTAGTGTTGAATCAATGACTTTATTCCTCGGTCCAACCACTGTTGCCCTGGCGGTGCCGTTGTTTTTGAATTTGCGCCGAATCCGCCAGTTATTTTGGCCAACGGTGGTGACTTTGTTGTTGGGTGGTTTGGTTGCCACTTGTTTAGGGATTGGCATTGCGTGGTTGTTTGGGGCTGAGCCGTTGATGTTGATGAGTATCGCGCCAAAATCGGTAACATCGCCGATTGCTATGCTGGTGGCCGATCAAATTGGCGGTATTGCTGCGTTGGCGGCAGTATTTGTAATGCTGACAGGTGTGGTGGGCGCCATTCTTGGGCCATCACTATTGCGCTTGTTTGGCGTGCGCCACCAGGCTGCGGTTGGACTGGCATTGGGCATCACCGCGCATGCGGTCGGTACATCGCGAGCAATGCAAGAAAGCGAAGAGTGTGGCGCGTTTGCTGCATTGGCGATGAGTTTGATGGGCATGTTGACGGCGGTGCTACTGCCGTTGGCTATTGTGTTACTGAGGTGAGGAGGCTGCTGTGCACCTGCCATTGTTTCCGTTAAATACGGTGTTGTTCCCTGGCTGTTTGTTGGATTTACAAATTTTTGAAGCGCGCTATCTCGATATGATCAGCCGCTGCATGAAGCAGGGCGAAGGCTTTGGTGTGGTGTGCATCATTGAAGGTCATGAAACCGGCGAAGCGGCCGGGCAGTTTTCGGCCATAGGCTGTGAGGCCCTAGTTCGCGATTTCCAACAGCAACCGAACGGTTTACTCGGTATTCGTGTTCAAGGCGGGCGTCGTTTCCGTGTTGAGCGTGCGCTGCGACTGGCCGATCAACTGACCATGGCCGACATCACATGGTTGGATGAGGCGCCTGAACAGCCATTGCTGGAAGAGCACGCCGACCTCAATGCCTTGTTGCATGCGCTGGCGGTGCACCCCATGGTCGAGGCATTGGGCATGGAAGGCCAGGCAAATGGTCAGGCTGATCTGGCCAATCAGTTGGCTTATTTATTGCCGCTTGAGGCAGAGCAGAAAATTCAACTGTTGGGAATCGATCAGCCACTGGAGCGACTCGCGTTGTTACAAGAAGTGCTTGATCAACTGCAAGATGAACTCAACGGCTAAATACCGCTTTTGACGACTCTCAACAGCTGTGTCACGCATAAGGTATGGACGTTTTAGTAACGGTACTGCAGGACATTGCTTGAAAACTGCCATATTGAAATGCCCGCCAACAAGGCAGTACAGGCCGGCAGAATCAACCACCAGGCTTTCAGTGACATGGCTGCCAGTGGCCGTTTACTTTGAGTCGCTGCCAGGCTTGCGGCGCAGAGTGTGCTCGCCAATAACGCGCCTCCAATGATATCGGTTGGCCAATGTACGCCGAGATATACCCGTGAGCAGGCGATCATGAGCGCCGGTATGCAGGCCATGATTAGCCAGGTCAAACGCAGTCGTGCCGGTTGTCCGCGTCCGGCGAGGACACCGAGGACTAAAAAGAATGCAAAGGCGGCGGAGCTGTGACCACTTGGAAAACTAAAACTGCTAAGAGGCTCGGCCAGCACATCAGGCCGCTGACGGGCAAACATCAGCTTCAGTGCATGATTGCTAAAGGCGGTGCCGAGCAGTGTCATCGCGCTGAATAATGCTGAGCGCCATTGCTTGGCTGCTATCAATAACAAACATAGCAGTGCGCCGACCGCTAGCTGGGTGGTGAAGTCACCTAAATGGGTGACGCTCTGGGCAAAGAGGTCCGCATGGCTGCTGCGCTGTTCTTGAATCAGCGCCATTAAGCCTTGATCCAGTTCAGTCAAATGTGGCCAGCCAATGAACATGGCGATTAATGCAATGAGCCCGACGCCTGCGGTGTAAAGGCTTGCGTGGCGTTGGTCGCGTAAGTTGCTTTGCGCCGCAACCAGTAGAAATAGAGCAATGGCTGATGCAACAATTGCCGCCTCCGACCAGAAGCCAGAGGGTAAAGGCAGGCGCAGCGCCGCACCTGTGGCCCAGCCGGGCAGTATATAGGCGACCGCCCAGCCAGCCGCCGCGACCAGACTGACCACAATAAAGCGTGGCAGTGGCATGTTCAGCATTCCGGCAATCATGGGCAGCATTGGTCGCAGCGGCCCGATGAAGCGACCCACCAGCAAACTGGCTATGCCGTAACGTTGAAAGTAATTCTCTGCGTGGGTAAGCCAATGCGCTTTCTGTCGCAAACCGGGCAGGCGGCGGATATCTTCATGGAAAAAACGGCCAAGTGCATATGACAATGCATCACCAAGTAGGCCACCACAGTAGGCCAGTAACAAAGTCTCGCCGAGACTCAAGGACGAACTGCCCGCTAGCGCTGATACTGCGAACAGTAAAAACGTTCCAGGGACGATCAATCCAAC
Organism: Pseudomonas sp.; assembly: GCF_048265905.1. Taxonomy (GTDB): domain Bacteria; phylum Pseudomonadota; class Gammaproteobacteria; order Pseudomonadales; family Pseudomonadaceae; genus Aquipseudomonas. Next base: position 92,083 of record NZ_JBLXAP010000006.1, read on the forward strand.
AATCGCCAAGCATTCGGTCAACGCTATCAACAGTACGGCCGCGGCCAACCACTGCGGATTGCTGGATAACCAGTTGGTAAAGGGTTCAATCCATTGGCTCATCGGTGTGCATCCAGGCGATCAAGTCGATAAAAATCACGGCCTTCTAGCTGCCCGCGGCGCAGAGGATTGCGCGTGCAGTACTGTGTATGGGCCGCGTCTACAAAGCGATAAGGCAACTGTTCATCCCGGCCATGAGGAATGCCAAGACGGGTTGTTTGAATAATCTGCTGTGGGTAGTCGCCAATATCCTCGACAAATAATCGCAGCGGGTCAAAGCGTTGTGCATCCCAGTCAGGGACTTTCAGGCCGAGCGCTTTACAGAGCAGAGTTTGCCCTGCACAGAGCTTCCCAAGCGCGCGCGGCAGTCCTTGGTTATCTGGGTTATTGCGCTGCATGCGCTGTAGGCTTGGCTCTCCAGACATCTTATCCAGCCAAGGGAAACCAGATTTAATCAAAACAGCATTTCCGGGTCCCTGGGCGCTGAAGTTCAAAGAGTCTCCACCGCGTGCGTAATACATGTAGATGTGCCCGCCATCGAGAAACAATGCGCGACGTTTCTCGGTATAGCCAAGGGAGGCGTGACTGCCTTTTTCAGCGCAGTAATAGGCTTCAGTTTCAATAATACGCGCAGACAGCCAGAGGTCGCCTTGGCGATGGCGGATAACTTTGCCAAGCAGGTCGCGGGCCAGTACTCGAGCGTCGCGATTGAAAAAATCATCGCTCAGCATCTTAGGTGGCAAACTTGCAGTACTAAAGGCGGGTTTGTCATGCATGGGCTGTCGCTGTTTGGTAGTAGGGCATAGGCTGGCTTGGATAATAACAAGACGAGCCTTAAGCATGTCTGAACGAGTTCTTCATAGCCACATAAGCCCTAGCGCGCATTTTACCGCGTATGTCTGGTATCGGCGCGGATTGTCGGATGCCGCATTTATCAGCACATTCGGGCAGTTTTCGCATGTTGTTTTACGACCTGTTATGTGGGCAAGCAGACAGTTATTTGATCTCGATCTTGAAAGCATGCTGTTGCTGCGCCATTTACAAATTGATGCAGGTTTACACCGTGCTATTGAGTCTTCTGGGGTACGTCAGGTGGTGGAAATCGCCTGCGGGCTTTCGCCACGGGGGCGCCGCTTCACTCAACGTTATCCACAGCTTCGCTATATAGAAGCAGACTTGCCGGCCATGGCTGAGCGTAAGCGTCAGTTACTGGCGGACAATGGTTGGCTCAGTGATCAGCATCAGGTCGTCTCGATCGATGTGTTTGCAGAGAGCGGCCCCAACAGTCTTGCCAGTGCATTTGCCCAACTGAACCATAATGAGCCGGTTTTGGTGATAACTGAGGGGTTGGTCAATTACTTCCCACGTAAACAGATAGAGTTATTTTGGACTCGTTTGGCCATCCAGCTAAAACCCTTCCCCGCCGCAAGCTATATCACTGATTTATACCCGGAACTGGAAGCTCACCCGCGTTACCGGCAAATCCGCTGGGGTGTCGATTTGGTTGGAAGGCTGACCCGTGGCGAGTATTACCTACATTACGCCAATGCGGACGCCATTGATGCAGGTTTTAAAACCTGTGGTTTTACTGATGTTGAGGTGGTTGACCCCAGTTTGAGGGCTACAAATTTGGGTTTGCCAATACCGAGTATGCCAGGCTTGGTGCGAGTCGTTCATGCGCATATGTGAGGGAGCGCTGGGCCTGGTGTACATGAGCTCGCCGAAGGTAGATGGCGAGTGCTTGGCTGGCAGATGCATCGCCGTGAGTGAAAATAAATGCGCTGCTCTCAGCCGATTGGTGAATAAATAGAACGTCCAGTGGTTCAAGCTCTTGGATTGACAGCTGCCAGCCACGAACGGGCAAGTTCTGAATATTCTCGGTGTGCAGCACGCCGCCAAAAAATCCCAGCTCAATAATCTCCGCTCGGCATTCGCTGCCATCAATATTTTGCAGGCGAGCTTGAGGGTGCGAAGGCGCTTTGCGTGCTTCCTGGCGACGCTCTAACTGTAAAAGTGCATGTCTCTTGACGCGCATGACGCCTGCGCACTGCGTAGGTAGCGGCATGCCGTGTAGAAAGGGTATGTAAAGCTGGCTGCAACTTGGGCGGCGCTCTATCTGTGCAAGGTGGTCTGCTTTGCGAATGATTGCGAACTCTGCGTCCGCGCAGGCTGCAGCAAAGTGAGCATGCTCCCAGGGCTGGGTGAAATGGTCGTACTCGCCGGCGAGAATCAATGTTGGGCATTGAGGGTGCGAATCAAAACCTTTGAAGTCGAGCAAGCGCTGGCTGTTTTGTTGGTAGCGCTGAATTTCTGAGTTTGATAACCGTTGTAGCTGACGCAGCATGGCCTTTTGAAAGATTGGGGATATTCCGGTTTGTTGGATGCGTAAGGGGTTTATTAAGCCGCTGATAACGCCTTGTGCAAAGACACTAATATTGCCTTGCTCCAGGGCATATAGACTTTCCTCAAGCAATAGTCGTGCGCCAGGCCTGCCGAATGCCGCGACGCCGGAAAGGAGTAAGCGGTAACACTTGGTTGGGTGGCGGCAGGCAAATAATGCGGCGAGCGCTGAGCCATAAGAAAGGCCTATCGGCATGACGGCAGGTAAATTCAGTTCGCAGATAAAACTTGCGATCAGATCAGCCAAATCTTCCAGGTTCAGCTCGCCGGCTGGCTGCAAGTTACCCCCTTGGCTGGGCAAGTCGAGCAGGATAACGGGATGATCGACTAGCAGTTCGCTGACTTCGTGACTGAACGAGCGGAAACTCTGAAATGCCCCGCCAATTAATAAGACAGGTTGGCGTGGGTCATCACTGTAGGTTGAGTAAGCCAAGTAATGCAGGCGCCAAGGGCCGATCATCAGCGTCTCATGACTGTTATTCAGTTGCGTCGGGTTGTAGTCGGTTTGATAGCGCATAGATCAATGGCTCCGACGGTAATCCGTCTCTCTTCAGCCCTTGCCTTGTCAGACGAATATGTCTGAGCGTTTTATGAGCTTTAAGAAGCAAGGGCTTTTCTATGTAGGCTGTTTTGAACATAAACAGATGCCTTTCTTTTGGTTACCTATCCTTAGAACTGTCTATCGGGCAGCGGCCTGCGTTGGCCGTGGCAAGGGTAAATAACGCCTGTCGCAGCTGTTACTGTGAAAAAAACGTAGCAACCGGGTCGCCTTCCGCCCGGCACCGCTGTGCGTGAAGCCTTCTGCTCGCTATAATCAGCCGCTTTCCTTGTTGCCTGGCTACCGAGACCATGACTGAGTCCGTGCTCGACTATATGACCCGCCTGGGCCGTGCTGCCCGTGAGGCTTCGCGCGTGATAGCGCGTGCCAGCACTGCACAGAAGAACTGCGCCTTGCTGGCAGCCGCGTCTGCGCTGGATGCTGCGCGTACTGAATTGACCGAGGCGAACGACAAAGACCTCGCCGCAGGCCGTGCAAATGGTCTTGAACCGGCGATGCTGGACCGTTTGGCGCTGACGCCGGCACGTATCGACGCAATGATTGAAGGTTTGCGTCAGGTCGCAACATTGGCCGATCCAGTCGGCGCTATTCGCGATATGAGCTACCGTCCGTCGGGTATTCAGGTCGGCAAGATGCGTGTGCCACTTGGGGTGGTCGGTATCATTTATGAGTCTCGGCCCAATGTGACCATTGATGCAGCGAGCCTGTGTCTTAAATCCGGCAACGCGACTATTTTGCGCGGTGGCTCCGAAGCGATTCACTCCAATCGGGCCGTCGCTGCATGTATCCAGCGTGGTCTGGCTGCGGCAGACTTGCCTGCCGCGGTGGTGCAAGTGGTCGAAACCACTGACCGTGCTGCGGTTGGCGCGCTGATTACCATGCCCGAGTTTGTTGATGTGATTGTGCCGCGTGGTGGAAAAGGGCTTATCGAGCGGGTTAGCCGTGATGCGCGCGTACCGGTGATCAAGCACCTTGATGGTGTTTGTCACGTGTACGTTGATGCCTTGGCCGAGCTACCAAAGGCGCAGAAAATTGCCCTCAATGCCAAAACCTACCGTTATGGCATCTGCGGCGCGATGGAGACCTTGTTGGTCCACCAATCGGTTGCGGCTGATTTCCTGCCGGCAATGGCTGCCCTGTTCGTTGAGAAAGGTGTGGAGTTACGTGGCTGTGAACGTACGCGTGAGCTGATCGCGATTAATCCTGCGACGGATGAGGACTGGGCAACCGAATATTTGGCTGCGATCCTGTCGATCCGTATCGTTGATGATCTCGATCAGGCAATTGAGCACATTAATCATTATGGCTCGCACCATACCGATTCGATCGTGACTGAACATCAGGGTAACGCCCGGCGCTTTATGGCCGAAGTTGACTCCAGCTCAGTGATGCTCAATACCCCAACCTGTTTCGCGGATGGCTTCGAGTATGGCCTCGGCGCGGAGATTGGTATTTCCACTGATAAGCTACATGCGCGCGGACCAGTCGGCCTTGAAGGCCTGACTTGCGAGAAGTATGTAGTGGTCGGCGATGGTCAGTTGCGCGGACAGAATGCCTAAACGCATTGGCCTATTTGGCGGCACCTTTGATCCGGTGCACATTGGCCATTTACGCGGCGCGGTAGAAGTTGCCGAGTTTATGGTTCTTGATGAGCTGCGTCTGATACCGAGTGCGCGGCCGCCACACAGAGATACGCCGCATGTTTCTGCCCAGGACCGTTTGGCGATGGTTGAGCGTGCAGTAGCAGGCGTTGCGCCGTTAGTGGTTGATGACCGCGAACTTAAGCGCAATAAGCCGTCCTATAGCATCGATACTTTAGAATCGCTGCGGGCAGAATTGGCAGCGGATGATCAGTTGTATTTGTTACTGGGCTGGGATGCCTTTTGCGGGCTGCCAAGCTGGCACCGTTGGGATGAGTTATTGCTGCATTGCCATATTTTGGTGCTGCAGCGTCCCGATGCTGACAGTGAAGCGCCAGAGGCGCTGCGCGATTTGTTAGCTGCGCGCAGTGTCAGTGATCCACATGCGATGGCCGGTGCATGTGGGCAGATTTCCTTTGTGTGGCAAACGCCGATGGCGGTGTCTGCAACACAAATCCGCGGGCTCTTGCATAGCGGAAAATCGGTACGTTATTTGGTACCAGACACGGTACTGACATATATCCAAGCGCACGGGCTGTACCGTGCAGCGAACTGAAGAGTATGTAGATAAATTACTGCGCTACGCTATGCATCATTGAACCAGCCAGATGGGTAATCATCAGCTGAATATGCTTAGCGGGGCGTTTGATGAATATCGCGATTAATGGCGAGTTTTAGCAGCAGTAGTTTGCAAACTCTGACACATGAGGCAAACGAGTTACCTATGAAGAATCAAATCATGCCGAGCGAAGACCTGGTCAAATTGGCCATCGCCGCTCTGGAAGACATCAAAGCTCAAGACATCATCACTATTGATGTGCGTGAAAAGACCAGCATCACTGACTTCATGGTGATTGCAAGTGGTACTTCCAGTCGTCACGTTAAGTCGCTGGTCGACAATGTGCTGGAAAAAGTAAAAGAGCAGGGCGTACGTCCAATCGGTAGTGAGGGGCTCGACACCGGTGAGTGGGCACTGCTTGACCTTGGCGATATCGTGGTTCATGTAATGTTGCCGACTACCCGCCAGTTTTACGACCTTGAACGACTGTGGCAGGGTGCAGAGCAGAGCCGTGCACAGCACGCGCCAGAGCAAGGCCCGGAAGCTGAGTAAGGGCGTCTAGCTGTGCGTATCAAATTGATTGCGGTCGGGTCCAAAATGCCGCGCTGGGTCGAGGATGGTTGGCAGGAATATGCCAAGCGTATGCCTTCTGAGCTGGCGCTTGAGTTGATTGAGATCCCGCTGACCACGCGAAGTAAAAATGCCGACGTAACCCGTATGATTCGCCAAGAAGGCGAAGCCATGCTGGCTAAAGTTCAGCCCGGTGAACGGATCGTCACCTTGGAAGTCGAAGGACGACCATGGAGCACCGAGCAACTCGCCCTTGAGCTGGATAAGTGGCGGCTTGATTCGCGTACAGTCAATTTGATGGTCGGTGGCCCTGAGGGGCTTGCGCCTGAAGTTCAGGCGCGTAGTGAGCAGCGCTGGTCGCTGTCGCCGCTGACTTTGCCACATCCGCTGGTACGTATCCTCATCGGCGAGCAGGTTTACCGCGCCTGGACTGTATTGTCCGGCCATCCATACCATAAGTAGCCACAGTAACCGATGCCGCAGCCGATCCGCCTAAAAGACCACGAGAAAGACGCGCGCCTGATTCGTGGGCGTGCGATCGTCGGTGCCATTGTGGTTTTTTTGTTGATCGGCGTGCTGGTGAGTCGTCTTTACTACCTGCAGGTGGTGCAGTACGAGTATCACTCGACTCTGTCTGAAAACAACCGTGTGCATGTTCAGCCGATCCCTCCAAACCGTGGGCTTATTTACGATCGAAATGGCGAGATCATCGCCGATAACCGGCCAAGCTTCAGCCTGACCCTGACCCGTGAGCGCGCGGATGATTGGGAGAAAGTGTTGGATGTTATCGTTGAAGTGCTTGAGCTTCCCGAAGAAGATCGTCAGCTCTTTGAGAAGCGCGTGCGTCAAGGGCGCAGGCCGTTCGAGCCGGTGCCGGTGCTGTTTGAGCTGACCGAAGAGCAAATCGCCAAGATTGCGATTAACCAATTCCGTTTGCCCGGCGTTGAAGTGACTGCGCAATTGGTTCGTCATTACCCGCTGCGCGAGCACTTTGCTCATTCGGTGGGCTATGTGGGGCGAATCAACGAGGCTGAGCTGAAAAAGCTCGATCCCGTTGAGTACAGTGGCTCGCACCATATCGGTAAAACGGGTATCGAGCGTTTCTACGAGTCCGATCTACATGGCAAGGTTGGTTATGAAGAAGTTGAAACCAATGCTCGTGGCCGTGTGCTGCGAGTGCTTAACCGCACCGACCCGCAACCTGGCAAAGACTTGGTTCTGACCATCGACACCAAGCTCCAAGAGGCGGCTGAAAAGGCGCTGGGTGGACGTCGCGGAGCAATTGTGGCCATTCAGGTGAAGACTGGTGAGGTGCTGGCGATGGTTAGCCAGCCGAGCTTCGATCCAAATCCGTTTGTGACTGGCATTAGCTTCAAGGCCTACGGTGAATTGCGGGACTCGATTGATCAGCCGTTGTTTAACCGTGTGCTGCGAGGGTTGTATCCGCCGGGCTCGACGGTTAAGCCGATGATGGCAATTGCAGGTCTTGATGCCGGTGTTGTTACTCCGACTTCAAAAGTGTATGACCCAGGCTTTTACCAATTGCCTAACAACACTCATAAATATCGCAACTGGAACCGTTATGGTGATGGTTCGGTAAACCTCGACACCGCTCTGATGCGCTCGAATGACACCTATTTCTACGACCTGGCGCATAAGCTGGGCATTGACCGTATGCACGATTACATGTCCAGGTTTGGGCTGGGGCGGCGTGTTTCGCTGGATATGTTCGAGGAAACCGCAGGGCTGATGCCTTCACGTGAATGGAAGCGTGGGCGCTATCGTCAATCCTGGTATCCGGGTGAAACGCTAATTCTCGGTATCGGTCAGGGCTACATGCAAACCACCCCGCTGCAGCTGGCGCAAGCGACTACGTTAGTGGCCAGTCGCGGAAAATGGATTCGTCCGCATTTGGCTAAAACCGTGGGTGGAGTGGCGCCAGTAGACGAAAACCCTATCCCCAATATTGTGCTTAAAGACCCTAAATACTGGGATTATGCGCGTCACGGCATGGAAATGGTTATGCATGGCGCGCGCGGTACTGCACGTAAAGTTGGTAACGCGGCCGCCTACCGAATTGCCGGTAAGAGTGGTACTGCGCAGGTTGTTGCAATCAAGCAAGGCGAGCGTTACGACCGCAGCAAGATTCGTGAACGACACCGTGACCACGCCTTGTTCGTAGGTTTTGCTCCGGCTGAAGATCCTGAAATTGCAGTCTCGGTGATGGTCGAGAACGGTGAGTCGGGCTCCGGGGTTGCGGCGCCAGTGCTTAAAGCTGTAATGGATGCTTGGTTGCTCGATGACAATGGCGTGCTCAAGGCTGAGTACGCTCCTCCCGTTAAAGAACAGGTGCAGGACCAATGAGCAATAGCTTTGACCGTACCCTGTCCAGCGAAGATGTGCTGCGCCGCAGGGCAAGCCTGCTCCAGCGTTTGCATATTGACGGTATCTTGTTGTTGCTGCTGCTAACCCTGGCTGCTGGCAGCTTGTTTATCTTGTACTCAGCCAGTGGCAAAGATGTCGATCTTCTGATGAAACAGGCCAGCTCATTTGGTATTGGCCTGGTCGGCATGATCATCATTGCCCAGTTTGAGCCGCGTTTTATGGCGCGCTGGGTGCCACTTGCCTACGTCGCTGGCGTCGGTCTGTTGGTGGTGGTCGATGTCATGGGTCACAACGCAATGGGCGCAACACGCTGGATCAATATTCCAGGGGTCATTCGCTTTCAGCCGTCGGAGTTCATGAAGATCATCATGCCCGCGACTATTGCCTGGTATCTGTCGAAACGCGCCTTGCCGCCGCGTCTGAAACATATTGTGGTGAGTCTGGCGCTGATTGGCGTGCCCGTGAGCCTTATCCTTATACAGCCAGATTTGGGCACATCGTTGTTGGTGGTCACTTCTGGTGCGTTTGTGCTGTTTATGGCGGGTTTGCAGTGGCGCTGGATCATTGGTGCTGTGGCTGCATTGGTTCCTGTTGCAGTTGGCATGTGGTTTTTTGTCATGCATCAGTACCAAAAACAACGGGTATTGACCTTTCTTAGCCCTGAGACAGATCCGCTCGGCAGTGGCTGGAATATTATCCAGTCGAAAGCAGCGATTGGTTCTGGGGGCGTGTTGGGTAAGGGCTGGTTGTTGGGCACGCAGTCGCACTTGGACTTTTTGCCGGAAAGCCACACGGACTTTATCATCGCGGTTCTGGCTGAAGAGTTCGGTTTGGTTGGCGTATGTATATTGCTGTTCGTCTATTTGTTGTTGATCAGTCGTGGGTTAGTGATAACCGTGCAAGCGCAGACGCTGTTCGGTAAGCTCTTGGCCGGGTCAATAACGATGACGTTTTTCGTTTACGTGTTCGTCAATATCGGCATGGTTAGCGGTTTGCTGCCTGTCGTTGGGGTTCCTTTGCCATTCATTAGCTATGGCGGAACTTCGCTGATCACGTTGTTGTCAGGGTTTGGAGTTTTGATGTCGATCCACACACACCGTAAGTGGATCGCTCAGGTTTAATTGGGGTTATGAATTCAATGCAAAATCTGCGTGGCTGGGCCGTAAGACAAGCACATTGGTTAGGACTTGCCACTGCGCTCGGATGGGTTCAGCAAGCCAGCGCAGGTGATTATTCTGAATCACCTGAAGTTGCCTCGTTTATCACTGAAATGACCCGTGATTACGGGTTTGCCGATGAGCAGTTAGTCGACTTGTTTGGTGAGGTTGAGCGCAAACAGTCGATTATCGATGCTATTTCGCGTCCGGCAGAGCGGGTTAAGCAGTGGAAAGACTACCGTCCAATTTTTATTACCGACTCGCGTATCGCTCGCGGCGTGGATTTTTGGCGTCAGCATGAAGCCGCTTTGGCGCGTGCGGAAAAAGAATACGGTGTTCCGGCTCAGTATATTGTCGCAATTATCGGCGTTGAGACCTTTTACGGCGGCAATACCGGCAGCTATCGAGTGCTTGATGCATTGTCGACTCTGGCATTTGATTACCCGCCACGTGCGCCATTTTTCCGCAAGGAATTGCGTGAGTTCCTGATGCTGTCTCGTGAGGAGCAGGTTGATCCAATTACCCTTAAGGGCTCTTACGCTGGCGCTATGGGGCTGCCGCAATTTATGCCGAGCAGCTTCCGTGCTTATGCGGTGGACTTCGACGGAGATGGCCACATCAATATCTGGAGCAATCCAGATGATGCCATCGGCAGTGTGGCTAGCTATTTCAAGCGTCATGGTTGGTTGGCAGGTGAGCCGGTTGTCAGCCGCGCTAGCGTTTCTGGGGATAAAGTTGATCAAGGTTTGACTGAAGGTCTCGAGCCAGTAAAAAATATTAACCAGTTAAATGAGCTAGGCTGGAGCATCACCGATAAGCTCGATGGCGAAATGCCGGTGACGGCTTTTCGTTTTAAGGGTGTTGATGGCGACGAGTATTGGTTAGGCTTGCCCAACTTTTACGTGATTACACGTTACAATCGCAGCAGCATGTATGCGATGGCGGTCACACAACTGGCTGAATTGATAGTCGAAGCGCGGGGAACCCATTGATGTCGAGCTTGCCACTCAGACTCGTTACGCTTGGCGCCATTACCTTGGCGTTGGCAAGCTGCTCGTCTAATAAACAGCCTGTGGTTAAACCTGTTGCTTCCCAGCCTGCCGGCATTAGCGGTCCCAGTGACTTTGCTCGCCCGCATCGTGATGGCGCGCCATGGTGGGATGTCGATGTCTCGCTGATTCGCGATGCAGTACCGACGCCTCACACCGGTGCTTACAAAGCCAGCCCGTACACCGTACTGGGCACTAAGTATTTTCCTATCTCCGATGGTAGTAGCTACCGTGCTACGGGCTTGGCGTCTTGGTATGGCACCAAGTTTCATGGCCAGGCGACTGCCAACGGTGAAACCTATGATCTTTATGGCATGACCGCCGCGCATAAAACCTTGCCGCTGCCGAGTTATGTCAAAGTAACCAATCTGGAAAACGGCAAAACCGCAATTTTGCGGGTCAATGACCGTGGCCCGTTCTACTCCGATCGAATTATCGATCTGTCATTTGCTGCCGCTAAAAAGCTTGGCTATGCCGAGAAAGGTACTGCGCGTGTCAAAGTTGAAGGCATTGACCCTCAACAGTGGTGGGCAAAGCAGGGCAAGACTGCGCCAATGGTGCTAGCTCAACCCAAGACGGCGACGCCCGCCAAAACGCAGATGCAGGCCATGGCTGAGCCGGTTGAGCAGTACGTGCCGCCTGCGAGCCAGCACGCCGCCCCCGTATTGCCGGTGCAAGTTGACTCAAAAAAAAACGCTTCACTCGCAGCCTCTGGCCTGTATCTCCAAGTGGGAGCCTTCGCCAATCCGGACGCTGCGGAGCTTCTCAAGGACAAGTTGAGCGGGACAGTCACTGCCCCGGTGTTCATCAGCTCAGTGGTGCAGAATCAACGAACTCTGCACCGCGTTCGAGTCGGTCCGATCAGCAATCAGGGCGAGGCTGAGCAAATGCAAGAAAGTGTTCGCCTGGCCAATTTAGGCAAGCCCACAATGGTCCGGGCGAACTGAATTGGCTAAACGCAGTCACTTAATCAGCCCATTAGCTAAGCAGCATGTTGTCGCAACCGCTCTGAGTTGCGACAGCTATTCATAATTTGCCCATTCGGGCATGTTCCACCATCAGCTACTTCGAGAGACGGATGAATATCACCAGCTTTGCGCAACGCGTTTCATTGTCACTTTTGCTACTCGCTGCGCCAGCCGCATGGGCCCAGCAAATGGCTACACCTGCGCCACCTCAGTTGGCGGCTAAATCCTATGTTTTGATGGATGCAGCGACTGGCCAGGTGTTGGTTGAGAATGAAGGTGATCAGCGTCTGCCCCCAGCAAGTTTGACCAAGCTGATGACTGCCTACATCGCCACCCTGGAGATCAAGAAAGGCCAGGTGAGTGAAGACGATATGGTCACCATCAGCGAGCACGCCTGGCGCACCGGTGGTTCGCGGATGTTCGTCCAGGTCAATACTCAGGTATCGCTGAGTGATCTGCTGCACGGCATCATCATTCAGTCAGGCAATGACGCCAGCGTCGCTGTTGCCGAGCACATCGCCGGTAGCGAAGATGCATTTGCCGACATGATGAACAACACCGCGAAAGAGCTGGGTCTGACTAACAGCCATTTCATGAATGCGACTGGGCTGCCTAACCCGGACCACTACTCGTCAGCGCACGACATGGCCAAGCTGGCTCGTGACATCATTTATGTCGACCCGGCTCACTACGCCATTTATTCGCAGAAAGAATTTCTCTGGAACAATATCAAACAGCCAAACCGTAACCTACTGTTGTGGCGCGACAAGACCGTTGATGGCCTGAAAACCGGTCATACCGAAGAGGCTGGTTATTGCCTGGTAGCATCGGCCGTACGTGACGGTATGCGTTTGATTGCCGTTGTTTTTGGTACCAATAGCGAGCAGGCCCGCGCTGCTGAAACGCAAAAGCTGCTGACTTACGGTTTCCGCTTCTTTGAAACTCGCACCTTCTACAAGAAAGGTGCGGAGCTTGCACAAACTGCCGTGTGGAAAGGTGCTGATCATCAGGTCAAAGCCGGTTTGGCAGATGACCTGACCTTGACCTTGCCAAGAGGCCAGGTCGACAAGTTGCAAGCCAGCATGACCATGGCGCCGCAGTTGATTGCACCGATCAAGCAAGGTGACGTCGTCGGTAAAGTTGAAGTCAAACTGGACGATAAAGTGGTTCACACTGCCGACCTGATTGCACTTGAACCGGTTGAAGAGGGTGGTTTCTTCCGCCGTGTGTGGGATAGCATTCGCCTGTTCTTCTACGGCTTGTTTAACTGATAACTTGCTTGGCGCCTCTAAATGGCGTTGCCTAGTTTGCAATTTAGGTATTTAGAGGAGTCTAATACGCCCCCTATCCGGGGCGTAATACTTATGGACGGGCCAAAAGCCTGCTAATGCCATGACTGATACTGATGATGTAAAAGCGCCAAAGATTGAGTTTCCTTGCGAACGCTACCCAATCAAAGTGATTGGCGATGCGGGCGAAGGCTTTGCTGATCTGGTGATTGAGGTTATTCAGCGCCATGCGCCTGAGTTGGATGCTGGAACTCTGGTCACCCGTGACAGTAGCAATGGGCGTTATCTTTCTGTGCAAGTGCTGATTACCGCAACCGGTGTCGAGCAGTTGCAAGCCATCCATGTTGATTTGCGAGCAACTGGCCGCGTCCACATGGTGCTGTGATGAGCCTGATTGGCTTTCGCGAGTTAGGCCGAGTTGCTTACGAGCCAACCTGGCATGCCATGCAGCGATTTACCGACAGTCGCGGTCCTGAAACCCCTGACGAAATCTGGCTGCTGGAACACCCACCGGTGTTTACTCAAGGACAGGCGGGTAAAGCGGAACACGTACTATTTCCGGGGGATATCCCGGTGGTACAGGTGGATCGAGGTGGTCAGGTGACCTACCACGGCCCCGGCCAGTTAATTGCGTATCTCATGCTTGATGTACGTCGCTCCAAACTCGGTGTACGTGATTTAGTCACGCGCATTGAGCAAAGCCTGTTGGCCTTGCTGGCCAGCTATGGCGTTGCGGCGTACACCAAGAGCGATGCCCCAGGCGTGTATGTGGGGGATGCGAAAATTGCTTCGCTCGGCCTGCGTATCCGTAATGGTCGCTCGTTCCATGGGCTGGCCCTGAATACCGACATGGATTTGTCACCCTTCCAGCGCATTAACCCATGTGGCTATGCGGGAATGGCAATGACTCAACTGGCTGATCTAGTTGATACGCCAATAGAATTTTCCGAGGTTAGTGCCCGGCTGCGTGACCAGCTCGTCAAACACCTCGACTACGCTGAACAGAAGACCCTTGCGGGCGGAATTGACTGATGAGCACTGTGGAAACAGCCGGCAAACCGGCCAAGGTTGAAGTAGGCGTTAAGCTGCGTGGCGCAGAGAAAATGGCGCGCATCCCGGTAAAGATTATCCCGACTGATGAGCTGCCAAAAAAACCTGACTGGATTCGTGTCCGAATTCCGATTTCACCTGAAGTTGATCGCATCAAGCAACTGCTACGCAAGCACAAGCTGCACAGCGTGTGTGAAGAGGCGTCATGCCCAAACCTGGGTGAATGTTTCTCCGGTGGTACAGCAACCTTTATGATCATGGGTGACATCTGCACCCGTCGCTGCCCGTTCTGCGACGTTGGTCATGGTCGTCCGAAGCCTCTGGATACTGATGAACCAACCAATTTGGCCGTGGCTATCGCGGACTTGAAATTGAAGTACGTGGTGATCACCTCGGTTGACCGGGATGACCTGCGCGACGGCGGGGCTCAGCACTTTGTTGATTGCCTGCGTGAAATTCGCAAGCTGTCGCCCAATGTTCAGTTGGAAACACTGGTGCCTGATTACCGTGGACGCATGGATGTTGCCTTGGCGATTACTGCCAATGAGCCGCCTGACGTATTCAACCATAACCTTGAGACTGTGCCGCGTCTGTACAAGGCTGCTCGTCCGGGCTCCGACTTTGAGTGGTCATTGGACCTGCTGCAAAAGTTCAAGGAGCTGGTACCTGGCGTGCCAACCAAGTCGGGCTTGATGCTGGGTTTGGGTGAGACCGATGAAGAAGTCATCGAAGTGATGAAGCGCATGCGCGAGCACGATGTCGACATGTTGACCCTGGGCCAATACTTGCAGCCATCGCGTAACCACTTGGCGGTGCAGCGTTTCGTGCATCCAGACGTATTTGCCTGGTTTGCCGAAGAAGGCCTGAAGATGGGCTTCAAAAACGTCGCCTCTGGCCCGCTGGTGCGCTCTTCTTACCATGCGGATCAACAAGCGCACGCTGCCAAGGCCTAAGACGGTTTGGAGCGTCAGGGCGGCTATCTGGCCGCTCAGCTGAAACAGCTATTGCTGCATGCAAGAAAAAGGCGACCCTTAGGTCGCCTTTTTTTTCACTATGATTTGCTCGGTACTATCAGAACCTGCGTAATTCTTGCAGTAACTCAACGCTCGGATAGCCGTCCGCAGGTTGCTGTTGTTGCTGCTGAAATGCGCGAACGGCTTTGCGTGTATTGGCGCCAATGATGCCGTCGGCCTTGCCGGGCTCGAAGCCCTTTTGCGTCAGTAATTGCTGCAACTCTATCCGCTCTTGGCGGCCCAGCTGGCGCTCGCCAACCGGCCACTTGCCCTGAACGCCTGCATCGCCACGTAGGCTGTCGCTCAGCAGGCCGATGGCCAGGGCGTAAGAGGTGGAGTTGTTGTAGCGCAAAATACTGCGAAAGTTATTCATCAGCAAAAACGCCGGACCTTTGTGGCCAGCTGGCAGCAGTAATGTCGCCAGCGAATCGCCAGGTAGCTGCGCGGCGGTGCTATTGACCGGTTTAAGCCCTAGCTCTTGCCATTGGCTCAGCGTGCGACGGTTTTCTGGGTCGGCCAGTGCGTAGTCGAAGCTGCCTGGCAGGCGTACTTCAAATCCCCAAGGCTGATCCATCTGCCAGCCCGATGCGTTTAAGTACTGTGCAGCAGAGGCAAGGGCATCGGTGGAAGAGCGCCAGACATCACGGCGACCATCGCCGTCGAAGTCCACGGCGTGGTCGTTGTAGGTGGTTGGCATAAACTGGGTTTGCCCCATGGCGCCAGCCCATGAGCCGACCAGGTGTTCGGGGTCGGTATCACCGTGCTGCAGTATTTGTAGCACAGCCAATAGCTGGCTGCGCCAAAAGGCTTGGCGGCGGCCTTCATAAGCGAGTGTCGCCAGCGAACGCACGACGTTATAGCTGCCGATGTTGCCGCCGAAGTTGCTTTCCATGCCCCAGATAGCAACCAAGGTTTCACGGTTGACCGCATAGTGCTGTTCAATCCGGTCCAGCGCCGCCCGCTCTTGTGCCATCAAACGTCTGCCTTGGGTTACGCGGGCAGGCGAAACTGCGCCGTCGAGGTATTCCCAGACAGGGCGGGTAAATTCGGGCTGGCTGCCGTCCAGACGTATAACGTCAGGGTTGGGGGTGACGCCAGCGAAGGCACGGTCGAATAAGGTGTCACTGATGCCGGCGGCAATTGCGTCGCTGCGCAGTAGCGTACGCCATTCGGCGAAGCTCAGCGCTGGCTGTGGTGTTTGCGCAGAGTCTGATGCGGCTACGGCGGTAACAGATGGCGATGTAGTTGGTGCTGTTGTAGGCGCCCCGCTCATTGACTGTGCAGGTGCCTCGGAACAGGCACTTAGAAGTACAAGCGAGAGGGTAATTGAGGTGTGGCTCAGGCCACGGAAAAGCAGGTTTGGCATGGTGGTCTCAGCACGTTTCGCAGGGCTCTACCATAACATGAATGAGCCTTTATGCAGACTGCTGGCCCCGGGCTTTCATGCTGCCATAAACGAACAAGCCTCCCAGTTTTGCTGGGAGGCTTGGCGGCGGTAACTACCTTTACCCTTTTGCGGTTTTTGTTGCTGGCTGCGAAAGAGCGGTTGGGCAACGATTGATTTAGCTTTATTGGGCCGTTTTTGGCCGGATTTGCTCATGTGGTTCTCCCGTTTGATTCGATATGCAGCGCTGTAGCTGCATCAAAGAGGCGAGGCCTCGCGCAGTATTATACCGCGTTGCTGATGCTAAGGCGTTTGCCGCACATGCTCAGGGTCAGCATATTTAAACTGCTCCAGGCATCGCCCGGCGCTTGGCCTTTAATTTGTGCATCGATGGCTTGTGCATCTTCAAGCAACTTGCCCCAACGCTGCGCTGAGTGGCGTTGTAACGCTTTGCTGACCAGAGGTCTGCGCTTATCCCAGACCGGTGGTCGAGCAGAGCTGAACGCTTTATCAAGCGGCATACCTTGGCTGTATTGCTGAGCGATGGTTGCCAGCATGCGAACCTCTCGGGCCAGAGCCCAGAGAATCACCGGAGGCTCAACACCTTCCCCGCGCAGACCTTCAAGCATGCGCAGCGCGTGCGCGGCTTCACCATTGAGCGCGGCATCAATCAGACCAAAGACATCAAAGCGGGCACTGTCGGCGACAGCCGCCTGCACCGTGTCGACATCAACCTGATTGTCTTTGGCCAGTAGTTTGAGCTTTTCGATCTCTTGCGCAGCGGCGAGCAAGTTGCCCTCGACTCGCACCGCAATCATTTCCACGGCTTCCTGGCTTGCAGTTAGTCCGGACTGAGCCATGCGCTGGCGAATCCATTGGCCAAGCTGATTGGTGTCAACCGGCCAGATTTGTAAAAACTGAGTGTTGGGGCCTTCGATCAGGGCCTTGGCCCATTTGCTCTTTTGCGTGCTGCCGTCGAGCTTGGGCAGGCTTATCAGCAAGACCGTATCTTCAGCAGGGCGCGCCAGGTATTCAAGCAGGGCGGCGCCTTTGTCGCTTAGTTTGCCGCCGGGTATACGTAGCTCAAGCAGGCGCTTGTCGGCAAAGAGCGACAGGCTGGCGCTGGCCTGAAGCAGGCTGCCCCAGTCGAAGTTGGCCTCGGCATTAAACACTTGGCGTTCACTGAAACCTTGAGCACGTGTGGCGGCACGTATTGCATCGCACGCTTCCTGGCACAGCAGTGGCTCATCACCGCTCACCACGTAAACGGCTGCGAGAGTGCCCTGAAGGTGTTTGCCAAGTTGTGCGGGGTTGAGTTTCATGTGCGCCGGAAGCCTCTAGAAAGTGGCGGATTAAGCCAGATCCGCCGGGCGTAGGGTGTGACAAGGCGAAGCCTGTCCACCAAAGTGCAGCAGTTTATTGCGTGTTTGTGGCGCAAATGGTGAACGTGAAATGTTCACGTCGCACCATTAACTGGGTCAGATGGTGGACGAAAAAGCGACGTCCACCCCACGCGTTACTGCGCCGGTATTTCCATCGGCGACTGCTGCGGTTGAGCTTCCTGACGTTGGCGAGCGGCTTCTTCTGCTTCGGCTTCGGCCTGCGCCTTGGCTTCTGCGGTTTGCAGCAATGCATCAAGCTGTGCCGGGGAGATCAGCTGCAGGCGTAGCATCAGCTGGTTGATCAGGTCGCGGCGCATTTCTTGGCGCAGTTGAGCCATTTCTTCGTCAGAACCCACGATGTTGTTGCCGTCACGGGTTTGAACGCTGCGCACTTCAAGTTGGTTTTTCAGCAACAGCAGGTTCTTGCTACCACCGCGGATCTCGTAGTCGAGGCGGGTGGTCAGCTCGTTTTCCGCGGTTTGCGCAGAGCTGGTGTAGCTGGCTGTGCGTTGGGTCTCTTGCTCATTGACCAAGGCCAATGTGTAAGGAGCGCCCGCATGAACCTTGACCTTGTTGTTTTCTAAGGTCTCGGTCACTTGTTTGACTGTTTCACCGTAGGCGTTGCGTGCGATCACGTTGAGTTCAGTCAAGGTGAACTGCACGTCGCCAGTGCCGCGTAGCTGAAAACCGCAGGCACTGAGTAGAGCGGCCAGGCCGATTAGTAGCAGATTCCGTTTAATCATCTTGTATCCCCTTGGCGAGCGTCCCGGCGCGGTGTATTGCACGGCGCCGGGTTCTAATCAGTTAGCGACGATGTTGACCAGTTTACCCGGTACTACGATCACTTTGCGGATGGTCATGCCTTCGGTGAAGCGCAGCACGTTTTCGTTCACCCGCGCAGCCGCTTCAACATCTTCACGGCTGGCGCTGGCAGGCATTTCAATTTGTCCGCGCAGCTTGCCGTTGACCTGAATCACCAGCGTCAAGTTGTCCTGGACCAGTGCCGACTCATCCAGCTGTGGCCAACTGGCGTCGATCGCCGCGACGTCATGGCCCAGTTGCTGCCAGATTTCGTGGCTGATGTGCGGTGTGATCGGTGCCAGCAGCAGCACCACTGTTTCCAAGCCTTCCTGCAGCAGCGCGCGATCCTGGTCTGTGCTTTGTGCGGCTTTCTCAAGCACGTTCATCAAGGTCATCACGGCAGCAATTGCTGTGTTGAACTTGTGATGCTGGCCAATATCCTGGCTTGCTTGCTTGATTGCCAAGTGAATAGCCCGGCGCACTTCTTTCTGTGCGTCGTTCAGTTCAGTCTGTAGCTTGGCGCTTGGCAAGCCAGCATTGACGTGTGCCTGAGCCAGGCGCCAAACACGGCGCATGAAGCGGCTAGCGCCTTCAACGCCTGAGTCCGACCATTCCAGGCTCATGTCGGGCGGTGAGGCGAACATCATGAACAGGCGGCAAGTATCCGCGCCGTACTGGTCGATCATGGCTTGCGGGTCGACGCCGTTGTTTTTCGACTTCGACATCTTTTCGGTGCCGCCAATTTCAACTGGCAGGCCGTCAGCCTTGAGTCTGGCAGCGGTCACTTTGCCCTTGCTGTCGTGCTCAATCTCGACATCAGCCGGGTTGAACCAGTCCTTGCCGCCGTTTTCCGCTATGCGGTAGTAAGTATCAGCGACCACCATGCCTTGGGTCAGCAATTTCTTGAACGGCTCGTTCGAGCTAAGCAGGCCTTCGTCACGCATCAACTTGTGGAAGAAACGTGCATACAGCAAGTGCAGAATCGCGTGTTCGATGCCGCCGATGTATTGATCAACCGGCAGCCAGTGATTGGCAGCGTCCGGGTCAACCATGCCACCGGTGTAGTTTGGTGAGGCGTAGCGGGCGAAGTACCAGGACGACTCGACGAAGGTGTCCATGGTGTCGGTTTCACGCTTGGCCGGTGCGCCACATTTCGGGCAACTGCACTCATAAAACTCAGGCATGCGCGCCAGCGGTGAACCTGCACCGTCTGGTACGACGTCTTCTGGCAGCACGACTGGCAGTTGATATTCCGGTACAGGCACATCGCCACAGCTGTCGCAATGTACGATCGGAATCGGGCAGCCCCAATAACGCTGGCGGCTGATGCCCCAGTCGCGAAGGCGGAATTGAGTGCGTGACTGGCCGAGGCTTTTCTTTTGCAGCGCGACTTCGATCGCGTCGAAGGCGCCGGGGAAGTCGAGGCCATCAAACTCGCCTGAGTTGATCAGTTCACCGTGTTCGCCATAGGCTTCTTGCCAAGGTGCAGGTGTTTCATCGCCGGCGCTGGTGCGCACTACGGGTTTGATTGGCAGGTCGTACTTGCTGGCGAACTCGAAGTCGCGCTCGTCGTGTGCTGGCACAGCCATGACTGCGCCGTCGCCGTAATGCATCAACACGTAGTTAGCGACCCAGACTGGCAGCTTGGCGCCGGTCAGTGGATGCTCGACGAACAATGAAGTCGGCAGGCCCTTCTTTTCCTGAGTGGCAATATCGGCTTCCGCAACGCCGCCGCGCTTACATTCGTCGATGAATGCCTGCAACTCAGGGTTGCCTTGTGCCGCTTGTGTCGCGAGCGGGTGTTCCGCCGCCACAGCAACATAAGTCGCACCCATCAAGGTGTCTGGGCGGGTGGTGAATACTTTCAGTTCGCCGCTGCTGCCGATGCTGGCAACATCATAGGGAAAGCAGACTTCCATGCCGCGCGACTTACCGATCCAGTTGCGCTGCATGGTCTTGACCTGTTCAGGCCAGCCATCCAGTTCATCAAGGCTGCTCAAGAGCTCTTCCGCATAAGCGGTGATCTTGAAGTAGTACATCGGAATTTCGCGTTTTTCGATCAGCGCGCCACTGCGCCAGCCGCGGCCGTCGATCACTTGTTCGTTGGCCAAAACGGTCTGGTCGACTGGGTCCCAGTTAACGCTGCCGTTTTTACGGTAGATCACGCCTTTTTCAAACAGGCGGGTGAACAACCATTGCTCCCAACGATAGTAGTCGGGCTTGCAGGTGGTGACTTCACGCGTCCAGTCGATTGCCAGACCCAGGCTTTTCAGCTGGGTCTTCATGTAATCGATGTTTTCGTAGGTCCATTTGGCGGGCGCAACTTTGTTTTTCATGGCAGCGTTTTCAGCTGGCATGCCAAAGGCGTCCCAGCCCATTGGCTGGAGTACGTTCTTGCCCTGCATACGTTGGTAGCGGGCAATCACATCACCGATGGTGTAGTTGCGCACATGACCCATGTGCAACTTGCCGCTCGGGTAGGGGAACATCGACAGGCAATAGAATGTTTCTTTGCCTGGCTGTTCGCTCACTACAAAGGATTTCTGCACATCCCACTGGGATTGCGCGGCGGCTTCGATTTCGCGTGGCTGATACTGTTCGTGCATGGCTACTTGCGCTAGGAATAGAGGCTTTCGGGAAACGCCGTAGCATACATGACCCCCGGCAACAGTGGGAAACCTTGATTTCATCAGCGAGTAGATGATTGGTCGTTTATCCGTCACACAGTCACCGTTTGTCGCAGCAGCCTGTCGCTTAAATGCAGGCCGCTAAGCTTGCTGTAAGGGTGGGTATCAACCCGGAAGAGGTGCTTGATGGGTGAATTGCAAAAGACACAAGACAGTGCAGGGTTATATAGCCGTTTGTTACAACGGCTCGCCATTGCGCTGGATGACGCACAAAGTGTGCGGGGCCTTGCCGCAACTGAGCCGCAGGAGTTGGAGCTGCGTGGCTTGACCCCTGCCGAGCTTGGGCTGATCAATGCCTATTTAGAGCGCGACTTGAGTTGGTTGCGTGGTTGGCATGCTGCCGCCAAAGAGCTTTCCAGCCGTGAAAGCCGCCCCGTCTGGAACGCGCGTCTTAAGATGAAGCCACGGTTAAGACCCTCTTGTGCGAGGCGTGGGCAATTATGTTGTGCCCTTTGTGGAAAGGCCGTGTCATTGCAGGCTATTTCGCGAGTGTGCGACTGCCAAGTTTGTGGCTCAAAATTATTCCGCTTGGAAAGGGCGCAAGTACATTGAAGTTTAGGAGCGTTGCGCTTGCTGCAGCGTTATAAATACAGCTTATTTTTAACCTCCATATTTGCCCAGGCGTTCCTGAACGGAGGCAGTAATCTGATATATGCTGGCGCTTCACCGCCTTAGCTTGTGAGGGAACTGCTCACAAATGTCGATGGACTGACTCAATGCCGCTTCGTTTCTTGATCAAACAACTGTGCATGCCCCCCGGCGTGCTGTTCATCTTGCTGATTCTCGCGTGGTGGCTGCGTAAGCGTGCGCCGCGAATTGCCACATGTTGCTTTGTGTGTGGGGCCGGTGGGCTCTACGTGATGAGTTTGCCGGTGGCGGTTGAATGGGCTGCGCGACAGATCGAAACAGAGTCAGCACTGAGCGCAGAGCAGATAGGCCAACTGGCGCAGACGGCCGATGCAATCGTCGTGCTCGGCGCCGGGCGTGATCAAGGTGATGCGGCATGGGCAGAGGATCAACCCAGCGCATTAGCGATTGAGCGCCTGCGTTATGCCTCAAGGTTGGCTAAGGCTTCAGGATTGCCGGTGTTGATATCTGGAGGGCTGCATTTCGGTAAGCCACCAAGCGAGGCGACCATCATGGCCAACGTGTTGGCCGAGGATTTTGCGGTGGACACTCGCTGGCAAGAATCACAAAGTCGCACCACCTGGGAAAACGCGCAGTTCAGCCGTCAGATCCTCGAGCCAGAAAAGATCAATCGAGTGGTGTTGGTCACCCAAGCGTTTCATATGGCGCGTTCGCGCTGGAGTTTCGAGCAGGTTGGTTTTGAAGTGGTACCTGCGCCAGTTGGGTCTCTGGCCCGTTTGGATGCGCGGCCAGACGCGGGTTGGTTACCGGACGGCAAGGCCTTTATGCAAAGTACCTGGCTGATTAACGAGGCGATTGGCCATGTTGCCTATCGCCTGTTTTATTAAGTCCGGCCCTGATTGGTTGCGGGTTAAACGGTTTTGGCCATTCGGCTGGCCAGCAGGGCCCAGCCAAACAACAGGCCGCAGAGGACAATCAGCGGCCAGGAGCGAAACTGCAGGTACGGCGTCAAACCCTGCATCGGCTGGACGCTGCCGTAGAGCATGCCGCGCTTGAATTGCGGCAGTTCTGCGGTGATTGCGCCCATGGGGTCGATCAGCACGGTCATGCCGTTGTTGGTGGTGCGAATCATCCAGCGTCCTGCTTCCAGGGCGCGCATTTGCGCCATCTGCAAGTGTTGCAGCGGGCCGATTGAGCTGCCGAACCAGGCGTCGTTACTCACCGTAAGCAATAGGTCGCTCTTGGCTGCAAGTTCGGCGGCAAACTCCGGATACACCACTTCGTAACAGATCAAGGTTGCGATTCTGTAGCCTTTGGCTTCAAGCAGAGGCTGGTCCGAGTCGCCACGGGCAAAGTCAGACATCGGCAGGTCGAAGAAGGCGATCAGGCCGCGCAGCACTTCTTGCAACGGTACATACTCACCAAATGGCACCAGTTTTTGCTTGAGATAGTCGCCACTGCCTTGGCCAAGCACGGTCACGCCGTTGTAATAGCGCATCTCGCCAGCTTTATTCGGCTGGCGAATCGGTACGCCGGTGATCAGAGCGCTTTTACGCTCGCTGGCAAAGCGATCCATGCTGCTCAGGTAACCTAGTGCTTGATCCTTGAGCACCGGCACCGCTGTTTCTGGCCAGATCACCAAATCTGTTGGCTTGGCATTTAACGTCAGGTCGCGGTACAGCTCAAGCTGTGCTTCAAGCTTGGCGGGGTCCCACTTCATGCTTTGTTCAATATTGCCCTGAATCGATAACACGCTTTGCGGTTGCCCGGCAGGTTTGGTCCAGGCATAGCCATTGAGCAATAAACCGCTGAGCCACGGCGCAACCAATAGTACTGCACCAACGGTTAGAAACGCGGGCTGCTTGCGCAGTGAGTAGAGGTTGATTATTAGCGCTGCGCTCAGGGCCAGGGCAAATGAGATCAGCCATACGCCACCGACTGGTGCAAGCCCGGTCAGTGGGCCGTCTAGCTGGCTGTAACCGGCGTAAAGCCAGGGAAAGCCGGTCAGAAACCAGCCACGAAATGCTTCCTGAGCGACCCACAATGCGGCGAACGCCAGGGCATCAGCCAATGGTGCTTCAGTGCGGCGGATCCAGCGTGCCCAAAGAAATGCCGCCAGGGCAAAAAACAAGCCCAGGCCAGCAACAAAGCCAAAGGTTAACAGGCCCGCGAGCAGGGGCGAGGCAGCGCCAAAAGTATGGATGCTGACATAAACCCAACTGGTGCCAGCGGCAAACAGGCCAAAACCATAGCACCAGCCGCGTCCGGCTGCTTTGCGCGGTGACAGGTCGCGCAGGCCGAGGTAAAACAGCGCGATGGAAAGCAGCGCCAGCGGCCAGATATCAAAGGGTGCAAGTGCAAATGTGGTGATGGTACCTGCAGCCATGCTAATCAGGTTGCCTAGCCAGCCCGGGCGGGTGATCCAGCGCATGTTAAATCCTAGACGATAAAAGACCGCTGGAGGCTATAGGTAAGCGCCCATGTTCGGCAAGTTTGCAGTTGTAATTGCTGTTCTGACTGAGCCAGCGTTCTGGCTCAGTCAGGTTGAGCATCAGCCTGCCAGAGGTGACAAACGCAGCAAATGTACGCGTCGGCTGTCCGCGTTGAGGATACGGAAGCGGAAGCCGCCGATCTCAGTCACTTCATTGCGCTTTGGCAGGTGACCAAAGGCGCTCATGACCAGGCCGCCAACGGTATCGAACTCATCATCGGAAAAGTCGGTGCCAAAGGCTTCGTTGAAGTTTTCGATCGGGGTCAGCGCCTTGACCAGAAAATCGCCGCTTGGCAGCGGTTTGACGTAGCTGTCTTCCTCGACGTCGTGTTCGTCTTCAATGTCGCCGACGATCTGCTCGAGCACGTCTTCAATTGTCACCAGACCTGCGACACCGCCGTATTCGTCAATCACCACCGCCATGTGGTTGTGATTGGCGCGGAACTCGCGCAGCAGCACATTAAGCCGCTTTGACTCTGGGACGAAGGTCGCCGGACGCAGCAGATCCTTGATGTTGAAGTTCTGCTGCTCTTCTTGCAGGATCAGCGGTAGCAGATCCTTGGCAAGCAGAATGCCGATCACGTCATCAAGGCTTTCACCCACTACCGGATAGCGCGAGTGCGCTGCCTCGATAATCGAGGGCAGAAACTCTTTTGGAGTTTGCGTGGCTTTGATGCTGATCATCTGTGAACGTGGAACCATAATGTCGCGAACTTGCAGGTCAGCCACCTGAATAGCACCTTCAACGATGGCTAGCGCCTCGCTGTCGAGCAGCTTGTTCTGGTGCGCTTCGCGCAGGACTTCCAGCAGTTCTTGACGGTTTTTCGGCTCGTGAGCAAAAGCCTGTGTCAGCTTATTCAGCCATGACTTTTGCTCGTTGCTCGATCGGTCTTCGCTCATGGGGTTTTACTCAGGATCCTTGCTTGTGATCAATCATTCGTCGTCGGCATAAGGGTCGGGATGACCCAGCTCGGCGAGCAGTGTACGTTCTAATGCTTCCATTTCTTCGGCTTCTGCATCTTCGATGTGGTCGTAGCCGAGAAGGTGCAGGCAGCCGTGAATCACCAGATGTGCCCAGTGGGCAGTCAGGCTTTTTCCTTGCTCGATGGCTTCGCGGGCTACTACTGGCGCGCAAATGACCAGGTCGCCAAGCAGTGGAATGTCGAGCATCTCATCAGGCACGTCCGCAGGGAACGAGAGTACGTTGGTGGCGTACTCGCGCTGGCGGTAAGTGTGATTGAGCTCAAGCCCTTCTGCTTCGTCGACCAGGCGTATTGTTAGCTCAGAATCGGCGGTGCGCTGGCGTAGAGCAACCTCGCACCACTGAGTAAATTGCGCTTCGCTGGGTAAATCGCTGGCATCGCTGGCGATCTGTAGGTCCAGCTCAAGCATCGCCGTTGCCTCGTTCGTTGGCAGGTTTGCTGTGTGCGTGATCTTCAAAGCGCTCGTAAGCTTCAACAATACGTTGAACCAATGGGTGGCGGACCACGTCCTTGGGCTTGAAGTGAGTGAAGCTGATGCCGGGCACGTCGCGTAGTACATCGATTACATGGGTCAGGCCAGACTTGCTGCCGCGCGGCAGGTCAACCTGAGTAATGTCACCGGTGATCACTGCGGTAGAGCCGAAGCCGATCCGGGTGAGGAACATCTTCATTTGCTCAAGCGTGGTGTTCTGGCTTTCATCAAGAATGATAAAGCTGTTGTTCAGCGTACGGCCGCGCATGTAGGCGAGCGGGGCCACTTCGATCACTTGTTTTTCGATCAAACGGGCGACGTGTTCAAAGCCGAGCATCTCGTATAGTGCGTCGTAGAGCGGGCGCAGATACGGATCAATCTTCTGTGACAGGTCGCCAGGCAGGAAGCCGAGCTTCTCGCCTGCTTCAACCGCTGGACGCACCAAGAGAATGCGGCGAATTTGCTCGCGCTCCAATGCGTCGACTGCGCAGGCCACTGCAAGGTAGGTTTTGCCCGTGCCTGCCGGGCCAATGCCGAAGTTGATGTCGTGCTCAAGTATCGATTTGACGTAAGCCTGTTGATTGGCTCCCCGTGGCCGGATCATGCCTTTGCGCGTGCGCAGGGCAATATTGGATTCGACTGTTGAGTTTTTCAGCTCCTCGATACCGGGCTCCTGCAAAAACAGGTGCACCATGTCTGGAGACAGTTCTGTGTTTTGGGCTTCACGGTAGAGGCGGCGCAACAGTTGTTCTGCTGCACGGGTTTGCTCGCTATCGCCAAGCAATTCGAACTGATTGCCGCGATTGCGAATTTCGATCTCGAGGCGCTGTTCAATCAGGCGCAGGTTCTCGTCAAATTGCCCGCACAGGTTGGCGAAGCGATTGGCTTCGAATGGCTCGAGGATGAAATGATGTGGTGCTGTCTGTGTATTCAAAATAATAAGATGGCCGCCAGTCGGCAGGGGTAGTTGGGCAAGAATAGCCTTAGCTGTTCACGCATGAAAGCATCAACAGCATAGGCTTTAGTGCAGTATGCGTGAAGCGCCCTGATATGTTGGGCTGCACAGGTTTATTCAGCGCCTGAATCTGTGATCAGGCTGCCGCGCAGTGAGTAGGATTGAGCGCTATCAATCATTACGTCGACAAATTGGCCAATCAGGCTTGGGTTGTCGCAGCGGAAGTTGACTACGCGATTGCTCTCGGTGCGGCCTTGGAGCATGCCTGGGTCTTTCCTTGAGTAATCGCTGACCAGAATGCGCTGGATGCTGCCGACCATACGGCGCGTGTTTGCCGAGCCGATCTGATTGATGCGGTCCTGCAGGATCTTCAGGCGCTGCTTTTTCAGCTCTTCGGGGGTGTCGTCGGGCAGGTCTGCTGCCGGCGTGCCGGGGCGCGCGCTGTAGACGAACGAGAAGGAGAAGTCGAAACCCACGTCCTCAACCAGTTTCATGGTCTGCTCGAAGTCTTTCTCGGTCTCGCCTGGGAAGCCGATGATGAAGTCTGAGCTGATCAGAATATCGGGCACCACGGCTTTCAGCTTGCGTATCCGCGATTTGAACTCAAGCGCGGTGTGGTTGCGCTTCATTGCCGCGAGAATCCGGTCTGAGCCAGATTGCACAGGTAAATGCAGGTACTTCACCAGTTCCGGGATATCCGCATGGGCTTGGATCAGCGCATCGGAAAACTCCAGCGGGTGCGAGGTCATGTAGCGAATGCGGTCGATGCCATCAATTGCGGCAACTGCATAGAGCAACTCGGCAAAGTCGGCGATCTGGCCGTTGCCGGTGTCGCCGCGGTAGCCATTGACGTTTTGCCCAAGCAAGGTCACTTCACGCACGCCGTTTTCAGCAAGGTGGAGGATTTCACTCAAGACATCAGTCATGGGGCGGCTGACTTCTTCGCCGCGGGTGTAGGGCACTACGCAGAAGGTGCAGTACTTGCTGCAGCCTTCCATTACCGAGACGTAGGCGGTTGGACCGTCAATGCGCGGTTCCGGCAGGCGGTCGAATTTCTCGATCTCAGGGAATGAAACATCAACCTGCGGCAGCTTGGTGACGCGTGCCGCGTTGATCATTTCTGGCAGGCGGTGCAAGGTTTGCGGGCCAAATACCACGTCGACGTAGGGCGCGCGGTCGCGAATTGCCGCGCCTTCCTGGCTGGCTACGCAGCCGCCAACGCCGATAACCAGATCCGGGTTGCTCAGTTTCAGTTCACGCCAGCGGCCCAGCTGGGAATATACCTTGTCTTGCGCGCGCTCACGGATGGAGCAGGTGTTGAGCAGAATCAAGTCTGCATCTTCAGCGCGTTCAGTAACTTCCAGTGCTTGATGTTCGCCCAAAAGATCGACCATGCGCGAGCTGTCGTACTCGTTCATCTGGCAGCCGTGGGTTTCGATATAAAGCTTCTTGGTCATGCGGGCTCAAAGGGTGATTCGAAGAACCGCATATTATATGCCCCAAGCGCTTGTGTTCCTAGCGTTGCCTGACTGCCTGCATGCTATGATTCGCGCCCGTTATTTTTCTGGCCCGACTAAACTGTCTATATGAGTAAGCGCGAACCTATTTATAAAGTGATTTTTCTGAATCAGGGTCAGGTGTACGAAATGTACGCCAAGCAGATCTTCCAAAGCGATCTGTGGGGCTTTCTTGAGGTGGAGGAGTTTGTCTTTGGTGAGCGTACTCAGGTCGTGGTCGATCCGAGCGAAGAGAAGCTCAAGGCACAGTTTGATGGTGTTGTGCGCAGCTTTGTCCCCATGCATTCGATCATTCGGATTGATGAAGTCGAGCGCTTGGGCACGCCGAAGATCAGTGAGGCCAAAGGTGGCGGCAACGTCATGCCGTTTCCAATGCCGATGCCCGATAAATAATCAGATCAGGCGATAGATCAGGCAGCTTGGTCTTGCTGCCTGATGGCGGTGTAGCTTGATTCGTAGGTGTTAGACGAATGGGCGATCAAGGCAGCGGGTTGAAGGGCGTTATATGCTCGGCGGTTTGCAGTTCTTGCAAATAGTTGCGGAATATCTGCCCCAGCACCTGGTTGGATATCTCCAGTTCATTGCGCTCCATTTTCGCTGCAATCAGGTCTGCGCTGTCCATGGCTTCATCCGAGCCATTGACCGCGGCCATTTTCAGCACGATATACGCCTGAATATTATTGGCCTGCACACCTTCTCCGCGGAAGAACATCATTCCAAGCCGGTATTGTGCCTGCGCATGACCTTTTAATGAGGCTTGCTCGAACCAGTTGAGCGATTGCTGCAGGTCACGGGGCGCACGTTTACCGTCGTAATGGAACTCGCCCAGCTCGTATGCCGCTTGCGGGTCGCCAGCGTTGGCGGATGCCAGGCACGCATCAAGCGCGTCAGGCAGTTCTTCGGGGGCGGTATTTAGTGAGCAGCTCCCTGTCGCTGGAATGAGCAGCGAATTACCGCTCGCGAAAGCGAGTAAAGGTAGAAGCAGCAGGCAGCCCAGTGAGAGGGCGCGGCCGGTGCGATTCATGAAAGTCCGTGTTCCTCGCATTGCAATACGGCTAATGAGTAGCCCGTGAAAATGTGGCGGGTGTCACATTATGAAATAAGCAGCGCTGTTCTTACAAAGTGTTTACGAAGTTTAACGTAAATAGCTGTAATACAAGGGCTGTGAATAGGTCGTCAATAATTGTCAGGTAATGGTTAGGCGAGCCAAAACCCACTAAAACCAATGTTTATTCTATATAAATCAGTGGTTTGAGCAGGCTTGTGAGCATCAAGGCTGTTATTGGTCTGTTTTATCGGTTGCTTGGCTTGTTTCAGTTGAGACCGCGCTCTGCACTGGCAGTTTCAATATAAAGCAAGCTAGTAGTGGGTAAGCGAGTGTCAGGAGTAGATGAAACAGGTCTACGCGGCGTATCGCACCGATATAACCTGTGGTGCCGACAGCCAAGCCTGCCACAACAAACAATCCAACCGAGGCCACTGCTGCAAGCGTCAGTGTTTTGTTGGGAAGTTGGATCAGACCTGCGTAGAGCACCGCTGCGAGCGTGATGAGGTTGAGCAGCAAGCGGTAATCATCAAGCTGGTTGAGTTGGCGGGCCAATTCGAAAAAAGCACACAGGCCGAGCAATATCCGCCCCCAGTTTGCACGGCTCCACACCCAGTTGCGGCTTAATGAGAGTGCTGCGCAGCCAATTAACGGCAGGCCAAGAAAGGTGCTGGCTTGGGTTAACCATAAATGAGCACCTTGCCAGCTAGGGTCGAGGCCGTAGCGCATGCTGCCGCAAAGAGCGGCGGCAGCGGTCAAGGCGAATCCGAGTAGTGCGCAAAATAGAGCGGGTTGATAGGCGTCGTGATAACGCGCTCTGGCCTTGCCAATGATGATGGCGCTGGCTGCGCAAGCCAGCGCCAGCAATGCATCGCTGGCGGCGGTGGTGTATTGCATCAGGCTTTAGTCATCTCGGCGAATGCGTGCTCTGCAGCGTCAAGAGTCAGCTTCAGTTCAGTATCGCCAAGGGCGATCGAGGTGAAGCCAGCTTCGAATGCGCTTGGTGCGAGGTAAACGCCGCCTTTGAGCATCAGGTGAAAGAACTGCTTGAAGCGTTCGCTGTCGCTGCTCATGACGTCTTCAAAGCTGCTGATGTGCTTGCGCTCGGTGAAGTACAGGCCAAACATGCCGCCAGCTTGAGTTGTCGTGAAGGCGACGCCTGCTGCATCGGCACGTTCCTGCAAGCCTTGCAGCAGGCGTGTGGTGTAGTCGCTTAGTTCTGCGTGGAAACCTGGGCGGCTAATCAGGCGCAGCGTGGTCAGGCCTGCGGCCATGGCCAGTGGGTTGCCAGATAAGGTGCCTGCTTGGTAAACCGGGCCCAGCGGTGCGATGTGGCTCATGATTGCGCGTTTGCCGCCGAAGCAGCCGACTGGCATGCCGCCGCCGATAATCTTGCCGAAGGTCGACAGATCCGGGGTGACGCCGTAATGCGCTTGGGCGCCGCCGAGCGCAACACGGAAACCGGTCATCACTTCGTCGAAAATCAACACGACACCGTGCTTGTCACACTGCTCACGCAAACCCTCGAGAAAGCCCGGGGCTGGCGGTACACAGTTCATGTTGCCAGCAACAGGTTCAACGATGATGCAAGCAACCTCGTTGCCGACTTCATTGAGGCACTTGGCCACGGCGTCGATGTCGTTGAAGGGTAGCGTCAAGGTGTGTTTGGCGAAGGCTTCAGGTACGCCGGGCGAGCTTGGTACGCCGAGGGTCAGGGCGCCCGAGCCGGCTTTTACCAGCAAGCTGTCGGAGTGTCCGTGGTAGCAGCCTTCGAACTTGATGATTGAGTCGCGGCCGGTGAAGCCGCGTGCCAGACGAATTGCGCTCATGGTGGCTTCGGTGCCGGAGCTGACCATGCGCACCATTTCCATGGAAGGCACGATGCTGCACACCAGATCAGCCATCTCGGTTTCCATGGCAGTCGGGGCGCCGTAAGAGAGGCCGTGTTCCAACTGTTTGCGCACTGAGTCGAGAACCTCGGGATGGCTGTGACCGAGAATCATCGGGCCCCATGAACCTACGTAGTCGACATAGCGCTTGTCATCTTCGTCAGTGACATAAGCGCCGGCAGCGTGCTTGAAGAACAATGGCGTGCCGCCCACGCTTTTGAAAGCGCGAACCGGCGAGTTAACACCGCCCGGAATGTGTTTTTGGGCGTTGGCAAACAGGGTTTCTGAACGTGACATCGGGAACCTCTCAAAGTCTGTGCAGAGCGCCAGGGCTCTGCAAAATTTAATCTGTGGCCTGCGTGCTTAGTTAAACAGCGCGCTGTAAGCGCGGGCGCGGCGCTCGACTTCATCTGCTGAGTCAGCGGCAAATAGCCCATGAATCACCGCAACCATGCTGGCACCTTCGGCGATCAGCTGTGGCGCGGTCTCAAGCGTGATTCCACCGATGGCTACGATCGGCAGGTTAAAGCGGGTTTTCGCTTGGTTGAGCAGCTCAATTGTTGCTGCTGGCGCTCCCGGTTTGGTGTTGGAGTTAAAAAAGCGGCCAAAGGCAATGTAGCTGGCCCCTTCATTGATTGCGCTCTGCGCCAGCTCAAGCTCGGCGTGACAGGTGCCGCCAATGATTGCATTGCGTCCGAGCAGGGCCCGAGCGGCTGCAAGTGAACCATCGCTCTGGCCTAGGTGCAGGCCAACATCAAGACGCGCAGCGAGCTCCGCATCATCATTAATGATCAAGGCTGCGCCGTAGCGCTCGCACAGCTCGCGCAAGGCTTCAGCTTCGCGCAGGCGGCGTGCGTCATCGTTTGATTTGTCGCGGTACTGCAGGAGTTTGGCACCGCCTTTAAGCGCTGCTTCGACGTAGGGCAGCAACTTGCCATCCGCCAGTAACTGGCTATCGGTGATGGCGTAGAGTCCGCGCAATTTCATTAAATGGCCTCCATCAGCATCCATCCAGCGGTAAACGCCGCGGAATGAATTGACCCTGGCCAGGCTGTTCTGCATCGCGCAGGGTGCGCCAGGTGTAGTCGAGCGAGGTGCGCACAGCGCTGACCAACTCTTCGCCAATCGCTAAGCGGCCTGCCAAGGTGCTGGCTAATGTGCAGCCTGAGCCGTGATAACTGCCGGGCAGGCGCTGGCAGGTAAAGGTGTGCTGGTTGCCGTCGCGCGAATAAAGGCGGTTGTGTACTTCATGCTCGTCGCCGTGTCCGCCAGTGATCAATAAGTGCTCGATGAACGGCAATAGCTTGGCCGCGCATTCATCGGCGCTGCCATTGGGCAATTCAGCCAAAATTCGTGCTTCGGGCAGGTTGGGCGTGGCAATGGTCGAGGCCGGGAACAATCGCTCGCGCATGGCGAAGCCTACTTCGTCTTTACCCAGTGCGCCGCCGCCACCTGCGCGTAATACAGGGTCGCAAACCAGCGGAATCCCAGGCAGCTTGTTGCGGATTTCCAGTACCGTCTCGACCATCTCGACCGAGCCGAGCATGCCCAGTTTGATCGCTTCGACATGCAGGTCGGCGATGACAGCATTGGCTTGCGCCAGCACCCATTCGCGATCCAGCACGCGGAAGTCGGAAACGTTGACTGTGTCCTGAACGGTCAATGCGGTCACGGTAGGTGCAGCGTGACAGCCCTGAGCGAGCAGCGCTTCGATATCTGCCTGCAAGCCGGCACCACCACTTGGGTCGTGTCCAGACAGGCAAAGTACTACGGGACGGGAAGTAGGCGTTTTCATGGTGCGCGAGCTTATCATTAAATGGCTGATTTTGGCCTGCGACATGATTGTCATGGCCTGTGGTGATTCGCTATGTTTAAACGTGCTGTTCAGCGCCTTGTCCGGGCTTGTTGATGGAGCCCTGCTTGTTAATTAAAGCCCCGAGCTAAAGGGTTTTAAGCAAAGTTTTGGGTATTTTGTGAGAGGGTTACTTATTGCAGGTTTTACCCTGTGATATTGTGGCGCATATTCGAACAAACAGACATGCCAGACAGCGTCGAATCAGTGAGTTGGGGCTCACGGGCGCGGTCCAAGATTGTCGGTCATCACGTACCGCGGGGCTGAATGCGCACCATTTTGATTCTGTTACTTGCCGTCTGGCCGCTATTGGCTGGAGCAGTAACATTTGATGAACATACGCGATCAGTAGATTTGGGTCGTGGCAGTTATGTACTTGAAGATGTCAGTGGCGCCGCCACTATTGATCAAGTCTCGTCGGCTGCTTATGCCTCGCGTTTTAAACGCCAATCTAAAAATATCTTGAACGCCGGTTACTCGCGGTCGGCATTTTGGCTGCGTGTCGATCTCGATTACCAACCGCAGCAGCTCAATGGTGAGCGGCCTTGGCTGTTGGAGTTGGCATACCCGCCGCTCGATCATCTAATGCTTTATATCGATAACCTCCAAGGTGGTTTCGACTTGCTGCGGGCCACAGGTGATGCACTGCCTTACGCTTCCCGTGAAATCAAAAACAATAACTATCTGTTTGAGTTGGGGCTGGAGCCCAATCAGCCTCGGCGAGTTTATTTGCGCTTGCAAAGCCAAGGCTCTATTCAAGCACCTTTGAAGCTTTGGGCACCAAACGCCTACATTGAAAGCCAGCCGACGCGCATTTATGTACTGGGCATCATCTATGGCGTGCTGCTGGGGATGATCATTTACAACCTGTTCATCTACCTCAGCGTGCGTGACACCAGCTACCTGTATTACATCCTTTATATCGCGTCGTTCGGCCTTTATCAGGTATCGGTAAACGGTGCCGGCATTGCCTATTTCTGGCCGGAGAATCCATGGTGGGCGAATGCTGCTACACCGTTTTTGATTGGCTCGGCGATCTTGTTCGGTACTCAGTTTGCGCGCAGTTTTTTGCAAACCGCGCAGCAGGGCAAATTGATTGATCGCTCACTGCTTATGATGATAGTTGCCGCTGCGCTGGTGATGGTTCTGGCGTTGACCACCAGCTATGCGCTGTCCTTGCGTTTAGCCACTTATCTGGCGCTGATCTTTACCTTGGTTGTTTTTTGCGCAGGCCTTGCTGCCTGGTTTAGCGGCATGCGTGTTGCGCGCTACTTTATCTTTGCCTGGTCGGCGTTTTTACTCGGCGGCATTCTCAATACACTGATGGTGCTGGGCTTTTTGCCGAATGTGTTTATAACCATGTATGCCAGCCAGATAGGCTCGGCGCTTGAGGTGGCGTTGCTGTCGCTGGCGCTGGCTGACCGGATCAATATCCTCAAAGAAGAACGCACCGCGATTTTGCAGTCTGCGCGGCGCGAGTTGGAGTCGCTTAACCAGGCGTTAGCCAACAATAACCGGTTAAAGGACGAATTTCTGGCAACCATAAGCCATGAGTTGCGAACGCCAATGAATGGGGTCATTGGTTCTCTGGATTTACTGCAAACCGTACGCCTGGATAACGAGATGGAGCAGTACCGTTCGATGGCCTCGGGCTCGGCGCAAGAGATGATGCGCATGATCAATAACATCCTGACGCTCACCGAGTTGCAGGCTGGCCGCTTGTATCCATTGTGTGAGCCGTTCAGCCTGCGAGCGCTGATTGACTCGCTCAGCGAGCAGTACACACCGCTTGCGCAGAGCAAAGGTCTTGAATTTGTCGTTGAGTACGATGAAGCCTTAGCTGATGAGCTGGAAGGTGATGTGGTCAAACTTCGCTTAAGTATCGGTATTCTTCTGGAAAATGCGATTAAATTCACCGAAAAAGGCTGTGTAACCCTACGCATTAATCCGCAGGCGAATGCGCAACAAGGCGTACCGTTGTGCATCGATGTTCTCGACACAGGTGCCGGTTTTAATCAAGCCAACCATCACTCCTTGTACCAGTGCTTCCAACAGTTGGATGGCTCTATGACGCGGCGTTTTGGTGGTTTAGGCATCGGCTTGGCGATTTGCCGACAAATGGTTGCGCTTTTGGGTGGTGAATTAAGCCATGAGTCGCAAGTAGGTAAAGGCAGCCATTTCAAGCTCAACGTCAGCTTGGCTCTGGCCGGTACGCTTGCTGCGAAGCCGCAATAGCAGCCTTCTTAGCGTCTTAATAAACTTGGGTGTCGAGGTTGCCAGTCACTGGCAGAAACGGCATCTAATCTGCCTAGAATCCCTCTGTATTGAAAAGCTGAATCCTGATTCACTGGTTAAATGTTGAATCAGAGTTCAGATCATGGCTTACCGCACTAGCGCCTTACGAATTGACCGCGACAATGCTTTGCGTTTGCGCATTCTGCACTGCGCTTTGGCTCGCGTGAGTGAGGCTGGGTTTGCTGCGCTGACTATGCAGGCGTTGGCTGAAGATGTTGGCATCGCAACGGGCAGTCTGTATCGCCACTTTCGTAATAAAGGTGAGTTGGCAGCAGAGGTTTTTGCTCTCGCCAGCCAGCGTGAGGTCGACGCCATGGCGCAGGCATTGCAAACCCAGGCTCTGGCGCCGAAGCGACTGGCGGCTGGTTTGACCCAGTTTGCTGCGCGTGCTTGGCACAGCCGTCGTCTGGCCTACGCACTGATTGCTGAACCGGTTGATCCTGAGGTCGATGAGCAACGCCTGCTATTTCGCCAAGCCTATGCCGAATTGCTGGTTGAGGTACTGGAAGAAGGGGTTGCTAGCGGTAATTTTCGTGTGCAACACACTCAACTAAGCGCTGCCTGTCTGGTCGGCGCTATTGCTGAATCACTGGTTGGGCCTTTATCGCCAAGTGCCTGCGCTGCTCGAGCCAAAGGCCAGCCAGCCTTGACGCTGGGCGATATTACTGCAGACCTGATCGCATTCTGTTTAAGCGCCGTCGGCGCCAAGGAGTTATCCGCATGAACCCGAGCCTTAACGCAGAAACCCATGAAGTGTTTAATCAGGTGCCATCTATGGATGGCGCCAATTTGTATCGTGTTGATTTGCCGTTGCAGGAGTGGAACCGTCGATTTGGCGGCGCATGGGCTGAAGAACGGTTGAATACCTATGGTTCGCTTGCTGGCGGCCCGTTAATGGCGGCGGGGTTTCTGGCCAACGAACAGAAACCGGTGTTTAAAAGCCACGACCGCTACGGCCATCGTATCGATCTGGTCGAGTTTCACCCGGCCTATCATGAGTTGATGGGCGCCGCGATCAAGCACGGTTTGCCGTCTTCCCCCTGGACTGATCCGCGCAGCGGTGCCCATGTCGCCCGGGCTTCGATGAGCTATCTGCACAGCCAGGCCGAGGCCGGTTCAGGCTGCCCGCTGACGATGACCTACGCCAGTGTTCCTGCGATCAAGCTACAGCCGGATATCGCCGAAATCTGGCTACCAAAGATTCTTTCGACCGAGTACGACCCGCGTAATCTGCCGATTGAACAGAAAACCGGCGCGACCATCGGCATGGCCATGACCGAAAAGCAGGGCGGCACCGATGTCCGCGCCAACACCACGCACGCTCATCCAGTGGGGATTCCGGGGCCGGGGCAGGCCTATGAACTGGTGGGTCACAAATGGTTTTGTTCGGCGCCTATGTGCGACGCATTTCTGACCCTGGCCTACACCGACAAGGGCTTGAGCTGCTTCTTGTTGCCACGCCATCGCCCGGACGGTTCGCGCAACGAGTTTTATATACAGCGCCTGAAAAACAAGCTGGGTAACTGGTCGAATGCTTCCAGCGAGGTGGAATACCGTGGCGCGCTGGCGTGGATGATCGGTGAAGAAGGTCGCGGTGTGCCGACTATTATCGAGATGGTCTCGCTGACCCGCTTCGATTGCATGATCGGTTCCAGCGCCTTGATGCGCCAAGCCCTGACTCAGGCTGCACACCACTGCGCATATCGCAAGGTTGGCGGACGTGTGTTGGCCGAGCAGCCATTGATGCAAAACGTCCTGGCGGATTTGGCCCTAGAAAGCGAAGCAGCGCTGGCGCTGACTTTGCGTATGGGCAAGGCATTGGATAACGCCCATGACGAGCAGGAAGAAAAATTTGCCCGTCTGGTAACCGCAATTGGCAAATATTGGATCTGCAAGCGCGCTCCGGCAATGATCAACGAAGCGCAGGAGTGCCTTGGTGGCGCCGGTTATGTTGAGGAAACCATCTTGCCGCGCCTGTACCGCGAAGCGCCGGTCAACTCGATCTGGGAAGGCTCGGGCAATGTGCAGTGCCTTGATGTATTACGCGCTCTGTCCAAGGAACCGGGCGTACTCGAAGCCCTGTTCACCGAGTTGGGCGACGGTCATGGCGATGCGCGTTTGAAGGCTCATATCGGCAAGGTGCAGGCTGCATTTCGCGACACCGATGATATTCAGTTCCGCGCCCGTCAACTGACTGAGGATGTGGCCATTGCGCTGCAAGCCAAGTTGTTGCTCGAAGCAGGTAATACCACGGTGTCTGATGCTTTCCTGGCCAGTCGTCTCGGCGAGGGTGGCCGGGTTTACGGCACCTTGCCGCGTGGCGTTGATGCTGAAGCCTTGGTCGCGCGCAGCACCCCGCATCTGGCTTGATTTGCGAGGCTCGCCCGAGATCAGGTTGCGGGCGAGCCTTAGCTGACCGGCTGACTGAACAGTGCATAGAGTGTCATATGCGTCTGGCTCAATTGCTTCAGGCTATCCTTAGGCTGGCTTAGCAGGCCGTACAAGGTGCACTATTAGGCTGGATGTTCAGTCAGGAAGCTTTGTCGTGAATCCATGTTCAGATGACTTTATTGTTGTATCCAGCCCTGAAGAGGCGGTCGATCGACTTGCCGCATTGCATGAGCAAGCCACACGTGCCCTGAGTCTGGCGCTCAAGGCCTATCTTAAAGACCGGGTCAAGCCTGATCCGGCCACGCATTGCCAGTTTCGCTACCCAGAGTTGCGCCTGACCTATTTGTGTCATGGCGAAGCGCCGGCCACCGTGCGTGCATACGCCAAGGTCCAGGTGCCAGGCACTTACAGCGTCACCGTCACCCATCCCGGTGCCTTCCGTAAGTACCTGCTGGAGCAGCTGCAACCCTTGATGAACGATTACACGCTGCGCGTTGAAGTGGGTCTGAGTGCGCAGAATATTCCCTACCCTTATGTGGTTGAGCAGGGCGATGAACTTGCCGGTTCCGGGGTGACTGCCGGAGAGCTGGCGCGAGTGTTCCCGAGTACGGACCTGTCGGCTGCAACAGACAGCACGGCCGATGGCCTGTACAGCTGGGAAAGTATGGACCCCATGCCGCTGGCGCTGTTTGATGCCGCGCGGGTGGATTTCTCGTTGCGCCGGCTGGTGCATTACACCGGCAGCGACTGGCGCCATGTACAACCGTGGATATTGCTGACCAACTATCACCGCTACGTTGACCAGTTCATTCGTCACGGCCTGGACATGCTGGTCGGTGAGTCACGTTTTACCCGCATGGTGCTGCCGGGCAACGTGGTGATTGAACGTGGCATGTCCGAAGGCGAGATGCAGGCGATTATTGGTGGTGTGGTCTGGCATCGCTACCAGATGCCGGCGTACCACCTGCTGTCTGGCGATAGCGGCGATGGCATTACCCTGGTCAATATCGGCGTAGGCCCTTCCAACGCGAAGAACATCACCGATCACCTTGCTGTATTGCGTCCACATTGCTGGCTGATGATTGGTCACTGCGGCGGCCTGCGCCAGTCGCAAACCATTGGCGACTATGTGCTCGCCCATGCTTACATGCGCCGCGACGGGATTCTTGACCGGGTTCTGCCGCCGAATATCCCGCTACCAGCACTGGCCGAGGTGCAACAAGCTCTGCAGGATGCTGCGGCGCAGGTGACTGGCGAGAAGGGTGATGATCTCAAGCGCCGCTTGCGTACCGGTACTGTGCTGACCTACGACGACCGGAACTGGGAGTTGCGCTGGGCTCAGGAACGGCCACTGATCAATCAGGCGCGAGCAGTTGCGGTAGACATGGAAAGCGGCACTGTCGCCGCCCAAGGTTATCGCCTGCGCGTTCCATACGGCACGCTGCTGTGTGTTTCGGATAAACCGCTGCACAGTGAAATCAAGCTGCCGGGCGCTGCTGGCGCTTTCTACGAACGCGCCGTGACCCAGCATTTGCACATTGGCATCACTGCCTTGGACTTATTGCGTGGCCAGCTTAACTCGCTGCACTCGCGTAAATTAAGGAGTTTCGACGAGCCGCCGTTTCGCTAAGATTAGGTATGAAAGGCAATAACGCCTCGGTCCTGAACCGGGGCGTTTTTATTGGAACCTCTGAAAAAGGTAGCGAGCGACGATAGGACAAGGCAAAAAACTGCGAAAAAGCGACCGAGGTCGCGCTCGACTTTAGTGGCCTAAATGAGCATTTTGAGCAGTTTTTTAACGCAGCAAGGGCTGCCCCAGTAATATCTAGCGCAGTAGTTTTTCAGAGGTTCCATAGGTTATTTACTGGCGTCGAGCACAACTCTGTAGCGCGCTTTGCCGTCACGCAGATGCTGGATTGCATCGTTAACCTTACTCATCGGAAAGTGCTCAACTTGCGGCAATATTTGATGGCGCGCGCAGAACTCAAGCATGCTGCGCATTATTGCCGGCGAGCCAACTGGGGAACCGGAAATACTGCGTTGACGTGGGATCAGGTTGAACACATGCACCGGAATCGCGCTTGGCACAATCCCGACAAAGTGCAGCTTGCCTTTACCGCCCAGAGTGCTGATCAGCGCGTTCCAGTCGAGGTCGGCGCTGGCAGTTATCAGCAGGAAATCCAGCGTGCCTGCAATTTTCTTCATGGCTGCGCTGTCGGTTGAGGCGACCACATTGTGCGCGCCGAGGCGCTTGGCTTCCTCTTGCTTATTCAGTGATGAAGTAAAGGCTGTGACCTCGCAGCCCCATGCATTCAAAAAGCGCAACGCCAAGTGACCCAAGCCGCCGATGCCGACCACGCCGACGCGGTCTGTTGGCCTGACGTTGAGTTCAAGCAGCGGCGCAAATACTGTCGATCCGCCGCAAAACAGTGGGCCAGCCAGGCTTGGGTCGAGGCTCTCGGGGATCGGCAGAGTCCATGCCCAATGGGCGCGCATGCGATTGGCAAAGCCGCCGTGGCTGCCGACTATGGTCGGTTTGATCATATTGCACAGTTGGTGCGAACCTTCCATGCATGAGTTGCAATGCATGCAGCTGCTTTTTAACCAGCCGATGCCTACCCGCTGGCCGATCTTCAGACCGCGAGCTTGCTCGCCCAAGCGCACCACGGTGCCGACCACTTCATGGCCGGGA
This sequence comes from Pseudomonas sp., assembly GCF_048265905.1. Classification (GTDB taxonomy): domain Bacteria; phylum Pseudomonadota; class Gammaproteobacteria; order Pseudomonadales; family Pseudomonadaceae; genus Aquipseudomonas. The sequence continues at coordinate 132,185 of NZ_JBLXAP010000006.1, forward strand.
ATAAATGGGTAGCGTGCGTTTTTCCATTCGTTGTCGATCATTGATTGGTCGGAATGGCAAATACCGCAGTATTCAATGGTGACTTCGACTTCCTCGGCGCCGAGCGGGCCTGGGTCATACTCAAACTGTTCAAGTGGCGCGCCTGCCTTGGTTGCAGCCCAGCCAGTGAAGGTAGAAACGACAGACTCGTTTGTGCTCATGTGCGGACTCCTGGAAACGATTAATCAGCTGACAAGCAGCATAGACCCTCGTTCAAAATGCAGAATCAAGATAATCAGCGGTGATGATGTCGGCCCGTCCTCGGTTAAACTGCGGGTTTAGTCATGCCTTTGGGAAATCTTCAATGCCACGCCCCCCGCGCCCTGCTGCGCCGCGCCGCTCTTTGAGCGCAAAGCCGACGCCTCGTCGTCTGGCCAAGGCGCCACCCGCCGAGCCGCGTTTGCTGGCCCTGAATAAGCCCTTCGATGTGTTGACCCAGTTCAATGACGAGCATGGCCGCGCCACGCTCAAGGACTTTGTCGATGTACCCGGTGTGTATCCGGCAGGCAGGCTGGATCGTGACAGCGAAGGTTTGTTGCTGTTGACCAATGACGGTCGCCTGCAGGCACGAATCGCCGATCCAAAGCACAAGTTGGCGAAAACCTATTGGGTGCAGGTTGAAGGGGAGCCGACTGACGAGCAGCTACAGCGCTTGCGTGAAGGTGTCGAGCTAAATGACGGCATGACCTTGCCCGCCGAAGCCCGCCAGCTGGATGAGCCCGAGCTCTGGCCGCGCAACCCGCCGGTGCGCTTTCGTAAGAGCATCCCGACCACATGGTTGGAGTTGGTGATTCGCGAGGGGCGTAACCGCCAAGTCAGGCGCATGACTGCCGCAGTGGGCTTGCCTACATTGCGCTTGGTGCGAGTGCGTATCGGCCCCTGGAGTCTGGATGGTTTGCAGCCGGGGCAGTGGCAGGATCTGGAGCCGCGCCTTTAGGTATTGCCCGAAGCGGCAGTCTTGGGTCAGTGGCCTTCGATTTCGAGGCCAGCAATGACAAATGTCTTGATCACAAAGCCGAGCACGCCCAGACCGAGGGCGAGAAACAGGATCATGCTGCCAAAGCGGCCTGCTTTGGATTTCTTGGCCAGGTCCCAGACAATAAACGCCATAAACAGGATCAGCACGCTGACCAATACTGTTGTCATCAGATCTTCGAAAACTTCGGTTTCCATCGTGGCCTCAATTACCGGGTAAATAGCCTGGGCCAGACGTCTATCGAAGCTGGCGCAGGCTGGCGATTATACGTGAGCGTTGTGATTTGTCAGGCACCGTTGGCAACGGTCCGTGGTTAATTCGTCTGGGATTTAACTGCGCAAGTGTTCCAGCGGTAACTGGGTGCTCGACAGAATCTGCTGCAACACAAAGCTCGAACGCACGCTGGAGACTCCTTCGATTCGGGTCAGGGTGCCGAGCAGAAGCTTTTGATAATGGTCCATGTCGGGCACTACGACTTTCAATTGGTAGTCGGCGTCCATCCCGGTGACTAGGCTGCACTCAAGCACTTCCGGGCAATTGCGGATCGCTTCCTGAAAGTGCTCGAAGCGCTCTGGGGTATGTCGATCCATGCCAATCAGCACGTAGGCGGTAAGGCTCAGGCCGAGCTTCTTGCTGTCGAGTAAAGCAACTTGCTTGGCGATATAGCCATCGTCTTCCAGTTGTTTAACCCGGCGCGAGCAGGGGGAGGGTGACAAGCCAATGCGTTCGGCCAGTTCTTGATTGGATAAGCGAGCGTCGCGTTGCAATTCTGCCAAAATGCTCAAGTCATAGCGGTCTAGTTTGTTCATATTGGTCACGATTTCTATTTGAATTGCGCTAGATAATGCTTGATTAGGTAAAAATTGCGCAACCGATACTTGATTGAGCAATCTTCGCAATCATTCACTAACCGCCTCGCCGTACTATTTATCTCAGTTTCAAGGCCCGGACGACATGTCCACGCCGACTCACTCAATCAGGTGAGCGGCCGCCGCCGATCCAACAGGGTCGTTTCGGCACCCGGGTCCGCACTGTCCAACCAGACGGGCGATAAAGGCGGCGACACAATTGCCAGCACAGGACAACATTCCCGAAGGGAGGCCCAAGGCCTCCCTTTTTTATGGGCTTCAAACCAAGCCTGCCAAACGCAGTAGCCACCATAGCGTGATGACGATCTGCACCAGGAAACCAGCAAAGCGCAACCAGACGAACAAGGCTGAAGTGCTGATCAGGTGCATGCAGCTTTGAAATATCCGTGCCGCCAGCAGAGCCCCAGCCAGCGGATCAGTGATGCTGGTTTGGCTGACGACCATTGCGTACAGCAGCACCGCTGCCATCAACGGAACATTTTCCACGCAGTTGGCATGGGTACGAACCAGACGCTGGCCGAATGCGCCCGGCATATTGCTGCCATCCGGGGAGAAGCCATTGACCGCAAGTTTGCCGCTGAGCACCAGCAAGCCGCGCTGGTTGAGCATCAGTATCAGTAGAAACAGCGTCCAGCCAAGCAATCCGAGCAGCGCAACTGCACTAGGTGAAAGGGTCATAAGTGAGTCCTTGGGAGTGGGTAATATTGTTTTTATTAGGCCGCTTGCACAGCTTAGGATAGTTAGAGCTTTTACTCTAGCCGGCTTGGTTTGTTTCAAAGCAACCTGACGACTGCGGTGGCTTTAACGTCGGCTGGCCAATTTACCGACTCTTTACTCAGCATTGACCCTGATTTGACCGGACTTTAGTCATTCTGTAACTCAGACATACCAATGAGGTGGCAGCGATGATTAAGCGCTTTAAGTGGGTCGAAATTAGCGTACTGGTTCTGCTGGGCCTTTCACCTTTGGTGCAGGCATCGCCCAAGCATGAACAACACCGCGATAGGCATGCAGTGGTTAAGGTGGTGAAAGTCGAAAGAAAATCACCGAGGATTTCGCACCAGCCTGTCAGGTATGAGCGGGTTCGTTATAACCGTGGCGACTATTACATGAGGGATGGTCGTTGGTACAAACCAACTGCGGGCCGCTATGTGCGAGTGGCGCCGCCTTATGGTTTCACGGTTCGGCAGTTGCCACGCGGCGCACGTCAGGTTTGGGTGCGCGGTGTTAAATATCACCGGGTTGCGGATAGCTATTATCGCTGGCAGGGCAAGCGAGGCTATTACCAGATTGTGCGTTTGCCGCGCGGGTAATTGCACACTCAGTGATGATTATGGCTGCGCGGCTGCTGGCTGATCGGGCAGTACTTCAGGCGGGTCGGCGTGCACCAGCACCTCGGCTCGCGGGTACTCTGCGCGGATCGCATCTTCGACTTGCTCGCACAGCGCGTGTGCTGCAGACAGAGTCAGCTCGCCGGGCAACTCCGCGTGCAATTGCACAAACCAACGCGTACCGGAAACCCGCGTGCGCAGGTCATGTGCTCCAAGCACGCCCGGAACGGCGCAGGCCAAGGCATGCATGTGTTCGCTGACATCGGGCGAGAGTTCTTTGTCCATCAGCACCGCTCCCGCTTCACGGGCAATGCTGATCGCACTCCAGAGAATGTAAAAGGCAATGCCGATGGCGAAGATCGCATCAACTTGCAGCCAGCCAAAACTGGCCAGAAACAGCGCCATTAAAATGCTGCTGTTGAGCAGTAAGTCTGAGCGGTAGTGCAACGAGTCCGCATGAATCGCGGTTGAGCCGGTGACTTTCACTACATGACGCTGAAACATCAGCAGCGCGACGGTAACCGCCAGGGACAGAATCATCACCGCAATTCCTAAACCTTCGCTGGCCAACGGTTGCGGGTTGATAAAGCGTTCGACACCTTGCACGCCAACCAATACGGCGCTGGCGCCGATAAACAGCGCCTGCCCCAAACCGGCAAGCGCCTCGGCCTTGCCGTGACCGTAGCGGTGGTCGTCATCTGCTGGGCGTAGCGCGTAGTGCACAGCAATAAGGTTGAGCAGAGAGGCAGCGCCATCGAGTAATGAGTCGGTCAGACCCGCAAGCAGACTGACCGAACCACTCAGCCACCACGCAACTGCTTTGGCCAGCGCGAGCGCCAAGGCCACCACTAATGCGGCAGAGGACGCTTGGCGCATCAGTCGAGCATGTTGCGGCAATACACTCATAAACTGGCTCTAGTCCGGAGATGTGGTGATGGCTTGCACCATGGTTGTTACGCGCTTGCTGGGGTCACGCAGCCGGACGCAGGCCGTAAGCTGCGAGTTGCTGCAAATCACCACGGTGTTCAATCACCCGCGGGTCGTCCAAAGGCAGGTTTTTACCGGTTTTTTGCATGATCAACGCTTTCAGCTTAGCGCGATCAACCTGGCCTTGGCTGTCGACCAGATTTTCTAATGCCTGGGGATCCACCTGAGCGGTATGGCCACCCGGCAGGTAAATAGCACCCGTGGCGAAATCGACGCCAAGGGCGATCAAGCCCGGCAGTACGTAAAACAGAATGCCGATGGCGTCTAGCGCGACAATAACTGGGTCGACTTTGCCTTCAATCTGACCGCGACGATCCGGGTAAAACAGTGTGCCGCACGCACTCAATTGAGTGAGTAGGCTGGCGCTCAGAACACAGCCAAGAATGCGGGTCGAGGTGCTCATCTAAGTTCTCCTGATTGACGGGGGCGCAACTATAGCAAGGCGTTAGCCGTATTGCTGCGGCTTTAAACAGTCTCGTGATTAATGACTGTGCAAGGCTCAATCAGTTCGCCGGTATAATCGTCATCCGCACTGGAGAACTCATGAATTCGCTGCCAATTGACCACCTGTTACCGGCCCTTCGCGATGCCTTGGCTGCACGCAATGAAGCTGTGCTTGAGGCGCCGCCGGGCGCGGGTAAAACCACGCGGGTGCCGTTGGCGCTGCTGGATCAGCCGTGGCTCGCCGGGCAGCAAATCATCATGCTTGAGCCGCGCAGATTGGCCGCGCGCACCGCGGCTGAACGACTGGCCAGTGAGTTGGGCGAAAAGGTTGGAGAAACCGTCGGTTATCGGATTCGTTTGGACAGTAAAGTCGGGCCTAAAACCCGGATTGAAGTGGTCACCGAAGGCATTCTTGCCCGACGCTTGCAAGATGATCCGGCCTTGGAAGGCGTGGGGCTGGTGATCTTCGATGAGTTTCATGAGCGCAGCCTCGATGCGGATCTGGCGCTGGCGTTGACCCTCAATGGCCGGGCGATGTTTCGCTCAACGGACTCTGGCGAGCTGCCGTTAAAAGTGCTGTTGATGTCGGCTACCCTTGAAGGTCCGCGACTGGCGCAGTTGCTGGACGATGCGCCAGTGCTGACCAGTGAAGGGCGGATGTTTCCGGTTGATACTCGCTGGGGCAAACCCCATCAAGCTGGCGAATACATTGAACCTAGCGTTATCGCAGCCTGTTTGGAGGCGTTGGACGAGCAGCAGGGGAGTATCTTGGTTTTCCTGCCGGGTCAGGCTGAGATTCGACGCGTCCATCAAGGCCTGCAAGAACGCCTTGGAGAACGTGATGATGTGTTGCTCTGCCCGTTGCATGGAGAGCTTGATCTGAATGCCCAGCGCGCGGCGATCAATCCCGCCCCGCCTGGAAAGCGCAAGGTTGTGCTGGCAAGTAACATCGCAGAAACCAGCATCACCATCGATGGCGTGCGGGTTGTGGTTGATGCGGGCCTTGAGCGCGTGCCGCGTTTTGATCCGCGCAGCGGCATGACCCGGCTCGACACGCAACGTATTTCCAAGGCCAGTGCGACCCAGCGCGCAGGACGAGCAGGGCGGCTTGAACCCGGTGTTTGTTACCGACTCTGGTCACAGGCTCAGCATGAGCAGTTGGCGAACTTTTCTGCACCCGAAATGCTTCAGGCCGATCTGGCCGGGCTTGCGCTGCAGTTGGCGCGCTGGGGCGTTGCGGTGGACGAACTGGTCTGGCTCGATTTACCGCCCGCTGCGGCCTACGCCCAGGCTCGGGATTTGCTGCAGCGCCTGAGTGCGCTGGATGAACGAGGTGTGCTCAGCGCTCACGGCCAGGCAATGGCTGAGTTGCCCAGCCATCCGCGAATTGCTCATTTGCTGCTGCGAGGGCAGGCCCTTGGTCTGGGCAATCTTGCCTGCGATATCGCTGCATTGCTCGGTGAGAAAGACATCCTTCGTGGTGCTGGCGCCGACCTGCATGACCGGATTGTGGCTATGGCCAGCGAGTCTTTCTCGCGGGCGAGCCGAGGGGCTGTTCAGCGTGCACGCCAACTGGCTCGTCAGTTCCGAAGCCACCTGCGGGGCGCTGTATCGTCACCGGTGGCCGATCCTGATCACCCTCGCTGGCTCGCCGCGCTGCTGGCCTTTGCCTATCCTGATCGCGTCGCTCGTCAACGGCGCGAAGGCGGCGCTGAATACCGGTTGGCCAACGGTCGAGCTGCACTGTTTGGTGAGCCAGATGGATTAATGAAAGAACCATGGTTGGTCATTGCCGATCTTGGCAGCCGTCAAGGTCAGCGCGAAGAACGAATCTATCTGGCGGCTGCACTTGATCCTTCCCTGTTTGACACGGTGCTTGCTGAGCAGGTGGTGCAGCGCGATGAACTGGAGTGGGATGAGCGCGAGGGCGTACTCAAGGCCGAGAGGCAGCGGCGCTTGGGCGAGCTGGTACTTAGCCGCACAAGCCTGCCGGGACTTAATGAAGACGCTCGCATCAATGCCTTGGCTGGTCTGGTTCGGCGCAAGGGCATAGAGCTTCTTCCCTGGCGTCCCGAGTTGCGCCAGTGGCAGGCGCGCATTGCTCTTTTGCGCAAGCTGGATATTGATCAGAAAGGTGCGAGTGAGTGGCCAGATCTAACGGATGCGGCGCTGCTCGATTCTGTTGAGCTGTGGCTGGCGCCTTATCTGGCAAAGGTGAGTCGCCTGAGTCATTTCGCCAACCTCGATTTAGCCAATATCCTGCTCGCCCAATTGCCCTGGCCATTACCGCAGCAGTTGGATGAGTTAGCGCCCAAGACGCTGCAAGTGCCTTCAGGTTCACGTATCGCCATTGACTACTCAGAGTATCCGCCCGTGCTGGCGGTGAGATTGCAGGAATTGTTCGGGCTGGCCGAGACGCCGCGCATCGCAGGCGGCAGGCAAGGGCTCTTGCTACATCTTCTATCGCCCGCGCGTCGTCCGGTTCAGGTGACACAGGATCTCGCCAGCTTCTGGGCCAACACCTACATCGATGTGAAGAAGGATTTGAAAGGGCGATATCCAAAACACTGGTGGCCTGACGACCCGATGGAAGCCGAACCCACCGCCAGAGCAAAACCGCGTAAGCGGTGAGCAAATGCCAGGCAAATCAGGCTGTGGCGGTTAGTCGCTCGGCGGCTAACCCGCGTCAGCTGAGTAGCGTGCATTGCTGATTGTTGAGAGATTTATCTGCTGGCAGGGTTTGCCGTCGAAGAAGTTAAGGATATTGGTAAACGCCTCGCCAAAATACTGCTCATAGCTGTGCTTCTCGACGTAGCCGATGTGAGGCGAACAGGTGATTTTGGGGTGGTTGAGCAGCGGGTTATCAAGGCTGATCAGAGGTTCTGTTTCAAACACATCCAAGGCGGCATAGCCGGGGCGACCTTTATCTATTGCTGCGAGTAAAGCGCCGGGTGCAATCAACTCCGCACGGCTGGTATTGACCAATAGAGCGCTGGGCTTCATTGATGCAAGATCAACTGCGTTTACCAAGTGTTTGGTCTGCTCGGATAAGCGCAGATGCAGGCTGATGATATCGGATTGGGCAAAGAACGCTGCGCTAGAGTCTGCGGCGCTATGGCCATCCAGCTCGGCGGCTTGCCTTGATGCCTCGCTGCCCCAAACCAACACCGGCATCTCAAACGCCTGAGCGTATTTTGCCAAGCGCTTGCCGATGCGCCCATAACCCCAAATACCGAGTGTTTGCCCGCACAGCCGTTCGCCGATATTGTTTTGCCAGGTGCCAGCATTAAAACTGTTTATTGCTGCAACTAATTGACGGCGCGCGTTGAGTATCAAGGCCCAAGTGAGTTCTGCTGGGGCTATGGGTGAACCGCTGCCCTCGACCACTGCAATCCCCAGACTATTGCAGGCGTCGACATCGACATGAGCACCAACCTTACCGGTTTGACTGATCAGTTTCAGTTTGGGCAATTGCATCAGTAACTTGGCATCGAGCCGGGTACGCTCGCGCGTCAGCACGATGGCATCGGCATCGCTGAAACGTTCAAGCAGTACTTCGGACGATTGTTGCCAGTCGTGAAAGACGCTGACGCGGTGATCCGTGAGCAAGCCAAAGCAGTCCAGGTCGCAAACCGCATGCGGGTAATCATCTGGAATTACGATGTGCATTGGCTGACTCACAAGCATCCCCCTTTAAGCTTATATCTATGAGCTGACGGTTGTTAGTCGGGCCTGTTTGCGTGAGCGCAGGGCTCTGCGTATTGGCAGCACGACCATGATTGCGACCAGCACCCATGCCCCGATGGTTATTGGGCTATCCCAGAGGATGCTCAGTTCGCCATTGGATAATGACAGTGCCCGGCGCAAGTTGTCTTCCATCACGCCGCCCAGGATGAAACCGAGCAGCACAGCCGAGAGCGAATAATCCAGCTTACGCAAGATGTAGCCACACACGCCAATCCCAATCATCAGGTAAAGATCGAAACTGGAGGCGTGTACCGCGTAAACACCGATCGAGGTAATGATGGCTATCGCGGGCACCAATGCCCAAGTCGGTACGGCGAGAATGCGCGTGAAGATTCGCACCATGGGAACATTCATCACCAGCAACATGACGTTGGCGATAAACAATGATGCAATCAATCCCCAGACAATTTCTGGCTGATTCTGGAACAGCATTGGCCCAGGCGTTATGTTGTATAGCGTAAGCGCACCCAGCATCACGGCTGTAGTCCCAGAGCCCGGTACGCCCAGAGTCAGCATAGGAACCATCGAGCCACATGCCGCGCCACTATTGGCTGTTTCTGGCGCGGCCAACCCGCGTAGATCACCTTGCCCGAATTTGCTGTCCTTTCCTGCTAGACGCTTTTCCGACATATAAGCAACTGCGCTGGCGAGCGTGGCTCCTGCGCCAGGCAACACGCCCAATACAAAGCCGATGATGCCGCTGCGCAAATTGGTGGCAATGACAAAGCTGCCTTCCTTCAGGTTGAAGAGCATGCGCCCGGTCGCTTTGGCTGCTTTGTGTCCATGATGGGTGCGTTCAAGTAAAACCAGTATTTCACTGACACTGAATAGACCGAGAACCAGCACGATAAACTGGATGCCGTCCGCCAGGCCCAAGGTGCCGAAAGTGAAGCGGTAGACGCCACTATTGGCATCAATACCAACGCAGGAAAGCAGTAAGCCTATCAGTGCAGCAGTGGCGGTTTTAAGAGGTTTGTTATCAGCCATCCCGGCTAGGCAGGTAATGGCAAAGACCATCAGCACGAAATATTCAGCCGGCCCAAATGCAACTGCCCACTTGGCTAGAAATGGCGCAAACAAGACCACGCCAATCGTTGCGATAGTACCGCCAATGAATGAGCTCCAAGCGGACAGAGAAAGGGCAATGCCGGCTTTGCCTTGTTGGGCAAGCGGGTAGCCATCCAGAGTGGTCATTACGGCAGATGCTTCCCCTGGAATATTCAGCAGGATTGATGATATCCGGCCGCCGTACTCACAACCCAAATAGACAGCAGCCAGAAGAATCAGCGCGGTTTCCGGAGGCAAGCCCAAAGCAAATGCAATCGGAATCAGCAGCGCCACACCATTGACCGGGCCCAAACCCGGCAGCAGACCGACCACGGTGCCGATCAGGGTTCCACAGAATGCAGTCGCCAGATTGAAAGGGCTAAGTGCAACCCCAAAACCCAGTTCGAGGTAGTGCAAGGTATTTTCCATGGTTTAGCTCCCGACTTGCGCGAATATGCCGAGCGGCAGAGGCACATCAAGGCCGTAGTCAAATAACAGGTAAAGCCCGACAGCGATCAATACACCGCTGATCAACCCATGCAGTTTGCTAGCGCCGTACAAGTAACCAATAGCGATGGCAAACAACATGCTGCTGGCGATAAAACCGAGTACCTCAAACAGCCCTGCATAAACCGTCATGATCAGGACGCACAGTGCGATTTTTTTGATGACATGACGGTCGAGGCTCGGCTCATCCGACTTGGCAGGGTTTGCCGAGGGTTTAAGCACTTGATAAAGCGTGCTGACAATCAGCAACGCAAGCAATAACAGGGGGAATGCACGTGCGCCGACAGGTTCATATGAAAATGGCGCCTGATACCCCCAAGCCATGATTGCCAGCCCGGCGCAGATCAAAAGGCTGCTACCTGCAAAAATACGATCTTGCATAATCTTGCTCCCGAGCAGGCTGCTTTCCAGCAAGTCTGCCCTGTGGATTGATCTACTTAGTGACGAGGCCAAACTCCGCGCCAAGCTGTCGATAGTTATCAATTTGCTTCTTCACCAGGGCTTGAAGCTCTGGGCCGGTGACCGTCAATGGGATCACGTCGCGGTCGAGCAAGTACTGTTGAAATTCTGCAGAGCTGGTGAGCTTGGCAAAGGTGGTCTTCCAGAAGGCCAGCTCTTCACCTTTCACTTCTGGGCCAACGTAATAGCCGCGAATAAGTGGCCATTGAATGTCGTAGCCTTGTTCTTTAGCCGTTGGCACGTCAGACAGATCGCCAGGCAGGCGTTCTTCGCTGTAGACCGCCAGGGCGCGGATGTGATTACCGCGCTGGGCACGGATTTCGCTGGCACTGCCGGTAACCAGATCAACGTGTTTGCCCATTAACGCCATGTAGTGTTCTGAGCCACCTTCAAATGCGGCGTAGCGCAGTTGTCGTGGATCCACACCTGCTGCCTTGGCCAACAGCGCGATCTTCGCCCAGCCTTGGCCGCCGATACTGCCACCACCGCCAACAGTGACGCTTTTGGGATCTTTTTTCAGTGCCTGAATGACGTCATCAAGGGTTTTGAATGGCGAATCGTCACGCACCGCCAAAGTGCCGTAATCAGTTCCTACAGTCGTTAACCACTGCACGGCAGTTTCGTCATAACGACCGTATTTACCCAATGCAAGGTTAAGCAGTGAGGCTCCCGAGAAGGCAACTATGGTGCCTGGTTCATTGCGGCGATTAGCTGCAATGGCGTTATAAGCGACAGCGCCGATACCGCCAGGCATGTAGGTCACCCGCATGGGGGCATCAAGCAACTTTTCATCTTTGAAGCCTGCTTGAGCGAGCTTGCAGGTCATGTCAAAGCCACCGCCTGGTTTACTTGGAGCAATGCACTCTGGGCGATGTGGTTGGCCAGCGTTTGCTTGCACTGCTGAAATTGTCAGTGCGCAGGCCAAGGGCAGGATTTTTTTCAGTAGAGAGATCTTCATAGTGTTTCCTGTTATTGGATTTATTTGCAGGATGGATGGGTGAGTCATCAGGTAATTCAGAGAAAACTGAAGGTGTAATCGAGATAAAGCCGATTGTCGGTTTGATCTTCCTTAACGCCGTCGAGGCGGCCGGTTTTATCCGAGTTGTAATCCAGGAAGATATAGCGGAACACCAAGCCTTTAACGGCTGGAATTTGATAGTTCAAATCGAATGCCAATTCGCTTTCATCGGCTTTGCCAAGTGAAGTATTGGCGCTGTTACGCGCACCTGAGCCGCTTTTGTAGCTGACAACAGTCTTCAAGCCCTTTGCTAGCTGGTCCCATTTGTAACCGGCTTTAAGCATCCAGACTTTCTCGTCACGGTTGGAAAAGTCAGCTAGTACGCCTCCGGTAGGAAATGGGTTGGTGCCGTGGTCACCGGCGTAGTTGTCTTCAATCCAGGCATCGCTGAATTTTGCGATTGCACCGCCAAGCTCAACATTTGAAAACACCCAGTCGGCGGCAAGATAAACACCTTTGCCATCGTTATGGCTGCGTGTTTGTCCGACCACGGCGCCTGCTTCGTCCTCATCATCATATTCAGCACTTTCGGCACCGGTGACGAACAGCTTTCCGTCATCGTTGGAGGTGTGCATGCCTGCCGTAAGCTTTAGGTTTGAAGCGTTCGGTAGCGTGAACCTATAACTGGCAACCACCCCTGTTTTGTTCAGGAAGTCCTGGGCTCGCAAGTACTCGACATTCAGATTAAATGGGCCGTTGAGATAGCTGGCTCCGTAGTTTTCCAGCGCATTAATTGCACCTTTTGAGCTGGTGTCGGTTTTGAACTCAACAAATGAACTGTCAAAGCGCGATGACCATTGGTCATACCATGCGCCGTAAAGGGTGAGCCCGTTGAATGGATTCAGGTCGAAGCTGGCACCCGAAAATGTATTTGGGATTGCACGGCTGTTTGAACTGGAAAGCAGCAAGCTTTTATGTAGTTGGCGGCCAATTTTCCCAGAGGCGATGCCTTGATACTTCAGCTTCAAAAAGGCTTGGCCAAGCTTGCCGAATGAGTCCTCGAAATCGCCGTCGTTATCGACAGATAAAACATCAGAACTATTGCGGCCCGACGCCTCCAGCTTGGTCACGCTGTAGCCAGACAAGCCGACACCAAGCATATCGGCGAGGTAGGCCGACTCATAATTTAGCTGTAAGCCCAGGCCGCCTTGATTGCGGTCATTGCGATCAAGCTCATAATCACGATCAAAGTAGATTGCCCGGGTTTTCAGTTCGAGTGTTTGCCCGTCTGCAGCCGCTGCAAGTGCGGGCAGTGACAAGCCTGCGCTCAAGATGGCGACCGGGCAGAGCATGTAATTATTTTTATGGGTGCACATAAACACGGACTCCGATATTTTTTTACTCGGGTGGTGTAGTCCACATTCGCTCTTGGTGGCCTGTACCAGGCGGTAAAGCGTCTGTGGTCGAATGCTATTTCTGTTGGTTAGCGTGAAATTGAGGGCACATACACATCGCCGGTAAATAACCGCCGTGCTGTGCGTACCAGCGATGCACGCATTGCCTCGGGCCTTTGGTCTTCAGCAGGCTCAAGTGTGACCTCAATCTGACCTCCAGCATGTTCCAGACGAATCAGGGCTGGGCCATCAACCGGGAATATTTCGTGGGCTACGCTGCCCGGTACCGCGCAGGCACTAGCCAAGCCAATTGCACCTGTCGCAGCAAGCGAGCGATGGCAGTTGTGTGGCATGAAATAACGCGTGTTGAGCGAGCCGCCGTTTCTGGCAGCAGATAGCAACACCGGCTTGGGGATCACCATGTTGGAAACATCGCCAAGACCCATCGCGAGCCCTGCTTGCAGGCGAATTTTTTCCAGGCGGGCCATAAATATGAGGTCAGCGTCTAGCTCGGTTGGGCTCTCGTAACCGGTTTTACCCAGTTCATGGGCGTGGACCACGACCATTGGCATAGCCATATCGATGCAGGTCGCTGAGACGCCATCAAATACATCTCGCACATTGCCGGTTGGTAATAGGCTTCCGGTCTTTGCCCCGGCAGCATTGAGAAAGGTCAGTTTGATTGGCGCAGCACTGCCGGGAACGCCGTCAATACAGGTTGCCCCGTCGTAGCGGACTTTGCCCTTTGGGGTCATGACCTCGGAGTCGACAAATGTGTGGGTGTTGAGATTGCGAATGCGCACCCGGGTTACTGGAGATTTTGCATTGACTAATCCGTGCTCAATGGCGAATGGCCCAATGGCGCATAGCATGTTGCCGCAATTTGGGGCGGTATCGACGCGCCGCTGGTTAACCAGAACCTGCACAAACAGATAGTCGACATCAGCATCCGGGTGCGGTGAGGTACTGACTATTGCAACCTTGCTGGTTTGTGCACTGCCACCGCCAATGCCATCAATTTCAAGCTCGTGACCCGAGCCCATGATCTTGATCAGAAGCTCGTCGCGTAGCGCCGGATCGCTGGGCAGATGGTTCGCCAGAAATACTGGACCTCTCGATGTCCCACCGCGCATTAAAACGCAAGGAATGGCTTGCATGATGTCTCCGATGCATGAAATATCGTTATTGTTGCGTTACACAGATATTGCCAATTTGCTTTGATTTGTAAATTGCATATATTTGAAGAATTGTTTTGTTTCGTGCATTAATGTGTGAGTTGGAATTTACTCAGCACATGGCGATTTGCCAAAAATGAGCGGCTTCACCGGCTTCAAATGTTTTCGGTGCAATAAAGTTTTCTGATTAATAGGCATTGCGCATGAATTACGAACTGCAAGACATACGTGCTTTCGTCAAAATTGCTGAGCACGGAAGCTTTCACGAGGCGGCTGATGCGATACATCTATCGCAACCTGCACTAACAAGACGCATGCAGAAGCTGGAGGAAGGGTTAGGTATTCAGTTGCTTGACCGCACGACAAGGCGGGTGAGCCTGACTGCTGTAGGGCGTGACTTCCTGCCAAAAGCCCAGCGCTTGCTGGACGATTTTGAACGCTCGATTCTGGGTATTCAGGAGTTAGCCGAGCGTCAATCAGGGCAAGTAACCTTGGCTTGCATCCCCACCGCTGCCTTTTATTTCTTGCCGATTGTTATCCGTGAATTTAACCAGCAATACCCTAAAGTCCGCATTCGTATTCTCGACCATAGTGCGCATGAGGGGCTGGAAGCTGTATTGCGCGGCGAGGCGGATTTTGGGATCAGTATGCTCAGCGGCCAGAGTGCCGAAATTGATTTTACGCCGCTGGTCAACGAACCTTTTGTGCTGGCTTGCAGGCGCGATCATCCTCTGGCGAAACAAGAACAGGTAGCGTGGCGCGAGCTGAGTGATTACCGTCTTATTGGCGTTGGGCGTATGAGCGGAAACCGCGTGCTTCTGGATCATGGTCTGGCGAATCTGGATTGGCGCCCGAGCTGGTTTTATGAGGTGCAGCATTTGTCCACTTCGTTGGGCATGGTCGAAGCCGGGCTCGGTGTTTCGGCGCTGCCCAGTTTAGCGATGCCTGCCGAAGATCACCCGATATTGGTCCAACGCCCGTTGGTTGATCCGGTGATCAGCCGTACGCTGGGTTTGGTACGCAAGCATGGCTCTTCGCTCTCGCCTGCGGCGGAAAAATTCATCGACACACTGCTCCGGCATTGGTCAGGCAATGCGTCATTGATCAAGCAGCCGAGTGAGTAGACCTCTGCTGTTCTGAATAACCACTGTGCTGCCCGCCGCTTGCCAAGCGGGCAGACGCGGCGTTGCTTGTTCAGTTCATCGTCAGGACAATCTTGCCAATGTGCTCGCCGCCTTCCATGCGCTTATGTGCCTGCGCCACTTCGGTGAAAGGGTAAACCTTATCGATGATCGGCGTGCAGCGTCCGGCGGCAAGCGCGGGCCACACCTGTTCGCTCAACTGTTGTGCGATTGCGGCTTTTTCAGCGTCAGTGCGCGGGCGCAGCAGTGAGCCGGTGACGATCGCCCGCTTGCCCAGAATCGCCATCAGATTCGCGTCCTGGGCTTTGGCGCCGCCGAGGAAGCCAATCATGACCAAGCGGCCGTCCATCGCCAGTGCGCTGATATTACTGTTGAAGTAAGAGCCGCCCATGATGTCGAGGATCACGTCGACGCCTTTGTCAGCGGTCTTTTGCATGATCACTTGAGCGAAGTCTTGCTCGCGGTAGTTGATCGGCTCAGCGCCGAGCTCGCGAATTGCCGCGCACTTCTCCTCACTGCCTGCTGTGGCGAAGGCTTCGATGCCAAACTCGCGGCAGAGCATCAACGCGGTGGTGCCAATACCGCTGGTGCCGCCATGAATCAGCACGCGCTGGCCTTTGCTTGCCCTGCCGATGCCGAATACGTTGGCCCAGACGGTAAAGAACGTCTCTGGAATCGCCGCCGCGTGTACCCAATCCAGCCCATCAGGAATGGGCAAGGTTTGCCCGGCCGGGGCGACGCAGTATTGCGCATAGCCACCGCCATTGGTCAGCGCACAGACTTTGTCACCAACCTTGAAGTCAGTCACGCCAGAGCCTAGTGCAACAACTTCACCGGCTATTTCCAGGCCGGGAATCGGACTCATGCCCGGTTTCATCGGGTATTTGCCAGCGCGCTGAATCACGTCAGGGCGATTAACTCCAGCGGCGTGTACATGAATCAGTACTTCCCCAGCGCCTGGCGTAGGCAGTGACGTTTGTCGTGGCTGTAAAACGTCAGGCCCACCGGGTTCGGTGATCTCGATCTGGGTCATTTGGGTTGGAAGAGTCATGGTGGAATGCCTCCGCAGCAGGGTAGAGGTGAATGGTATTTGAAGCCTTCGCCGGCTCCAGCATAAGTGCACAGTAGGTGATCAAGCCTATCAGCGCACTGCAAGGAGTGGGCAATGTTTGAAGGCGTACACTGATTGAATAATGTCTTTGCGCTAATATTCAGCTGTTGGCCTGTGAACGTAATTAATTGCAAGTTCAGCTCTCTGAATAGCATCAGCAATGGTTGCACATTGAGTGCTTTTGGGTTGCCGCGTCATGGTTAACGCGTTTTAGTCCGGTTAACACCACAATTATTAAGGGTGTTTATGCACCGCAAAGTATTCGCCAGCAAAGTGTTTGATCGCAAAGTCGTGCTGATTACTGGCGGCTGCGCTGGCATTGGCCGTGCGTTAGCCGTGCGCGCTGCGCAAGGTGGTGCGCGATTGGTGATTCTTGACTTGCAGCAGGAGTCACTCGACAGCCTTGTTCAGCACCTTGAAGATCATCACAACGCTGAAGCGCTGGGCGTGTGTTGCGATGTTGCAGACGCCAAAGCGGTCGAGCAGGCAGTGGCACTTGCGGTCGAGCGCTTTGGCGGTATCGATGTGCTGGTCAATAACGCCGGTATTACCCATCGCAGCAACTTTGCTGATACCGAGCTTGGAGTGTTTCAACGGGTCATGGCGGTCAACTATTTTGGCGCGGTTCACTGCACCAGAGCTGCGTTACCGAGCCTGATTGCACGCAGCGGTCAGATTATAGTACTCAGCTCGTTGTCCGGTTTTGCGCCTTTGCTTTACCGCAGTGCCTACAACGCCAGCAAGCATGCCTTGCATGGGTTATTCGAGACATTGCGCTCCGAACTCAAGGGTTCTGGCGTCAATGTGATGCTGGTTTGCCCCGGTTTTACCGCCACAGATCTGCGCAAAAATGCGCTGGTTGGCGATGGCTCTGTTGCACCACAGCCGCCACTGGCGATTGGTAAGGTTGCCTCCGCACAGGACGTTGCCGAAGCGATCTATCAAGGTGCGTTAAAGCGTAAACGTCTATTGGTCTTATCCAACGTCAACTGGCGTGCGCGGCTGTTGGCGAGGTTCTTCCCGCGGTTATTCGAACGAGTGTTGTTGCCTCGTCTTTCTGGTCTTAAACCTCAGCGGTCGGGGACGCGCTAGTGAGGGCTGCTTTGCTGTTGGTCGTCATGTTGTCGAGCTTTCAGGTGGTGGCGGACTCATTAACCCTTAAAGTGATGACCGATGTCTGGCCGCCGTTTCGCATGCTCGACGCCAACGGCGAACTGCATGGGCTGGATATTGATTTGCTGCATGAAATTGAGCAGCGCAGCGGTTACCAATTGGTCGTCGAGCGGGCACCTTGGGCACGAGGGCTGGCAGCGTTGAAGTCCGGGCGGGCGGATATGATGATCGGGCTGGCGAAAACCCCGGCGCGTGAGCAGCACATCAATTATTTAGAACCGGCTTATTACGCCTGTGCGCCACGAGTTTACGTGGCGCCTGAGACTGCGCCATTGCTGACCAGTTATCAGCAGTTCGCGGATTTGCGTATCGGTTATGTGCTCGACTCAGCTTACTTCGAACCCTTTGATAGCGATAAAACCCTGAAAAAAGTCGCCGTGCCTAGTGAGTCGCAACTGCTGGGAATGTTGGTCCGTGGCCGTATCCAGGCATTCGTCGGCACTGATTGTCAGGTTGACTATGAGTTGCGCAACCCGAAGAGAGCCAAACGCATCGCCAAGGCGGCCTATCAGCCCGATAGTTATACCGGCCTGTATCTGGGGTTTAGTCGTGAAGGCGATCATGCTGCAGCGATAAAACACATCAGTGAAGTACTGCGCCAACTACGTGCGGACGGCTGGATAGAGCGGCGCGCAGAACATTATGGCCTCGCGAAATCGAGCCTGCCTGAGTATCGTGCGCGCTTGTCGCCTGTTGCGGATTAGCCTTCGGCGGGTTGCTGTTTATGCAGCATGAATATGCGAAACAACACGACGCTGGCAAATAGCTGCAAGAAGTTGTCTGTGCTATTGAGTAATACCTCAAACAGCCCGCCTGCATCCGTGCCTTGAGTGGCTTGCAGCCAGCCGCTAAGCAGCCACAGCGGTACCATTACGATAAGTACACAACCGGCAATTGGCCAGAAATAGCCGCGCGTCATCTCGAAGCTCTCATGCAGGGCCTTGATCGGGGAGAGGCCGCGTAAAACCAGCAAGTACTCGGCAAACGCCAGCTTGATCATGAACCACAAGCCCGGAATGATGAACAGCGAAGCGCCAAGCGCAATGACCAGTGTGCTGATTGCGGTCAGCAGGGCGAAAGCGGGCCACATGTGCAGGCTGGTGGCGATCAAGTTACGTATCTGTGGCGACTCATTGCGACTGCGCGCATCGAGAAACAAAATCAACGCCCCGGTATACAGCGGGTAAAACACCAAGCCGAGCATGATGCCGTAGACCATCTCGTTTTCTGGTCCAGCGATACTGCTGATCCATTGATGGATAACTGATTCGAGAATGATCAGCGGAAGGCACAGTTTGGCGATGCTCAGCAGGTTAGTACTAAAGAAGAACCAGGAGTCGCGCAGGATCGCAGTGATATTCATTGGGGGCTTGATCACGTATTGATGGGGCAGCAGTTAAACAGGTCGTCACTTTAGCCGATCTGGCAGAGGCTCCCCAAGCACGACGTGCTCGCGGCAGCGACTCAACCTGTAACCCTGTATGACTCAAGACTGGTTTGCCAACCGTTTACGCAGTTCAGTGCAGCTGACAACCTCGGCGTACTCATCGCGAAGATTAGCCATCGCCATGTTATGGACATCATCGGCGCTACGCGAGTTGCCGGCAAAGTCGATCTTGTCGAAGGTGTAGCAGGCATCATTGACCACCACCGTCTTGAAGCCCAGATTGCTTGCGCTGCGCGCTGTGGCTTCGACCGAGTTCTCGCTGGCCACGCCAACAATCACCACCTGCTCGATTCCTCGCATATGCAGCCAACGCTCAAGCGCTGAGTGACAGAAGGCGTCTGTGACATTCTTCTCCAGTACGTACTCATCGGCTAACGGCTCAAGCGCGGGTTGAAACAGCGCACCGCTCTGGCCCGGAGCAAATACTGAGTCAGCCTGTCTGGAAATATGGCGGATATGCACAAGCGGCCAACCGGCAGCGCGCCAATGCTGCTGCAACGCTGCGATCTGTTGCTCGGCACCGGGGTTATTACGCGGCAGGCTGACGCGCTGAATACCTTGCTGCATGTCGATGGTCAGCAGAGCGATGGGTGAGTCAAATTGGGCAACTGCGGGCATGGTTCACCTTTGATCTATAGGTTGTGCCTGGCTGTCAGTAGCAGGCAAACGAAGTGTCGGTTTGCCAGTGACTTTATCGGTTCAGCGGCCTTTTTTCTGCGGTATGTCTGTGAGGCTGGCATACTGCTTCTCATCTTGCATGCTGTTGCCCATCAGCCGCCACCCGAGGAAATCCGGTGAAAAAAATTGCCCTATTCGCCGACGTACAAAACCTCTATTACACCGTCCGCCAAGGCTATGGTTGCCACTTTAACTATTCTGCGCTGTGGGAACAGGTCAGTCAGAATGGCGAGATTGTCGAGGCCTACGCCTATGCAATCGACCGTGGTGACCCGAAACAGCAGCAATTCCAGCAGATATTGCGCAACCTTGGCTTTACCGTAAAGCTCAAGCCGTATATCCAGCGTAGCGATGGTTCGGCCAAGGGCGATTGGGATGTGGGCATCACCATCGACATTATGGATGCAGCGCCACGTGTTGATGAGGTTGTGCTGGCCTCGGGCGACGGCGACTTCGCGATCTTGCTGGATAAAATCCGCGCCAGTTATGGTGTTGAGGCAGTCGCTTACGGCGTGCCGGAACTTACCGCTCAAGCACTGATGCGCGCTGCCAGCAAATACGTGCCGATTGAAGGCGCCTTGCTGCTCAAGTAATTTTTGCGGCTAGGTTGAGTCAATACCGTGAAACCTTGGCGTGTGTGCCAAGTCATTATGAAGTTTGTATATCAGGACTTTTTTCCGTGGAACAGATTGCTGTAATCGACTTTGAGACCACCGGCATGTCGCCGGCGCAACAAGCCCGCGCCACTGAAATTGGCGTTGCCATCGTGCAGGACGGGCAGATTGTTGCGCGCTATCAAAGTCTGATGAATAGCGGCGCCTGGGTGCCGCCGTTCATTCAGCAGCTAACCGGCATCAGCAACGCCATGTTGCGCGATGCTCCGCCCGCCGCGCAGGTGATGAACGAGGTGGCGGACTTTGTCGGTGACATTCCGCTGATGGCACACAATGCCGCCTTCGACCAAAAGTTTTGGGACGCCGAGCTAGCATTGGTAAGACGTAAGCGAGTGCAACCGTTTGCCTGCTCTTTGCTGTTATCACGCCGCCTGTTGCCGCAAGCGCCGAGCCACAAGCTGGGTAATCTCAATCGTTGGGCGCAGCTCCCTTCAACCGGCCAGGCTCACCGCGCGCTGGCTGATGCTGAGATGGCGGCGAACCTCACCTGTTTTATGAGTGCCTTGCTGCGCGAGCGCCATGGCATTAACGATATCTCGCATGAGCTGTTTTGCTCGTTGCAGAAAATTCCTGCGGCCAAGATGGGGCTGGCACTCGAACGCCTGCGTCAGGCTTGAATCTGGCGGCGCAAGAGGCTCAGGTTAGGCACTGTTTGCTGCGGCACCTGAAACAGCGCGCAGCCTGCTAAACTACGCGGCATTATTTTTCGCGTTACTTCATCAGGTTATTCACCATGACTTTTGCCTCGCTCAACTTGATTGAGCCGTTGCTGCGCACCCTTGACGGGCTCGATTACAAAACGCCGACGCCGGTGCAGGCGCAAGCTATACCGCCGATTCTGCAGGGTCGTGATTTGATGGCTGCGGCGCAAACCGGCACCGGCAAGACCGCAGGCTTTGCCTTGCCATTGTTGCAACGCCTGATGATGGAAGGCCCCAGCGTTGCCAGCAATTGCATACGCGCGCTGGTGCTGGTGCCGACTCGCGAACTGGCCGAGCAAGTTCAGCAGAGTTTCCAGACTTACGGTCAGCACCTGCCGCTGCGCAGCTACGCGGTGTACGGCGGCGTTAGCATCAACCCACAGATGATGAAGCTGCGTAAAGGGCTTGATGTGCTGGTGGCAACGCCGGGTCGCTTGCTCGACTTGTATCGCCAGAACGCGGTCAAGTTTAATCAGTTGCAAGTGCTGGTCTTGGATGAAGCCGATCGCATGCTCGACCTGGGTTTTGCCCGCGAACTGGATGACCTGTTTAGCGCCTTGCCAAAAAAACGCCAGACGCTGCTGTTCTCGGCGACATTTTCCGATGCGATTCGCAGCATGGCTGGTGAGATGTTGCGCGACCCGCTGAGCATTGAAGTCAGCCCGCGTAATGCGGCGGCCAAGTCGGTGAAACAGTGGTTGGTCACTGTGGATAAAAAGCGCAAGGCCGAGCTGTTCTTGCACCTGTATCAAAGTAAACAGTGGCAGCAAGTGTTGGTGTTCGTGAAAACCCGTAAAGGGGTCGATGAACTCGAAGCTGAATTACAACGTAATGGCATCAGTGCTGATGCGATTCACGGTGACAAGCCACAGCCCACTCGTTTGCGCGCACTGCAGCGTTTCAAGCAGGGTGAAGTCAACGTCTTGGTCGCGACGGATGTAGCGGCGCGTGGTCTGGATATCGACGACATGCCATTGGTGGTCAACTTCGACTTGCCGATTGTGGCCGAAGACTACGTTCACCGCATCGGTCGTACCGGTCGTGCCGGAGCGACGGGGCAAGCGGTTTCTTTGGTCTGCGCCGATGAAGTACAACTGCTGGCCGCAATCGAAAGCATGATCCAGCAAATTTTGCCGCGCGTGGATGAACCAGACTTTATTCCCGACCATCGTGTACCGCAGACTGTTGCGGGTGGTGCGGTGATTAAAAAACCAAAGAAAGCCAAAAAGCCGAAAGTGCTTGGCGGTAACAAGGCCGGTAGCTTGGGGCGCTGGCTTGAAAGCGATGAACCTGCTGAGCCGCCGATCAAAGCGATCCGCAAAGTACCAAGCTTCGGCGGTAAGCCGGTCAAACGGGGTAAATAAAGCCTTGGCTGTCTCGCAATGCCTGCGAGCCGTAGGGTGGATAGCGCTTTTTTATCCACCACTTTCGGATTGACGCACACAGACCGATCAGGAGCCACATGATGAGCCAGGACAAAGCCAAATTCTCTACTCAGGTGATCCACGCCGGTGACCAGTCGAGCTATGCCGATAATGCTATTTTCCCGGCGATTGTTACCGCCAGCTCATTTGTTCAGCGTGGCCTTGATGAGCCCAGCGAGTACGCTTATAGCCGGGTCAGCAACCCCACACGCCATGCTTATGAAACCTGCATCGCCCAGCTTGAGGGCGGTTGTGGCGCTGTGGCGTGCGCCTCCGGCATGGCCGCGACTTCAACTGTGTTCGAGTTGCTGGAAAAAGATGCCCACATCATCGTCATGGCGGGCGTTTATGGCGGCACCTTCCGCTTGCTTAACGATTACCGCAGCAGAACCTCTGGCTTGACCGTCAGCTATGTCGATCTCAATGATCTGGACGCGCTGGCTGCCAGCCGTACCGAGAAGACTCAGCTAATCTGGATCGAAACCCCAACCAACCCAATTTTGCAGCTGGTCGATATTGCCCCGGTGGCGGCGTTCGCTCGTGAGCATGGGATTCTTACCTGCGTCGACAACACCTTTTGCTCGCCCTGGAATCAGCGGCCAATTGAGCATGGGATTGATCTAGTCATGCACTCGGCGAGCAAATACATCGGTGGCCATTCCGACCTGATTGGCGGTGTAGTGGTGGCGGCCAACGAGGATTTGTTCAAGCGCCTGCGCAACATCAGCATGGCGATTGGTGCGGTGCAGGGGCCGTTTGATTGCTACTTGGCCTTGCGGGGCTTGAAGACACTGGATGTGCGCATGGAACGCCAATGCAGCAATGCGCTTAGCGTCGCGCAGTTTCTCAGCCAGCACCCGCAGGTTGAGGCGGTGTTTTATCCGGGGCTGCCGAGCCATCCGCAATACGCCCTTGGTCAACGGCAAATGCGCAGCGGCGGTGCGGTGGTGTCATTGCGTTTGAAGGCCGATCGCGCAGGCACTGCACGGTTTATTGAGCAGTTGTCGATCTTCGTCCTGGCGGATTCGCTGGGCGGGGTTGAAAGCATGATCAATCACTCCTACAGCATGTCGCATTGCTCGCTAAGCCATGAACAAAAAGCGGCGTTTGGGATTACCGAGAACTTGCTGCGACTGTCGATTGGTATCGAGCATGCCGATGATCTGATCGCAGATCTGCAGCGAGGTTTTGCTGCGGTTTTACCCGAGAAGGCAGAACTATAAATGACGGATTACGGTATCTGGTCAATCATTCCGCCGCTGCTGACGATTTTTTTAGCAGTATTCACTCGCCAAGTAATCCTGTCGCTGGTTGCAGGTGTTGTCGCCGGTTTTCTGGTGCTCTCAGACTTCCACATAGGCCCAGCGTTGGCAGGTTCTGCGCAGGGATTGGTTGATGTATTCAAATCTGATGGCGCGGTCAAGACCTTGCTGTTTGGCTTGATGGTCGGCGCGATTATCCACTTGGCGCGCATCACCGGCGGCATGGCCAGTCTGGTTAAATTGCTGACTGATCGTGAGCGAGTGGTGAAAGGCCCAATCAGCACGCAACTGCTGGGTATGGCGATCGCGACCTTGATCTTTATCGAGAGCAATTTGTCACTGTTGACCGCAGGTACTGTGACCAGCGGCTTGGCCAGCAAATATCGGGTTTCACGCGAGCAAATGGCGTATGTGATCCAAGGCACCGGGCTTAGCGTGTGGTCGTCGATTCTGTTCAACGGCTGGGGCGCGGCAATGATGGGCGTCATCGCATTGCAAGTCGGCAAGGGTTTTATCGATGGTGAGCCGTTCAACATCCTTGCCAATTCGATGCTCTACAACGTCTACGCCTGGGCATCGATTGGCTTTGTCTTGCTGAGCATATTCAGCCGGTTCTCATTTGCCGGTATGCGCCGGGCAAACGAGCGGGCGGCGCAAGGTATTGAGTTGCGTGAAGGCGCGATTCCCTTGATGGCTGAATTTGATGAAGACTCGGTGCGTGAGCCGAGCACGCACAGCGTGTGGAATCTGCTGCTGCCGCTGTTGACTATGATTATCAGCGTGCCCATTGGTTTGTATATCACCGGTGATGGACAACTGAGCAAAGGTTCTGGTTCGACGGCGGTGCTTTGGGGTGTGCTCAGTGGTCAACTTGTCGGTGCAGTGCAGTACTTGCTGATCAAGCGGATTTTCACCCTTGATGAATACTTTCGCGAACTGCTGGCCGGGTATCAGTCAATGATACCGTTGACGGTGGTGATGACCTTGGCATTTATGATCGGCAATATCAGTGGCGACCTCAACGTCGGTGGTTATCTGGCGCATCACATTAATGACTATGTGCCAGCCGGTTTGTCAGCCGCCTTCGTGTTTGTTGTGGCGTGCGGTATTTCGCTGTCGACCGGCACATCCTGGGGCACCTTTGCGATCATGATTCCGATTGGTATCCAGATTGCCGCAGCGACCGGCGTTGACCCTTACCCACTGATTGGTGCGGCGATATCCGGGTCAATCTTTGGTGACTCGATTTCACCGATCAGCGACACCGGTATCGTCACCTCGATGGCCACGCGTAACGATCACATCGACCACATCAACACCCAGCTGCCTTATGGCTTAGCCGCGGGTGCGGTGGCGTTGTTGTTCTTTATTGGTGTCGGCCTTCTATAACGGGTTGTGCAGCCAGTCGAGCATACCTAAGCCTGCCTGTCGGCCAGTGGCGAAGCAGGCAGTGAGCAGGTAACCGCCGGTTGGCGCTTCCCAGTCGAGCATCTCGCCGGCACAGAAGACGCCGGGTAGTTGGTTGAACATCAACTGTTGATCAAGCTCGGCAAATGGCACGCCGCCAGCGGTACTGATCGCCTCGTCAAGCGGACGGGTTCGAACCAGGGTAATAGGCAGGGCTTTGATGGCCTGGGCCAGACGCGCCGGGTTCTGGAATACTTCAGCCGCCGTCAGTTCACGTAGCAGCGCTGATTTAACTCCGTCGATATTGGCTTGGCGATGCAGGTGCTTGGCCATTGAGTGTGAGCCGCGCGGCTTGCTCAGGGCCTTTTCCAAGGTACTGAACGTGCTGTGTGGCAGCAGGTCGAGGTAAATCGTGGCGCTGCCGTGCTGGTTGATCTGCTGGCGAATTTTTGCTGAAAGCGCATACACCAAGCTGCCTTCGATGCCCTTGGCCGTCAGTACGAATTCACCTTGGCGTGGTGTTTCGCCAGCCAAGTTCAGGCTGACGTTTTTCAGCGGCGCACCGGCAAATTTGTCTTGTAAAAACGGGCTCCAACCGGCCACTTCAAACCCACAATTGCTCGGTTGCAAGGGGCTGATTTCAACGCCGCGGCTATGCAGCAGCTCAACCCAGGCCCCATCAGAACCCAAGCGCGACCAACTGGCGCCGCCGAGTGCCAGCAACGTTGCGTCAGGCGCAAATTGAAACTCACCCTCTGTATTCTTCATGCGTAGCTGGCCGTCCTCTGTCCAGCCAAGCCAACGGTGGCGAGTGTGGATGCTTACATTGTGTTCACGCAGGCGTTTGAGCCAGGCGCGCAGTAGCGGTGCGGCTTTCATATCAGTCGGGAATACGCGGCCCGAGGTGCCGACAAAGGTCTCGATACCCAGGTCGTGAATCCAACTGCGCAAGGCATCGGCATCGAATGTTGTGAGCAACTGGCCGATTTCTTCGCTGCGTTCCGCGTAGCGCTGCATAAACGCAGGTTTGGCTTCCGAATGTGTGATGTTCATGCCGCCGACACCCGCCAGCAGGAACTTGCGTCCCACCGAAGGCATGGCATCAAACAGGTCAACTTTGACCCCAGCCATTCCCAGAACTTCAGCCGCCATCAAGCCAGCCGGACCCCCACCAATAATGGCGACGTGTCGGGCAGGGTCAGTGGAATTTGGCGTCATCAGGGCTTTGCTCGGTCGTATCGGCGAGGGTAATGGCCGGCATTCTACACCAGCGAATTACATGCGCTCAGCCCAAACGCGTGTGGCGCTGTGATGCAGGATGCCGTGACGCGCCGCGAGCGCCTTGCGGTCTTTATCGTAGCCGCCGCCAATTACACCCATCACCGGAATGTCGCGGCCAACGCAGTGGCGCAATACCGCTTCATCACGCGCAGCGACGCCTTGATCGGTGAGTTTCAGATAACCCAATGCATCATCTTTATGCACATCGACCCCGGCGTCGTACAGCACAATGTCGGGCTGATACAGCGGCAACAGGTAATTCAGGGCGTCATCGACCACTTGCAGGTAGTCACTGTCACCCATGCCCATCGGCAATGGAATGTCCCAGTCGCTTTGTGCTTTGCGTGCCGGAAAGTTTTTTTCGCAGTGCAGCGATACGGTGATTGCTTCTGGCGTATCGGCCAGTAAACGTGCGGTACCGTCGCCTTGGTGTACGTCGCAATCAAATAT
Source organism: Pseudomonas sp. (assembly GCF_048265905.1). GTDB lineage: Bacteria > Pseudomonadota > Gammaproteobacteria > Pseudomonadales > Pseudomonadaceae > Aquipseudomonas. The sequence goes on from NZ_JBLXAP010000006.1 coordinate 158,868, forward strand.
CAATACACGCTGCACCTTGCCCGCTTCGAGCAGGTAATGGCTGATCACCGCAAGGTCATTGAAGATGCAAAAGCCAGCCGGGTGATCATAGTGCGCATGGTGCGTGCCGCCAGCCAAGTGGCAAGCCATGCCATGCTTGAGCGCCAGTTCAGCGGTTAGAATCGAACCGCCAACGGCGCGGACCGTGCGCTGCGCCAGTGCTGCACTCCAAGGCAGGCCGAGTCGGCGTTGGTCGGCATGGGGCAACTCACCGCTCATGTAGCGCTCGATGTAATCTGGGCAATGGGCTAATGCCAGAACCTCATTGGGGCAGAGTTCTGGGCGCTGCAATTGACTGTCACTCACCACTCCGCTGTTGATCAGGTGCTCTTGCAGCAGACGGAATTTTTCCATGGGGAAGCGATGCTCCACAGGAAACTCCGGGCTGTAGTCGGGGTGATAGACCAGCGGTAGGCGCATACAATGACTTCTGTAACGGTATTTTTTCAGGGCGTGAGTATGGCGCTGCAGAGCATGATGACTCAAGTGGAGTAGCAATGAGCGAGCTGAGAGAGCTGCAAACACAACGATTAATCCTGCGTCCGTGGCGCGAGGAGGATCTAGCTGCGTTCGCGGCAATGAATGCCAATCCAGAGGTTATGCGCCACTTTCCAGCGTGCATGAACAGCGAAGAAAGTGATGCGCTGGCGCAGCGAATTATCCAGCACTTTGCCGATTATGGCTTTGGCCAATGGGTTGTCGAGCGTATTGATCAGCCAGGTTTGATCGGTGTTGTTGGCTTGCTGCATGTCAGCTTTGCGGCGGCCTTTACGCCAGCGGTTGAGATCGGCTGGCGACTGGATTCGAACCACTGGCGTCAAGGTTATGCACTGGAGGCGGCGCAGGCGGTACTGCGCCATGGGTTCACTGAACTTGAGCTTGAACAGATCGTCGCGTTTACCGTACCGGCAAACACCTCATCGCAAGCATTGATGCAGCGTTTGCATATGCAGCGCGACCCATTGGCTGACTTTGAGCATCCGCGCCTACCGGTTGAGCATCCGTTGCGTCAGCATGTTCTTTACCGGCTTACGCGTGAACAGTGGCAGCAAACCCATGAGTGATCTGGTCAGGGCTTATCACCAACTCAGTAAGCACCAACCCGGTAACTTTGCACCTGGCCCCGGTCAGTTGGAATGGGCGACGCAGCCCGCGCCGTTTCGCCGCTACAACCATGCGCGACTGATTGAGTTGTGGCATCGCCCGCAGGAAGAATCGCCTGCATACGACAGCGCCTTCAGTGAGTCGGCACAGCCCGCTGCCGAGCTTAATCTGGCAAGTATCTCGCAGCTGTTTTATGACAGCCTGGCGGTGTCCGCGTGGAAGCAGGCGGGCGCCACACGCTGGGCGTTACGGGTTAATCCCTCATCCGGCAATTTACACCCGACCGAGGCCTATGCACTGATCCCCGCAGGCACGCTTGAGTCGTCTGCCTTGCTGGTGCATTACGCGCCGGATGCGCACGCATTGGAGGTACGTAGCGAGTTACCTGCAGCGCTTGCTGAACAGCTTCGCAGTGCATTGCCTGCAGATGGTTTTCTACTGGGGTTGAGCAGTATTGCCTGGCGCGAGGCCTGGAAGTACGGCGAACGCGCTTACCGTTACTGCAATCACGACCTTGGCCACGCGTTGGCTGCGCTGGCGATAGCGGCAAACGTGCAGGGCTGGCAAGTGCGCATGCTGCACTCTGTTGCAGAGGATCAACTCGATGCAGTGCTGGGGCTGGATCGCCACGGTTTTGCCGAAGCGGAGCACGCTGATTGCCTGTTGTGGGTTGGTCCAACGCTAACCGCTGAATTTCCACTACCTGCAACCTTACTGCAGGGCTTGTCTGAGCTTGAACTGGCTGGAACGCCGAATCGTTTGTCGCGCCAGTACCGCAACTGGCCGGAGTTGCAGCGCGTACAGGCGCTGTGCCGGGCGCCAGCATTGCCGGTCGCCGACTGGCAAGCCGGGGCAGGGCGCATGCAGGCAGATAATCCGGGGCTGTCGCTGCGGCCTATCTTGCACCGCAGGCGCAGCGCCCAATCCATGGATGGCAAAACCGGCATCCATGCTGAGTTACTGTTGGCCTGGCTGCGTCGCCTTATGCCGAACAACTCGCCCGTACCGTTCGCCACGACAGGTGAGCCCGCTCAGGTCGATTTATTAATCTTTGTTCACCGAGTGCAAGGCTTGCAACCAGGGCTTTACTGGTTGGCGCGCGTGAGAGGTGAGGCTGAAACCGGCTTACGTGGCGATTTTAGCTGGCAACGGGTTGATGACGAGCTGCCGCTGTATCGCTTGCTGGAAGGTGATGCCCGTGAACTGGCTGGGTTTTTATCCTGCACGCAAGATATCGCCAGCGATGGTTGTGTGGCCATGGCTATGCTCGCGCGTTTCGATACTGCGCTGGCGGCAGGCCAGTGGCGTTATCCGCGCTTGTATTGGGAATGCGGCCAAATAGGCCAAGTTTTGTATTTAGAGGCAGAGGCGGCAGGGCTATCTGCGACGGGTATCGGCTGTTATTTCGACGATGCCGTGCATGAATTGCTGGGCTTGGCCGACACTCGCTGGCAAAGTCTCTACCATTTCACTTTGGGTAAGGCTGTTTGGGATGAGCGTTTGACTGCGCTGCCCGCTTACCCAACGCTACGATTACCAGCCGCAGCAAGCGGTAAGGAGCGGTTCGATGAGTAAAGTTCTTGATGATTTGGTGGCGCTGCTGAGCCTCGAAACCATTGAAGAAAACCTGTTTCGCGGTGTGAGCCAGGATCTAGGATTTCGTCAGTTATTTGGTGGCCAAGTACTCGGTCAGTGCATCTCTGCGGCGAGCCAGACCATGGATGATGAGCGGCATGTGCATTCGATGCATGGCTATTTCCTGCGCCCGGGTGATCCAACCTTGCCGATTGTGTATCAAGTCGATCGCGTGCGTGATGGCGGCAGCTTCAGCACGCGCCGCGTCATGGCGATTCAAAAGGGCCAGCCAATCTTCACCTGCAGCGCCTCATTTCAGGCGGATGAGTCAGGCTTTAGTCATCAGATCGAAATGCCGGACATTCCTGGCCCAGAAGAGTTGGCGTCGGAGACTGAACTGGCGCGCCAAGTAGCGCACTTGCTGCCCGAGCGGATGCGTGAGCGAGCGCTGAGTGACAAGCCAATCGATATCCGCCCGGTTACCGTCGGCAATCCATTCAATCCTGAAGTTACTGAGCCTGTGAAGTATGTCTGGTTCAAGGCTGATGGGACGTTGCCACAGAGCCCGGCCCTGCATAAATACATTCTGGGCTACGCCTCGGACTTCAACCTGCTGACAACCTCGATGCTGCCGCACGGTATTTCGGTGTGGCAAAAATTCATGCAGGTGGCTAGCCTGGATCACTCCTTGTGGTTTCACTGCAATCTGCGCATGGACGACTGGTTGCTTTATGCAATGGACAGCCCGTGGGCGGGTAACGCCCGTGGTTTTGCCCGCGGCAGCGTGTTCAACCGGCAGGGCAAGCTGGTTGCCTCGGTTGCTCAGGAAGGCTTGATACGTCTGCGTGAAGACTGGAAATGAGCCTGCACACAGCGCAGCATTGGGTATTCGACATGGACGGCACGCTGACGCTGGCTGTGCATGACTTCGAGGCGATCAAGCGTGAGCTGGAAATTCCGCTTGAACAGGATATTTTGCATCACCTCGCAGCATTACCGATCGCCGAAGGCAAGGCCAAACATGCGTGGCTACTCGAGCACGAGCGCGAATTAGCACTTAATGCGCGGCCTGCGCCCGGCGCGGTCGAACTGCTGCGTGAGTTGTCTGAGCGTGGTTACCAACTGGGCATCCTGACCCGCAATGCCCATGAACTGGCGCTGCTGACCTTGCAGGCGATCGGTGTTGGCGACTACTTCGCAGCACCTGATGTGATCGGCCGTGGTGAAGCACTGCCCAAGCCTGACCCTGATGGTTTGCTACGTTTGGCGCAGCGCTGGCAGGTTGCGTCAACGCAGTTGGTGATGGTCGGTGATTACCGCTTCGACCTGCAATGCGCCCGTGCGGCTGGCGCTTACAGTGTGTTGGTTAACTTACCGAGTAATCCTTGGCCAGAGCTGGTTGATCACTTTGCAGTGGATTGCAACGCTCTGCTCAAACAGCTTACAGGCAGCTCGATCTAGTCATGGCGCTGCTAATTCGCAAGGCTCAGCAGGATGACGCATCAGCGATCAGCTCGGTAATCATCACTGCGATCAAGCAAACCAATGCCAAGGATTATCCCGCTGAACTAATCGAGTCGTTACCTGAGCATTTGTTCTGCTGAACAAATCGCAGCACGCATGTCGGTGCGAGACACCTATGTCGCCCTGGACGCTGGCGTGGTTATCGCCACCGCCAGCTTGGATGGCATGACCGTGCGCTCGGTCTTTGTCTTGCCGGAATATCAAGGCCGTGGCGCCGGTTTGGCGCTGATGGCGCAAATAGAAACGCTGGCGCGGCAGCGGTCGGTTAGCAAATTGAGCGTGCCGTCCTCAATTACCGCCGAAGGCTTTTATACGCGTCTGGGTTACGCAACGATTCGTGAAGTGTACGAGGGCGCCGAAAAAATAATCGTCATGACCAAGGCACTTGCGCCCTGATCGGTGGGCGTTGGTGGACAAGCTTCGCGTTGTCGCACCCTACGAGTGATGCTTATTTCGCAGGGAGGACAGCGCTTTTCTGTCCGCCATTTGCAGCACAAGACAGGATTGCTTTGCGCATTGTGGTGGACAAGCTTCGCGTTGCCGCACCCTACGAGTGATGCTTATTTCGTAGGGAGGACAGTGCTTTTTTGTCCGCCATTTGCAGCACAAAACAGGATTGCTTGGCGCATTGTGGTGAACAAGCTTCGCGTTGTCGCACCCTACGAGTGATGCTTATTTCGTAGGGAGGACAGCGCTTTTCTGTCCGCCATTTGCAGCACAAAACAGGGTTGCTTGGCGCTTTGTGGTGGACAAGCTTCGCGTTGTCGCACCCTACGAGTGATGCTTATTTCGTAGGGAGGACAGCGCTTTTCTGTCCGCCATTTGTAGCACAAGACAGGATTGCTTGGCGCTTTGTGGTGGACAAGCTTCGCGTTGTCGCACCCTACGAGTGATGCTTATTTCGTAGGGAGGACAGCGCTTTTCTGTCCGCCATTTGCAGCACAAAACAGGATTGCTTGGCGCTTTGTGGTGGACAAGCTTCGCGTTGTCGCACCTTACGGATGGTCATCCTTTGCGTTTGGTTCCAGCGCCTTGATGATTGGGCAGTCTGGTCGTTGATCGCCGTGGCAGTGATCGCTCAGCTCTTGCAGTGTGTCGCGCAGGCCCGTCAGCTCAACGATTTTGCGGTTGAGTTCCTCAATATGCTCGCCAGCCAGCTTCTTCACATCCGCGCTAGCGCGGTCACGGTCTTGCCACAAGGTCAGGAGTTTGGCGACCTCAGCCAGAGAAAAGCCCAAGTCTCTTGAGCGTTTGATAAACGTCAGACGGTGCAGATCCTGTGAGCTGTAAATCCGATAGCCACTATCGCTACGCCCAGCCTCTGGCAGCAAATCGATTGACTCGTAATAACGAATCATCTTCGCGCTAAGCCCGGTCTTTTTCGCTGCTTGGCCAATATTCACTTCAAGTCTCCATCAAACAATTTGTCCCTGCTAGTTGCGCCATCTGTTTCCACATGGCGCAACAGTTATCAGGGCCGCCAGCGTTTCAACAATAATGCATTGGCCACTACGCTGACGCTGGAAAGCGCCATCGCCGCGCCAGCCACCATCGGGTTGAGGTAACCAAGTGCTGCTAACGGAATGCCGACCATGTTGTAGGCAAAAGCCCAAAACAGGTTTTGCCGGATCTTGTTAAAGGTGCGGTTGCTGATGTCCAGCGCCGCAGCCACCAAGCGCGGATCGCCACGCATAAGCGTAATGCCTGCTGCCTGCATCGCAACGTCAGTGCCGCCGCCCATGGCGATACCAACATCAGCTGAGGCGAGGGCGGGCGCATCGTTAATACCGTCGCCGACCATTGCCACCACGCCTTGCTGCTTTAATGCGTTGATGATTGAGGCTTTGTCTGCTGGTAATACATTGGCGTGGGTTGAAGTAATCGCCAGTTCATTCGCGACGTTATCAACGCTGCCACGGTTGTCGCCGCTGATCAGGTGAGTGTCGATATCCAGCGCCTTCAAGCGGCTGATCGCCTCTTTGGCGCCTTCCTTAAGGGTGTCACCGAAAGCGAATAAGCCCAGTACCCTTGGCTGCGGCTTTTGCTCGATCAACCACGACAAAGTGCGACCTTCAGCCTCCCAGGCCTGGGCCTTGGCAGCTAAGTCGCCGGGGCTCAAATCATGCTCATCGAGCATGCGCCGATTGCCCAAGGCCAAGCTGCGCTCAGCCAGTGTTCCGGCGATTCCACGACCGCTCAAGGCCTTGCTGGCGGTCACAGCCAGCGGTTTGATGTTTTGTTCTGCACAGGCATCCAGCACAGCCTTGGCCAGCGGGTGTTCGCTACCGCTTTGCAAGCTGCCCGCCAGTTGCAGCAAGTTTTGAGTGTCGTTGTCGACGGCTTGCAGGTGGGCAACTTGCGGTGTGCCTGAGGTGAGTGTGCCGGTCTTGTCGAAGGCAACAATATTGACTTTGTGCGCGACCTCAAGTGCTTCGGCATCCTTGATCAAAATACCGTGCTGCGCCGCAACACCCGTGCCCGCCATAATTGCTGTAGGTGTAGCCAAGCCCAGTGCGCACGGGCATGCAATCACCAGCACTGCAACGGCATTGAGCAGGGCCGTCTCAACGCCTGCACCCGCGATCAGCCAGCCAATCAGGGTGATCAGCGCTATGCCTAAAACGGCGGGCACAAACACCTGACTGACTTTATCCACCAGCTTTTGAATCGGTGCTTTGGCGGCTTGCGCGTCTTCGACCAGTCGAATGATTTTCGCCAGCACGGTTTCTGTGCCTAGCGCTGTCGTTTCGATCAATAAGCGACCTTCGCCGTTAATTGCGCCTTCGGTTATAGAGTCGCCCGGTTGTTTGGCCTGCGGCACGCTTTCGCCACTGATCAGGGCTTCATCGGCATGGCTTTGACCTTCAAGCACCTTGCCGTCTACCGGGAACCGTTCGCCCGGTTTGACCACGACCTGATCGCCGAGCACTAATTGGTTTAGGGCGACGAGTTGTTCCTCACCGTCTTTCAAGCGCAGGGCTTGATCGGGACGTAGTGCTTGCAGAGCGCGAATGGCACTGGTGGTTTGCCGCTTGGCGCGGCTCTCCATATATTTGCCGAGCATAATCAGCGCAATAATCACCACAGAAGCTTCGAAGTACAGATGCGGCATTTGTCCGGCTGGAGTAGTCAGCCACTGGTAAACGCTCAAGCCATAACCGGCGCTGGTGCCGATGGCAACCAGTTGGTCCATGTTTCCAGCGCCTGCTCGTAGTGCTTTCCAGGCGGCTCGATAGAAGCGTGCGCCAAGGATGAACTGCACCGGTGTGGCGATGACAAATTGTGCCCAGGCCGGGAGCATCCAATGCACACCCAATGGAGCCAGCAGCATCGGCAAAACCAGCGGTGCGGCCAGCATCAAGGCGACAATCAATAACCAGCGTTCGCGCTGTAGGTTTTTCTCGGCGCTGTCAGGTTCTGTTGCCTGCTCAGTCAATAATGTCGCGCTGTAGCCGGCCTTACTGACTGCGCTGAGTAATAGGTTGCGGTCAGCGCCTCGCGCAACCTTGAGTTGGGCGTGCTCGGTTGCCAGGTTCACGCTGACTTCGAGTACCCCCGGGTGCTTGGCTAATGCCCGCTCAATACGGCCGACGCAACTGGCACAGGTCATGCCCTGAATAGCCAGTTCAATACGTTCGCTGGACACTTCGTAACCTGCGGCTTCAATGGTGTCGAGCAGTTTGAGCAGGCTGTCTGCCGGGGCGTCGACACGTGCCTGTTCGCTGGCAAGGTTAACGCTGACATTGCTGACTTCGGGCAGTTGACGCAAGGCGCGCTCGACGCGTCCAGCGCAACTGGCGCAGGTCATTCCGCCGATTGGCAGGTTGAATGTTTGGGTGGCGGACATGTGGCGATCTCCTTGAAGTTCACCTACATGATCAACCTTGCCATCTTGGTAAGGTCAAGTGTTTGGGCGACCTTATTTCGCGCAGCTTTAATTGATTGAAGGGGCACGAATCAATTTATAGCCGGCACTGGTCTGGCTAATCCGATAACGGCTGATTTCGCCGGCTTTAAGTGACAGGCGCTGACCGTCCAGTTGGTTAATACCTGGCTGGCAGGTTTTGGTGCCGACGGTGGCCAAACGGACCGTAATCTCTCCCGGTGGCAGATTAAATGAAGCCGACTGTCCTTGATCCAGACGCGCTGTCAGCTCGTCTTGCAAATACAGGCCAATCTCACATTGGGTCGACACTTGCAGGCGTTCGCGAGAAATAATCAAAACCGCATAGCTTTCAGCGCGACTGTAGTCGCCAGCCTGTGCTGTACCACTTAAACAGCTGGCTGCAATGGCACTGCAAATCACAGATATTACTAATCGACGCATGTTTATCCCCGAAAAGTCAGGACCAACGCAGGTCATCACGGCGCTGCAGGTCGTTGCCAAACAGCATAACCGCCAGCGCTTGACCTTCCCAGTGCGGCAAGCTTGATACTGCGCTCGACAGGGTAGCCAATGCCCTATATCCGTAACGTTTGGAGATTGAAAATGCAAATATTCAAAGTCGATGGTATGAGGTGTGGGCACTGCATAAAGGCCATCACCAATGTGATTAAAGCCGTTGATATGCAGGCGCAAGTGCAAGTCGATCTGGCAAGTGCTGAAGTGTGTGTGAGCAGTTCATTGGATGCTGCGCAATTGAGTGCACTGATTAATAAAGCAGGTTATTGCGCGCAAGCCCAGTAGGCTTGCTCTGCGCTGACACTGTTTGCTTTGCGCAGCCGCTGTTGGTCGATGAAAAACGTCATCCACCTTAATCACCTTGGGTGGATGACGTGCCTTTTCCCGTAGCTCAGTACCTTTCCTCAGGCAACCACAGGAATCAGTGGGTCGGCTGCGGCCAACGCGGTTGCGCGATCAGCTACCGGCGGATAAATCCATTGAGTGTTGATTTGGGTTTTAAGCTGTTTGCCTTCATCCTTGACCAGCTTGACCTGACGATCCCAACCTTCGGTATACACCGCGCCCCACTGGCCAAGGTCCAGGCAGGTGACGTACTTCTCTTGGCGGTAAGGAATCGGTGCGACATCCAACAGGCTGGCAGCCGCGTTATTACCTGCACTGCGACCCAGTGCGATTGCGTGCTGGCAGGTCATCAACGCGTAATTGCCTTGATCATCCGTGGTGGCGTATGCCACATCGCCAGTGGCGAAAACATCCCCTTGGCCGATGACCTTGAGGTTGCTGTCGACATGTAAGCGACCCTGGTTGTCACGTTCACCTGCGATTTGTTCGGTCAACGAGCTGGCACGAACACCAACGGTCCAGACCACGGTTTTTGTCTCGATACGTTGCCCGTCAGACAAGGTGACGCCATCTGCGTCTATACCTGTAACCGCTGTGCCTAGCAGCCACTCAACACCTAACTCTGAGGTCGCTTGGGCAATTATCGGGCTGATATTTTCACCCAGTGCGGCGCCAATCTGCTGGCCTCGATCAACAATGATCACTCTGATTTTTGCATCATTGCCCAAGGCTGCACGCAAGCGTTCGGGCATTTCAGTTGCGGTTTCAATCCCGGTAAAGCCACCGCCCGCTACAACGACTGTATTGCGCGCCGCTGAGTCCGGCTGCTTTGCCAATGCCTTGATGTGCGACTCAAGTTTTGCAGCTTGTTCGATCTGGTCAACATCGAAGGCGAACTGATCTACCCCCGGTAGCGCAGGCCTTGCAACGCTGCTGCCAGTCGCCAAGATCAACCGGTCATAAGTCACGTGGTTCGGCTGCCCTTGGCTATCGTTGTAGCTGATGCGCTTATTCGTGGTGTCGATGGTCTGCGCTGAGCCTTTGATAAAATTCACGTCAACCGCTGCAAATAGTTCATCCAGCGAGGCTTTCATCGTGTGCACTTCGGGCTCGTAGAAGCGTGGACGCACACGCAACTCTGCTTGAGGCGCAACTACGCTGATCGAGATATCGCTGCGATTGTTTTTATCCAGCAAACGCGCTGCGCTCAGTGCGCTCCACATGCCCGAAAAACCTGCGCCGAGAATCAAAATGTGCTGTTTCATGGGTCGCTCCAAAATAGTAGATACGATTAAAAAACACCGGGTCTGGAGTGGCTTTCAGCCCCTCCGTTGAGCCTGAGCTGAGCGCTTTTTAATTCGATAGCTAAGCGCTCAAAGTAACTACGACTATATTGGTCGTAGTTTTTTTCAGCAAGTGTTTTTTTATGCTGTTGGTCTGATTTCGCCCATGAAAAGGCATTGCGCGGGTGCTGCGTTGATTTACGGTATGGCTGCCTTGCTTGTTGCTGTGGCGGCTATTTGTTAAATTTGCGACTAAGTTAGTCGGAGATTATGATGTCTTTTTACAGCGCGGGCGTTGAGTACGGTATTCATTGCCTGCTGTTTTTAGTGGATGAACATGGCAACTCTCGCGAAGCCAGTGTGCGCGACCTAGCCGAGCTACAAGGCGTGCCGCAGGAGTATTTGGCCAAGGTCTTTACCAAACTGGCCAAGGCTGGACTGGTTGCGTCGACCGAGGGTGTAAAAGGCGGTTTTAAGCTGGCGCGTCCAGCTGCTGAAATCAATGTGCTGGATATCGTGACTGCGATTGATGGGCGCAAGGATATTTTTGATTGCCGCGAAATTCGTAGCCGTTGCGCGTTGTTTGAAGGATCGCCGCCGAGTTGGGCGCAGGCCGGGACCTGCACCGTTCATGGGGTTATGTTGACTGCGCAAAAACGCATGGAAGAGGCGTTGTCGCAGCAGACAATCCTCGATATGGCGCGCCGTGTCGGGCGTGTTGTGCCTGAAGCGTTCTTCGGCCAAGTTGGCCAGTGGATGACCCAGCGCCGTGAAGCTAAGCCAGCAACCAATGAAACGCCGCTGAATAAGACAATCGAACACACGCAAATTAACTGAGCAACAATTGTTCGCACTTGGTAATTTGTAAAGGGACTTCTAAGTAATGCCCTCATTTGGCGCAATTTGTGTGATGCCTATTCATCTATCCGTGTGCTTGAGCAGGCCGTTAAATAATGCAACGAAAATTGGCCTGATATCTTGTTCAGGATCGAACAGTGCTGGATCACGAAGCCAGTCGCTTAGCAGGCCGACAATAAGTGCGTTGAGTGTTCTTGCTGCAAGTCGCGGGGTGATACCGGGTTGCAAATGCTCTGAAATTGGGAGATGGCTGAAATATTGCTCACACAAAGCAATAAACTGATTGATGAATTCAGTGTGGCGATCCATCGCTTCCTGCAGTTCTTCCGTTAATTCGCAGCGGTGCAACAGAATTGTAAAAATACGTTGCTTCTGTGGGTTAAGCGCGAGGTCCAGCATGACCTCAATGCAAAGGTCGCGCAGGGCCAGTATTGGGTTGTTTTCAAAGCCTTTGCACAGTTGCTCGGTTATTTGCTCAATGGGGAGGCGGACCTGGTTAAGCATTTCATGAAACAAATGTGCTTTATTTTCAAAGTGCCAATACACCGCCCCGCGAGTTACCCCGGCGTGTCTGGCGATGTGTTCCAAGCTGGTCTTGGCTACGCCATGTTCCAGAAACAATGTTTCGGCTGCCATAAGAATGGCGGCACGGGTTTTTTCAGCTTCTTCTTTAGTTCGGCGCATGTCAGGTTAATTATTTATGGCTAGGCTGTAGATACGGAAATGATTGTAGATAGATTAGCTGTATAGTGCTATTTACAAACACACCTGTATGTAATTAGCATTCTCGCCTTTGTTTGCACGCTGTGCTGTCTCGGAGACACCTATGGTTTTTGCACGATCTTTCCCGGCTGCACTGGGACTTCTGGCTTTTTGTACGTTAAACGCACAGCTGCATGCTGAAGATGCGCCACCTGCACCTGAAGTCTCGGTCGAAACAGTCAAAGTCGCACCGCTACCGTTGGAGCTTGAGTACCCTGCGCGGACCGCTGGTTTTCGTGAAATCGAAGTGCGTGCCCAGGTCAGTGGCATACTGCAGGAGCGTACTTATCTGGAAGGTAGCAGCGTCAAGCAAGGTCAGTTGATGTTCCGCATCGACTCGCGTACTTATCAGGCGGCGCTGGCTCGTGCTAAAGGTGCATTGGCCCAAGAGCAGGCGCGCTACCGTCAGACCGAACGTGATCTACGGCGTATCCGTGAGCTGCAGAAGAAAGGCTTCGCCAGTGAAAGCGAGCTGGACAATGCAGTGTCCAATTTTGAGCAAAGCAAAGCCAACATTCAGGCCGCTAAAGCTGAAGTGCAGTCCAAGCAGATTGACTTCGACTACACCACCGTTACAGCACCGATCTCAGGTATCACTAGTAAAGAAACGGTGTCTGAAGGCAGCTTGATGGTCGCCGGTGATCCGAATGCCAGCTTGCTGACTAAAATTACGCAGTTGGATCCGATCTACGTTAACTTCGCTGCACCAGACAGCGACGTTGAAAGCGTGCGTAATGGCTTGTCTGATGGCTCTTTGGTACTTGATGGCGATGAAGTACGCGTCGGCATTACCTACGGCGACGGTTCAACCTATCCGTTAGAAGGCAAGGTTAACTTTACCGACAGCTTGATTGATCGCAGTACCGGCACTGTCAGTACCCGCGCTGTGGTGCCAAATCCGAAGCAAACACTGCTGCCGGGGCAGTTCGTTCGCGTGCAGGTCAAAGGCATCTCGATACCGAATGCTCTAACCGTGGCTGAGCGTGCTGTTGCGCAAGGGCCTAAGGGCACCTTTGTTTATGTGGTTGATGACAAAGGTGTTGCTCGTGTTCGCGAGGTCGCCGTCGGTCGTACCTCAAAAGGTCGCTGGGTGATTAAGTCTGGCGTCAGTGAGGGCGACAAAGTCATTGTTGAAGGTCTGACCAAGGTTCGCCCGGATACTCCTGTTAAGGTCGCGTCGGAAGTTGCCGACGCTGACAAGAAATCGTAAGGAGCATCTAGTTGATTTCTCGTTTCTTTATTGAACGACCGGTTTTCGCAACGGTTATCTCGGTGGTGATAGTGCTCGCTGGCCTTATGGCCATGCGCTCGTTGCCAATTGCTCAATACCCACAAATTCTCCCGCCGCAGGTCTCGGTGACCGCAACCTACTCTGGGGCGAGCGCGCAGGTTATTGCTGAAACAGTAGCCGCACCGCTCGAACAAGAGATCAATGGTGTTGAAGGGATGATCTACCAGCAGTCAAACTCCGGTGGTAACACCATGAGTTTGTCGGTCTACTTTGAAGTAGGCAGAGATCCAGACCAAGCCACCATCGACGTGAACAACCGGGTACAGGCCGCGCTGGCTAAGTTGCCCGAAGAGGTTCGCCGTCAGGGCGTGAAGGTGGAGAAGAAGTCTTCAGACATTCTTCAGGTGGTTACCTTGTTTTCGCCGGATGATTCACGTGACCCGGTGTTTATCAGTAACTATGCGTTGATCAACGTAATTGATGAACTCAAGCGTCTGCCGGGCGTTGGCGATGTGTCTCAGTTCGGCTCCAAAGACTACTCGATGCGTATCTGGCTGCGGCCGGACAAGCTGGCCCAGTTCAATCTGACGCCGACTGACGTAGTCAACGCGATTCGTGAGCAGAACTCGCAGTTTGCTGCCGGTAGCTTCGGCCAGCAGCCGCTGAATAAAGAGCAAGACTTCACCTATACCGTTACCACGCAAGGGCGCTTTTCCGATCCTGAAGAGTTCGAAAACGTCATTCTCCGTTCTGATGCGACAGGTGCAAGTTTGCGCTTGAAAGACGTCGCACGGGTTGAGTTGGGGGCTCAGGATTATTCCTTGATGACCTCGCTCAATGGCCAGCAAAACGCCGCCTTTGGTGTGTACCTGCAACCGGGTGCGAATGCGCTGGATACAGCTGAAGCGGTTCAGTCGACCATGGAGCGTGTGTCGAAGAACTTCCCGGACGGCATGGCTTATAAGATCCCGTACGACACCACCAAGTTCGTAAAGGTATCGATCGAAGAGGTAATCCATACCTTTTTCGAAGCCTTGGTACTGGTTATTTTGGTGGTGTTCCTCTTCCTGCAAAACTGGCGTGCAACGCTGATTCCGGTGCTGGCGATTCCGGTCTCGCTGATCGGTACCTTTGCCGGTATGTATGCTTTGGGCTTTTCCATCAATCTGCTGACATTGTTCGGCTTGGTGCTGGCAATCGGTATCGTGGTGGACGATGCCATTGTGGTGCTTGAGAACGTCGAGCGGGTCATGGCCACCGACAAGATTGGCCCGAAAGAAGCTACCATCAAAGCCATGGAGGAGGTGACGGGACCAATCGTCGCCATCGTTCTGGTGCTCTGTGCGGTGTTCGTTCCGGTTGGCTTCCTCGGAGGCCTTGCAGGGGAGATGTATAAACAGTTTGCCGTGACCATTGCCGTGTCGGTGGTGATCTCGGGCATCGTCGCCCTGACCTTGAGCCCGGCGCTCTGCGCTTTGTTACTCAAGCCAGGTCATCATGAGCCTGCCGCACCGTTTCGTTGGTTTAACCGGGGCTTTGATAAGTTCACCAAGGGTTATACCTCGGGTGTGCGTTTCTTCCTCAAACGCTCGGCTATCGGTTTGCTTCTGTTTGGCGGCATGATCGTGCTGATGGTGATGCTGTTCGGTCGCGTACCAAGCTCGTTGGTGCCGGACGAAGACCAGGGGTATGTGATCAACGCTTACTTCTTACCGCCAGCAGCATCTTTGACCCGTACCGAGAAACTTACTGGCGATGTAACCCAGCAGTTAATGAAGCACCCCGCAGTTGAGGATGTGGTGACTTTTGCTGGTTTCGACGTTTTGACCTTTGGTACACGTAGTAATGCCGGTGTGTCCTTTATTCCACTAAAGGATTGGAGCGAGCGCACCACCCCAGAGCTTGATGCGCGCAACCTGACCCATGAGTTCATGGGCATGGGCGCCTCGCAGAAAGATGGTGTGGTGCTGACCTTCAACCCACCGCCTATTACCGGTATGAGTACCACCGGTGGTTTTGAGGGCTACATTCAAGACCGTAGCGGCGGCACGACTGCGCAGCTCTCGACCAAGGTTCAAGAGTTCCTTGCCGCTGCGGCTAAACGCCCAGAGTTAGCGGGTCTGCAAACCACGTTTAACGCCGATGTGCCGCAGTACTACATCGATCTTGACCGTACCAAAGCGCGCTCGCTTGGGGTTACGATCAGTGATGTCTTCACGGCGATGCAATCGACCTTCGGCAGTTACTACGTCAATGACTTCAGCTTGTATGGCCGTACTTGGCAAGTAAGCTTGCAGTCAGAGCCTGAGTTCCGGCGTAAGCCATCAGACCTGTCTCAGGTTTATGTGCGCTCGGCTTCAGGGGACCTGGTGTCACTGGCATCGCTGGTTAAGGTTGATCGTATTCTTGGGCCAGATACCTACGCCCGTTTCAACGTATACCCATCAGCGAAGATTCTCGGTGGGCCAGCTCCAGGCTATAGTTCGGGTCAGTCGTTGCAAGCAATCCAGGAAGTTGCTGACCAAGTGCTTGGTAGCGATTACAGCATTGGTTGGACTGGTTCTGCATACCAAGAACTGGCCACTCAAGGCTCAGGTAGTTTGGCGTTTGTCTTCGGCTTGATCATGGTGTTCCTGATCCTGGCTGCCCAATACGAGCGCTGGACCTTGCCGCTAGCGGTTGTTACTGCTGTACCGTTTGCGGTATTTGGTGCGATTCTCGCGGTTTGGTTGCGCGGTATTGAGAACGACGTGTACTTCCAGGTCGGCCTGATTACCCTGATTGGTCTGGCGGCGAAGAACGCGATTCTGATTGTTGAGTTCGCGGTGATGCTGCGCCGGGACGGCATGGGTATTTTCGAGGCTGCATTGGAGGCTGCGCGCTTGCGTTTCCGCCCAATTGTGATGACCTCGTTGGCATTCATTCTCGGTGTTGTGCCGTTGGCTATCAGCAGTGGCGCAGGTTCCGCAAGTCGCCACTCGATTGGTACCGGGGTAATTGGTGGTATGTTGGCGGCAACACTGCTGGCGACTTTCCTGATTCCAATGTTCTTTATGCTGGTTGAATCGCTTGCCGAAAAGCTCAGCAAAAAAGGCAAGAAAGGCGAAAAAGACCTGCCAGCGCATAGCGACTCGGTATAAGTCTGCGGTAAACCAACGCCGCCATTCGCAAGAGTGGCGGCGTTGTTGTTTGTATAGTTAACGCCGGATTTGGACGGCAGGGGCCTTTGATGAAATTATCAACCTTATTGATTCTCGGTGCCCTTAGTGCTTTTGGGCCATTGGCAATCGACTTTTATTTGCCAAGCTTCCCAAGCATTGCCAGTGACTTTGCAACCGATGTCGAGCATGTGCAGCAATCGCTTGCGGTGTACTTCTTGGGTTTGGCGATCGGTCAACTAGCCTACGGCCCATTGGCTGACCGTTTTGGGCGCCGTAAGCCATTACTGGTCGGCGTGACCTTGTTTACCATTGGTTCGCTGGCTTGTGCGCTGGCGCCTAGTCTTGAGTGGTTAATTGCTGCCCGCTTTGTACAGGCGCTTGGCGGTTGTGCTGGCATGGTTATTTCGCGCGCTGTGGTACGGGACTTGTGTGACCCGATTGCCTCCGCAAAAGTATTCTCGCAACTGATGTTAGTGATGGGCTTGGCGCCGATTCTTGCCCCGGTATTTGGCGGTATTTTGCTGGGTATTTTTGGCTGGCAATCGATTTTTGTCTGCCTGACTATATTCAGTGTGCTGTGCATGATTGCAGTCTGGCGCGGGCTACCAGAAACCCTTGATGGCAGTGTTCCTGGCGCGCCCTTATCGGGGGCGCTCGGGGCTTATCTGCGGTTGTTCTCTGACTGGCCATTTATCGGCCACGCGCTGACAGGTGGTTTGGCGGTGGCTGGAATGTTTGCCTATATCGCCGGATCACCGTTTGTCTTTATCGAGCTTTATGGGGTGCCAGCTGAGCACTACGGTTGGGTATTTGGCAGTAACGCAGCGGGCTTTATTCTGATGGCGCAAGTCAACGCCTGGCTGGTTGCCAAACATGGGCCAAGCTTTTGGTTACGCCGAATCGTTTGGTTCTATTTGGCCTGCGGTGCAGCACTGCTGATCATCGCCTTGAACAAGCCTGCACATTTGTGGCCGCTGCTGATTCCTTTGTTTGGTTGTATCGCCAGTTTGGGGGTGTTGCTACCGAACGCATCCGCTTGCGCCATGGCTGGCCAAGGCCGCCACGCTGGCAGCGCATCGGCCTTATTGGGTTGTTTGCAGTTCTCGATTGCGGCCAGTGCAGCAGCCTTGGTGAGTTATCTGCATAACGGCACAGCATGGCCGATGGCTTTGGTTATTTGTGGCTGTGCATTGCTTGCAGCACTGTGTTCGCGCTTTACCGTATGGGCCGAACGCCGCGCAGGCTATCCGGCTATTTGACGGTTTGCGCATTAGCCTGCCAAACGCTGTTCCTCTGTTGGCAGGCAGTGCGGCGCTTGCAGGCGTGCTTGCAGGGTCGAGACAAAATTGCGCGCCTCAGCCTCATTGCGAAATGAGATTTGTTGACCTGCAAAACTGACCTGCCAACGCGAGTTTTGGTTTTTGCTTAGTGGGCTAATCCGGATCTTCATTTGGTTCGCCTCCTAGGGTTGGTCAGGCCAGTGTAGACCCTGAATATGAGATTTCACTGACACACATAAATTTGGCGATTAATGGTAAAAAATCGATAATTCAGAATATTTCTAGCATCTGGTTTCATGCAGGATTAGCAGCGGTAATGGTAAAAGCCGACGGCTCAAAGCCACCGGCTTGATTGCTTGGCTGCAGCATTCAACCCAGCCCCTGCCGATTAAGGCGACCTAGAAACCTTCCAGAACGATCTTGCCTTTGGCCTTGCCCGACTCCAAAAGAATGTGTGCGCGGCGAAGATTTTCAGCATTGATTACGCCGTAATGCTCACCTAACGTAGTTTTAATCGCGGCGGTATCAACCAGTTCAGAGGCTTTGTTGAGCAGGCGACCCTGTTCGATCATATCGGCCGTGCCGAACAGTGATCGGGTGAACATCAGCTCCCAATGCAACGAAAGACTCTTGCGCTTGAGTTGCATGATATCCAGCGGCTCAACCGGGTCATCAATCAATGCCAGACGGCCTTGTGGCGCAAGCGCTTCAACCAATTGGGCAAAGTGCTGGTCTGTCTGAGTCAGGCTGGCGACGTGGGTGACATGCTCAAGGCCGACACGCTGCAGCTCTTGGTGCAAGGGCTGGCTGTGGTCGAGCACGTGATGAGCGCCAAGCTCGCGCACCCAAGCTTGGGTTTCAGGGCGTGAAGCAGTGGCAATCACGGTTAGCCCTGTCAGCTTGCGCGCCAGCTGAATCAACATTGAACCCACGCCGCCAGCGCCACCAACAATCAACAGGCTTTGGCCTTGATCAATGTTGCCTTGGACAATCTGCAGGCGGTCAAACAATAACTCCCAGGCTGTAATTGTGGTCAGTGGCATGGCCGCCGCTTCAGCAAACGTCAGGGCTTTGGGTTTATGGCCGACGATACGTTCATCAACGATGTGCAGTTCGCTATTGGCTCCCGCGCGGTTAATTGCTCCTGCGTAAAAAACTTCATCGCCGGGCTTGAATAAGCTGACCTCGGCACCGATCGCTTTGACCACGCCTGCTGCATCCCAGCCGAGTATTTTGGCTTCAGCGTTTTCAGGGGCGACGTTCCTGCGGATCTTGGTGTCGACCGGGTTGACCGAAATAGCTTTGACCTCGACCAGCAGGTCGCGTGGTCCAGGGGTTGGTGCTGCAAGTTCAATATCAACCAGTGACTGTTGATTGTCAGCCGGCAGGGATTGGTAGTAAGCAACTGCTTTCATGGAGGGCTCCTTAGGCAATCTGGGTCATTAGTTTGAGCTCAACACCTTGCAGCAGCTCGGCGCAGGTCGTTGAAAAGTGCTGGTAGTGCGCGGTTTGCTTATGTTCGGCAAGTGCGGCGTTATCGCGCCATTGCTCAATCATGATAAATACGTTGGGTGCATCTTGTTGCTGGTGCAGGTCGTACTGAATGCAGGCTGCTTCTTTGCGGCTGGCAGCAACCAGTGTCTGCAGGTGGTTTTTTACTGTTGCCTGATGCTCGGCTATAGCTGTGATTGTGGCGACTAAAGTCAGTGTGTTGGTCATGGTCGAAATCTCAAATCGTTGGGGCAGGGATGTAGCCATGCTGAATCAATTGATCGTTTAGTAAAACCCAGAGAAACTAGAGTCTATTTCAATATTATTTTGATAATAGGCGGCTGTGATGCTTCGCTTTGATGACTTGCAACTGTTTGTGCACACCACTGAAACAGGCAGTTTATCGGCCGCTGCTCGTTTGCTTGATATCTCTCCTGCTGTGGCCAGTGCAGCACTAAAGCGACTGGAGCAACAGCTTGATGCGCGCTTATTCGCCCGTTCTACGCGCAGTTTGCGTTTGACCGCTGAAGGTCAGGGTTTTCTCAGTCATGCTCGCCAAGCCTTGCAAAGTATTGAAGAAGGCCGCATGCAATTAGCCGGTAATAAAGTGGGGATCAGCGGCTTGATGCAGCTTTGTGCCCCTTCAGATTTCGGGCGCAACACCTTGTTGCCTTGGCTCGATGAGTTTCAGCAAGCGCACCCCCAGTTACAGCTGCGCCTGTTGCTGGGGGACCGGATAACCGACTTCTTCCGCGAGTCAGTAGACATCGCCCTGCGCTATGGCGCGCCAGAGGACTCAAGCTTGGTGGCTTTGCCGGTGGCTGCAGATAATCGTCGTGTACTGTGCGCGTCTGCGAGCTACCTTGCGCGCCACGGTGAGCCGCAAACAATCGAGGAGTTGGCTGGACATAATTGCCTGTTGTACATGCTCAATGGGCGCGTGCATGAACGTTGGCAGTTCAGTAATGGCAAGCGCCAGCAAAGTATTTCCGTGCAAGGCGATCGGCAAAGCGATGATGCTGACGTGGTGCGACGCTGGGCAATTGCTGGCCATGGACTGGTGTACAAATCGTGGTTGGATGTTGCTGCTGACGTGCAGGCGGGGCGCTTGCGCGTGCTTATGAATGACTACCTTGGCGAGTTGACACCGCTTAACCTGATCTGCGCCCATCGTTCGCAGTTAAGTAAGCCGGTGCATTTGCTCCGTGATTTTGTGCAGGCTCGTTGTCGCATACTACTGGCGAAAGCACCTTGGGCCGATTAAGCTTGCCATTGTGCTGTGCCAGACGCTGACAGGTTTTGTGAAAAAATTGCCCACCATGAACACGACCAAAGCCGATCGTTCGCTGATCGCTTGGCTGCTGTACGCCAGCATCCTGTTCAGTGCGTTCGCCTGCAGCATTAGTCATGGTCAGATGGCCGGGTTGCAACTGAGCGGCATCGATGGGGTGTACTGCTCCGCTCAAGGCAATAGCAATGCAACCCTGGATATTGCCGGGCCCGACACGCCACTGTTCAACCCGGCAACAGGCTTCGGTTGTTCAATGTGCTCGACATTTGTCGGCATCGCCCTTGCTGCTTTCTTTGGCGTTCTTGGTTTATTCCTGCGCCCTCAGCAAAAACTGGTTGCACCGCAGCTGTTGTTCCGGCGGCCAGTCCGCTATCTCTGGCCCTCGGCCAATCCTCGCGCTTCCCCATTTCTCGCTTAAATTCAGATGCCTGCTGCTCGGCTTAAGCCTAGAGCAACAACCATAAGAATTGCATTGCACTTGTCAGCGCTTATCTACGTTATGTGGTGGGCAAGTGTATTGGGAATTGGGGAAAACTGATGCGCGATGCACATACTTCAGAGCCGCCGGTAACGGTCGTTGGCTCATCCAGTCTGTCGTTTTATAACCTGGCTTGGCGCTGGCATTTTTACGCCGGTTTGTTGGTCATACCGTTCTTGATCATGCTTTCGATCACCGGAATCATTTACCTGTTTAAACCGCAACTTGACTCGCTGATGTACGAAGACTTGTTGCAGGTACCCGTTGCCGAGCAGCGTATTAGCGCTGATCGGCAAATGGCACTACTCAAGCAAGCATATCCACAGGCGAGCATTAGCAAATACTTGCCTCCAGTAAATAAGCAGAGCAGTGCACAGTTTGTTGTGGTCACAGCTGATGCCACGCTCAATGTATTTATGAATCCCTATAACGGTGAAATTCTTGGCGCTCAAGACGCTGAAGATAATCTACAAGCCATCGCCCGCAAGCTGCATGGCGAGTTGATGATCGGCACCGTTGGCGATCGCTTGGTCGAGCTGGCCGCCGGTTGGGGAATCGTGCTGGTTCTTTCGGGTTTGTATCTCTGGTGGCCGCGTGGCACGAGTAAGTCGGCGCTTTTCTGGCCGCGCTTGGCCAGTCGCGGGCGGCTGTTCTGGCGCGATGTGCATGCGGTCGTTGGCTTCTGGGGTTCACTGCTATTGCTGTTTATGTTGTTGACCGGCATGACCTGGACCGGTTTTTGGGGCGCCAAATTCGCGGGTGCCTGGAATCACTTCCCGGCCGCTATGTGGGATAACGTGCCGCAATCCAACAAGATGGCCGGTAGCCTTAACACCAGCACCAGCCAAACAGTGCCTTGGGCCGCAGAAGTCACGCCGCTGCCTGAGTCCGATCCCCATGCCGCGCATAAGGGCATGGCGCAAATGCATGCCAATTCCAGCAGCGCGCAGGTCAGCTTGCAGCAGGTGGTCGATAGCGCGGATGCACTGGGGGTTCATCCCGGTTATAGCGTGACCATGCCTGCAGGCGAGCGCGGAGTTTATAGCGTCAGCGTGTTTGCTGATGATCCACGTAACGATGCCACGCTGCATATTGATCAATACAGCGGCAAAGTGCTCGCTGATGTACGTTGGAACGATTACGGGCTGGTTGCCAGAACTGTGGAAACTGGTGTCATGCTGCATGAAGGCAAAATGTTTGGCTTAGCCAATCAACTGCTAATGCTGTTGGTCTGCCTGATGATTTTGCTTAGTAGCGTCAGTGGCTTTGTACTCTGGTGGAAGCGTCGTCCGCAAGGTCGTTTTGGGGTGCCACCAATTCGTCACGATTTACCGATCTGGCGCGGGGGAATGGTGATTATGCTGGTGGTTGCTTGCCTGTTCCCGTTGGTTGGCGCTTCGTTATTGTTGGTTGCACCATTGGACTGGCTGTTTGCACGTCGGCGCATTAACGCTCAATTACAAACCAGCTGAACTTAATGGATGATTTTCATGGTTACAACAGGCGGGTTCGCTCGCCTAGTGATCGCAATATTCAATGTAAATGGAGAACCTGAATGTTAAAGCAAGCTTTGTTGATAGTGGCGATGATGAGTCCTGCTTTTTTGGCCAACGCCCATGAGTTCGATCTTGGTGACCTGCATATCGAACATCCGTGGTCACGCGAGATGCCGCCGGTTGCGCCAACCGCTGCGGCTTATTTTGTTGTGGATAACAAGGGCAAAGAGGCTGATCGACTGATTGCCGTCCACACCCCGGTTGCAGGCAAGGCCGAGATGCATGAGCACGTCCACGCTGGCGATGTAATGAAAATGCAGCAGGTGCAAGGTGTCGATATTCCCGCAGGCGGTCAGGTCAGGTTTGAGCCCATGGGGTACCACGTAATGTTGTTCAACCTGGAGCAGCAGATGAAAGCAGGTGAGCATTTCCCGATGACCTTGACCTTTGAGAAGGCCGGTGATGTCGAAGTGCAAGTCAATGTGCAGAAGGACGCCCCCGCCGCAGGCGAAGCGCATAAACACTAGTCGCTTGGCGCGTAGAGTGTGACAACGCGAAGCTTGTCCATCACGACTCGACCAGCAATCGAGGTTCGTGCATTAAATGGCGGACAGAAAAGCGCTGTCCTCCCTACGGAATAAGCATCACTCGTAGGGTGTGACAACGCGAAGCTTGTCCACCGCAAAGCGCCACGCAATTCAGTTTTGTGTTGCAAGTGGCGGACAGAAAGGCGCTGTCCGCCCTACGGAATAGACATCACTCGTAGGGCGTGACAACGTGAGGCTTGTTTTAAGCTAAGCGCGCGTCGAGGCTGTTTTGCGCGAGGCGCTTGGCTTGGTCCTGGCTCATGCCGAGGCTGGCATGCAGGGCTGCGAAGTTCTCGGTGACGTAGCCACCGAAGTAAGCTGGGTCATCAGAGTTGACTGTGACCTTGACGCCGCGCTCAAGCATTTCAAGAATATTGTGTTGGCGCATATCGTCAAACACACAGAGCTTGGTGTTGGACAGCGGGCAAACGGTTAGTGGAATCTGCTCGTCAATGATGCGCTGCATCAGGCGCTCGTCTTCAATCGCCCGGACGCCGTGATCAATACGTTCGATTTTCAGCAAGTCCAGCGCTTCCCAGATGTACTCCGGCGGGCCTTCTTCGCCTGCGTGGGCAACGGTCAAATAACCTTCGCTGCGAGCCTTGTCGAACACCCGTTGAAACTTGCTCGGCGGGTGGCCCATCTCTGAGCTGTCGAGACCGACGGCGATAAAGGCATCGCGAAAGGGTGAGGCTTGTTCAAGGGTGTTGAAGGCTTCTTCCTCGGATAAATGACGCAAGAAGCTGAGAATCAAACCATGGCTGATGCCCAGCTGTTTTTTGCCGTCATCCAGCGCCTGCTTGATGCCCGTCAGCACCACTTCAAATGGAATGCCGCGATCGGTATGGGTTTGTGGGTCAAAGAACGGCTCGGTGTGAATCACGTTCTGCGCCTTGCAGCGCTCAAGGTAAGCCCAGGTCAGGTCGTAGAAATCCTGCTCGGTGCGTAGCACATCGGCGCCGCGATAATACAGGTCGAGGAATTCCTGCAGATTGTTAAACGCGTACGCAGCACGCAGCGTTTCAACATCATGCCAAGGCAGCGCGATCTTATTGCGCTCAGCCAACGCAAACAGCAACTCAGGCTCAAGCGAGCCTTCAAGGTGCAGATGAAGTTCGGCTTTGGGCAGGGCGTTGAGCCAATCGTACATGGTTAATTCTCGTCAGCTGTTTAGTCAGGTCATAGTTTAACCGCTGAGTCAGGAATCGGCGAGGACGACACCATGTCCCCGCCGTTCATCTCTCGGGTTAATGTTCAGTCCTCAGCTGGTTCGGTGCGGCGGTAGGCGTAAGTATCAGCGAAGCGGGAAAGCAAATATTCGGCACTAGTTGTGGCTGCATATTTGGCCGGGTTATTGGCGTCCGAACAGCCGGGCAGGCAACTGATTTCGGTGTCGGGATGCGGTTCGGCGAAGAAGGGCATTGAGTAACGATCCACACCTAGCGGGCTGATAACCCGGTGCGGCGTGGACTTGTAGCGGTCGTTGCTCCAGCGCGCCATCATGTCGCCGATGTTGACTACAAAACTGCCTTCAATCGGCGGTGCATCAATCCATTCGCCATTGACGTTTTGCACCTGCAAGCCACCGGCGCTGTCTTGGTAGAGCAAGGTCACGCAGCCGTAATCTGTGTGCGCACCAGCACCTTGCTGGTCTGCGCTGCTGGCCGTGTGGCGCGGAGGATAGTGGATCATACGAAACACGCTGATCGGCTGTTCGAAGCGTGTATCGAAAAAATCACGCTCAATCCCTAGCGCGATAGTCATGCTGCGCAGCAGGGTTTTGGCCAGCTCATGCATGTCGTTGTAATGCTGCTCCATCAGCTCGCTCCAACCGCTCAGTTGCGGGTGGCGATTAGGGCCGCGTAACGGTTTGCCAGCCACTACATCCGGGTGATCCGCTGGCATGTTGAAACCCATGTCGAAGGTTTCTTTCAGGTCGCTCGGTTTGCTCGGATCGAGTTGCTCGGTGGCAATTGCGCCGTAGCCTCGGTGATGCTGGGTCTGGGTAATATCAATCTTGAGTTTTTCAGCGTCGGGCTGGCCGAAGAAAGTCTTTGCAGCATCGGTCAACTGGGTAATACGTTGGGCAGAGATAGGGTGGCCGGTGATGTAGAAAAAGCCCCATTCGCGGCAGGCTTGATCAATTTGCTTGGCAACCTGTCGCCAGGCATTCTCATCAGTGCTGTAGAGCGGGGCGATATCGATCAGGGGCAGTTGATTTGGATTCATGATCTTCTCTGAGAATAAACTGCCGACTTGGGTGGTCGGCAATTTCAATCAGTTATTAAGAGTCAATTTGCATCGCTACGAATTACTTCGGCAGCTCAGCTTTGACGTTTTCGACGTAGTAATTCATCGAGGCCAGCTCGGCATTGGTGGCTACGACACCCTCTGCAATTTTGACTGCGCCGCTCTGGTCTTTGATTGGGCCGGTGAACGGATGGAACTCACCGCTCTTGATGCTGGCTTCAATCTGCTCGGCCTCAGCTTTGACGTCCGCCGGAACCAAATCGCTGAGCGGCAGCTGGATGGTGTCGTCATTCAAGCCGCCCCAGTAATCTTGTGATTTCCAGTTGCCGTCAATCACAGCTTGCGCTGACTTGATGTAGTGCGGACCCCAGTTATTAACGATCGAGGTCAGCACCGCATTTGGGCCAAAGTGCTGCATATCAGAGGCATAGCCGACTGCGTACACGCCCCGGCGCTCTGCTGTCTGGATTGGTGCCGGGCTGTCAGTGTGTTGGAACACCACGTCAACGCCTTGGTCGATCAGCGCGTTGGCTGCATCTGATTCTTTGCCCGGATCGAACCAGGAGTTAACCCAGACCACTTTAATTTCGGTGCCCGGGTTGTACTTGTCGAGCGCCAGTTGGATCGAGTTGATATCGCGGATCACTTCTGGAATCGGGAAGGAGGCGATGTAACCGATTTTCTTGGTCTTGGTCATCTTCGCGGCGAGGTAGCCCCCGACATAACGGCCTTCGTACGAGCGCGACAAATAGGTGCCGAGGTTCTTGGCTTGTTTGTAACCCGTTGCATGTTCAAAGGTTACTTTCGGGAACTGCTTGGCGACTTTCAACGTTGGATTCATGTAACCAAACGACGTGGTGAAAATCAGGTCGTAGCCACTTTTCGCCATGTTACGAATAACGCGCTCGGCGTCAGCGCCTTCCGGCACGTTTTCGACGAAGCTGGTTTCGATTTTGTCGCCCATCTGCTCGACCATCATTTTGCGGCCTTGCTCGTGCTGATAGGTCCAGCCGTGATCGCCGATAGGGCCGATATAGACGAAACCGACCTTCAGCGGGTCAGCCGCGGAGGCGCTCATGGCGGCGCTAAAGCCGAGGGCGGCGACCAGGGCACGCAGTAGTGGTTTTTTACTCTTCTTCTGCATAGCGGGTATTGCTCCGTAGGTGAAATTAATTGCGGCTAAGCGCTGAATTCTTGTTGGCGCTAAGTCGGTTGCAAAAAACTGACCAACTAGACAATTACCCGTGCTCGGGCGATTCCTTTGTCCTGAACACACAAAACCCCGCTTTAGCGGGGTTCTGTGTTGGTGCAGCGGTACTGGCAAAAATCACCTGCGTGCTGCCAAGTGGTGCAAGGGCTGGGTTAGCCAGCAATCAGCTCTTTGGCAGCTTGGCGGTGATCGGCAATCAACTGAGCCACATCAAGGCCTTCGATTTGACCGTCGATGACCCGCCACTGGCCGCCAATCATCATCCGGTCAGCACGGTCCGCGCCGCACAGCAGTAACGCTGAGATCGGGTCATGGCTGCCGGAGAAGCGCAGTTCATCCAGTTTGAAAAATGCCAGATCCGCTTGTTTGCCCACGGCCAGCTCACCAATGTCAGTGCGCCCAAGCAAGCGCGCCGAGCCTTTGCTGGCCCAGCCGAGCGCCAGTTCAGGGGTAATCTTTTCTGCACCGTATCGCAGGCGTTGGATGTACAGCGCCTGACGGGCTTCGAGGATCATGTTCGACGCATCATTAGACGCCGAGCCATCAACCCCCAGACCGATTGGTGCGCCTGCCGCTTCCAGGTCTATCGTCGGGCAGATACCGGATGCCAGGCGCATGTTGGAGCTTGGGCAGTGGCAAATGCCGGTGCCAGCCTGGCCCAGACGCGCGATCTCATCCGGGTTGAAATGGATGCCGTGGGCCAACCAGGTGCGCGAGCTGAGCCAGCCGACACTGTCGAGATAATCAACGGTGCGCAGGCCAAAGCGTTGCAGACAGAAGTCTTCTTCATCCAGTGTTTCGGCCAAGTGCGTGTGCAGGCGTACATCCATCTTCTCAGCCAGGTCAGCGCTTTCACGCATGATCTCTTGGGTCACCGAGAAGGGTGAGCAGGGTGCCAAGGCGATTTGGATTTGCGCACCATCGCCACGCTCATGGTATTCATTGATCAGTCGCTGGCTGTCTTCAAGAATCACCTGACCTTGTTGCACCGTTTGCTGCGGCGGCAGGCCGCCATCGGCTTCGCCTAAGCTCATCGAACCACGGGTGAGCATGGCGCGCATACCAAGTTCACGTACCGCTTCGACTTGCACGTCAATCGCGTTTTCCAAGCCACCCGGGAACAGGTAATGATGGTCGGCTGCAGTACTACAACCTGACAGCAACAGCTCTGCCAGGGCTACTTTACTCGCCAGAGCGAGTTTTTCTGGCGTCAGACGAGCCCAGACCGGGTAGAGGGTTTTCAGCCATGGGAAAAGAGGCTGGTTGACCACAGGGCCCCAAGCGCGGGTGAGTGTTTGGTAGAAGTGATGATGGGTATTGATTAGTCCCGGCAGTACCACGTGCTCGCGGGCGTCGAAGACCGCATAACCAGGTTTCGCAGGTTGCTGACCCGCGCCGAGAATTTCGCTGATGACGCCATGCTCGACGACAATGCCGCCTGAGGCATCAAGGCCGTTGGCAGTGAAAGTGGCGAGTGGGGTTTTGATCCAGATATGAGTATTAGGCACCTTGCAGGCCCTCTGAGTTGATTTCAGGTAGCCAGCTCAGTGTTAACCCTGTCTGCTGATCCAGGTGCACCGCACGGGTGTGCGGCGGATGGTTAAGATAACCGTCAACGCGGTCTTGATCAACAACACCGCGCTGAGGCTCACCGGTCTTGGCAACTGAGCCTGTGTATTACCAGGCGATTGTTTGGCCTTTGTAGTCAATAAAATGATGACCACCTTTACCGGCAAAGCGTTGCACTTGAACGGCTAATCCCGCGCAGCTGGTTTCAACGTCAATCTCGGCGTTCGGTCCGCCCATCTCGGTTCTAACCCAACCCGGATGCAGGGAAAGCACGGTCGGTCGCGGCTCAGGCAGTGCGCATACAAAACTGTTGGTCAAGGAGTTGAGCGCCGCTTTGCTGGCTTTATACAGCGCCATGTTGTCGCCTTCAGGGTTGGTTACGCTGCCCAACACAGAGCTCATAAACGCCAGCACGCCAGTGTCTGGGCGAAGCTGATCGACCAGTCTTTCAGCCAAACGGATCGGGGCGGTGACGTTGGTCATAAACAACTGGCCAAGTTCTTTCTGAGTTGCTGCGCTGGCCGACTGATGCTCGGGGCCAAGTACCCCAGCATTGACGAAGATCAGATCGAATACTTGGCCCTCAAGTTGTTTGACCAGCGCATCTAACGACTCGCTGCTGTCGATATCCAAGGTTTCGATCTTTGCTCCCTGTACAGCTTTTAGCTCATCAGCCCGTTGCGGTGAGCGAACTGTTGCCGTGACGTTCCAACCCAACAGGCTGAATTGTTTCACCAGGCCAAGGCCCAGGCCGCGGGAGGCTCCGATTATTAACGCTGTTTGTTGTTCGGCCATGAAGGTCTCCTTGGGTTGTATATTGGATTACGCCATTGTCTACGATTTTGCTTGATCAAATCTCGGGCAATAAAAAACGCCCCTGATTCGGGGCGTTTTTTAACGACGGGTCAGGGGTTATGGTTCAGAAATTTTGAACCAGAAATTAAAGGTGTCGAGGTTGCTCAACATTTGCTTGAACTTGGCTTTGTCACCGTCGACTGTCACTTCGCCGCTTTCAGTCAAGTTACCCATTTTTAATTTACCCAGAGCAATGTCGTCGAGAACACTGCGGTTGAGAGTCACTGAACCGTCAACTTCGTCGCGGGTCTTGTCCTTGGCGTAATTCATCACACCATTTTTGACCGTTAACAGAAACTTCTCTTGGGTGTCTGGGAACTCAAGATTGAAGGCATAGCTCTTATCGCCGACCTTAGGCCCATTAAGGTGAACAGCCACGAAATCAAGGATCATTTCCGTGGTCATGCTGCGAATGAGGTCAGGAGAACTGGCGTTAGGTGTAATCATTGCCTTAACACCGTTACGCAGTTCCTGAGCGCCACTCAAGTAGAAGTTACGTGCAGGACCGGATTCGGCCTGATAACCCATTTGCTCGAGTGCATCTGCTTCCAGGTCACGGGCTGCTTGGTTTTTCGGGTCAGCAAACACCAGCTTGTTGGTTACAGTCGCGGACCAGCGATATTCGCCTTTATCGTAAGCTTCTTGGGCATTTGCCAGCATCTTGTCGGCACCCACCATTGCAACATACTTCTTGGCTTCTTCTACCGGCGGTAGCGGGTTGAAGTTAGCTGGGTTACCGTCCCAGAAACCGAGATACAACTGATACGTCGCGCGTACGTTGTGCTTCAGGTCGCCGTAATAACTTCGGTTGTAGAACTCTTTGGCCAAGCTGTCTGGCAGCACGAATTCTTCAGCGATCTCATTCATGGTCATGCCTTGGTTAGCCATGCGCAGTGTTTGATCGTTGATGTATTTGTACAGGTCGCGTTGTTTTTCCAGGTGCTCGACAACCCTTTCTTGACCCCATTGTGGCCAGTGATGGCTACCAAACGAGACTTCAGCTTTGTCGCCCCACATGTCGAGGGTTTCACCCAGGGTGCTTGACCACTTTTGTGCGCTGCGTACTTTGGCACCGCGCAGGGTGAGCAAGTTGTGCAGAGTGTGGTTGGCGTCTTCGGCTAAATCCAGAGCTTTAAACTGCGGGAAGTAGAAGAGCATTTCCGCTGGCGCTTCGGTGCCAGGCGCCATTTGGAATTCCACATCGACACCGTCAATGGTCATCTTCTCGCCAGTCTTGCCGATCAACTTGTTCGGCTCAAGCAGAGTGATATCGCCAGCCGCAGTGGTGATACCTAGACCAGCCCCGACGTTGCCTTCGGGATTTTTCGGTAGCAGGTTGCCGAACATGTACGAGGCGCGACGGCTCATCGCTGTGCCGGCAAATACGTTCTCGCTCACGGCTTCTTCCATAAAGCCTTCAGGTGCGATGAGTGGAACCTTGCCTGATTTAACATCGGCCTCATCGACGATTGCACGCAGCCCCGCGAAGTGGTCGAGGTGTGAGTGAGTGATGAGCACCGCCGAGACAGGTAGTTTCTCGACTTTATCGTTGATCAGGTCAAGTGCCGCCTTGGCTGTTTCGTCTGAGGTCAGCGGGTCGATTACAATCCAACCGGTTTTACCGCGCACGAACGTCATATTCGCCAAGTCGATGTTGCGCACCTGGTAAATTCCATCGACTACTTTGAACAGGCCACGAATTGCCAACAGTTGCGATTGACGCCACAAGCTTGGGTTTACGGTTGCCGGCGCCTCGCCTTCTTTATTCAGAAAATCGTACTGTGTCAGGTCGATAACAGTCTTGCCGTCTTTGCCCTTGATCACCGGGCTAGGCAGGTCAGCAATGAATCCGCGTTTGGCGTCTTCGAAATCTTGCTTATTGGTGAAGGGGAGGTAGTTCGCGATTGCCTCGTTGGCTTTCTTGGTTGTGTCGGTCGCTTCATTTGTCACAGCAAATGCACTGCTGGTAATAACCACAGTGGAAAGTACTGCAAGGGATAATCGTTTGGTTACAAATCCAAGCATGCTTACAACTCCTTGATATTCATACTTCCATCAGTCAATGGAAGTCCGTCTGCTTGCGAAACTACAGCGATGGGAGCGCACTCAGGTTACATGAGCCTTGAGTGCGATTCGAAATAGGGGATTACCGCAGGTGAATAACACGCGTAATCGAGCCACTTTTTGTTTAGTCTTGTGTCACTTTATTGGAAAAAAATAGATTCAACTGTCCCAAGAGTGACAATTGATAAATAAGGTAATAAATGGACTTTTTTGATGCCGCGCAAACACTGCGAAGCCATGGTTGGCTGTCACAAACACCCGTTGAGTTTCAGGATGCCCTGCTAAGTCGGGCGACTCTCCAGCATTACCATGCGGGTGAGGTGATCTTGCGTTGTGCAATGCCTGGCAATGCCATAATTGGGCTTGTCAGTGGTTGCCTCGCCTGTCAATTGCCGCCGCGAGTTGACACTTCAAGCTTGCTTCATTTGTTTGCGCCGGGGGCATGGACGGGTGAGTTAGCATTCCTCAGTGGAGGCGTTCGTCGAGTTGACACCATTGCTTACACTGATAGTTATTGCTTGCGTTTGACTAAAAACTGCATGGACAAAATCCTTGAGCAAGAACCCGGTTACTGGCAGTGGTGTAACCTGCTTACGGCGATCACTTCTGATATCGCATTGATGACCCTCGATGCTCTGACCACTTCTGATGCCACCACGCGAATCGCTAAGACCTTGAGGCGGCTAGCAATCATTAGCGATAAACCCCGTCTGCCGAAAACCTCACAGTCTGATATTGGCACGATGGCAGGCCTATCGCGTAAAAGCGCGCATGAAGCGTTAAAGCGACTGGAGCAAATGGGCATTGTGCGTTGCGGTTATGGAACTGTTGAGGTGCTCAGCCTCGATGCGCTTGAGTGCATTTCGCTGGAGCTTAAACCACCTGTTTGAGCAGGGACTCGGCGCATTTCAATGGTTATCAGGACGGTTGAGGATTCGAGGTGGGGCAGGCCGCAGCGGGTCTGCCCTTATTGAACTTATCAGTGACCTGGCTGCCAGGGTTTACCCAATGACACTGGCGCGAACAAGCGGGTTTTGATCGGGTCGCGTGACAACAACACCAAGACCACAATAGTTGCGACATACGGCAGCATGGCTAGCAAGTTCGAAGGGATCGACAAGCCGACACCTTGGGCAACCAGGTGAATGATGCTGGCCAGGCCAAACAGATAAGCGCCAAGCAATACGCGAAATACTCGCCAACTGGCAAACACCACCAGCGCTAGAGCAATCCAGCCGCGCCCTGCGGTCATGTTCTCTGCCCACATTGGCGTATAAGCCAGCGACAGGTATGCACCGGCCAAACCAGCCATGGCGCCGCCGAATAGCACCGCCAGAGTGCGTACGCGCAGTACCGGTAAACCCATGGCGCTGGCGGCGTCTGGGTTCTCGCCAACTGCCTGCACGATCAGACCGATGCGGGTTTTTAATATCACCCACGCAACCAGCGCAAATAACGCGAATGACAGGTAAATCAATAAGTCCTGAGCGAACAGCATGCGGCCGATCAGCGGGATATCGCTCAGCAAAGGAATAATCACTGGCTCAAAGCCGGTTAGCGGTTTACCCACCCAGGCCGCGCCGACAAAGGTCGATAATCCAACGCCAAAAATGGTCAGAGCCAAACCGGTTGCCACCTGATTGGCGTTAAAGCCCAAGGCCACCGCCGCGAACAGCAATGACAAAAGCATGCCCGCCGCCATCGCCAGCAAGACCCCAAGCCACAGGTTGCCAGTGCTGAACGCGATGATAAAACCCATCACCGCGCCGAACAGCATCATGCCTTCCTGACCCAGGTTGAGCACGCCGCTTTTCTCGCAAACCATTTCACCCAATGCGACCAGCAGCAGCGGTGTGCCGGTACGCACCATGGCGAATAAAATGTTGCTCAGTAAGTCGATATCCATACAGCTTCCTCACATTCTTCTAACGCACCCGGCCTGGCCAGATGCAGTTGTTCTCAGGCCAAGGCACTTTGTGCGGCTGTACGTTTTGTCCATTTCCACTTGAAGCGTGGGCGATACAAAATCAGCACATCGCAGGCGAGCAGAAAGAACAGCATCATTCCCTGGAACAACTGGGTAATTGCTTGCGGTAGATTCATTGCCATCTGAGCGGTCTCACCCCCCAGATACAGCAGCGCCATAAGCAGGCTGGCGAAGAGGATTCCCAGCGGATTCAAGCGTCCGAGAAATGCCACGGTGATTGCTGCATAGCCGTAACCGGGTGATACCTGTGGCACCAGTTGGCCGATTGGTCCGGCGACTTCACCAACCCCGGCCAGACCTGCCAATGCGCCGCTGACTAACAGCGCGAACCAGACCAGACGCTTTTCCCTAAAGCCGACAAAACCCGCTGCACGGCGATCCAGGCCGAGTACCTTGATCTGAAAACCAAGAAAGCTTTTCTGCAGCAACACCCAGACTGCGACCAATGCCAGCAGAGCGAAATACAGTCCTGCATGGATACGGCCGTCTTCACTGAGCAGTGACAGCCGGCTGAAATCACCAAACATAGCCGACTCGGGGAAGTTGTAGCCTTCGGGGTCTTTGAGCGGGCCGTGGACGCAATACAGCAGCAGGTTGAGGGCGACGTAATTGAGCATGATGCTGGTGAGGATTTCATTGGCATTGAACTGCGTACGCAGCCAAGCCGTGAGCCCAGCCCATGCAGCACCAGCAGCAACTCCTGCGCTGATGACCAATGCCAGTGCCCAGTGGCTTTCCCAATCAATTATATGCACTGCAACAGCGCTGCCAGCCAAGGCGCCGAGCAACAACTGGCCTTCGGCGCCGATGTTCCAGATCCGAGCGTGGTAAGCCACGGCCAGCCCCAGCGCACAGAGCAGAATTGGCAAGGCCTTGACCAGTAACTCAGACACGCCATACCAGTCGCTGAGCGGCGCAATTAATAAGGTGTGCAAGGTCAGCAGCGGGTCGTGGCCGAGCAATAAAAACAGTAAGGAGCCACAGAGCAACGTCAATGCAGCCGCCAGCAAGGGAGAAAACCAGAGCATGGCGCGTGATTGCTGGCCGCGAGGTTCAAGGGATAACAACATAAAAACTCCGTCAGCTCAGAACTGCATCAGTGTTGAATTGGCCAGCCATCCAGCGACCGACCTCAACCGGGTTGGTCTCAAGGGTGTTGGCCAGCGCCGACAGTTTGCCGCTGCTGAGCGCGCCAATGCGGTCGCAAATCTGGAACAGCTCATCAAGGTCTTCGGATATCACCAGAATTGCAGTGCCTGCATCGCGCAGGGCAATCAGAGCACGATGAATCGCCGTTGCTGCACCCACATCAACTCCCCAGGTCGGGTGCGCGGCGATCAGCAGTTTGGGGTTTTGCATGATCTCGCGCCCGAGAATGAATTTCTGCAGATTGCCGCCTGACAGACTGCGTGCAGCCGTGTGTGCATTCGGTGTTTTTACCGCAAAGCGGCGGATGATCTCTTCAGCGAAGGCCACCACTGTATTGCGCTTGATCAAGCCCTTGCTGACTAAGCCCTGTTGAAAGGCGGTGAGCAACGCGTTATCGCTCAAGCTCATATCCGGCACTGCGCCATGCCCGAGACGCTCGGCTGGCACAAACGCCAAGCCCAGTTGACGACGTGCATCCGGTCGTAAGTGAGCAACCGGCTGACCGGCAAAGTTGATACGCATGGCGTCGCGTTTGTGCAGTGCTTGTTCACCGCTGAGCAGAGCCAGGATCTCATCCTGACCATTACCAGCAACACCGGCTATACCAACGATCTCGCCACTGCGTACCTCGAGTTGCACATCCTTTAGTGAAG
The DNA here is from genome assembly GCF_048265905.1 of Pseudomonas sp. Lineage (GTDB taxonomy): Bacteria > Pseudomonadota > Gammaproteobacteria > Pseudomonadales > Pseudomonadaceae > Aquipseudomonas. The sequence goes on from NZ_JBLXAP010000006.1 coordinate 193,512, forward strand.
TGCCAAATGGGTCAGGGTTGTGCCAGGACAGTTGCTCGACTTGCAGGAAGTGCTCGCCACCACGGACTTTTGGGTGGCGTGTTTCAAGCCCTTCGGCTTCGCCAACCATCAGTTTCGCCAGCTCTAAATCTGTGCAGTCCGCCGGAATGCAGTGGCCGGAGACTTTGCCGCCGCGCAAGACTGTCGCACTTTGGCAGAGCGCTCGAACCTCACCGAGCTTGTGGCTGATAAACAAAATGCTGCAACCTTCGGTTGCCAGTCTGCGCAATGTGGTGAATAACTCATCGGCCTCTTGTGGCGTGAGCACCGAGGTTGGCTCATCGAGAATCAGCAGTTTGATGTCTTGCATCAAGCAGCGCACGATCTCAACGCGCTGGCGCTCACCAATCGACAAACTGTGCACCAATCGTTCCGGCTCGAGTGGCATGCCATAACGTTTTGATACTTCGCGGATCTTAGGTTCCAGTTGTTGCGCGGTGCCAGCTTGGCGACCCATTGCCAAGGCGATATTCTCGGCAACAGTGAGCGTCTCGAACAGCGAGAAGTGCTGAAACACCATGCCGATTCCAAGATTGCGGGCCATTGATGGGTCGCGCACGGACAGCACTTGCCCCTGCCAGCGTATTTCACCTTCATCAGGCTGGGTTACGCCGTAGATGATTTTCATCAAGGTGCTTTTGCCGGCGCCGTTTTCGCCAAGCAATGCATGGATTTCACCGGCTTGGATATTCAGATCAATCTGATCATTGGCCACGCAGCCGGGATAACGCTTGGTAATGCCGCGCATCTGTAGAGGTGCAGGTGAAGTTGGGCTCGACATGGGCAGTGACTCAAATAAACGACTGCCGCTACTAAAGCAAAAACTTGGCCAGTCACTGTGAAAACTTGGCCGACAGGTCAGAAAAGCCTGTCTCAGCGCTGGCGCTGAACAACAGACTGTTTTATTGCGCCAGTTTGGGGCGAGATTGTGATGTCGGGGAGCAATTTCAGTGCGTGCAGTGTTACTGCATGACTCGCGCCTGATCGGGTATCAGGCGCGGATGGGCTTCAAGGGGCAATCAGTACTTCACGGCCACGGGTGAGGTCGGCAACGAGTTTGGCGAAATCATCGAAGTGCTGGGGGGGAATCGCCAATTGCACATCGACCCCTTGTGCGGTGAATGTTTCATTCTCGATCAGCACATCAAATTCACTCAGACGGGCTTTGAGGCGGGGGAGCTCTGCAAAATACAGATGACAGTCGCAAGGCTCGCGCGCGACCAGTTGCAAGCGTTCGCCCGCTTGCAGGCACTTGTTGGCGCCGCCGCCATAGGCGCGAGATAAACCGCCGGTGCCCAGTTGGATGCCGCCGTACCAGCGGATTACCAGAACCACGACCTGATCGAAATCCTGACCTTCGATTGCTGCCAGAATTGGCCGGCCAGCTGTGCCGCCCGGTTCACCGTCGTCATTGAACCGGTATTGCTGGCCTACCTTCCACGCCCAGCAATTATGCGTGGCGTTGCTGTCACTGAATTGATCAATGAATGCCTGGGCTGCGGCGGGGCTATCCGCATGCCCAGCCAGGGTGATGAAGCGGCTTTTGCGAATTTCTTCTTGGTATTGGCACGGGTTGGCAAGGGTGTAAGCCATCAGACTGTTGGCGGCGTTAGCCCGCAACCTTTAAGAATGATGTGGATGAGGTTGTTTGTCGCTTCTTCGAAGTCTTGCTTGGTCAGGCGCGAGCGGCCGCTTACCCGGCAAATCTGTGCGGCGAAGTCTGCATAATGCTGAGTGCTGCTCCACAGCAGGAAAATCAAGTGAGTGGAGTCGACCCGATCAATCTTGCCAGCGGCGATCCACGCATCAAATACTGCCGCACGGCCACGGAACCAGGCGAGATAGTCCTCGTTGAAATATTCAGTGAGGCACTCACCGCCACTGATGACTTCAATTGCAAAAATACGTGAGGCTTTGGGCTGGCGCCGCGAGAACTCCATCTTCGCCCGAATGTAGCGGCTCAAGGATTCTGCCGGGTCATCTTCAGCGGTCAGGTTGTTAAAGGTGCTGTCCCAGAGTTCGATAATGTTGCTCAGAACCGCAAGGTAAAGCCCGAGCTTATTGGTGAAGTAATAGTGCAGATTAGCTTTGGGCAGACCCACATTTTGCGCAATGGTGTTCATGCTGGTGCCTTTGAAACCATGGCGCGCAAACTCTTCTTCCGCGGCACGCAGAATGGCTTCTTCATTTTTCTGACGGATGCGCCCTGCAGGTTTACCACTGTTGTTGGCGCTATGCGCTGGCACTTCAAGAGTCATGGGGGCGATTCCGATTTATTCTGTGATCCGGGCAAATGAACAGATACCCGAGTAGCGCTTGGGTGACAAGCTCGACAGGTAAAAAAATACGACGGCGCCATTATCACCGCAAATCTGCACGGCTCTGGTGCGTATTTTTCAGTCGTGCGCAATCTTGATGCTGCTGGCTGCCTGAATTTTCCAGTCTGATTTATCCAAAGGCTCTGCAACGCTACTTTGTTGATATTGGCACAGCCTCTGCAAGACCTTGCGTGAGTAGAAGCGGTCAGTGTCGGCAACGACGCGGGACATTGCTCTTGTAACCATCCCGGTTACACACCCGGTATTTGGGTGCTTGATTCTGGCTTTGAGCCGAGAACGAGAGAGGTGTCAGATATGCGCTACTTGCCAACTCTTGGTTCTCTGTCTCCGCGCCGCTTCAGCCACTTGGTGTCTTTAAGCGTGCTGTCTCAATCAGCCCCTACCGGTTTCCCTCGCAGCCAGCCTCATACAGGGTTTGGCGCGGCTTTCTATGTGTCTTCCCTTTGGGAGAGGTTTGCCATGAAATCACGCAGTGCTTTGGGTTCTACCGCTTCGTTACTCCGTTGTCTGCTGCCGGTCACGCTGCTAGGCGCCAGCATTGCTGCACCTGTGGCTCAGGCCAATGACAAAGTCGTCTTGCTGACATCCTGGTATGCCCAGGCTGAGCATGGCGGTTTTTATCAGGCTGTCGCCAAGGATATTTATGCCCAGAACGGTCTTGATGTGACCATTAAGATGGGCGGGCCACAGGTCAATGGCATGCAGCTTTTGCTCAATAAACAGGCTGATGTCATTGTCAATTACGACCTGCAAGTGCTCAAGAGTGTCGAGCAGGGCATGCCGGTTGTCGCCATCGCTGCGCCATTTCAGGGTGATCCGCAAGGCATGCTGACCCATAACGATGTTACTGGGCTTGATGGTCTCCAAGACAAAACCGTGCTGGTTTCAACCTCTGGGCAAACCACTTGGTGGCCATGGTTGAAAGGCCAATATGGGTTAAGCGATGCCCAGGCGCGGCCTTATACCTTCAACCTGCAACCGTTTTTCAACAACCCCAATGCGGTGCAGCAGGCGTACGCCAGTTCCGAGTTGTTTCAAGCCACCAAGGCTGGGAAGAATCCAAAGTTCTTCTTGTTTGCTGATGCCGGTTATCCACCTTATGGCTCGACCTTAGTCACCCGTGAAGATGTGATTGCCCAACGCCCTGAAGTGCTCAAACGCTTTGTCGCGGCCACCATGCAGGGCTGGAAAAGCTACTTGGCCGACCCTGCAGCAGGCAATGCGCTGATCAAAAAAGATAACCCGAGCATGGACGATGAACTGCTCGCCTGGGGCGTCAGCAAACTCAAGGAGCTGAAGCTGGTTGAGGGCGGCGATGCAGCCAGCTTGGGCATAGGCGTGATGACCGATGCACGCTGGCAGGCGACCCGCGACTTTATGGTCAAAAGCGAGCTGCTCAAAGCTGATACCGACTGGAAAAAGGCTTACAGCACTGAGTTTGTTCGTGACCTGAGCGTACTGCCGCAGGCCAACGATACCGCTGCACGCTGACCCAAGATTTCGCGCTGCCAGCTACGTATTGGCAGCCGTAGAACCGAATTAGAGGAATGCTCCATGTTAGTGACTCAACAACCCGTATTACGTCGTTTCTGGTATGCGCTGATGCCTGTCAGCCAACTGGCCGAAGGCCCGCAGCCGTTCACTTTGTTAGGTGAACGCTTGGTTATATTCATGGGTAAGCAAGGCCCGGTGGCGCTGGCCGATCGCTGCTGCCACCGCACTGCGCAGTTGTCCAAAGGCTGGGTTGAAGATGGCGTCATCGTCTGCGGGTATCACGGCTGGCGCTACGACCAGAGCGGTGCCTGCGTGTTCATTCCGCAACAGGCCGAAGGCGCTCCGATCCCTGCTGGCGCGCGTACTGATGCTTATCATTGCACGGAGAAATATGGCTATGTCTGGGTTTGCCTGGGCGAGCCACTGCAAGCTATCCCTGTGTTTGAAGAGGATGGCGCGCCAGCGTATCGGCGCATCTTCCAGTTTTACGAAGAGTGGCAAACCAGCCCGCTGCGTTTTATGGAAAACAGCTTCGACAACTCGCACTTCTCCTTTGTGCACAAAGCCAACTTCGGCATGATCAACCAGCCGCAGCCGTCGAAATACAATCTCGAACAAACCGAGTGGGGCTTTGAGGCTGAAACCATTGTGCCGATCAATAACCCGCCTGCCGGACACCGGGTGACGGGCACTGATACGCCAACCACCACGCGGCATTTGTTCAACCGTTGGCATCTACCCTTTGTGCGCCGCTTTGGTTGCACTTATCCGGACAGCGGCATTCACCACATCATTTATAACTGCGCGACGCCGATTGATGACAAGCGCATACAGCTGGTGCAGTGGCTGTATCGCAACGACAGCGAAGCAGCGATCAGTACACAAGAGCTGATCGCCTGGGATGCGCCCATCACCCGTGAAGACCAAGAGATTCTTGAAGCCACCGACTACGATGCCTGCGTTGATACCCGTCGCCGCGTGGAGTTTCACATGGAGTCTGACCGGCCAGGTTTGATCATGCGCAAAATGCTCTTTGAGTTGCTGCAAAAGCATGGTGAAGAAGAGCAATTCCGCCCAGCCGGTACACCGCTATGAACGCGGTGTTGGATGCGGCGGCTATGGCGCAGAGCAACCCGCACAACCCCGTACATGATGTGCCAGTGTTGCTGGCCAATGGCGTGGAGAAAACCTACGGTAATGGCACACACGCTTTGCAGCGGCTGAAGCTGGAAATCGGTCGCGGTGAGTTTGTATCACTGCTGGGGCCTTCCGGTTGCGGCAAGAGTACCTTGCTGAAAATGTTTGCCGGGCTTGAGCAGCCCTCCGCTGGGCATGTGCGCTGGTGGGGCAAGGGCCAGATCAACCACTCAGCCGCTGAACAGAAATTGGCGATGGTGTTTCAGGAGGCCACGCTGATGCCTTGGGCGAAAGTGGCCGATAACGTGCGCCTGCCGCTGGATCTGGCAGGTGTCTCGCGGGGGCAAAGCCAGCGGGGGGTCGATGATGCCCTGCAATTGGTCGGTTTGGGGCAGTTTGGTCATGTTTATCCGCGTGAGTTGTCTGGCGGTATGCAGATGCGTGCATCCATCGCCCGGGCGCTGGCCACCGAGCCTAATTTGCTGCTGATGGATGAGCCCTTCGGCGCACTTGATGAGTTCACCCGCAATCGCCTCGACAGCGACTTGCGACAACTCTGGGCTGCACGCGATCTGACCGTGGTGTTTGTCACCCACAGTATTTACGAGGCGGTTTATCTATCGTCGCGGGTGGTGGTGATGGGCGCCCGGCCCGGCCGGGTGATTGCCGATGTGGCGATCAACGGGCCACAGCAGCGTGATGAGGCCTATCGCACCTCAGCTGAGTTTATCCAGCAATGTGCACAACTCTCGGCCTTATTGGCCGAAGCCAACGCGGAGGGCGGCCATTGAACATTCAATTTAGCCAAGCGGTTGAGCGCGGATTGACAGCTTCTGGAGGTGGGAAATGACGACGGTGCATGTGCCATTACTGGCCAATCGAAGAGTGCAGCGCATCGCGGCCCCATTGCTGGTCGGGGCTGTATTGCTTGGCATTTGGCAGATTCTTTGTGTTGCCTTAAAGGTTCCGGTTTATCTGGTGCCGAGCCCGGCAGACATAGGCCGCACGTTGCTGGCTGACGGGCCTTTGTTGCTGGGTTCGCTGTGGGTAACCCTGAAAATTACCCTGCTGTCGTTTTTGTTAGCCGTGGTGCTTGGCGTGCTGGCTGCGTTTGTGTTTGTTCAGAGCCGGGTTATCGAGGCCAGCCTGTTTCCCTATGCGATTTTGCTTCAGGTCACGCCGGTGGTGGCGATTGCGCCGCTGATCATCATATGGGTCAGCAACACCACGCTGGCACTGGTGGTCTGTGCGACGCTGGTGGCGATATTTCCGGTGATCTCAAACACGGTATTGGGGCTGCGCAGTGTTAATCCGGGGCTGCTTAATCTGTTCAAGCTTAACCGCGCGAGTCGTTGGCAAACCCTGTTGCGCTTGCGTATTCCCAGCGCGCTGCCGTTCTTCTTTGGCGGCCTGCGCATTGCCAGTGGCCTGGCGCTGATCGGCGCGGTAGTGGCTGAGTTTGTCGCAGGCACCGGAGGGACCGGGGCAGGGCTGGCGTATCAGATCTTGCAGGCTGGGTTTCAGATGAATATCCCGCGTTTGTTCGCCGCGTTGGTGCTGATTTCCCTGACCGGGGTGCTGCTGTTCAGTGTGATGGCGGCGCTGGCTCGGGTGAGTCTGGGCCATTGGCACGACAGCGAACAAGGATGACTCGGCTGGCTACCGCCAGCTTGATCAGGAGAGACTTAATGAATGCGAACAACAGTTGGCTGATCCGCAACGCCAGCGCCATCATGACTGGTTTGTCTGGCAGCGCAGCACGGGCTGACGGGCCAGATATCCGGGTAATTGGCGGGCGTATTGCTGCGATTGGTCAGTTACAGCCACAGGTCGGCGAGGCGCAAATTGATGCCCGCGATTGCGTGGTGTACCCGGCGTGGGTCAACACCCATCATCACCTGTTCCAATCCTTGCTCAAGGGTGAGCCACAAGGGCTTAACCAGAGCCTGACCCAATGGCTGGCCTCGACGCCTTACCGCTTTCGGGGGGCCTTTGATGAGCAGAGCTTCCGCTTGGCGGTGCGCATTGGTTTGGTCGAACTGGCGCGTTCGGGCTGCGCCACTGTCGCCGATCACCATTACTTGTATTACCCGGGCATGCCCTTTGACAGCGCCGCGATTCTTTTTGAAGAGGCCGAGGCACTGGGCTTGCGCTTTGTTCTATGCCGGGGAGGCGCCACGCAGACGCGTCAGCTTGAAGCCGAGTTGCCACAAGCCATGCGCCCGGAAAAAATTGATGATTATCTGGCCGATGTCGCCCGCCTGACTCAGCGATATCACGATCCGGCAGCCGATTCATACCGGCGTATCGTCATGGCGCCGACCACCACGCTGCACTCGACCACGCCGGATGAGCTGCGCGAAACCGCCCGTGCTGCCCGCCAGTTGGGTATTCGCATGCACAGCCATCTTTCTGAAACCGTGGATTATCTGGATGCGGCTCGCGGCAAGTTCAACATGACGCCGGTGCAGTTCTGCGCTGAATATGAATGGCTAGGCACTGACGTCTGGTTTGCGCATCTGGTCAAGTTATTGCCTGATGAAATTCGCATGCTCGGCCAAACCGGCACCGGTATCGCCCATTGCCCGCAGAGTAACGGGCGACTCGGCAGTGGTATTGCCGACATTGTTGCGCTGGAGGCAGCCGGGGTGCCGGTGTCGATTGGTGTGGACGGCGCGGCATCGAATGAGGCGGCTGACATGCTCAGTGAAACCCATGCTGCCTGGTTGTTGCAGCGCGCCCGTAAAGGCCAGTTGGCTGAGCCGCGCTATGCAGGTGGCCAGTTCGAAGGTGGTGCTGATGCGGCGAGCATTGAAGACGTGGTGCGTTGGGGCAGCACCGGCGGCGCCAAGGTGCTTGGGCTGGATGCCTTAGGTGGCCTGGCCGTTGGCATGGCGGCGGATCTGGCGATTTATGCCCTGGATGATCCTCGCTATTTTGGCCTGCATGATTTAGCCATTGCTCCGGTCGCCTGTGGCGGTCGCGCCCGGTTGCAGGCATTGTTGGTCGGCGGTAAGCGGGTGGTGGAGAATGATCATATCGCCGGGCTGGACATGGCTGCTTTAGGCCGTGAAGCGGCTGCAGCAGTGCGTGGTCTGCAGCAGCGCGCAGGGTTGCGCGCATGAGCTGGGTCGAGATGAAAGTTCGCGGTTTACGTGAGGAAGCCGAAGGCATTCTTGGCCTTGAACTGTGCCCGCTAAATGACGATGGCTTGCCCTTTAGCTGGACCCCTGGAGCCCATGTCGATCTGCAACTGGGCAGTGGCTTGGTGCGCCAGTATTCCTTGACCAACCTGGCCGAGGAAGGCTGTTTGCGCTTGGCTATCAAGCGTGAGCCTGATTCCCGTGGCGGTTCGCAATGGCTGCATGAACAGTTGCGCCTGGGATCTCGCATGCAGGTTGGCGTGCCGCGCAATCTGTTTGCTTTGGCGCCGGGCACTGCGCCCGTGGTTCTGCTCGCGGCGGGTATCGGCGTGACGCCGTTGTTGGCCATGTACCGCGCCTGCCGGGCGCAGCAACGACCGGTCCATTTGTATTACTTCAGTCGCAGCCGGGCACAGAGTGCGTTTCTCGACGAGTTGCGAACGCAACCGGATGTCAGCTTGTTCAGTGGTTTATCCAGTGTCGAAATCGCCCTGCGATTACCTGCGCTGTTGGCTAACCGTCAGCCTGATAGCCTGCTATACAGCTGCGGTCCTGCGGGGTTTATGGATTGTGTGTTCGAATCGGCAAGGGCCGTCGGCTGGCCGAGCGAGGTGCTTTACCGCGAGCATTTCCAGACTCATTTGCAAGCGCCAGAGCACGCCGCCGCCAATCAGGCGCAAAGAGTGCAATTGTGGTTGGCCAAGAGTGGCAAGCAGGTCGCCGTTAACTCAGGGGAAACCTTGGTGGCAGCCGCTGCGCGAGTTGGCGTGGAAATCACCACTTCTTGTGGCATGGGCATGTGTGGCGCCTGTATGACCCGGGTTGTCAGCGGTGAAGTTGATCATCATGACCAGTATCTGTCGGATGCGGAGCGTGCGTCAGGCGAATGGATAATGCCATGCGTTTCCAGCTGTTCGAGCAATGCGTTGGTGCTGGATCTTTAGATGTCTGCTTTGGCCTCGGCTTGTTGCTTGTGTTGTTCACGCTGCCCGCCCAGATACCAGCCAAGCAATCCCCAAACTGCCGCGCACAGGGCTCCGGCCAGCGCAGCAACCATTACGCCGTTAGCCAGATTGTCGATCAGCGCCTTGGCCCAGGCGCTGGCGGCATCACCGGCGCGGTAGACCACGGTGTCGATAAAGTTCTTGGCTTTGTATTTGGTCTGCGCATCAAGTGGTGCGAAGAGCATTTCACGGCCCGGGCGCACGCAAGCGTATTCGCCTACGCGCCGTACAATCATCAAGGCCGCGAGCATGGCGAAGGTTGGTGCCAGCGCCAAACCGATAAACCCCAAACAGACTAAAAACGGCACGCCTGCGAGCAGGGCACGAATACCAAAACGCTGAGCGATACGCCCGGTAATAAACAGCTGCGCGAGCAGTGACAACGCCTGCACAGTAAAGTCGATCAGGCCAAATACACGGACTTGCTCGTCACGGTCGGTAAAGGTTTCAGCCACCAAACGCGCCTGCTCGAAATAGAGGAAGGTGCTGGCGGTGGCCAGCAAAATCACAAATGCGCTGATGCCCAGTAAATAAGGTGAGCGCACGACTTGAGTGAAGCCGCTGAAAGGATTGCCCAGCACGGGTTTTTGTGGGTTTTCGTTGTGTATTGCACCCGGTCTTCCTGCACCGCTGATGGCGCGCCAATGCATCAGGTAGCCTTTGCTGAGCAAGGCCAGCGCCAACAGTGCTGCTGCGCAAACCATCAAGCCACTTTCGCCAAGTACACTGATCAGCAACGCGCCAAAGGCTGGGCCGATCAAGCCGCCAGTACTGGCACCGGCCGCGATAAAGGCAAACAGGCGTTTGGCTTGCTGGCTGTCGAAGACATCGCTCATCAGGCTCCAGGCCACGGAAACCACGAACAGGTTGTAGACCGACAACCAAACATAAAAGCTGCGGGCCAACCAGACATCGCGTTCAATCAGGCTGAATAACGCTGCAAAGCCCAATAAATTGAGGATGAAAAAACCGTAGACCCAGTCGATATAGCGCTCGCGTGGCACATGTGAGTTAAGCCAGGCGAACAACGGCACGGCGATCAACATCAACACAAAGGTGGCACTGAACAGCCATTGCAGATTGTCCACGCCGCCAACGATGCCCATCGCCTCGCGTATCGGGCGCAGCATGAAATAGCCACTGAACAGGCACAAAAACAGGGCGAATCCGCTCAGCGCAGCCAGCAGCTCTTCGGGTTTTGCATTGATGGCGCTGGCTAACCGCTGAGCGGGGATCATAAAAACGGCTGGAGCTTACGCGCAGTTTTCATCAACTGAATGCCTGAACGATTCGCTCGCGTAGTGCTTCATCGGGCAGTCTGCCCATGCCCGCCTTGATGTTGTCGGTCACGTAGCGAGGCGTGGACGTGGCCGGCAGTACCGCGGTTACTGCAGGGTGCGCGAGGATGAATTTAAGCAGCAGTTGCGCCCATGAAGTTGCATCGGTATCAATCGCCCAGCCCGGCAACGACTGGCCCTTGACCTTGCTGAGCAATTGACCGCGCATAAAGGGGCGATTGACCAGCACGGCAATGCCGTTATCGGCACAGTACGGCAGCAGGTGTTTTTCGGCGTTGCGTTCGCCGATCGAATAATTGAGTTGTACAAAGTCAGGCTTGTGTTGCTTCAACGCCGCTAGCAGGTCGTCGTGGGCTGATTCCAGGTAGTGGGTTATGCCTGTGTAGCGAATTTTGCCTTGCTCTTTAAGCTCGCCCATCAACTGCATCTGGGTTTGGGTATCTTGCAGGTTATGCACCTGCAACAGAGCTACTTTGTCGGTCTGTAATTTCTCCAGGCTGGAGTTGAATTGGGCTAGGCCGTTATCGCGGCCGGTTGCCGATAGTTTGGTCGCCAGGAATGCCTTGCGCTGGGTATCGATACGCTTGAGCAACAAGCCGGTGACGGCCTCGGCGGTGCCGTAGCTTGGGGCGGTATCGATAAGCGTTGCACCACCGTTGATAAAGTTGCGCATGACCAAATCGAGCGGGTTAATCCCCGATTCATTCGGGGTTACGTTAAAGGTGCCTGAGGTCCCCAAGCCAATAACAGGGAGCATTTCGTCGCTGGTCGGTATTTTGCGACGCAGTAATTGGCTGGGTTCGCTGGCGAAGGCGAAGTTCGGTAGCAAAGGCGCTGCGGCAGCTAAACCAAGCAAGGCAGCACTGCGCTGTATAAAGTGGCGACGGCTGGACATGGGGTCCTCCTTGTGAATGGTGCGCAGCAGGCGCATCGTAGAATCATAGACTGATGACTACCAGCCATAGAACGCAGAACTAAACGAGTTGTTACTGGCTGTGTCGATCTATGCGGTCGCAACCCTTTCAGCGTTTACCGTTTGCGCTTCTGGCGGTGTCACTGCTTGAAGGTGATTGCTCTCAACTCACCGCGGCCAGGCAAGTGCTCTTCAGTCAAAATCAAATCTGCAGTGTGTTGCCTGAATCTCTGAAACAGGTTCAGCTGACGGCTTCTAGCGCTTCGAGAAAGCTTTCAAGCACCAAGTGCGGACGACGACCTTTACGGGTCACTGCCGCTAAATTCAAATCATAGAAGCGAGTGTCAGCTTTTAATGCGCGCAGGCGACCTTGTTGCACCCATGCGCTGGCGTAGTGGTCTGGTAAGTAACCGATGTAGCGCCCGGTCAGAATCAGGAACGCCATGCCTTCGCGGTCGGAGGCACTGGCGGTGCAGTTGAGCACTTGATAGTGCGTCTGTATTTCTGATGGCAAGCGAAAGGTTGGGGCGATAGCGTCCTGCGTGTTTAAGCGCTCATCGTCGAGTTGTTGATCGTCGGCATAAAACAGCGGGTGGCCGACCGCGCAGTAGAGCAGTGAGCGCTCATCGTACAGGGGTTGGTAGTCGAGCCCTGAAAGGGCGCCGGATTGCGGCACCACACCAATATGCAAGCGACCGTCGAGCACGCCTTGTTCGACTTCGCTGGGTGGCGTCATGCGGATATTGACCCGCACATCCGGGCCACGCTCCTTGAGCCGCGAAAGGGCGTTGGTGATGCGCATGTGCTGCACGGTGACCAGGTTGTCGGTCAAGCCGATATTCAGTTCGCCACGCAGATTCTGGTGCAGGCCGTTGACTTCAGTGCGGAAGCTTTCCAACGCAGCGAGTAATTGTTGAGTCGACTGAAACACTTCGCGGCCCTCTTCAGTCAGAGCAAACCCGGCACGACCCCGCTGGCAGAGGCGCAGGCCCAAACGTTGTTCGAGGTCGCTCATTTGCTGGCTGATCGCTGAGCGGCCAATGCCTAGCACGCTTTCGGCAGCCGAAAAACCGCCGGATTCGACTACGCTACGAAACAGTTTTAACAGACGAATATCAAAGTCACTGACTTGGGCAAGCGGATCAGGGCGACGAGTGCTCATTAGTTTAGTGGCCGGTTAACTAAAGATATGAAGAGTTGAGTTTTACCAACTTTATGCCCGTGGCACCTTTGATGGCAAGCGTACTTCACGTCCGAACATTGTCTTCTAGCGAGGCCGTCCCATGAACATGCCCCAGACCGCTACTCCTCCATTGACCAGCCAGCTCAAGCTGGATGCTCACTGGATGCCGTTTTCCGCCAACCGTAACTTCCATCGCGACCCACGTTTTATTGTGTCTGCCGAAGGCAGCTGGCTGACGGATGACAAGGGGCGCAAGATCTACGACAGCCTTTCGGGTTTGTGGACATGCGGGGCTGGTCACTCGCGTAAAGAAATTCAGGAAGCGGTTGCCAAGCAGTTGGGCACGCTGGATTACTCGCCAGGCTTCCAATACGGTCACCCGCTGTCGTTCCAGTTAGCTGAGCAATTGGCTGATCTGTTGCCTGCCGGTCTCGACCATGTGTTTTTTACCAGCTCTGGTTCCGAGTGTGCTGATACTTCAGTGAAAATGGCCAAAGCCTATTGGCGTCTGAAAGGTCAACCGGCCAAGACCAAATTCATCGGCCGTGCCCGTGGTTATCACGGGGTAAACATTGCCGGTACCAGCCTCGGTGGTATCAACGGCAACCGTAAAATGTACGGTCAGTTCATGGATGTCGATCACCTGCCGCACACGTTGCAGCCGGGCATGGCCTTCACCAAGGGCATGGCGCAAACCGGCGGCGTTGAGCTGGCAAATGAGCTGCTCAAGTTGATCGAGTTGCATGATGCGTCGAACATTGCCGCGGTCATCGTCGAGCCAATGTCAGGTTCAGCTGGCGTGCTGGTTCCTCCAGTGGGTTACCTTCAGCGTCTGCGTGAAATCTGCACTCAGCACAATATCCTGCTGATTTTTGATGAGGTGATCACCGCATTCGGGCGCATGGGTAAATGGTCGGGCGCGGAATACTTTGGTGTGACGCCGGACATCATGAACACCGCCAAGCAGATCACCAATGGCGCGGTTCCGCTGGGCGCGGTGATTGCCTCTAATGAAATCTATCAAACCTTTATGAACCAGCCATCGCCCGAGCATATGGTTGAGTTCAGCCATGGTTACACCTATTCAGCGCACCCCGTTGCCTGTGCTGCGGGCCTAGCTTCGCTTGAGTTGCTCAAGCGTGAAAACCTGGTGCAGCAATCGGCTGAAATCGAACCGCACTTTGCCAATGCGCTGCATGGCTTGAAAGGCGCTAAGCACGTTGTGGATATCCGCAACTGCGGTCTGGCTGGAGCTATTCAGTTGGCTCCACGCGATGGTGATGCAGTTATCCGTCCGTTCGAAGCAGGCATGGCGCTATGGAAAGCTGGGTTCTACGTGCGCTTCGGTGGCGATACCCTGCAGTTTGGCCCAACCTTCAATGCCAAGCGTGAAGACCTCGACCGCGTCTTCGATGCCGTCGGTCAAGCGCTGCAAGGTGTCGATTAATGACAAAGCGCATGCAAGCGGTGGCAACCGTTCAGGTTGATAACAGCGATGTTATCGTGACCGAATGGTGGTTTGCGCCGGGAAGCGAAACCGGCGCTCATCGCCACGGCTACGATTATGTGGTGGTGCCAATGACTGCAGGCACGCTGCTGCTGGAAACGCCTGAAGGCGATAAGCATGCAACCTTGGTTGCCGGTCAAGCCTACTTTCGCAAAGCGGGCGTTGAGCACAATGTGGTCAATGCCAGCGAGCACGAAGTGGTGTTTGTCGAGACTGAGATTAAAGCAGCGCAGTAGATTTTAGGGTGGCGGCTACAAGCGGTCACCTGTTCTTGATACCGAGCGAGTTGAAGCCGCTTCAACCGTCTTAAAATATTTGCTAACGGAGAATTCCATGAGCGTAGTTAATCACTTAATCCATGGCGAAGCAGTTGCCGGTACTGGCCGCACCGCAGACGTGTTTAATCCGTCTACAGGCGAGGTTATTCATCAGGTTGCATTGGCTGATCGCGCAACTATCCAGCAAGCAATCGACTCAGCCAAATCTGCTTTCCCGGCTTGGCGCAACACGCCGCCGGCCAAGCGTGCGCAGATCATGTTCCGCTTCAAGCAACTGCTTGAGCAGCATGAAGCCGCTATCTCGAAGCTGATCAGTGAAGAACACGGCAAGACCCTTGAAGATGCCGCCGGTGAATTGAAGCGTGGTATCGAGAACGTTGAGTATGCATGCGGCGCGCCGGAAATCCTCAAAGGCGAATACAACCGTAACGTTGGTCCGAATATCGATGCATGGAGCGATTTTCAACCGATTGGCGTAGTCGCCGGTATCACCCCGTTTAACTTCCCGGCGATGGTGCCATTGTGGATGTATCCACTGGCAATCGTTTGCGGCAACTGCTTTATCCTCAAGCCATCCGAGCGCGATCCAAGCTCGACGCTGTATATCGCTCAGTTACTGCAAGAAGCCGGTTTGCCAAAAGGCGTGATGAATGTTGTGCATGGCGACAAGGAAGCGGTTGATGCGCTGATCGAAGCGCCAGAAGTCAAAGCCTTGAGCTTTGTAGGTTCGACGCCGATTGCTGAATATATCTATTCCGAAGGCACCAAGCGCGGCAAGCGCGTTCAGGCACTGGGCGGCGCGAAAAACCACGCGGTGCTGATGCCGGATGCTGACCTTGATAACGCCGTTAGCGCACTGATGGGCGCGGCTTACGGTTCGTGTGGCGAGCGTTGCATGGCGATTTCGGTGGCCGTTTGCGTGGGTGATCAAATTGCTGATGCGATGATCAAAAAGCTGGTGCCGCAGATCAAGGCATTGAAAATCGGTGCTGGCACCTCAGCGGGTCTGGACATGGGCCCACTGGTGACGGGTGTTCATCGTGACAAGGTTAAGGGCTATGTCGATGCTGGCGTTGCAGCCGGTGCGGAATTGGTTGTCGATGGTCGTGGTTATAGCGTTGCAGGCAACGAAAACGGTTTCTTCCTTGGTGGCTGCCTGTTCGACCGCGTAACACCTGAGATGAGTATTTATAAGGAAGAAATCTTCGGCCCTGTGCTCTGTGTTGTTCGCGTCAACAGTCTCGAAGAAGCCATGCAACTGATCAACGATCACGAGTACGGCAACGGCACTTGTATCTTCACCCGCGACGGTGAGTCCGCACGTTTGTTCTGCGATGAAATCGAAGTCGGCATGGTTGGCGTCAACGTGCCGCTGCCAGTGCCGGTCGCTTATCACAGCTTCGGCGGCTGGAAGCGCTCGCTGTTCGGCGACTTGCACGCCTATGGTCCGGATGGTGTGCGTTTCTACACCCGCCGCAAAGCAATCACTCAGCGCTGGCCACAACGCGCTAGCCATGAAGCGGCTTCCTTTGCTTTCCCAAGCAACGGTTAACAGCGGCTTGTTTCAGGGCTGCGTAAGTTGCCACTGAAACGTTAGTAAATAAAAAGACCCGTCATATTTGGCGGGTCTTTTTATATGCGGCTTTGGCCGCTGGTGGACAGGCTCCGCGTTGTCACACCCGACTCCATCGGGGGCTCGCGTAGGGTGGGTAACGCTTTTTTACCCACCAATTATCAAAGACAGTCATCAACGGATGCGCGCGCAGTAATCGGCAGAGTTGGATACAATCGGCAAATTATCGAACTACAGCGTGGCGCACAGCTGCTCTGTCTCTGAGGTTTGTATGTCACCCCTTGAACTCGTAGCCGCCGCTCTCGGCGTCATTGCCGTGTGGTTGACGGTTAGACAGAACATCTGGTGCTGGCCGGTTGGACTGGTGATGGTGTTGATGTACAGCTGGATCTTCTTTGAAGTAAAGCTCTATTCCGACATGCTGCTGCAGGTTGTTTATGCCGCGCTGCAACTCTACGGCTGGTGGCAATGGACTCATGGCGGCGGCGATCATAGCGGTCGTCAGGTCAGCCGTTTGAGTGCAAAAGTCTTAGCTGGCAGCCTGCTACTGGGTGCGCTGGGTAGTGTCACTCTGGGCTATGTGATGGCGACTCATACCGATGCGGCCTCGCCCTGGCTGGATGCGGCACTCACCGCGTTCAGTTTGGTTGCACAAGTCTGGATGGCGCAAAAACGTCTGGAGTGCTGGGCGCTGTGGATCATTGTTGACGTCATCTTTGTCGGCCTGTTCATCAGCAAAGAGCTGTACCTGACGGCTGGGCTGTATGCGCTGTTTACTCTGCTGGCAGTACAAGGCTGGCGAAGCTGGCGGCGAACGCCTGAGCTTGAATACGCATGAAGGTGCTGGTGCTGACCGGGCCAGAGTCGACCGGTAAAAGCTGGTTGGCTGCTACGCTGCAGGCGCAGTTTGGTGGCGTCGTGGTTGGCGAGTATGTGCGCTATTTTATTGATCAACAGCAGCGCGACACGTGTTACGCAGACATCTCAACCATCGCTCAGGGGCAGTTGGATTGGGAAGACAAAGCCCGCGCCGAGCGGCCTGAACTGTTGATTCTCGACACTCATCTGCTGAGCAATTTGTTGTGGAGCCGTGAGCTGTTCGGCGATTGCCCAGCGTGGATAGAAGATGCACTGCTAGCGCGCCGCTATGACCTGAATCTATTGCTCGACCCACAAGGTGTGCCTTGGGTTGACGATGGTCAGCGCTGCCAGCCGCAATTGGCCGAGCGCATAGGTTTTTTCGAGGACTGCCGCGACTGGTTAGTCCGTCATCAGCAACCTTTTATCACCTTGCAAGGTGATTGGGCAGAGCGCCAAGTCCAGGCATTGAGTCGTGTGCGGCAGTGGTTGGCTGAAAACTCATCGGGCCTTCAATAGTATTGCCAGCGTTTGAGGATCGCGTGCAGTTTGCCGTTATCTTTCAAGCGTTGCAGTGCGCTCGCGAACCTTTGTGCGTTTTGTTCGTCGCCTTTATTGAAAGCAACGTAGCGCGGCATTTCGACTAATGCGCGCGGTAAAATTCGAACTTTTGACTCTGAGTTTTGCTCATGCACGAAATACATCAACTGGGTCTTGTCGCCGACGATGATGTCGATTCTGCCTGCCAGTAGCATCGATACAAGTTGTCTCGGGTTTAGGGCGCTGGTGTCACGCGAAAGCTCAGCATGGTCAAAGTTTGTTGCATAGGCATAGCCTCGAACTTGACCCACCACATAGGGCATTAAGTCATTGAGGCTTTGCCAATCAGTTATGGCTGTTTTATGAGTAGTCATAAATACCGTAGAACCGCTACGTAGCGGGCCTACAAGAAGGTATTGATCTTTGCGCTCTGCTGTACCAGCAAAAGCAAATGCCAGATTGGCGTCATGCTGCTCAAGCATTTGTTTAACGCGTTGCCATGGGTACAGGCGTATTCTGAAATCCAGTCTTGCTTCGCTCAAGACCGCACTGACCAAATCAACGTCCAGGCCCATCGGTATTTCACTATTCGCTTCGGTAAAGCTGTATGGCGCAAATTGTTCATCGGCAACTGCCAGCAATGGGGCCGCATATGCAGACACGCTGAGGCACAGCAATAGACCGATAAAAAGGTAGCGCATAGTGAGCTCCAACTGGCCTTAAATAGGATTAAGCCGTACAGATGCTAGCTAATACTGGCGAAAATGTGCAGTTTGCGCTGGAGTAGCCTGTAGATAATTTAAAGATTGTGAACAGAGCGGCGGCTGTGCGTTACACCTGCGCGGGCTCAAGGGTTCGAACTCGCGCAGGTGGTGGATCAAACTTTTCTGACAAATTCAGACTTGAGCTTCATTGCACCGATGCCGTCAATTTTGCAGTCAATATCATGATCGCCGTCGCACAGGCGAATGCCTTTGACCTTGGTGCCGACTTTTACTACCAGTGATGAACCTTTGACCTTCAGGTCTTTGATCACGGTGATGGTGTCGCCGTCTTGCAAGACGTTGCCGACAGAGTCTTTGATCACTTTGCTGTCTTCGGGCATGTCTTCAGCAGTCGCTGACCACTCATGGGCACATTCAGGGCACATCAGCATGGTGCCGTCTTCGTAGGTGTATTCAGAGTTGCATTTGGGGCATGGCGGCAGAGTGCTCACGAAGCGACCTCGGGTTCAGTCTGTTAAATGGCCATATATTGTATAGGGTTTTGTCGGGGTTGCGGTTATCCACGTTGATATGGATTGTTTTGAGTTGGACTAGGGCTTGGAAATTCCTGTGGCTCATAATCTCTTGGCATGATGGCTGTGGCCGCTATGTGAGGGCTAACAGCTTGGGTTTGGCCCTCGGGAGCCCAGCGATGATTGCCCTAAAATATCTAGTGCAGATTTTTTCGTGGGCTCTTAGTCTTTTGGTTAGGTTTGGATGGTTGCGGTTGGGCTATTCTATAAGCGTTATGATGCTTTTTTTATTCGTTATAAATATCAGTGTCAACGCAGACAACTATTTACAAATAGACTTCAAATGACTGCTTTGATTAATCAAATAGGCGTTTAAATAGCAAAGCAATGCTTAAAGAATATAGTTGCATTACACACGTTGCAATTTTTCTGATTATTACGGGTCGTAATTCCAGCGCTCAGCTAAGGAACCTTTGAAAAAGGTAGCGAGCGACGGCAGACGAGAGGAAAGAGGCGTAAATACGGAAGTTTTCGTGTTGTGGGTGAGCAACTGGTTGGTGCTTCCAGCTTTCGAGACAACTCGAATGGGGGCTGAAATGCATTTACCTAAGGGCTACAAGCAGCGCTATTAACGTAACAAAGGATTGTCACAGCAATGGCTATTACGATTATGTTTGCCGCAGTCGCTCTTAGCGCCGGAATTCTCAGCGGGGCTAAAAATAAAGCGTGTTCTCACTTTTTGATTGTCTTATCTCAGTTAACTCTTCTGTATGGGCTGATTTGACGCCGGCTGCATGCGATTAAGTACTCACTGCTAGCACAGATGTCGTATCCATGCTGGCGCTGCCAGCTGCTATTGGATCACTGGAGAACACGCATATGTCATCTTTCTTATCTGGGGTAGAGCGAGACCCGCTCGACACTGACTTTATAAGGATGACTTTCCGCTCTTTTGTGCAGAGGGGCATTCTCATCATAATGGTGGTGAACCCACTGCACGCGATATTGCTATGGCTTAACCAAAGCCATTGGTGGCAGTTCAGCCTTTTGGCTATGTTTGTTCAGTTGCCACTCTATCCGTTGTGCTCGCGGCAACGTTCATTCGCAGTATTTCTACCAAGTGTGCTCGTGCTGTTTGCAACGGTTACGGCCTATCTCATACTGTTTTCTGAGCACTTCGGCCCACTTGCAGGCTTTCAATATCTGGCTATGGCGCTGATTCCGCTGGTGATATTCGCCGGGCGCATCGGGCTTAAGCTCAAGGTATTGATCTGTCTGATGATGGCCGTTGGCATGTTTGTATACGAGCTCGAAATACGTGGCAGTGCTAATAGCCATATGAGCGCTGAGGCGCTGAAGCAGCTGCGCGTTTTGAACTTGCTGATTTGCTTCGTCACGATATCACTGTTGACCTTTACCCACTTTGTCACTGTCTCGCGAATCCAGTCCGAGCTGCAGCGGTTCGCGGCTTACGATCCACTTACACAGTTGGTCAATCGTCGCAGAATGGAGCAACTGGCGGAGCAGGCAATTTTACTAAGCTGGCGTCAGCAGTACCCGCTGTCGGTGATTCTGGCTGATGTTGATAATTTTAAATTGATCAACGATCGTCACGGCCATCCCGTTGGAGATGCTGCCTTGCGGCATGTCAGCGATCTGATCCGCACGATTGCCCGTGATTCGGACAGCTGCTGTCGCTGGGGCGGTGAAGAGTTTTTGATTTTATTGCCACACACAGATTTACTCGGGGCCATGCAAGTGGCTGAGCGGATAAGAGTGGAGGTTGCTGCGGCAACCTTGCAAGCACTCGATGTTGAGCTTGAGATGCAATTGACCTTGGGTGTGGCGATGCTGATGCCGAATGAACAACTGGCGGACTTGATTAAGCGTGCTGATACAGCGCTTTATGAAGGCAAGGAGGCGGGTCGCAATTGCGTGGTTATAAGTGACCCGCAGCCAAGCTAGTTCAAGGCGCTAGCCTGTTTGGGTCTGGCCAGGTCAATGTGCCTGAATCACTAAAGCGGGATGTGCCGAACAGGCCGCCAGCGAACTTGCCACTGAGCTCATAAGGTAAACCTTGACCTGGTTGGAAACGCGATGCACCCATTGCCTGACGCATTGCCGAAAACGCTGAGATGGTCACCGGCACGCTGATAACCGCTTCACCAAAGCGCGGCACTTGCCCGCTCTGATCACTGACACCGCTGGCCAATGGCTGATCATTCACTTCCAAGTCCAGGGCGATGCCGTTGTAATCAATGGCGCTGTCATTTGGGTTTTGTACCCGTAGTTTTACCGAAAAACGCATTTCCAAACCTTCGCCGGGTAATGGCTCGATACCAACGAGGTCGATTTTTACCGGGTCACGGGGACTCAGGCTGCTACAGGCCGCCAAGCTGATAATAAAAAAGCTGACCAGAGCGGCTCGAAGTAGCGTGCGAATGGGCGAGGAGGTGATGCTGAGCATGGCTGAGGTTCCCTTCAATTATGCAAACATTTAGCTGGCGTACAGCATGCAGCGCCATGGTGATAGACCACAAACATTTATTTAGGCTGTGCTGCGCTGTTTCGCCGCAAGAACTATGGCGATACCGCCGAGCACCGCCGCTGAGCTCAGTAACAGGCGCAATGTCAGCGCCTCACCAAGCAACAAACTGCCTGCTAGCGCAGTCAATATCGGCACGCTCAGTTGTACTGTGGCTGCCTGAAAAGACTTCAAACCGCGCAATGCGCTGTACCAGATCGCATAGCCGACGCCAGATGTGAGTGCGCCTGATAGCACCGCGTAGCCCACGCCTGCAGTGTCCCACTGCGAACGGCTAATTAAAACAACACTGATGGCTAATGCAATCGGCACTGCCCGTAAGAAGTTCCCGGCGGTCGTTGCCAACGGGTCTGTCGCACCGCGGCCCATCAGTGAATAAGCGCCCCAAGCCATTCCAGATAACAACATCAGCAAGGCACTACTCAGTACAGGCGTATTGGCTCCGGGTAGCAGTAATGCAATAAGCCCCACGAGTGCCAGGGCCAGGCCGGCAGTAGTGACCACACCAAAGCGTTCACCGCGATAAAATCCCCAGGCGATCATGCTCAGTTGGACAGCACCAAACAGCAGCAGTGCACCGCTGCCCGCATCAAGGTTGATATAGGCGAATGAAAAGGCCGCCGCATAAGTCGTCAGCGCCAACGCACCCGGCCAACTGCCAGCCAGTGGCTGCGCGGCGTCTTTTAAGCGCAGGATGATCATTAGGGTGATTGCGCCCGCGACAATACGCACGCTGGTAAAGCTCGCGGCATCTATTTCAGTGGCTTTCAATGCGAGTCGGCAAAGAATCGAGTTACCAGCAAATGCCAGCATCGCCAGTGCGGTGAGCAGCAGAGTGCGCGAAGACATGTCGTGTCCTTGTATGCAGATGTGCTCATCTAATCACACAAGTGTCGGCAGCGGCATTGGACAGATGGCTTAGGCGCTGTGAGCTGGGTGCAAATCACGCAGACCAATCGTGCATTGGTCTGCGTGATTTGCGTTTAGAAATGCACTTTCACGATGAAATTGGTCGCGCTCTGGTTAGTGCCATCAAGGATGGTATCGCCGAGATAGCTGTCGTTATCGATACCGTATTTGTCTTTCCAGTAATCGTATTCGATACCCACATACAGCTGTTTTTCGCCCCAGCTCAGAGCTTTGCCCAAGTCGTATTTGACCTGTGGGTTGAAGTGCAGGTTGGCGTGATAGCTGTTGTCATTGTCAACCACCCAGTCCATATAGCCGTCAATCAGGATATCCGAGTTACCCACGGGGATGGTGTAGCTCCAGACTGGCGTGATCTGCCAGACGTTATCGCCATCTCTTTTGCCATCTGTGGTGCGCAGATAGGTGTTGATCTGGAAATAATCGAAGCCGGGAATCGCCAGATCAAAGCCAGGGCCGATCAGGTATGACTCGGTGTCGTCCTCGCCAAACTCATAGGTCATGGCCAGCAGTACGTCTTTGACTGGGCCGAACTCCAGCTTGCTATTGAACAGCTTGCCGAACGACAGGCGCGGTGCAAACTCGCCGTAGAAAGTGCTGGAGTCACCGGCGCCATTGCGTTCGGCGCTGTTGTAGGTGATGCCATCGATGAAGAAGAACAGGTCACCGACACTCCAGCCGCTGGCATGTTCAAACGACAGGGTTTGTTGATCTTCAGGGTCGACCTTGAAGTTCTCGCCGTACAGATAGGTGAGGCTGTTGTTTTGCCAGTGCAGGTAATCGCCAGCAACAGCCTGGCCGCCAGCCAGAAGCCCGCCGGCTAACATCAGAGTAGGGATCAAACGGTTCATCGGATGGTGCTCCTGGTGCGCAGAATTATAGTTTTAAACCTGTCTATTCGGTCAGGCTGTCGCTTCTAGAGCAAAAACAAAGCCAATTAGCGATTTTTTGTCTTTACGCGGCTATAAGTCGTGTTTTTCGGGTTTTTTTGCTGTGTTTGGTTACAGAGTGATCAAGTGCGCAGGCGCCATTAACGGCCATTTTTCTGACCAAAAGGACAGTTTTGCATCAGTTTGGGGCGCCGCAAAGCAAGCGCTGTTTAGTCAGCATCAAGGCCTGCTGTTGCGAGGTGCATCAAGGGGCTGGGAGAGGTGAAAAGCGCGGCATACTAAGGATCTGTATGCAAAGGTCAAGCGGGGCGTCGGCGAGGCGTGCACCGGCTCAGGATCAATTGCGCCTGAGCCGGACGCTGGGGGGAGTTAAGCCTGGTCAGGATTGAAGGTCTTGCTCATGCCAGACCAGCATGCATCGTAATCAGCCTGCAGCTCAGGGCATTGCAGTGCGTGTTGGCTTGGGCGCAGCACATTGCAGGTCTCAAACATGAAGGCCATGGTGTTATCGATTTTATGCGGCTGCAAATCCGCAGCTATGGCTTGAGTCGTGGTGGTGTTGTCTGGTCCATGGGCACTCATGCAGTTATGCAGTGAGGCGCCGCCGGGCGAGAAACCATCGGCTTTGGCGTCGTACGCACCCTTGATCAAGCCCATGAACTCATTCATCAGGTTGCGATGGAACCACGGCGGGCGGAAGGTGTTTTCGGCCACCATCCAGCGCGGCGGGAAGATAACAAAATCTGCGTTAGCTTGGCCCGGCGTGTTGCTCGGTGAGGTCAGGACGGTGAAAATCGATGGATCTGGATGATCAAAGCTGACAGTGCCAATGGTATTGAAGCGGCGCAGATCATATTTATAGGGCAGGTTATTGCCATGCCAGGCGACCACATCCAGCGGTGAGTGATCGAGCTGCGTTGCCCACAACTCACCGAGAAACTTCTGTACTAATTGGACGGGTTCGTCGCTGTTCTCAAAGTGCGCGACTGGCGCTAAAAAATCGCGCGGATTGGCCAAGCCATTGCTGCCAATCGGCCCCAACTCAGGCAAATGGAAAGCACTGCCGTGGTTCTCGCAGATATAGCCGCGTGCACTGGCGTCGAGCAGTTCGACGCGAAATTTCATGCCCCGCGGAATAACCGCGATTTCAAGTGGCTCGACAACAAGCAGGCCAAGCTCCGTGGCGATTCGCAGGCGACCTTCCTGCGGCACAATCAACAGCTCGCCATCGGCGTCGAACATCACGCGCGTCATCGAGCAATTAGCCCGGTAGATATGCACGCTGACGCCGCTTGCCTGATCGGCAGCGTTGGTGGCGGCGAGGGTGACCAAACCGTCAATGAAATCAGTTGCCGCTTCAGGTATTTGCAGCGGGTTCCAACGCAGGCGATTTGGCGTGACAGGGCCTAACTGGCCGCCGCAAATTTGCTTATCCATGCGCTTAAACGCCGGGTGATTGGCCGACGGCTTGATGCGGTACATCCAGGTGCGTCGTGAGTCTGCACGAGGCACAGTAAATGCCGTGCCCGAAAGCAGTTCGGTATACAAGCCGTAAGGGACTTTTTGCGGCGAGTTTTGCCCGACCGGCAAGGCGCCCGGCAGCGCTTCACTGCTGAGGTGGTTGGCAAAGCCCGATAAGTAGGCGAGGTCGTCAGTGTGCATGGTTTTATTTTTGTGTAATTGAATTACGTTAAGCGTAACTCTGGATGTGCTGGGCGTCAAACAGCGTATAAATCAGGCGTGAAATCGCCGGTTTAGAGGGGTTTCAGCAATGTATGGATTTTGTTTTGAGGCGCACGGACGGTGCCCGCGTAGCGAGCAGGCTGTATCGCGAGGGCTAAGCCGTTTTTCGAATGTTTTGCTCTAACTGGCGCTGTAGACGGTAAAGATGACTGAAGCCTTGCTCCCAGCGGCTATGGCCCGATGACACATTGATATGCCCGACTCCCCGCAGAATCGATACTTCACTCCCCCAATTTTGCGCCAGTTGAAGGGCGCGCTCAGCACTGGCTGCCGAGTCGTTGTCTGAGCCAATCAGTTGGCTGGGGAAGGGCAGTTGGGCACTTGGGATAGGCGCAAAGTTGAGCAGTGGGCCAGGGCAGTTGAGTCGCTCTACATCGGCTGGAGCAACCAGCAGCGCACCCAGCACTCGGTTGATCAGCTCTTTAGGTGCTTGCGCGGCCCAATGAGCCACGGTTACACAGCCCAAGCTATGGGCGATAAGCACGACTGGCCGTGTGTCATCTGCAATTGCACGCTGCAATTGCTCAACCCAGCTGGTTTTTTGTGGGTATTGCCAGTTGTCCTGCTCGACCCGGCTGCTGTTCGGCAGCACGCGTTGCCAGTGGCTTTGCCAATGTCCTGCAGGTGAGCCATGCCAGCCTGGAATTATTAAGTAGCGAATCGATTGTTCAGGCATGGGCTTGGCTCATTGAGTGTTTGACGCAAGCAGGGTAGGTAATCTTGATTGGTTAATAAAAGAATAAAAAATTATTTTCTTATTCTTTTGTGTTGCGCTGGACAGGAAGGTGATCAGGTTTTTATTCTTAAAAAGAATATATATGTGAATAAATAGTATTTTTAAGAATAAAAAGGCTCTCCTACTATCGAGCCACACCCACCCGCAGGCAAAGATCAGGGTGTGGGACAGGAGCCTGGCAATGACTGTGAAAGAAAAAAAATCGAGCCACTTGGACGACGCTCAGGTGTTGCGCGAAATCAAAAATGCGCTCAATGGCCTCAAGTTTGGTTCAGTAGAGATTGCCGTGCATGACGGCCAAGTGGTGCAAATAGAGCGCAAAGAAAAATTCAGGTTGGTAACCGCAAACCAATAGGTTTGGCGGAGCTCGTCAGTTGAGTAGCCGCTTCCTGAGTTCAGGGGCTCTGAACAGGTAGCGAGCGCAGTAGTTTTCAAAGAGTTCCCAGCTTTCACCATAGCCCGACTGGACCACCGGAGGGCGTGATAACCCAACACGCACCGGTATTGCAGCCGTTAATCAGCCCAGCTGTTTGCGGCCATGCCCCGAATAAAACCAGAAGTCTGTGCTTAGGAGCAGCATCATGTCCATTCGTCGTCTTACCTTCGCCGCCCTGGCGAGCGCGTTCATTGTGGGCCCCGTCGCCGCAGCGCAAACCCTGTTGAATGTTTCGTACGATCCAACTCGTGAGTTCTACAGCGAGTTCAATGCTGCATTTAATAAACATTGGCAGGCGCAGGGGCATCCAGCGATCAAGGTTCAGCAATCCCATGGAGGCTCAGGTAAGCAGGCCCGTGCGGTGATTGATGGTCTACCGGCTGACGTTGTCACCCTGGCGCTTGCCGGTGATATCGACGAGTTGCATCGTATCGGCAAGTTGATCCCTGAAAACTGGCAGCAACGCTTGCCGCAATCAAGCACGCCCTACACCTCGACCATTGTTTTCCTAGTGCGCAGAGGTAACCCCAAGGCCATCAAGGATTGGGATGACCTGATCAAGCCGGGGGTGTCGGTCATCACGCCAAACCCGAAAACATCGGGTGGAGCACGCTGGAATTTCCTCGCAGCCTGGGCTTATGCAAAACAGCATTTTGGCAGTGACGAACAGGCACAGGATTTTGTAAAGAAGCTCTATAGCAACGTGCCGGTACTGGACACCGGCGCACGCGGCTCCACCATCACCTTTGTGAACAATCAAATTGGCGATGTATTGCTGGCTTGGGAGAACGAAGCGTTTCTGGCGCTGAAGGAAGAGGGGGGTGATCAGTTTGAAATTGTCGCACCTTCACTGTCTATTCTTGCCGAGCCTCCTGTTGCGGTGGTCGATAAAAACGTCGAGCGCAAAGGTACGCGGGATGTGGCGCAGGCTTACCTCGAATACCTATACAGCGATGAAGGTCAGCGTCTTGCCGCCAAACATTTTTATCGCCCGCGCAATCCACAAATTGCCGCCGAATTCAGCAAGCAATTCCCGGCTTTGAAACTGGTCACCATCGACAAGGATTTTGCAGGCTGGAAAACCGCGCAGCCGAAGTTCTTTAACGATGGCGGTGTGTTCGACCAGATCTATCAGGTCCAGTAGTCAGCGGGCCAGGCCCACAATTGCAGTTGTGCAGTGCAGCTTACTTAAAGTTGTACTGCGCCTGTGTGGTTGTTTGTTAAGGATTGATCATGCTGCGTCGAACGTCCCCCGTTATACCCGGCTTCGGCATAACGCTGGGCTTTACCCTGCTGTACCTGAGCTTGCTGGTGCTGATCCCCTTGGCGGCGATGTTCGTCCATGCGGCGCAGCTTTCGTGGGCTGATTTCTGGGCAATCATCTCTGCACCGCGTGTGCGTGCCGCACTTAAGTTGAGCTTTAGCACGGCCTTTGCCGCCGCCTTGATCAATGCACTTATTGGCGCCTTGTTGGCCTGGGTGTTGGTGCGTTATGAGTTTGCCGGGCGCAAGGTCATCGAAGCCATGATCGACTTACCATTTGCCTTGCCCACCGCTGTTGCAGGTATCGCGTTGACCGCCTTGTATGCGCCCAACGGCTTGATTGGCAAGCTGGCCAGCGACATTGGTTTGAAAATCGCCTACACCCCGCTGGGAATCACCCTGGCGCTGACGTTCGTCACCTTGCCGTTTGTGGTGCGCACCCTGCAGCCGGTGCTGGCTGATATTCCTCGCGAGATAGAAGAAGCTGCCGCATGCCTGGGCGCCAAGCCGCTGCAGATTGTGCGCCATGTGCTCTTGCCAGCCATGCTGCCAGCCTGGCTGACCGGTTTCTCATTGGCCTTTGCGCGAGGCGTGGGCGAGTACGGGTCGGTGATTTTCATTGCGGGCAATATGCCGATGAAAACTGAAATCTTACCGCTGCTGATCATGGTCAAGCTCGATCAATATGACTATCACGGCGCTACCGCGATTGGTGTGCTGATGCTGGTGGTTTCATTTGCTTTGCTGCTGCTGATTAATCTGCTGCAGCGCAGAATTATTAAAACTTGAGGGCAGGTCATGTCATCGCAATCGAGTGTCTTGTCGTCTTCAAGTCGCCCGCTCAGGCGCAGCAATAATCCAAGCAAACCCTTGCTGATAACAGCGGCGTGGCTGGTGTTTGGATTATTCCTGTTGCTGCCACTGGGCGTGGTTGTCAGCGCTGCATTGAAGCAGGGCTGGACGGTTTTTATCAGTGCCATATTAGAGCCTGATGCTTTGTCTGCATTGCAGTTGACCTTGCTGGCAGTGGGCATTTCCGTGCCGCTTAATCTGTTGTTTGGCGTCTGCGCCGCATGGGCGGTGAGCAAATATGAGTTTCGTGGCAAAAGCCTGCTGGTCACGCTGATCGATTTGCCGTTCTCGGTATCGCCGGTAATTGCAGGTTTGATTTATGTGTTGTTGTTTGGCGCCCAGGGCTTTTTCGGTGAGTGGTTGCAGGCGCGCAATATTCAAATTGTTTTCGCCCTGCCTGGAATCATTCTGGCAACAGTGTTCGTCACCGTGCCATTCGTGGCTCGCGAACTGATTCCATTGATGCAGGAGCAGGGTACCCAGGAAGAGGAAGCCGCCCGCTTGCTCGGCGCTAATGGCTTGCAAATGTTCTGGCACGTCACCTTGCCCAACATCAAGTGGGGGCTGATCTACGGTGTGGTGCTCTGTACCGCGCGGGCGATGGGTGAGTTTGGCGCTGTTTCGGTGGTTTCCGGGCATATCCGTGGCTACACCAATACGCTGCCGCTGCATGTCGAGATTCTCTACAACGAATACAACCATGTTGCGGCATTCAGCGTTGCCAGTTTGTTATTGCTGCTGGCGCTGATCATCCTGTTGTTGAAACAGCTGAGTGAGCAGCGTCTTAATCACCTCAAACACGCCGCCAGCGAGGCTTGAACTGGGCTATGTGTCGCGCAGCAAGTCGTGGCTATCAAGCAGGCGGAAGGCGATCTCTGGATGTTTCTCCAGCCCTCGGCGAATAGCTGCCGGTATTGATTGGCGGGTTTTGCGGCACAGCCCGGTCAGTTCGGCGATCTCAATGGCGATGCCGCGCATGCTGCGTACTTCATTAAAACCGGGCGCTACACTCACGCGTACACCCAACTGCTCATAGATGCGCGCTTGCAGGCGTTCGAGGTCTTCAAGGCTCTGGATATTTTCAAGTCGCTCGAGCAGGCGCTTTTCTTCATGGCGGGTCAATCGCAGGATGCGCACGTCCGCCCCTGAAGTCGTCTCCAGTTGCTCACGCCCGCAGTCGCAGGCGCCGGGTGGGCAAGGTTGGCGAGTTACAAAGGATTCGCTCATGGGCTCCGATCATAACGGCGTAGTAAAACGGCTCAAGCTGCCGCACCCAAATGTGCGAGAAGGCGGGTTAAAGCCTGATGCGCCTGCGCAGTTTTTAGCACAGGCTTGATCGAATATCCCAGTTTTTTGTTGGCCGTTTCAGTCTCGGTCTATGTCAGGTTGGCGCAAAGTGCGTCGGGGCGCTAGGTGAATCAATTACTGGGCTTCTGCTCGTTGCATCAAGGTGCGCTGGCGCCATTCCATAAAGGTTTTCAGCAGCAACGTGAGCAATGCCATCAGTGCAAGCAGGGCGGCTGCGGTGAAGGCTGCTGCGGTCTTGTAGTCGTTGTTGAGTTGATCAACCAGCAAGGGCAAGGTCAGTGTCTGGTTAATAATGGTGCCTGATACGACCGATACTGCGCCGAATTCACCGACTGCACGGGCGTTGGTTACCACGACGCCATAGAGCAATGCCCACTTGATTTTGGGCAGGGTGATATTGCGGAATATCTGCCAGCCATTTGCGCCCAGACACAGCGCAGCGGTTTCTTCATCCTGCCCCTGGGCTTGCATGACGGGAATCAGAATGCGGGCCACATAAGGCGCGGTGACGAACACGGTGACCATGACAATGCCGGGCCAGGCGAACATTATTTGGATGTCGTTATCGTAGAACCATTGGCCCAGTGTGCTTTCGATGCCATACACCACCAAATAGCAAAGGCCTGCCACAACAGGGGAGACTGCGTAAGGGATGTCGACAAATGTGGTCAGTACTTTGCGGCCACGGAAGTCATAGTGAGTGATGCACCACGCCAACAGTATGCCGAACACCAGATTGATCGGTACGGTCATGGCCGCAACCATTAGCGTCAGGCCGATGGCATGCAGCATGTAGTCTTCATTGAGGTTGCCCCACAACAGAGCCAATCCGCCCGACAGCGCCTTGCTGAAAATCAACAGCAAAGGCACCAGCAGAATCAGGATGACAAGGCTCAAGCCAAGCGCGATCAGCAGCCATTGATGCCAGTGTTGAGGTTTTTTCATTTGCCTTGCCGTTGCCATTTGAAAAGATGGCCCTGTAGTACTTGCAAGCTAAACAGCAGTGTCAGAGACACCAGCAGGATGACCGACGCAATTGCGGCGGCTGCAGGGTAGTTGAACTCTTGCAGACGGATAAAAATCATCAGCGAGGAAACTTCGGTTTTAAACGGAATATTGCCGGCCAGCATGATCACCGCACCAAACTCACCGAGGCTGCGAATGAACGATTGCGAGGCGCCAGTCAATAACGCGGGCAGTAAAGTCGGGAGTATCACGTGGAAGAAGGTTTGCACGCGGTTGGCGCCCAGCGTTCTGGCAGCCTCTTCGTATTCGTGCCCCATGTCTTGCATCACCGGCTGCACGGTGCGCACAACAAATGGCAGGCTGGTAAAGATCATGGCGATCATGATGCCGGGGTAGGCATAGGCCAGCTTGATGCCCAAAGGGTCAAGCCATGCGCCCAGCCAGCCACTCGGCGCCAGTAACGTGGCCAAGGTTAAGCCAGCCACTGAAGTCGGCAAGGCAAATGGCAGGTCGATAAATGCATCGACCAAGCGTCTGCCTGGGAATTCATAGCGGGTAATGATCCACGCCAATAACATGCCGATTAGCACGGTAGCAATGGTGGCGTAGAAGGCACCGCTCAGGGTCACCTTATAACTTTGCACCACGCGAGGGTCACTGATCGCCTGCCAATACTGTGCCCAGCCCATATCGCTGACATAAACTAGCAGCGCCGACAGCGGAAACAGAATGACCAGTGAAATATAAAAGGTGCTGAAGCCAAAGCTCAGGCCAAAACCTGGAAGCAAGGGTTTCTGCAGGAAAAAACGCGGAGAGGTTTGCAAGCTCATATTCCCGAACGAATAAGCCACAACTAAAGTCGTGGCTTATTGTACAACTCAAAGCAAAGGACTATCAGCGGCCTTCAGCCAGCAACTGATCCAGTACACCATTTGATGCGAAGTGTTTCGCGGTGATCTCATCCCAGGTGCCCAGCACTTCATTCGGGTTGATCAGGCGCACTTGCGGGAACTGGCTGGCCGTTGCTGCTACAACTTCCGGATTGTGCACGCGGTAGTTGAAGGTGGTCAGCAGTTGCTGGATTTCTTTGGTGTACTGGAACTCAAGGAAGGCTTTTGAAACCTCACGCGTACCTTTGGAGTCGACGACTTTATCAACCAACGCGACCGGAAATTCAGCCAGAACGCTAACTGGCGGTACCACGATTTCATATTCGCCGGACTTGAATTCATCGCTGTTGGCGATGTTGACCACTTCAGATTCAAATGTCAGCAGCACATCACCTTGGCCATTCTGAGCAAAGGCTACAGTGGCCGCGCGACCGCCAGTAGGGAAGTTTTGTACGTTGTGCAGAACTTTAGCGACGAAGCTTTTGATTTTGTCTTCATCACCGGCAAATTTCTCGTTGGCATACAGCCAAGCACCCAAATAGCTGTAACGCGCATTGCCCGAGGTTTTCGGGTTAGGGAATACCAGCTTCACATCTTCGCGCGCCAAATCATCCCAGTTCTTGATGTTTTTCGGGTTGCCTTTGCGCACCAGAAAAGCAGTGGTGCTGTAATACGGCGAGCTGTTGTTAGGGAACTGCTTGGCCCAGTCTTTGCGCACCAGACCGCGTTTGGCGAGAATGTCGATATCGGTGACTTGGTTGAACGTGACGATATCAACCTTTTTACCTTGAATGATGTCTTGCGCCTGACGCGAAGTACCGGCGAACGACTGATCAATCACCAAATCCTTGCCGGTTTCAGCTTTCCATTTGGCGACGAACTTGGGGTTGATTGCGGCAAATACTTCACGCGCGACATCATACGAAGCATTGAGAATTGGCTTGTCTTCAGCCAGAACAGGCAGGCTACTGAGCAGACTCGTGGAGATAACACTGGCGACAAGCAATTTCTTTAGCATGATCTAAACATTCCCCATGTTTGCAGCTGGCATAAAATTCGATTATCAGGCGCTAAGAAGGCGCTGAAAAACTATTGCGCTATTTTTCAGAGACGCTCTCGAGCAAATTATTGGGGCTGATACTGCCTAAGTTTTTTATTCTTAAAAAGTAATTTTTAGCGCTATGTATAGATCAGAATAGAATTTAGTGGTCTTCATTGCGGGCAGTCATAAATTTACAGCGGGTGGCTCGGACGCTGGTGGGTGGGATCCTTTCATGTCTGCTGGGATCCGTTTTATATTCTGCAAAAGAATATAAGTGTGACTAAACGATATTTTTAAGAATATAAAGTCAGCGCTATCATCCGCGCACCCGTACATCGCCGTTATCAGCCTGCTGTCTCTGGCGCTGTTTAGCTGCAACCTTGGTTGTGGCGCACGTAAGAATTAACCGCCCGCGCCACAAGGCTGAGGACGCAACGCATGTCGATTGAAATCACTAACGTCAGCAAGAACTTCAATGCGTTCAAGGCGCTAAACCAGATCAACTTGAATATTCAAAGTGGCGAGCTGGTTGCTTTGCTGGGGCCGTCCGGGTGTGGCAAAACCACCTTGCTCCGGATTATTGCCGGCCTCGAAACCCCTGATACTGGCAGCATTCAGTTCCACGGCGAAGATGTATCCGAACACGATGTGCGTGACCGTAACGTCGGTTTCGTATTTCAGCACTACGCACTGTTTCGCCACATGACGGTGTTCGACAACGTCGCCTTTGGCCTGCGCATGAAACCCAAGCGCGAGCGGCCGAGCGAATCGGTCATTGCACAAAAGGTCCATGAGTTGCTCGGCTTGGTCCAGCTCGATTGGCTTTCTGATCGTTATCCCGAGCAGCTTTCTGGCGGCCAGCGTCAACGTATTGCGCTGGCCCGTGCACTCGCCGTCGAGCCGCGCGTCTTATTGCTTGATGAACCTTTTGGCGCGTTGGATGCAAAAGTGCGCAAGGAGCTTCGCCGCTGGTTGGCGCGGCTGCATGAAGATGTTCATCTGACCTCTGTGTTCGTGACCCACGATCAGGAAGAAGCCATGGAAGTGGCAGACCGAATCGTGGTGATGAATAAAGGTGTGATTGAGCAGATTGGATCACCAGCAGAGGTGTACGAAAACCCGGCCAGTGACTTCGTCTATCACTTCCTGGGCGATGCGAACCGCCTTTATATAGGCGAAGACCATCACGTATTGTTTCGTCCGCATGAAGTTCACTTGTCGCGTCATGCCGAAGAAGGGCACCAGGCGGGTGAAGTGCGTGATATCCGACCATTAGGTGCGATCACCCGCGTGACGCTCAAGGTTGAAGGGCAGAGTGATCTGATCGAGGCAGAAGTCGCCAAGGACCACATGAGCCTTGATGATCTAACCCGCGGTGAAACACTCTATTTCAAACCCAAGGGTGGCCAAGCACTGTCCAATCCTTGATTAGCCAAATGGCTCTGTTAAAACAGATGCAGTGAAAGCAGATGGTCTGAGGTTCGGGCTCGAGTCGCCACTCTCGCCCGATTGCGTTGGCTGTTCAGACCATCTCCGTGCAGGTCACGCCTGTAGCAATGCATCCAGTTCGCCCTTGCGCTCGAGACTCGCTAGATCATCAAAGCCTCCGACATGTGTGTCGCCAATAAATATCTGCGGCACGCTTCTGCGCTTGGATTTATCCAGCATTTCCGCGAGCTTCTGAGGCGAGGCTGCCACGTTAATTTCAGTTGTACTAACGCCCTTGCGTGCCAACAGACTTTTAGCGCGTACACAGTAAGGACAATGCGGAGTTGTGTAGAGGGTTACATGGCTCATGTTCTCGTCTCCTTAACGTGCAAATGGTGGGAAATCTAGATCGCTAGCCGCTATGTTGTTTATGTAGTTGGTCAGGGTTAACTGTGCCACCTGGGCAACTACTTCAACAATCTTCGCGTCCGTCAAATCTGCGTCGCGGGCGGCCGCGATTTGAGCATCCGTTAAATGACCACGGCTTTCAGTGATTTGTCGCGCCAGTAAAGCCAGTGCATTCAACTCACCCGTTAATGCTTGAAGCATATCGTCTTTGCTTAAGCCGACTTTTTTACCCAAAGCAGCGTGTGCTGCGATGCAATAGTTGCAACCGTTAACTTCAGAGGTCGCAAGGGCCACAACTTCCCGCTCGGCAGCGCTTAGCGAGCTTTTGCTCAAGGCCTGCCCCAAAGCCAAATAGCCATTTAATGCCGCCGGGGCATTGGCCATTGTCTTGATGGAGTTAGGAATAAAGCCAAAGGCTTTTTGCACGCCCTCAAGAGCTGGCTGTGAGCCAGCAGGGGCTTGGTCTTGGGTTGGGGCTGCAATACGAGGCATAGTAAATCTCCAATAGGTTAAATCGCAGGCTTGTCGAACAAGCGTTGAGTGAATATTAGAGCTCATGACTTTTCTTTTGGGTTCAGATCGTCGATGTTATGCAACAGATCGTCTAAATAGGTATTGGCCATGGATCGCTTATCAACCCTTATTAAGCACTTCAACCTGCATGCTGCCACCTATCATAAGGGCGGCTTTTGCGGGGTGGCGGATATCGCCGAGGGCAACTATGGCCATGTGCATCTGCTGCGCTCTGGTCACCTGGGCTTCAGGGATGCGCAGGGTCAACTCATTGAGTTGACCGAGCCAAGCCTGGTGCTGCTGATTCGCCCCTTGGAGCATCAGTTGACGGCGACAGAGGCCGATGAAGCCGAATTGGTGTGTGCAACTCTGAACTTCGAGGGCGGGGCAAATAATCCGCTGACCCTTGCGTTGCCGGCTTACATCATCAAGCCACTTCGAGAATTACCGGCCTTGCACGGCAGTCTCGACTGGCTGTTTGAAGAAGCCTTTGGCGAGGAATGTGGCCGCGAAGTGGTGCTCAACCGCCTGTTCGAACTGATGGTGATTCAGTTGCTTCGCCATCTCATCGCCAGCCGCAGCATTGCCTCGGGGATGATGGCCGGGCTAGCTAATCCACGTTTGTCGCGTGCACTCACCGGTATCCATAATGAGCCACAGCGCAATTGGACTGTGGCTGATCTGGCGGGCATTGCGACTATGTCGCGGGCCAGCTTTGCCGCGCACTTTCGCCAGACGGTGGGTGTCACGCCGGCAGATTACCTGACGAACTGGCGAATCAGCCTGACACAAAAACGATTACGCGAGGGGCGGCCAATCGCGCTAATCGCCGACGAGGTCGGTTATGAAAGCCCATCTGCTCTTGCGCGCACCTTCCGCCGCAAGGTGGGTGTCAGCCCGAGTGAGTGGATGCAGCGCAAAACGTTATAGATACGGTTCTGCTGCTCACCCTGCGGGATGGGCAGTAGTCGCGTGTGTTAACGGATTGGCTGACTAAGGAACCGCTGAAAAAGGTAGCGAGCGACGATAAGACAAGACAAAAAATGCGAAAAAAGCGACCGGGGTCGCGCTCGACTTTAGTGGCCTACATGAGCATTTTGAGCAGTTTTTTAACGCAGCAAGGGCTGCCCCCGTAATATCGAGCCCAGTAGTTTTTCAGAGGTTCCCTAAGGCGTTTGTCATGCTTGGGAGTCGACGGGGCCGGTAAGCTTATTCACTCCAGCACCATTTAATAGGCCTCAATTGCAGGCTTCACTTGCAATGGTTGCGCTTGGTGGCATGCAGCAAACGCCACCAAGCCACCGCTTTCAGATTCAGCCTACACGCCGGTCAGAAAAGTCGACTCCCTGCCTCTTTCGCGATCCTGCAACATACGCGGTTTTCCGTACAGAGGCGCCCGCATGCGCGATCTTGGTATTGCCGCTACAGCACTATGTCTCGCACTGATTTTGCCGTTGTCATACGCTCAAGCTGACACGACCGCCAACATCCGCTCAACCGTTCTTGATGTGGAGCGCTACTTATTGCTCTACAGCAACAGCGGCGATGATCGATTCTGGGTGCAGATGAACCAAGCAGCAAACCAGCTTGGCGAACAGGTAAAAGCTGAGAAGGGTGTTGCTACACTCGAAACCATTCTCTCAACCTATCAGGATTACGCGGCAGGTGTTCGAGCCGCTTATTCAGAGAAAGATTTCGATCTCAACACCTCACTGACTCAAGCATTCGACATATTCAGTCTGCTCGATTCATTTTTACCTGCCGACACCACCGGCTCCGCACCAAGCCTTGCGGATAACTTGCGCGCCTTCGCGTTACTCAGCATCCGCCAGGATACGCCGCTCGCAAAAACCAATGATCCAGAAACCATTGACCAGCTAGCCAGCGACATCGGTGTGCAAATTGACTTGCTGCCACAGGCATACCGACAAGTGCCGCTGCGCTGGAAGTACCTGCAAACAGCCCATCGAGATGGAAAACCCCTGATTTACCCGTTCAATGCGCAAGTCGAATTTATCCTGGCGCAGCTAGAACAAGCGCCAGCCGCGAGTCCTTAGCGCGGCTATGCGGTCACTCAAACGCCGGGCGCTTTACTGATCGTATTCATCGTGGCGCCGGATCCAGGCGTAAGGTTCGGTTTGCGGCCAGCCTTCCGGGGATTTTTCCCAAGTCTCCTGACGCCCATAGGGGGTTAAGTCCAGATAGCTCCAGAAGCTGCCGAGGTATTCAACACCGCGCGCGCCTGTGTAGTAGGTCCGATAAACATTGTCGCCGTCACGGATAAACACGCTCGCACCGTGCTTCTCGCCATTCTTGGTGGTTGCGCCGAAGTCGTAATTAAACTCGCTTGCGTTGGATGAATACCAAGGGATGGCGTCACTCCAGCCCATGCGAGCCTGGTACTTTTGCAGCTTATCCAAAGGCGCGCGCGACACCATCACCAGCGTGGTATCACGCGCATGCAGATGGGCCGGATGCGTCATCCCATCTGCCACCCATGAGCATCCGTCGCAGCCCGCGCGCCAGTCGGGGCCAAACATAAAGTGATAAACAATCAGCTGACGACGGCCCTCGAACAGGTCGAGCAATGAGGCCGTCCCCGTTTTTCCCTCGAACAAATAGGGTTTCTCCACCTTTACCATCGGCAGCTTTCTGCGCTCGGCATTTAGCGCATCGCGCGCACGCGTAAGCTCTTTTTCCTTTATCAGTAGTTGATCCAGCGCTGCTTGCCAATCTTCCAGGGAAACAGCATGGGGCAGCGGTTGCTTAGTAGAAGCCATGGCGCAACATCCTCCAGCGTTTAATCGGGCTCCGGGTCAGCGAGGGACACGACAGCGGGCTGAGTCAGAGCAACAGGACAATAAACATAGCACCTCATAGGTGAAGCAAAGCGCCATGCATCGGCTTGGCGCACAGGCCGGGGCGTGTGCGCCAAGCTAGGTTGCTAGGCTGCGCTTTTCCGCTGTCAGCGCACCCGATCCAGGCTCTGTACTGTCAGGTCCAGCGCCTTGTACATATCCAGTCGCGCAGAATGTCCCACGTCCGGATTGTTGAGGTCGTTGGCGCGTTCGGAGGGCAGAATGGGCGCGGTCAGATCATCGCCTTCAGTGGGTTCAAAATCATATTCCTCGCCGATGGTCATGGCGCTGCGACGCAGTAGCATGCGCAGTTGATCGGGCTCCAGCTCGGGATTGATCGACAGCATGGCGGCCAATAGCCCGGCCACCAGCGGAGTCGCGTAAGAGGTGCCGCAATGCACTTCGCCTTTCTCATTAGCCTTGGCCGTCGAACTGTGGACGCAGGCAGCGGCGGTGATGTCTACGCGCATGTCGATGTTGGAAGCTTTGCGCTTGATGGCGTACTGAGCGTCCTCCACCGGTACGTCTTTTTTACTGCGCTGATGGCCACCCACGACGAACAACTGATCGGTGATGAAAGACGAAGGCAGCCGATACTCGTCGCGCCCGGAAAAGGACGAGCCATTACCCGCCGAATTCACCACCACTACATCGGGATGCTCTTCACGCAGCCAGAGGAAAAACTCTTCCAGCAGCTCTTCATAGCCGCTCATGGCAATACCCGAGCGCACCAGCGAGTCGATGGGGTCGCCGTTGACGTCAATCGCACCGATGCGGTGAATACCCCAGCTCCAGTTCAACACGCGCACGCCGTCTTCTACCAGATTGACCGAAGCCGCCACATTAGCGGTGATGCCAGCATCCGAATCGCGCGCGACTATCACATCAAAACCAGGGCCGACATCATCCAGGCCGCGCAAAAAACCGCTGTTGCCGCTCTTGTCCCAGGCTGCCGCCAATATGCCGCTAACCGTGGTGCCGTGGGCGCTCGGTTTATCGGCATCACGCGCGTACAGACAAAGGCGCTTGCTGTTGGTACGGCAATCGTCACCGATATAGTCGGCGAAGTCCGGGGTATCAAAATCAACATCGCGCTCGATCACACCGATGCGCACCGGGTGGGTCTTCACCCCACCTTTCTCATGCTGCAACCGTCGTTGATAAAAATTCACCGCATCAAGAAAGCGGTTGGAGGCCCACTCTTCGTTGTCCGCCGGTGGCGCCTTGTCGGGATCATCCTCGATGCTTTTTTCGGCGCCGGATTCCTCTATCACCACCGCATCCACACTGACTTCACCGCCAAGACGCAACACCGTGGCATCGCGCTCATCCAGGTTCTTGGCGGCAAGGCGCAGTTGATAGGTGTTCAGCGGCGGGATCATGCCCACCACCTTGGCGCCGTATTTTTCTGCCAGACGCTTGGCTTCTTTCGCGCCTTCGTAGTTTTCCTCAATCACAACACTGATCAGGTCCACATAGGACGTGAGCCCATCCATATTCTTGGCCACTTCATCGTCATTGGCCGCCACCACGTGGCTGCTGCCCAGAGACAACCAGACCGGATTACTTTGCTGGCCCTGTTGCTCAATCACCAGCGGCCCACTCTTTTTGCCCTTGGTATCAAGTTGCAGTTGCAGACTGTGACCTTTGCCGCTGAGGCGCTCCGGGCTCAGCGGCTCGCCATTGAGCCGCGCTTGCCAATCACTGGCCTGCAGGCCTTTAACCCGCAGGCAGAATGTCTGCTCCTGCGTTTTCAGCAGATCGCCACAGCGCTGCAACTGTTGTATGCGAATAGGCTCCGCCGCCGACACACCCAGCGGCAGCGCTGCAAGCAGGAGCGCTGGCAGAGACTTGCACAAGGAGAGAAAAGGACGCTTCATTGACTACTCCGCTTTCGATTGTTAGCTCGCGCAAGCAGAGTTTGCGCTGCGTTTGATCAACTTCCGACCGCCAGATCGTTGAATGTTTCAATGGCAGGTCGGAATGACAAAGCGCCAATGGTCTTTATTGCGACTATGTTGAGCATGCTGTGCGATGTGATTGCATGCGTGCCCCAAGTCGCGCCTCAAGTAACCGCTAAGTCATGGAGCTGCTCGCCGGCCTGGGGTACGTTCGTTCTGCTAGCTTCTCGTTGCTTGCAAGATTCTTCCCGCATCCCTCGCTGGAGGCAATCCAAACACCCGCGCATAGTCACGACTGAATTGTGTCGCGCTTTCATAGCCCACCTCGAAAGCGGCTGCGGTGACGCTTTTGCCGCTGGCGACCATGAGCATTCGTGCCTGGAGCAAGCGAACCCGCTTCTGATACTGCAAGGGGCTCAAGGTGGTGACCGCCTTGAAGTGGCGGTGAAAGGCCGAGACGCTCATGGCCGCTTTTTGAGCCAGATTCTCGACCCTGATGGTTTCGGCGAAGTCTTGACGAATCCACTGAATGGCCTGATTTACCCTAGCCATCGCCGTGTCTGGCGCTGCTATCTCTCGGAGCATCCAGCCGTGCGGGCCTTGCAATACACGGAACAATATCTCGCGCTCGTAAGCGGGAGCTAGAGCCGCAATGGCTTCAGGATTGCCCATCAACCGCAACATTCGAACCCAGGCGTCCATCAATTCAGGCGTGACGGGCGCTACCGAAAAGCCAGGGTCATTATCGTGACGCTCGGTAGGTTTGGGCAGGTCCGCCAGCAGCGTGGATAACACGACGGGGTCAAGCGTCAGGCTGACAGCCAGATAGGGCTCGCCTGCGGAACTCGGATGTACCGAGCCCACTGCTGGTAATTCGATGGACATGACGAAATAAGTCGCCGGGTCATACCGCAGCGTGCGGTCGCCCACGGTCATCGTTTTGCTGCCTTGCAGGATCAGGTTGATCATCGGGTCGTAGACCGCAGCGAGCATGTGCTCAGGGATCTTGCCCTGAACCATGGCGATGCGTGGAATCCCTGTCTCTGTGCGGCGGTTTTCGGCTCCGGCTGTTAAAGCGCGAAGTTCATTCAGTTGGCTGTTCATGGCTGGCATGCTGACGGGATTGTGATGCCCAGCGCAAGCAAAAAGCAGAAACGGGCAGGTTTTGAGTAGGAACGGCTGCGCCAGCCACGACAGCGCCATTTACTGTGGAGGCTCATTCAATCGACAGTGGAGAAGGGGCATGGCCGTTATCGTTATTACCGGTGGGAGTCGTGGCATCGGCGCCAGCGCAGCAGAGCACGCTGCCCGGCGCGGCATGGGGGTAATCCTCACCTACAACAATCACCCTGACGCCGCCGAACGGGTGGTGCACCGCATCGAGCAAGCAGGCGGCAAAGCGGTCGCGCTCAAACTTGACGTTGCCGATGTCGCCAGCTTCGAGGCTTTCCGCACGACGGTGGTCACGACCCTGCAGGGTGTCTGGGGCACAAGCACGCTCGCAGGCTTGGTGAATAACGCAGGCTACGGTTTATTCAGCCCACTTGAGGCGGTCAGCGAGGCGCAGTTCGATGGTCTTTTCAATGTCCATCTCAAAGGCCCTTTCTTTCTGACCCAGGCCTTGCTTCCACTGTTGGAAGAGCATGCCGGTATCGTCAATCTCACCAGCGCCACCACGCGCGTGGCCACTGCTGGGGTTGCGCCTTATGCAGCCTTCAAAGGTGGCCTTGAGGTGCTCACCCGTTATATGGCCAAGGAGTTTGGTGATCGGCGCATACGGGCCAATGCGGTATCACCTGGCGCGATTCGCACTGAGTTAGGTGGCGGTCTCAATGATGAGTTCGAAGCCTTGCTGGCTGGGCAAACGGCGCTGGGCCGAGTGGGCGAGCCCGAAGACGTGGCGCAGATTATTGCCATGTTGCTGTCGCAAGAGGGCGCCTGGATCAATGCGCAGAGTATTGAGGTCGCAGGCGGCTACATCATCTGAAAAAACGAGGGCATTACCATGCTGGATCATATTTTTCTGTCCGTAAGCGACATACAGCGTTC
Organism: Pseudomonas sp.; assembly: GCF_048265905.1. Lineage (GTDB taxonomy): Bacteria > Pseudomonadota > Gammaproteobacteria > Pseudomonadales > Pseudomonadaceae > Aquipseudomonas. The sequence goes on from NZ_JBLXAP010000006.1 coordinate 234,810, forward strand.
TATACGTTTCTACGAGGCGGCGCTTGCGCCGCTGGGCATCACCGCACGGTTGGACTACGACGGCAAGGACGGCCCGCCAGGCCATTCTGATCTAAAGGGTTTCGGCGCCAACGGTAGGGTGTTCTTCTGGTTGCGCCACGGCGTAGTTGAAGGGCAAGCCGTACACGTAGGATTTGTCGCTCGGAACAAGGCTGAAGTAGAGGCCGCCTATGCAGCTGCGATGGCCCACGGCGCCATCGACAATGGCGCGCCGGCAGCACGTTTGCACTATGACCCAAACTACTATGCCGCCAATGTGTTGGACCCAGACGGGTATAGTTTGGAATTCGTCTACAAGAACTGGCAGCACGCCCAATGAGCATACTTCTGATCTACGGCGCCACGGGTTATACCGGCCGCATGGCTGCGGAGCGGGCGAAGGAACTCGGCCTGCCTTTCGAAATAGCCGGTCGCAATCGCCAGCGTCTGGCAGATCTCGCTGGGCAACTGGGCGTTCTCTATCGTGTCTTCGATGCAGGGCCGGACGCTGCGCGCTCGTTGTCTGGCATTAGCGTATTGCTGAACTTCGCAGGCCCGTTTGCGCACACAGCGCCTGCCTTGATGAGTGCGTGTATTGCGGCCAATGTCGATTACCTGGACATCACCGCTGAGATCAATGTCTACCGGCTGGCCGAGCGGTTGGGCGTGGAAGCTGCGGCGTCAAACGTGATGCTGTTGCCGGGCGTTGGTTGGGATGTGGTTCCCACCGACAGCTTGGCGGCGCACGTAGCCCGGCGCGTAGTGAGTCCAGTGGCCTTGAGCATTGCGCTTCAGGTGCCAGGGTCCATGTCGCGTGGATCGGCGATGAGTGTCAGCGAGATTATCGGTGCAGGTCTGCTGGCGCGGATTGATGGACAGCTCACATCGACCCCGGATGCGCAGCCACGCCACTTTGACTTCGGTGACGGTCCGGTTCTGTGCGCGCCATTGTCGTTTGGCGACTTGGTGACCGGTTGGCATTCAACAGGCATACCGAATATTGCGATGTTCGTGCATATTTCAGGTGAAGCGTTTCCTCAAGGTGATCTGTCGGCACTGCCCGATGGCCCAAGTGCGCAGGAGCGTGAGGCGCATCGCGCTCGCGCGGTGGTCGAAGTAACGGCTGAAAATGGCAGCGTGGCTCGCGCTGTGATCGAGACGGTGAACGGCTATTCCTACACGCCGTTGGCAGCTATCGAGGCGGCGCGCCGTGTTCTGGCTGGCGACCGACGTCCGGGGTTTGAAACACCTGCAAGGGTCTTCGGTGGCGGCTTCGCTGAAAGTATTCCGGGGACGATAATTACCGATCTCTAGGCATTGGGTGTTTCTCAATAAGCGGCGTTGATTTTCATTGCGAGGTTCTCGGTGGTGGGCGGCATTTGAATCTCGCCGCATCCCGCCCGGAGGTCCCTGCAATACGCGAAACAGAATCTCACGATCGATCATGGGGGCCAGCATGGCGGCCTCATGTAGCTGAGTATCGAGAAACCTCATCGCCTATCGGTGGTAGCGGCCATGCCGGGTTGCTCAGGAAGTCGCAGCACCGTCGCTTGCCTCTAGCTCGAGGGCAAGCAGTCTGCCAGCAGTTTGTGCAACTTCCACCAAGCGCTCACTGGACAGGCCGCTGCACGCCGCAGCTGAAAGCCCACGAAGGGTGATGAGCAAGTAGTCAGTCAGCGTCTGCGCGGTGTCTGGATGGGCTTGATCAAGGTAACTGCGGATCGCCTGGATTCCAGCATCAGCCAGATTCTCAGCCATGTTTCGAGCCACCGGATCGTCCGCACGCATGCCCTCGGTAATCAGGCAGCCACGCAAGGCGCTATCTCGTCCGTACTGCTTCGCAGCGGCAACCAGTAGTGCGCTCAACGCTTCTGCGGGTGGGCGATCCGGCGCCAGCAGTTTGTCCATAGGCAGAGCGTTTTCATCGGCATAGCGATGCATGGCCCGCTTGAACAACTCGGCTTTGCTGCCGTAGGCGGCGTAGAAACTCGGTGGCTTGATGTTCATGGCCTCGGTCAAGTCGGACAGACTGACCGCGTCGAAACCGTGTTGATGAAACAGTGCCTGGGCGATGGCTATGCCTTGCTCTCGGTCGAAGGCGGGTCGGCGCTGGCGGGGTTTGTCGTTCATGGCTATCTCGCAAGTTCAATACAACGACTGTAGCGATCGCTACAACCAAGAGCAATCGCGATTCGATAGCTAAATTATATAGTAGTCACTAAATATCTTGTCAGTGCTCGAGAGTTTATATAGTGTTCGCTACATAACTACTCATTAAGGTATTTCCCATGCTGTTCAAAAACAAGGTCGTTCTGGTCACCGGTGGCTCTTCAGGTCTCGGCTTCGCAATCGCCGAAGCGTTTGCCAGTCAGGGCGCCGATCTGATTATTACCGGACGACGCCAACCCCAGCTCGACGAAGCCGTGAGTCGTCTGGGCGGGAACGTTACCGCTGTGTGCGCCGACATTTCGAGCCCTGCCGAACTTGCCGAGTTGTTCAGCCATATAAGTGCGGTTCATGGCCGTATCGATGTGCTGATCGCTAACGCCGGAATGGGTGAGATCGAGCCCTTGGGAGCAATCACCGAAGCCGGTTTTGACCGGGCCTTCGCGACCAACGTCAAGGGCACGACCTTCACAGTACAAGGCGCGTTGTCGTTGATGGGCGAGGGCGGCAGTGTTGTCATCATCGGCTCGACCGCATCGATCAACCCCGGCCCCGGCTTGAGCGTCTACGGCGCCACCAAGGCCGCGCTAAGAGCGTTGGTGCGCAGTTGGATTCTGGATATCAGAGGGTCTGGTGTGCGCATCAACCTGCTCAGCCCCGGTCCGGTAAACACAGAGTCTTTGCGCAATGTGCTTGGCGAGAACGCGCAGCAGGTGATCAATGCGCTCAGCGAAAAGAGCACGCTCGGTCGGATCGGCGAGGCACATGAGATTGGTCAGACCGCGCTCTTTCTGGCGAGCGATGCGTCGAGCTACATTAACGGCACCGAGCTGTTCGCCGACGGCGGTGCTTCCCAAGTCTGAGCGACTCCTTGATCTCCTTTTGAGCCACAAAAAATGACCACGCCGTGCCGTTGGCAGCATCGCTCGCTGCTGATGTACCGAGTCACGGCGTCTGATGGAGTTACCCAATGAGTGAATTTGCAGGATCGACAATCGATCATCTGGGCATCGGTGTTTCGGACATTGTGCATGCGCGCGCCTTCTACGAGCAGGCGCTCAAGCCGTTGGGGATCACCTTGATGATGAGCATTGAAACCGATCCCCCGGGGGACAAACCTCGCCGTCTTGGTTTTGGCTTTGCAGGAAAACCATTCCTCTGGCTGCATGCTGCGCCGGTTCCCAGCCACGGAGCACACATCGCACTGATCGCGCAGAGTCACGAGGCGGTCGACGCATTCCATGCAGCAGCCATGGCCGCTGGCGGACAGGATAACGGGGCACCGGGCATCAGGTCCCACTACCACTCGAAGTATTACGCAGCCTATGTATTGGCCCCTGACGGAGTGAATCTGGAAGCTGTTTGCCAGGAGTAATGTGGGGATAGAACCCTAATAAATAATTGATGGTTTGAAGCTGGGCAGGTATCCGCTGATGCAGCCGGTTATGCTGCGGATAAAAAACCGGTAGTGACATGTTTATCGCTCCATGTGGTTAGGTTTATTGAAGTGATATAGGTCTGAGATTTTTTGCAGTCGTGCCTAGCTAGCCCCGTATCGAGTTCTCGCTGTCCGAATAGCATATATTCAAGGCACATCAAGGGCGTCGACTGCTGCGCTAATCGCCATAAACGATTGATCGAAACGTGCTCCTCGCGAAACGTCGAGTGGAACTTTGTGGTGCTGACGCCTCCAATCGCAGCAGCTCACCAGAGATACCTCGTAGCGAATCCGATGCAGGCGATGACCCCTGTGTCTGGAGATATTGATGTGTTGCCCCGGTTTGAGTTATCTGGCCGCTGGAAAATCAAGCGTGAGGCAAATATCTTATAAGGGTATTGCTAGTAGTAATTGTAATGAGAAGTATTATCGAATAATGTGCGCGTATTCGCCATGCTCACTCATGGACTCGTTCCCTTATCGGCCCGGAGTGTGCCATGTCTCAATCTGAGACGGACTCAACTATCCCTATCGAGGTCCTGTACTGCACGCATCATGGCTGGCTTCACAGTTGGTTACGACGCTCGGTTGGTTGCTCTCATCAGGCTGCAGATATTGCCCAAGATACCTTTGTGCGTTTGCTACTGCGCCAGCAGCCTGTCAGTGATAGCGCGCCTCGTGCCTTGTTGGCGCGTATTGCCCGCGGCTTGATGATTGATCATTGGCGTCGTGATGTGTTGGAGCGTTCCTATCTCGATGCAATAGCGCAGTTGCCGACCCCTAGCCACCCCTCACCAGAGGTTCGCTACGAAGCTCTTCAGTGTTTGGAGCGCATCTCGCAATTGCTCGACGGCCTGAAACCCGCTGTCCGCGAAGCATTTCTTTTGTACCAACTCGGCGGTTTGAATTATCAACAAGTTGCGCTGGAGTTGGGTGTTTCCAGTCGCACCGTGGAGCGCCATGTCGCGAGCGCGCTGGTGCACTGTTATCACCTCTATGTCGAGGATATGCAGTGAGCAAGCTCAACGAGCAGCATTCACAGGACATTGTGCGTGAGGCCGTGGAATGGCAGATGCGCTTGCGGGCCAATGCCGGTAATGCCGAGTTGCAGCAACAACTGCACGAATGGCTGCGCCAAGACGCACAGCATCAAATTGTCTGGCAACGTTTGCAGCGTATGAGTGGGTTGTTCCAAGCCAATCACTTGCCCGAATCAGCGCATAGCATTCCCATATTGCACCGCGCGGAAACAGATATTAGTCGGCGTCGTACACTGAAGCTTTTTGGGCTAGGTCTCGCAGTAGGCGGTTCAGCGCTGCTGATCACCAAGCGTCCTGACACCTGGACTGCTGACTTTGCTACGGCCATTGGTGAGAGTCGACGGTTAACCTTGGGCGCTGATACCGACGTGCTGCTCAATACCGACAGCTCGGTAGACGTGCAAGGGAGCGAGTTAGTGCTGCGTGCCGGTGAAGTGCTGGTTGATGGCACGCAATGGCAAGCACGCTGCCGGTTCGCCCAGTGCAGCGCACGGCAGGCGCGGGTGCTGATGCGCGAGCGCGACGGCTACAGCGAAATCCGTGTGCAGAGTGGCCAGGTACTCATCACCTCTAGGGTTGGGCAGCATCAGCTTCAAGCAGGGGAAGGGGTGAGCGTGTCGGCTGAGAACATAACGCCGCTGGCTAACAGCCCGCTTGATCCGTTTGCCTGGGTGCGCGGCCTGCTGATAGTCAACGATATGCGCTTAGATGCCTTCTTGGCTGAAGCCGGCCGCTATCGTCCGGGCTGGCTCGGCTGCAATAGTGATGTTGCCAGTCTGCGTCTTTCTGGGGTTTTTCGCTTAGATAAACCCGCAGAAATGCTGCGCAACATCACTCACCTGTTACCGGTGAAAATCGTTGAACGTACGCGTTGGTGGGTGCGCATGGTTGCGACTGTTTAAAAATTTGTCGGACTTTTCTGTTTCATCCGGTTAGAGCAGAACACTCACTTAATGGATATCGCCATGCGTTCTGCCAGACCCTTGCCGTTTCAACCTCAGCTCTTTACGTTGCCAGGCGCGATTTGCATCGCGCTGGCCTTGATGGGGGGCACGGCAAGCCTGTCGGTTCAGGCGGCTTCAGGGTCTTCGTCTTCCGTTTCTCCAAGCATTCCTGCCGGGCCGCTAGAACAGGCACTTAACCTGTTCGCCGACCGAGCGGGGATTACGCTGTCGTACTCTCCTGATGTGGTGCGCGGGCTCGTTAGTCCGGGTTTATCCGGCGGAGAGTCCTTAGAAAACGGGTTGGCGGAGTTGCTGGGTGGCAGCGGATTGGTCGCGCAGAAAACGCTGTCCGGGTATGTGGTTGTTAAGGGCTCGACTGACGCGAGTTATCAACTCGAGCCAACCATCACTTATGGTGCTAGCACGCAGAGTGCCTTCGCTCCGGTTTCGGGCTATTACGCGAGCAATGCCAGTACTGCAACTAAGACCGACAGGCCAATTTTAGAGACCGCGCAGAGCATTAGCGTAGTGACCTCCGAGCAAATTGCCGACCGCAAGGTTAATCGGGTAGAGGACGCTGTGGCGTACAGCGCGGGTGTACGGACTGGTAGTTCTGGGTTGGATCCGCGTTTCGACACGATCAGTGTGCGCGGTTTCGATACAACGATGTCCTCCGACTTCCTTGACGGCCTGCGCCAGCCCTATAACGGCTGGTTGTCAATCTACGGCACCGAGGCTTATGCGCTGGAGCGCATCGAAGTACTCAAAGGCCCGGCTTCTGTGCTCTACGGGCAGATAAGCCCTGGCGGCATGGTCAACCGGGTGAGCAAGCGTCCAAGCCTGCTGGCGAAGAACCAAGTCGAGATACAGGCAGGCAATGACGAGCACCGGCAGGGCCAGTTCGATATCGGTGGCCAGTTGGATGAAGAGGGCGATGTGTTGTTCCGCACCGTAGGCGTGTACCGCGACGCAGAGACTTACATCGAGCAACTGAACAATGATGTGCGCATGTTGGCGCCTTCGCTGAGCTGGAAGATCGACCCCGACACTAGCCTGACTCTACTGGCCCAGTATCAGGAGCGTGAAACGGCGGCTTCGCCGATGCTCTACCAGAACGGTGACCACCTCACGGACTTTTGGCAGGGCGACGAATACTTCGACAAGCTTGAGCAGCGTCAATGGACCTTCGGCTATGAGTTTGAACACGCCTTCAATGACACCTTCAGCCTGCAACAAAATCTGCGCTACGGCCAATTGGATACTACTAACCAGTATCTGCAGCCTGACGGCACGATTAATAACGGTGTGATGGATCGTTATGCGGTTGGTGTGTATGAGGACATGGACTCAGTAACCACAGACACACGGCTGGTCAGCCGCTTCGCCACAGGCGATCTACAACACACCCTGCTGACCGGTTGGGATTACGCTTGGTTCGACAGCTCAGTGCTGTATGCCAGTGGGCCTGCGCCGTCCATCGATATGAACGCACCGGATTACCACCAACCGGTAAACAAACCGACCGACGCCCTGGCCGATCAGGACAGCATGAGCCAACGCAGCGGCCTGTACCTGCAGGACCAGATCGAGCTCGACCGCTGGCGCCTGTCTGCCGGGTTGCGTCGTGATTGGGCACACGCCCGCAATAACGATAACTTGAGCAACTCCAATAGTAAAACTAGCGACTCCGCGACCACTTACCAGTTTGGTGCGCTGTACCTGTTTGACAACGGTTTGGCGCCTTACGCCAGTTACGCTGAGTCCTTCCTTCCGCAAAGTGGTACCAACTCCAGCGGCGCTGCCTTCAAACCAACTGAGGGTAAGCAATACGAAGTTGGTCTCAAGTTCCAGCCGCCCGGCAGCAGCGCGATGTATACCGCCTCGCTCTATCACTTGACCCAAGAAAACGTGACCACCCGTGATCCGTATGACCCGCTTAACAGCGTGCAAACCGGGGAACAGGTGTCGCGCGGCTTGGAGTTAGAGGCTGTGGCGGACCTCAGTGAGCGCCTGCACATGACCGCCAGCTACAGCTACAACGACCCAGAGGTGACCAAGAGCAACGACGGCAACAAGGGCAAGGACCCGAAAGATGTGCCGCGCCATCTGGCCTCGCTGTGGTTGGATTACAAGCTGGGGTTCGGCTTGGGCTTCGGTGCTGGTGCCCGTTACACCGGCAGCGCATATGGCGACGATATGAACACAATAAAGAACGATGACTACACACTGTTCGATGCTGGCGTGCACTACGACTTCAGTGCCAGCATGGACGGTGTACGTCTGGCCTTGAACGCCCGCAACCTGACGGATAAGCAATACATTAACTGCCAAGACGGTTATTGCTACCGGGGCGAGGGCCGCAGTGTGGTTACCAGCTTGAGCTATAGCTGGTGATCGCTTTGAACTGGCTACGCGCGGCAGCACTGACACTGGGAGCACTGTTGCTCGGGACGGCCCAAGCTGAGCCCGTCGCTCTAGATGGTACCGAGCAGTGGTTGATGAAGAGTTCCGAAGGGCGCGAATACCGCATCATGATTAGCTTGCCTGAAGGCGAGGTGCCGTATACCGGTGGTTATCCGGTGATCTATCTATTGGATGGCAATGCGTACTTTCCCGCGTTCCATGCGGCCAAGCGTGCTCAAAAACGTCTGCAGAGGTCGATTGTGGTCGCCATTGGCTACCCAAGCGAAACGCCGCTGGATTTTGAACGGCGTGCCTTCGATCTTTCGCCACAGCAACCCAAGGAGCGCAATACTCCAGCACAAGGCGGCCAAGACCTATTTCTTGATTTCATCGAGAAGCGTTTGATGCCAAGGGTCTCCGAGCGTTTCAAAGTCGATCAAGACCAGCGCAGCCTGGTTGGACATTCTTTTGGCGGAATGTTTGGTATCTACACATTATTCACTAGGCCAGCGCTGTTCCAGCACATAGTGGCAGTGAGCCCGAGCCTGTGGTGGCGTGACCGTTATTTGCTTGAGCATGAGCGCGCATTTACCAAGCAGGCGCATGCCGGAAAGCTGGATCTAACCCACAGCAGTTTGAAACTAATAATGGCCGAACGTGATTTGCCACAAGCGATTCAAGATGCGCGTTCTCTGCAACTGCGGTTGGAAGATCTTTCGCAGTATGGATTGCGCAGCGACTTTGAGATCGAGAATGGTGAAGATCATATGTCGATACCGTTTCGCATCACCACGAGGGTGCTTGATGAATTAGTGAGCACTCGGCGCTTCTGAACACCGGTCTGCTTGAAGGCTTGGAGCGAGCAGGCCGAGCTATGACTGAAGATGCAGAGCGTGCTTGCGAGAGGTCTTCGCCCATTGGCATTAGATGAGAACACAGCATTATGCGGATACTGTTTGTCCTCCGAGCCGAGTCCAGAACTCTTCGGCAGAGGGGCTAAGTGGGGCGATAGGGCGCGTCAGGTGAATCTCTAGCGGGATATCCCAACTATCGTCGAGCGCCCTGACTAATCGTCCATCTGCCACCTCCTGTTCTGTGAGACTTTTGGGTAACCACGCCACACCTTTACCCTCCAACGCCATGGACATCAGCACCGCTGCTAGGTGGCTGCTAAACAGGGGTTTTAGGTGAAGGTAATCGGCTTTGCCATGCAGTCTGTGAGCAACGATGCGGCCCAGTCCGGACTCATGGGTGTAAGCAAGATATGGCAAAGCCGCTGCTGATGTGCCGAAGTTGGCGGAGGCGCACGCCAGCGGAACAAGCACATCTTCACCCACCTTCTTGCTGGTGAACTGATCAGGTGCTAGTAATGGCGGAACATCGGGGTGGCGATGAGAAAGCATAAACTGAATCTGGCCGTGTATCAGCATTTGCTCACACACAGCCATGCTGCCTGAATGCAGTTGTACCGCCTCGATTGGCGCTCCGTTTTCGGTGTTCCTGAGCCAGCGTGGGAAAAATGTAAACGACAGGGAGTGTGTCGCCGCAAAGTTCAGTGTTTTAGCTGCCATGCCCGCTACTTCCTGGGCTTCAGTACGCATCCGATACAAGCGTCTGGCCGCCTCCTGAGCGCTTGGCAAAATTTGCCTTCCCGCTTCGGTCAGCGTCGCACCTTGATGAGTGCGAATGAACAGCTGTACCCCCATCCAATTCTCCAGGGCGCGCACTCTACGGCTAAATGCGGGCTGAGTAACATGCCGTGCTTCAGCCGCGCGAACAAAGCTGCCGTACTCCGCAAGCGCTGATAAGTCTTCCAGCCAGACGAGCTCCAAGGGGTATGCCTCTTTTGCATAGGGTGGGGCATTAATAGCATTGGGCGGGCTTCATCGCAAAGAATAATGTTGGGCTATCTACAACAAGAGGAGCCCGTCATGCGTATCGTAGACATCCGTGAAAAAACAGTTTCCATTGCCTCGCCAATTGCTAACGCCTACATCGATTTCTCCAAAATGACCTGTTCAGTTGTCGCTGTTATCACCGATGTGATCCGCGATGGCAAACCGGTCATTGGTTATGGTTTCAACTCCAATGGTCGCTATGGTCAAGGCGCACTCATGCGTGATCGCTTCCTGGCGCGTATAGCCGAAGCTGATCCGGAAAGTCTCATCGATCATGAGAACAACAACCTGGATCCGTTCGCCATCTGGAAAACCCTGATGACCAACGAAAAACCAGGTGGGCATGGCGAGCGCTCAGTCGCAGTTGGCACCATCGACATGGCTGTATGGGATGCAGTGGCCAAGATTGAAGGCAAGCCCCTCTACCGTCTATTGGCTGACCGTTATCGTAACGGCGTTGCAGATGACAAGGTTTGGGTCTACGCAGCGGGCGGCTATTACTACCCCGGCAAAGACCAATCCAAGCTCAAGGCAGAAATGCAGAGCTATCTGGATCGTGGTTACGACGTCGTCAAAATGAAAATTGGTGCAGTGCCGCTGGATGAAGATATCCGCCGCATCGAAGCGGTACTTGAAGTGGTTGGGGACGGTCGTCGCCTCGCAGTAGATGCCAACGGCCGTTTCGACCTGCAGACAGGAATTGCCTACGCCGAAGCCATCAAAAAGTACAACCTGTTCTGGTACGAAGAGATTGGCGATCCACTGGACTACGCGCTGCAGGCTGAACTGGCAAATCACTATGAGCTGCCGATGGCTACCGGCGAGAACCTGTTCTCTCATCAGGATGCCCGCAACTTGCTGCGCCACGGTGGTATGCGTCCCGATCGCGATTACCTGCAGTTCGACTGTGCATTGTCTTACGGACTTGTGGAGTACATGCGCACATTGAAGGTGATGGAAGAAATGGGTTGGTCTTCGCGTCGCGTAGTCCCGCACGGTGGTCATCAGATGTCCCTGAACATCGCAGCAGGTTTGCACCTGGGTGGCAACGAGTCGTACCCGGATGTATTCCAGCCTTTCGGCGGCTTTGCTGACGGTATCCGCGTAGAAAATAGCTATGTTGGTCTGCCTGATATCCCGGGCGTGGGCTTCGAAGCCAAGTCTGCCTTGTACGCAGTCATGCGTGAGCTGGGCGAAGGCTGATCACCTTCTATTTGCGGTCTTCTCGAAGGAGGCCGCAGCCCCCGGGCGTTACCTTTTGACGCCATGCCACATGCCCATCACAAAAATAAAATGAGGTGTATTCGTGGAAATTTCCAAGCCCCGCTGGTACGGCCAGCTATACGTGCAAGTGCTTATCGGCATCGTTATTGGTGCAGCAATTGGTTACTTCGAGCCTGACTTCGGAGCCAAGCTACAACCATTCGCTGATGGTTTCATCAAGCTAATTAAAATGCTTTTGGCACCCATTATTTTCGGTACGGTAGTTGTGGGTATTGCCAAGATGGGCAGTATCAAAGAAGTCGGCCGGATTGGCGTAAAAGCGCTGATTTACTTTGAAGTTCTTTCAACAATCGCCCTGGTTATCGGCCTTGTCGTGGTCAACATCGTCAAACCGGGTGTTGGCATGAATATCAACGTTGGCAGCCTTGATGGCAGTGCTGTTAGCAAATACACCCAAGTCGCAAGTGAGCAGGGTGGCGCTGTTGATTTCTTCCTCAATATCATCCCGCACACATTCGTGGGTGCGTTCTCGAATGGCGTCATGCTTCAGGTGATTCTGCTGTCAGTCTTGATGGGGGTTGCTCTGGTCCAAATGGGTGAGACCAGCAAGCCTTTGATCAACACCATCGATTTGTTCCTGCAAGGGCTGTTCAAGATTGTGGCAATGGTGATGCGTCTGGCGCCGATTGGTGCTGGCGCGGGTATGGCGTTCACTATCGGTAAATACGGGATTGGTACTTTGCTCTCGCTCGGCCAGTTGCTGATAGCGCTCTATCTCACGACTTTGGTTTTCATTGTGATAGTGCTGGGCACAGTTGCCCGCTGGTCAGGAATGCCTCTACTGCAATTTCTGCGCTATTTCAAAGATGAAATTCTCATCACGCTTGGCACTTGTTCGACCGAAGCTGTACTACCACGAATGATGGTCAAACTTGAAAAGCTCGGCTGCAAAAAATCGGTTGTGGGAATGGTGCTGCCAACCGGCTACACCTTCAACGCCGACGGCACCTGCATCTAAGCACTTCGCACTTTGTCCTTGTCAACGTGTGCAAGTGCTACCTCGATCAGTTCTGGATCGAAACCCTCCTCGTTGAGGATGGTGCTGGCCATTGAGCGCATGCCATGGCTTACCAGACGATCTTTGAAGCCCATGCGCTTCGGCTTTATGTTGTCGATTCGACTAATGCAGTAGGTGCGATGTTTCCAGTCCACGTAACCCCATTGTCCACTTTATGGTTTGGTCACACTGACTTGAAGGAAACGACTTTGGGGGAATTACTACGAGAGCACTGAAGTGGCATGACTCAAGTTCTAGGGTAGGGGGCTCAGGGCTGAGATTTATTTGAATCGAATGGCTTCGGGGGGGCTTGTCTAAGTGCGGTATTTGCTCGACAGACATTGCGCAACTTATTGCGCATCGATTTGCCCAAAAAGTACCTCTTAAAGGTCTATAGCAAGCGTAGCCATTAGGCTGCAGCTATATGCGCAACTTCTTGCACAGCGGTGCGCAAAAAGTTGCGCAGTTTTTTGCGGTTTTTGTCTTTTAAATCATTGGCTTTAAAAGCATAAAACTACAACTAACTGATTTTATTTATTTTTTATTTTGTTGGCATGAAACCGGCTAGGTATATGTGGACGGATCAATGTTGATCTACTTATCACTCAGCAAGGAAGAGCTCTCATGCCAACACCTGCGTATTTGACACTCGAAGGCACTAAACAAGGTTTAATCACTGCCGGCACTTTCACCGAAGACTCGGTCGGCAACATCTTCCAAGAAGGTCACGAAGACCAGATCCTGGTTCAAGGCTATAAGCACCAAGTTATCATCCCACGTGATCCACAGTCGGGCCAGCCTACTGGTCAGCGCGTACACAAGCCGCTGATGATCACCAAGGTTTTCGACAAAGCCTCGCCATTGATTTTCAATGCCTTGACCTCGGGTGAGCGCCTGAGCAAGTGCCGTCTGGAGTGGTACCGCACCTCTTCGACTGGTACTCAAGAGCACTACTTCACCATCGAGCTGGAAGATGCTGTTGTTGTTGACGTGCAGTCGCACATGCCGAACTGCCAAGACCCTAACATGTCGCACTTCACCCATCTGGAAGACGTGTACCTGACCTACCGTAAAATCGTTTGGACTCACGAAGTGTCTGGCACTTCCGGTTCGGATGACTGGCGTACCCCAATCGCTTAATCACGGATTAAACGATTGTGTAAAAGGTTCGGCCAGATTTACTGGCCGAACTTATTTCTGAATAGAGGAACAAAGGATGTTCGCCCCCGCTAACCAAACCCACTTCAGCCTGAATATTGACGGCCTAAGCCACGATTTACAGGTGCTCGAATTCACCGGCCGCGAGGCGATCAGCCAGCCTTACGAATTTGAGTTAGAACTGGTCAGCGAGCGCCCAGACCTCGACCTCGAAAGCTTTCTGCATCAGAGCGCATTTCTTGCGCTATCCCAGGCTGGCAATGGTATTCACGGGCAGATTTACCGCATTGCCCAAGGCGAATCCGGCAAGCGTCTGACCCGTTATCACATCAGCTTGCGCCCCCAGCTTTATTACCTGTCGCAGCGGGTTAATCAGCGCATTTTTCAAAACCTAAGCGTGGCTCAGATCATTAGCCAAGTGCTTGAAGAGCACGGCATTCAGGCCGATGCCTACCAATTTCAACTCGGCTCGATTTACCCCGAGCGCGAGTATTGCGTGCAGTACGACGAGTCCGACCTGCACTTTGTTCAGCGCTTGTGCGAGGAAGAAGGTATTCACTACCACTTTCAGCACAGCGCTCAAGGCCACATACTGGTGTTTGGCGATGACCTGACACCCTTTCCAAAACTGGAACCCACCGCTTACCAGCAAGACAGTGGCCTGGTCGCCGACAAACCAGTGATCAAGCGTTTTGGCGTGCGCGTGGAAACCCGCACCAGTCGGGTGACCCGCCGCGATTACGACTTCGAAAAGCCGCGTATGACCTTGGAAGCGGCAGTCAAAAGCGAGTTCAAGCCCGACCTTGAAGACTACGACTATCCGGGACGTTTTGTTGACCGCGAGCGCGGCAAGCATCTCAGCCAGCGAGCGCTGGAGCGTCACCGTTACGACTATCAACTGGCCGAAGGCGAAGGTGACCAAAGCCTGCTGGCCAGCGGTCACTTTCTGGCGTTTACCGATCACCCGCGCGCAGCGTGGAACGACCTTTGGCTGCTGACTGAAATCCAGCACGAAGGCAAGCAGCCGCAAGTGCTGGAAGAGTCCGTAACCAGCGACAGCAAAGCCGCTGATGGCTTCCAGCAAGGCTATCGCAATCGCTTTAAAGCCACGCCCTGGACTGTGCCTTTCCGGCCCAGCTTGCAGCACCCCAAGCCGCGTATTCTCGGCAGCCAGAGCGCCGTCGTCACCGGCCCGGTGGGTGAGGAAATCTACTGCGACCAATACGGCCGGGTGAAGGTTGAATTCTTTTGGGATCGCGCCGATTTCGGCACGGACAAAAGCAGTTGTTGGTTACGCGTATCTTCAAGCTGGGCGGGCAATAACTACGGCGCCATCGTCATCCCGCGCATTGGCATGGAAGTGGTGGTCAGCTTCCTTGAAGGTGACCCGGATCAACCGCTGGTTACCGGCTGTTTGCATCACAAAGAAAACCCGGTGCCTTACGAACTGCCCGCCAACAAAACCCGCAGCGTATTCAAAAGCCTCAGCTCACCGGGCGGCGGTGGTTCTAATGAATTGCGTATCGAAGACAAAAAGGGCGAAGAGCAAATCTTCGTCCATGCGCAAAAAGATTGGGACGAAAGCGTCGAGCGCGACCAGAAAATCCGTATCGGCAACGAACGCAACGACACGGTCGTGGCCAACAGCTACAGCGAATTCAAAGCCGAAGAACACCGCACCACCCGCGCGGATCGCAAGACCGATGTCAAAGCCAGCGACCACA
>NZ_JBLXAP010000007.1:0-233770 GCF_048265905.1 Pseudomonas sp.
AACTAAACGGGCCGCTATAAACGGCCCGTTAAAAACTGGAGCGGGAAACGAGACTCGAACTCGCGACCCCGACCTTGGCAAGGTCGTGCTCTACCAACTGAGCTATTCCCGCTTGTCGTGTTGACGGGCGCCATTCTATATGTTCCGCGCCCAACGTCAACCCCTTGATTCAAAAAAGTTTATTTCTTTTCGGTCGAGGGGCTGAGATGCGGCCATGCGGCCATTAAGTAGTGCACCATCGACCATAATGTGAGAATCGCCGCAACGATTAACAAGCCATAACCAAAAGCCACCCAAGCAGTCATCAGCGGTGGATTGGCCAGTAAAATCACCAATGCAACCATTTGCGCAGCCGTTTTCCATTTGCCCAAATTTGACACTGCCACATGGGCCCTTGCGCCGATCTCGGCCATCCACTCGCGCAACGCGGAGACGACAATCTCACGACAGATAATCACTGCCGCGGCCAAAGTCAGCCACAAATTGTGGTGCTCAGCGACCAGCAGCACCAATGCCACCGCGACTATTAGCTTATCGGCAACCGGGTCAAGAAAAGCTCCGAACGGAGTGCTCTGCTGCCACAGGCGCGCCAGGTAGCCGTCCAGCCAATCAGTTACCGCCGCCACAGTGAAAACCAGGCTTGCAGCCCAATAACTCCATGAGAACGGCAGATAGAACAACAACACAAAAACAGGGATTAGCAGTACACGAAGTACCGTAAGCAGATTGGGGATATTCATCAGCACGACTGTTCAAAGTGAGCCAGCATTCTACTCGCTGTGCAACGCCGCATAAATGAGCTCTGCAAGCTTTTTGCTAATGCCGGGGGATTTAGCGATTTCTTCAATACTCGCACGCGACAACTCTTGCAGGCCACCGAAATGATTCAACAGTTCGCGCCGGCGCTTTGGCCCAACTCCGGCAACCCCCTCCAATGTTGAGGTACGTCGGGTTTTGCCGCGACGCGCACGGTGACCCGTGATTGCAAAACGGTGAGATTCGTCACGGACTTGCTGAATCAGGTGCAGCGCTGGCGAGTTACCCGGCAAGGTAAATTCATGTGTAGCATCATTGAGATACAGGGTTTCCAAGCCAGGCTTACGCGTTGTGCCTTTGGCCACACCAAGGAGGATCAACTCCGGTACTGCCAGTTCCTCTAGCACTTCGCGAGCCATTGCCAACTGACCTTTACCGCCATCGACCAACAGAACGTCAGGCAACTTGCCCTCACCCTCTTTGATCTTGCTGAAACGCCGTGTCAGCGCCTGATGCATTGCTGCATAGTCATCACCACCGGTAATGCCTTCAATGTTGTAGCGCCGGTAATCCGACTTGAGCGGACCCTCGGGACCAAACACCACGCACGAGGCAACTGTCGCCTCCCCGCTCGAGTGGCTGATGTCAAAGCACTCAAGCCGTTGTGGAATCTCATCTAGCTTGAGCGCTTCAGCCAAGGCTTCAAAGCGCGCCGCGACATGCTGACGATTTGCCAGTCGCGCACTCAACGCTTGCTCGGCATTGGTCACAGCCAGCTGTTGCCAGCGCGCACGGGTCGCACGCACGCGATAGCTGATTGCAAGTTCGCGCCCGCGAGACGCTTCGATCGCAGCAATTAACGTCGGATAGTCTTCATTGTTGACGTTGACAATCAACTCGGTCGGCAGGTCGCGCTCGTGACTGCCCAGGTAATACTGCGACAGAAACGCCAACATCACTGCCGTGCTGTCTTCTTCAATGGCGACCTGCGGGAAGAAGTTCTTGCTGCCCAACACCCGCCCACCGCGCACCGTAATCAGATGAACACAGGCTCCGCCGGGCGTAACAATGCTAGCGACCACATCGACATCACCTGTACCGCCTTCCATGCTTTGCTGGTCTTGCACGCGGCGTAGCAACGATATTTGATCGCGCACCTCTGCTGCACGCTCAAAATTCAGCTCACTTGACGCCTTTTGCATCGCCAATGACAACTCATCTGTCAGGGCATTGCTGCGCCCTTCAAGAAACATTACCGAGTGGCGTACATCTTCAGCGTACTCGTCAGGCTCAACCAGGCCGACACAAGGTCCTTTGCAACGTTTGATTTGATACTGCAAGCATGGCCGCGTACGGTTTTTGAAGTAACTATCCTCGCACTGGCGCACCAAAAAGGTTTTCTGCAACAACCCCAGACTTTCACGAATTGCACCCGCGCTTGGGTACGGGCCAAAGTAACGCCCTTTAAGCTTCTTGGCGCCGCGATGAATGCTTAAGCGCGGAAACTGGCCGTCCGAGAGAAAGACATAAGGATAGGATTTATCGTCACGTAGGAGAATGTTGTAAGGCGGCCGCCACTCCTTGATAAGCGTCTGCTCGAGCAACAATGCTTCGGTTTCGTTGGCGGTGATCGTGGTTTCGACTTGCGCAATTTTTGACACCAGCGCAGCCGTTTTAGGTGCTAAACCAGTTTTGCGGAAGTAGCTTGACAGCCGTTTTTTGAGGTTCTTGGCCTTACCGACATAAAGCAGCTTGCCATCGGCATCGGACATCCGGTAAACCCCGGGACGCCCGCTGCACGTGGCTAGAAAAGCGCTGGAATCAAACGCTTTGGAATTGCTACTGGGATGCATCGACCATGCCGTGGCGAACAGCCAGCAAAGCCAGTTCAACGTCGCTGGTAATCGCTAACTTTTCAAAAATGCGATATCGATAGGTGTTGACCGTCTTCGGCGACAAGCACAGCTTGTCCGAGATGATCTGCACTTTCTGGCAGCCGGCAATCATTAACGCAACCTGGATTTCGCGCTCTGAAAGCAAATCGAACGGCGAATTGCTGCTTTGTGGCTGAAACGACTTCAACGCAAGCTGCTGAGCAATTTGTGGGCTGATATAGCGTTGTCCGGCAAATACCATGCGAATGGCCTGAACCATTTCATCCAGCGCAGCGCCCTTAGTCAGGTAGCCAGAAGCCCCTGCTTGCAGTAAACGAGTTGGAAATGGGTCTTCTTCACAGGCGGTAACGGCAACCACCTTGACGTCAGGATTACTGCGAATCAGCTTGCGCGTCGCTTCCAGACCGCCAATACCCGGCATCTTGACGTCCATAAGAATGACGTCAGGTTTGAGTTCGCGGGTTTTGATAATTGACTCTTCACCACTTTCAGCTTGACCGACTACTGTAAGACCGTCGATATCAGCCAACATTCTGCTGATTCCGGTACGAACCAAGTCATGATCATCAACCACTAGCACTCGAATCAATGGAACACCTCGCTAAACTTGCCGCATGATACAGCGGTCCATTTGATTGTTTTAAGCGGCTGCCCTGCCTATTAAGCGTGTGCGCTATCACTAGCGTGGTGAATCGCTGTCAAAGAGCAAGCGCCATGTTGGCGCTTGCTCTCTCACAAAAAGATGGCGGAAGCGTAGAGATTCGAACTCTAGGACAGTTTCCCATCGACGGTTTTCAAGACCGTTGCCTTAAACCACTCGGCCACGCTTCCAGTATTGCATATGCAGTTCTGTTTAAGATCAACACATTAACTCATGTTAATGCACTTCTCCCTGACTGCGGGCGGCAATCTTACCCGAACGAAACACGCTGTCAAACTCTCTGAAGCGTTTTTTTTCAACACAGTGCTAATATCGGTGTCAGTATCGCTTATAGAACCAATGGTTTTTTATTAGGAGTGAGGCCATGCAACAGCAAAATTACGCAATCGACGGCTCGCAGGTCGAGCAACAGGAAGTAAGCCGTGTATTACGCAATACCTACGGTTTGCTGGCAATCACCCTGGCTTTCAGTGGTCTGGTTGCTTTTCTGGCTCAGCGCGCTAACGTCGCTTATCCAAACATTTTTGTTGTACTGATAGGCTTCTACGGCCTGTTTTTCCTTACGGCAAAACTGCGTAACTCGCCTTGGGGTTTGGTTTCGACCTTGGCCCTGACCGGTTTCATGGGTTACACCCTGGGTCCAATCCTCAACCGCTATATGGGCATGGCCAACGGCGCAGAAGTTGTCAGCTCGGCATTTGCCATGACTGCCTTGGTGTTTTTTGGCTTATCCGCCTATGTACTGACAACGCGCAAAGACATGAGCTTCCTTAGTGGCTTCATCACTGCTGGTTTCTTTGTCCTGCTCGGCGCGATGGTTGCTAGCTTCTTCTTCCAGATTAGTGGGCTGCAACTGGCAATCAGCGCCGGTTTCGTGCTGTTCTCATCTGTTTGCATCCTGTTCCAAACCAGCGCCATCATTCATGGAGGTGAGCGCAACTACATCATGGCAACCATCAGCCTGTATGTATCGATCTACAACCTATTCATCAGCTTGTTGCAGATCTTCGGTATCATGGGCAGCGACGACTAATTCGTTCGCCTTTGCAAAAAGCCCGCTTTTATGCGGGCTTTTTCGTTTCTATGGCGAGCATCTTGACGCGCCACGCTTTATCATTCGTGCAGATTTAACTGACTGGCCCTGCTATGAAATTCGCCATCGCATTATTTTCAGCGCCGCATCAACCCTCCTCTCGTCGCGCCTTACGCTTTGCCCAAGCGGTAATTGCAGAAGGCCATGAGATAGTTCGGCTGTTTTTCTACCAGGACGGTGTATACAACGCATCTAGTGCAGTAATCAGCGGCCAGGATGAAGTTGATATAGCGCGAGAGTGGCGTGAATTCGTGACACAACAGCAACTCGATGCTGTGGTGTGCATTGCAGCTGCTTTGCGCCGTGGCGCGCTGAATGACGAGGAAGCGCAGCGTTACTCACGCTCAGCGGCGCTGATTCAAGCACCATGGCAACTGTCCGGACTGGGCCAGCTCCATGAAGCCGCGCAAGTGGCAGACCGCTTAATCTGCTTTGGGGGCGACTGAAGTGAAGTCATTATTGATCATCAATCGTCAGGCGCCCTGGTCTGGGCCTGGTGCCCGTGAGGTACTGGATATTGCCTTGGCTGGCGGCGCCTTCGACCTGCCTATTGCTATGCTGTTTCTTGATGACGGCGCATTGCAACTCAAACCGCAACAGCAACCCACGATCCTGCAACAGAAAGACCTGAGCGCTAACTTGCAGGCACTGCCGATGTTTGGTGTCGAGTCGCTCTACGTATCGGCGCGCAGCTTGACTGAGCGCGGCATGTCGCCAGACTCAATCGCAATGCCAGCCGTGGTTTTGACTGACTCTGAACTTCGCGCACTTATTCAGCGCTACGATCAAGTGGTTACAATCTGATGTCGACCTTACACGTACTCTCAGACTCACCTTTCACTGATGCCAGCCTCAGCAGCTGTTTGCGCCTGCTAGGTGAAACCGATGGTCTGCTGCTCTGTGGCGATGCTGTATACGCCCTGCTTGCCGATACCGCACAACTGCAAGCACTTGAATTGATACCTGACACAATCAAGCTGTATGCGATTGAAGAAGATGTCGTGGCGCGCTCGATCAGTGCTCCTGCACGGGCCCAAGTTATTGACTACCCGGAATTTGTTCGCCTCAGCATGAAGTTCGCCAAGGTCAATAGCTGGGTATGACGGAGTTGACGGTTGAAGGCCGCAGCATTGCCTTGGATAAGGACGGTTACCTATGCGAGCTGAGCGATTGGTCTGAGGAGGTTGCGAGCGCCTTGGCGCAACGTGAAGCCTTAACCCTGACTGATGAGCACTGGCAGATACTCAAATTGCTACGTGAGTTCTACGCCGAGTTTCAGCTGTCGCCGGCCAATCGCCCACTGATCAAATACGTGGCACTCAAACTCGGCCCTGAAAAAGGCAACAGCCTGCACCTCAATCGATTATTTAATGGCACCCCAGCCAAACTTGCCGCCAAGCTGGCGGGCTTGCCTAAGCCGACGAATTGTTTATGAATTTACAAACTCCTGCAGAACACCCTTTCGCCCAATTCGTGCGCATTCTAGGCAAAGGCAAACGCGGCGCCCGCAACCTTACCCGCAGCGAAGCCTATGACGCGATGGGCATGCTGCTTGACGACAAGGTTGAAGACACTCAGCTTGGCGCCTTTTTAATGCTGCTCAGGCACAAAGAAGAAAGCGCTGAAGAGATGGCAGGCTTTGCCCAGGCCGTCCGTGAACGCCTCAATGCACCACAAATAGCCGTAGATATCGACTGGCCCAGCTACGCCGGGAAAAAACGTCATCTGCCTTGGTACTTGCTAGCCGCTAAAGCACTTGCAGCCAATGGTGTGCGCATCATCATGCACGGTGGTGGCGCTCACACCGCGGGCCGCTTGTACAGCGAACAACTGTTGGCCCAGCTCGACATTCCACTGTGCCGCTCATGGGCTGAAGTTGATCATGCACTCGAGCAGCGTTCACTAGGCTTTATTCCCCTTGGCGATTGGTCGCCACAACTGCAAAAGATGATCGACCTGCGCAACACCCTTGGCTTGCGCTCGCCCATCCACTCGCTCACGCGGATTATTAATCCCTTGAATGCACGCTGCTGCCTGCAGAGTATTTTTCACCCGGGTTATCAAGCCGTGCACCGCGAGGCTAGCCAGTTACTGGGCGACTGCGCCATCGTGATCAAGGGTGAAGGCGGTGAAATCGAAATCAATCCAGATGCCACCAGCCATCTTTATGGCACCGTCGACGGGCAGAACTGGGATGAGGACTGGCCCGCCCTATCGGCTCAACGCCATGTCAAACCAGAAAGCCTTGAACCTGAACATCTAGTGAACTTTTGGCGCGGTGAAGTCGCCGACAGTTACGCGCAGATGGCGGTTATCAGCACCATGGCCCTGGTCTTGCGCGGGCTTGGCGCAACTCGCGAGCAAGCCTTTGAGCGTGCCGAAACCTATTGGGAAGCCCGAAACACATCGAACCAACCGATCGTAACCTAAGATTTTTTGCGGCTTTTAATCGATTTACTCACGCTAGACTGTGACCATCAATCACAAAGGCAAGTAAGGCACACATGTGCTCTGTCTTGCTTGCAGCGAAGGACACAGATCATGGGTTTATTAGTCGATGGCAAGTGGCAAGACCAATGGTATGACACCAAAGGTGATGGTCACTTCAAACGCGAAAGCGCACAGCGACGCAATTGGATTACCGCCAGCGGCGACAGCGGCTTCAAGGCTGAAGCGGGACGTTATCACCTGTATGTCTGTTTAGCCTGCCCTTGGGCGCATAGAACCTTGATATTCCGCCAACTCAAAGGCCTTGAGTCGTTGATTGACGTGTCCGTGGTCAGTTGGTTGATGCGTGAAAACGGCTGGACCTTTGATAAAGCCACCGGTTCGAGCGGCGATAAGCTCGACGGCCTTGAGTTCCTGCATCAGCGATATACCCGTGACGACCCGCAATACAGCGGCCGAGTGACAGTGCCGGTACTTTGGGACAAGCAAACGCAACGAATTGTCAGTAACGAATCTGCGGAAATCATTCGCATGTTCAACAGCGCATTCAACCACCTGACCGACAACAAGCTCGACCTCTACCCGCAAGCTTTGCGAGGCGAAATCGACGTGCTTAATGAGCGCATCTATCCAGCGGTGAACAACGGTGTCTATCGCGCGGGCTTTGCCACCACTCAAGACGCTTACGAAGAAGCCTTCGATCAGCTGTTTGCTGAGCTTGGCGCACTCGACACGCTGCTTGAGAACCAGCGCTATCTGACGGGCGAATACTTGACCGAAGCCGACTGGTGTTTATTCACCACGATTATTCGTTTCGACTCGGTGTACCACGGGCACTTTAAGTGCAACTTCAAGCGCATAGAGGATTATCCGAACCTATCGAACTGGCTGCGCGAGCTGTATCAATGGCAAAACGTTGCGCAAACGGTCGATTTCGAGCATATCAAGCATCATTACTACGCCAGCCACAGCACCATCAACCCAACCGGCATAGTCCCCAAAGGTCCGGCGCTTGACCTGCAACGCCCGCATGACCGAGCGCGCCTCAGGGGCAACGGTATCTACGGCGGAGATTAAAACCAGTCGATTGAAGTACTGCTCAGACTTTCTTCTGAGCAGTTTTAACTTCAGCACCCTCAAACCAGGCCAGCTTCTCGCGCAGTTGCACCACTTCACCGACGATAACCAGCGTTGGGGCGCGGACCGCATGCTCGGCAACCAACTGCGGCAAGTCAGCTAAAGTGCCGGTATAGACCCGCTGATTCTGCGTTGTGCCCTGCTCGATCAGCGCTGCTGGCGTGCTTGCTGCACGACCATGGGCGATTAGTTGCTGGCAAATCACCGGCAGACCGACCAAACCCATGTAAAACACTAGCGTCTGGCTCGAAGCGGTTAACTCAGTCCAGGGCAGATCGCTACTACCATCTTTCAAATGACCGGTGACGAAGCGCACGGATTGAGCATGGTCACGATGGGTCAATGGAATCCCGGCATAGGCCGCGCAGCCACTCGCCGCAGTGATACCCGGTACAACTTGAAAAGGAATGCCATTGGCCGCGAGCTGCTCGATCTCCTCGCCACCGCGGCCAAAGATAAACGGATCACCACCTTTCAGGCGCAATACTCGTTTGCCCTGTTTGGCTAAATCGACCAAGCGCTGGTTTATCTGCTCTTGGGGAACCGCGTGGTCAGAGCGCTGCTTGCCAACATAGATACGCTCAGCATCGCGCCGACACAGCTCGATAATGGCTGGTGCGACCAAGCGATCATAGAGCACTACGTCAGCTTGCTGCATCAAGCGCAAGGCGCGGAAAGTGAGCAAGTCCGGATCACCTGGCCCGGCACCGACCAAATACACTTCACCGAGCATTTGCGGCGCTGCTCCAGCGACCTTCTCGGCAAGCAGGCGCTCGCCTTCATGCAGCTTGCCTGCAAATACGCTCTCGGCAACCTGCCCCTGAAACACGTCTTCCCAAAACACTCGACGCTGTTGGACATTGGGGAACAGGCTTTTTACCTGAGCGCGAAATTTTTTCGCCAAACCGGCCAGTTGGCCGTAAGTCGATGGAATCCAGGTTTCGATCTTTGCACGAATCAGGCGCGCTAACACTGGAGCATCGCCGCCACTGGTGATTGCCACGATCAAGGGCGAGCGGTCAACAATGGCCGGAAATATCACACTGCACAATGCCGGCGCGTCCACCACATTTACCGGAATGCCAAGTGCTTGAGCTTGGGCCGATATTTGCGCGTTGAGCGGTTCATCATCCGTTGCGGCAATGATCAGGGTTATGCCTTCAAGATCTTCTGCCTGATAACCGCGCAGCAACAACTCGCCACCGCCCGCCTCGACCATTTCGCTAAGCTCGGCGCGAATATCTGGAGCGACTACTCGCAACCGTGCACCGGCATCAGCCAACAAACGCGCTTTACGCACAGCGACTTCACCACCGCCAACGACCAAAACCAAGCGGTCCTTGAGTTTGTGGAACAAAGGCAGAAAATCCATGGTGGCCTCTACAGACAACAAATCTAAAGCGGATGCCAGAGCAGCATCCGCAATCGGTGTAGCCAGCTAGCGGTTAACCGCTAGCCGGTACGAATCAGCCGATGACGTCGATACCGCCCATGTAAGGCTTGAGCACTTCTGGCACTTTGATGCTGCCGTCGGCTTGTTGGTAGTTCTCAAGCACTGCAACCAATGTACGACCGACCGCCAGACCAGAGCCATTGAGCGTGTGAACCAGCTCAGGCTTGCCTGTTTCCGGATTGCGGTAACGGGCCTGCATGCGCCGCGCCTGGAAGTCGCCACAGTTGGAGCAAGAAGATATCTCACGGTATTTATCCTGGCTCGGCACCCAGACTTCCAGGTCATAGGTTTTGATCGCGCTAAAGCCCATATCGCCGGTGCACAGCGACAGCACGCGGTATGGAAGCTCAAGCAACTGCAACACTTTTTCCGCGTTTGCAGTAAGGCCTTCGAGCGCTTGCTCAGAGGTGCTCGGCTCAACCACTTGAACCATTTCAACTTTATCGAACTGGTGTTGACGGATCATACCGCGTGTATCGCGACCTGAGGCGCCCGCTTCGCTGCGGAAACATGGTGTATGCGCGACAAATTTGATCGGCAGCAATTTAGCGTCAAGGATTTCACCGGCAACAATGTTGGTCAGGGACACTTCAGCCGTCGGGATCAGGTAGAAGTCAGCTTCGCCTTCGCGGCTGATCTTAAATAGATCTTCTTCGAACTTGGGCAGTTGGCCGGTGCCCTGCAACGCGGGAGCTTGAACCAGATAAGGCGTGTAGGCCTCTTCGTAGCCGTGCTCGGCGGTATGCAGATTGATCATGAACTGCGCCAGAGCACGGTGCAGGCGCGCGATGGGGCCGCGTAGCAAGGCAAAACGGGCGCCGGATAACTTTGCCGCCGTTTCGAAATCCAGCCAGCCATGTTGCTCACCTAAAGCAACGTGATCCTGAACAGTGAAATCGAACGCTTTAGGTGTGCCCCAACGGCGCACTTCAACGTTGTCATCTTCGTCTGCACCAACAGGCACGGACTCATGCGGCAGGTTGGGCAGGTTGAGTAAAATGCTGTCCAGTTCTACTTGGATGGCATCCAGCTCGCGCTTGCCTTGCTCCAATTCGCTGCCCATACGATCAACTTCAGCCAGTAAAGGCACAATGTCTTCGCCGCGCTGCTTAGCCTGACCAATCGACTTTGAGCGAGCATTGCGCTCAGCTTGCAGTTGTTCGGTACGGGTTTGCAGGGTCTTGCGCTGCGCTTCAAGTTCTTCAAAGCGCGCTACATCTAGCTGAAAACCACGGGTAGCAAGGCGCTGAGCGACTTCTTGAAGTTCGGTGCGCACCAATTTGGCGTCGAGCATGCTGATATCTCAATACAAAAGTGTGAATTGCATGGCCTAAGCCATGAGACAGAATGGGTGAAGTTTAAGGGTTCAGGACGCCGAGTGCGAAGTATCTGCTGCAAAAAGTGGTCATCTGCATGACAGCGCTAACAAAAAAACCAGAGAATCGCTTAAATAAGCCCGCTTACATGCGCGCCAATGACAATCCGCCCCAAGCAGCCAGTAAGCCACCAATCAGGCTTGCCGCCAGATAACCCATAGCAACCGCCGCCTGACCACCTTCAATCAAGCGAATGGTTTCCAGGCTAAACGAGGAGAAGGTCGTCAGGCCTCCGAGCACACCCACGGTAATGCCGGTTCGCAATTCAAGCGGAATATCGGTGCGCAGTAGAAACAGCCCGCTCAGCAGACCAATCAAAAAGCAGCCGACAATATTGACGCTGAACGTGCCCATGTAAAAGTGTTGCGGCCAATGGCGCTGCACCCAATAGCTGGTCAAGAAGCGCAATGTACTGCCTAGCGCACCACCGGCTGCAACAGCTGCGACTATCTTGATCATCATTCTCTCCGCTTACGTGAGCTGGCCGCATCCTGCGCCGCTAAATGTTTGAGTTTGTCGCCGATTTTCAGCTCAAGGCCTCGCGGCACCGGCTGGTAATACTGGCGCGGCTCAAGTTGCTCAGGGAAGTAATCTTCGCCAGCCGCATAGGCATCGGGCTCATCATGGGCATAACGGTATTCATCGCCATAACCCAGTTGCTTCATCAATTTTGTTGGCGCATTACGCAAATGCAAAGGCACTTCCATCGAGCCGTTTTCGGCCACGTCACGCATGGCAGCTTTGAAGGCGCTGTATACCGCGTTGCTTTTTGGCGCGCAGGCCAAATAGACGATCGCTTGGGCGACCGCCAGCTCGCCTTCCGGGCTCCCCAATCGCTCCTGAACATCCCATGCAGACAAACACAGACTGAGTGCACGCGGATCAGCATTGCCAATGTCTTCGCTGGCCATGCGCACCACGCGCCGGGCGATGTACAGAGGATCACAACCGCCATCGATCATGCGTGCATACCAGTACAGCGCACCATCTGGGCTGGAGCCGCGCACTGACTTATGCAGTGCGGAAATCTGGTCATAAAACGCCTCGCCACCCTTGTCGAAGCGCCGACGGCTATCGCCCAGCAGGTCCTGCAACAACTCAGGGGTGATCACCCCGCCGTCATCAGCCAAGTCTGCGGCGTTTTCAAGAAAATTAAGCAGGCGTCGACCATCGCCATCAGCCGCAGCCATCAGGATTGCGAAGCTGTCGTCGGGTAAGCTCAGTTGCCGGTCAGCCAAGCCTTTGGGGTCATGCAATGCGCGATCAACCAACTTGCGCAATGCAGTTTCATCCAGGCTTTTGAGCACGTACACCCGCGCCCGCGAGAGCAATGCGTTGTTCAGCTCAAACGATGGGTTTTCAGTGGTTGCACCAATGAAAATCAGGGTGCCGTCTTCAACGTAAGGCAGAAACGCATCTTGCTGCGATTTGTTGAAGCGATGGACTTCGTCGACAAAAAGAATGGTTTGTCGACCATATTGCGCGGCGTGTTGCTGGGCGACTTCGACCGCCTGACGAATCTCTTTGACCCCTGAAAGCACCGCCGAGATGGTTTCAAAGTGCGCATCAGAAACCTGAGCCAGCAAGCGGGCCAAGGTGGTTTTGCCCACCCCGGGCGGCCCCCAGAAAATCATCGAGTGCAGTGCGCCCTGCTCCAGCGCCTCGCGCAGTGGCTTGCCACGGGCGAGCAAGTGTTCCTGACCGACATACTCATCCAGCGTCGCTGCACGCAGGCGAGCGGCCAGAGGTTGGGCAACAGGAGCCTTGCGAAACAAATCCATGGGCCGCGTTACAACCTCTTACTCTTGAATGACGTCTGCACCTTCAGGTACTTCAAAGGTGAATTCGCTTTCGTTGATTGGCTGATTCATCTTCACATTGAGGAACAAGATGTTGGTGCGCTGGCCAATGCTGTCAATCAACTGCATATCATTGAGCACGCCGCTACGAAACGACAGGCGCAGGTTATCAAACAGCGTGTCTTTGGATTTTGGCTTTAATGTGAAATCAACTACGTTGCCCGCCTCTTTGTAACTGATGGCGAAGCTTTCGCTGATTTTTGATACATCACCGGAAAGCAAAAGCGCTGGTGTGTGGGTCAAGCGCTGATCCATTTCCTGGATCGTCACTTGTTCGAGATCTGGATCGTACAACCAGACCTTTTTACCGTTTGAGACCAGCAACTGCTCCTGCGGTGCATCGGTGTGCCAGCGGAACAAACCAGGGCGCTTGAGGGCTAATTCACCGGCTGTTTCTTGTAGCTGGCTACCGCTGCCATCGAGGGTCAGTTGGGAGAACCGAGCCGTGATGGTCTGCGCTTGATTGAGCAGCTCAGTCAGGCGCTTGACCGCAGCGCTTTCATCAGCCACGGCATTGAGGCAGGTCAGACTCAGCACACTCAGTAACAACATGCGGAAAAGGCGCATGGGACTCCTTAAAATTCGGTTTAACCACAGTTTCGGTGTCTCTGAAAAGCTAGCGTGCAGGCTAACGTCTCAGAGACGCCTTAGATCAGTCGCGAACAGGGCTTGGCGCTATAACTTCACGAGAACCGTTGGTGCTCATTGAGGTTACGACACCGGCGTTTTCCATTGATTCGATCATCCGGGCAGCACGGTTGTAACCAATCTTAAGCTTGCGTTGTACGGCAGAGATTGACGCCCGACGGCTTTCGGTCACGAAACGTACGGCCTCGTCGTAAAGCGGATCATCCTCGCTATCATCACCGCCTTCACTGCTGCCCTCAAAACCACTGCCTGACTCTTCGACGCCGGCCAGAATTTCTTCGATGTAGTCCGGCGTGCCACGTAGCTTCCACGCTTCAACCACGCGGTGAACTTCATCATCAGACACAAATGCACCGTGGACACGAATCGGCAAGCCGGTGCCCGGCGGCAGATACAGCATGTCACCATGACCCAGCAATTGCTCGGCGCCGCCTTGGTCGAGAATGGTCCGCGAATCGATCTTGCTCGATACCTGGAACGCCATACGCGTTGGGATGTTGGCCTTGATCAAACCGGTGATCACATCAACCGATGGACGCTGCGTCGCAAGAATCAAGTGAATACCTGCAGCTCGGGCTTTCTGAGCGATACGAGCAATCAACTCTTCAACCTTCTTACCGACGATCATCATCATGTCGGCGAATTCATCGACCACAACCACGATGGTTGGCAGTGGCTTAAGAAGCGGCGCTTCATCTTGCATGCTTTCGCGGCGATATAACGGATCAGGGATCGGCGTGCCCGCCTCGATTGCATCTTTAACCTTGCGGTTAAAACCTGCGAGGTTACGCACGCCCATCTTCGACATCAGTTTGTAGCGGCGCTCCATTTCCGCAACGCTCCAGCGCAGCGAGTTGGCGGCCTCCTTCATGTCGGTTACCACCGGGCAAAGCAGGTGCGGAATGCCTTCGTAAATCGACAGCTCAAGCATTTTCGGGTCAATCATGATCAGGCGCGCCTCTTCAGGCGTCGACTTGAACAAAATCGACAGGATCATGGCGTTTACCCCGACCGATTTACCGGAGCCCGTGGTACCGGCAACCAGCAAGTGCGGCATCTTCGCCAAATCGGTAATCACTGGCTTGCCGCCGATATCGTGACCCAACGCAAGCGTAACTGGCGACTTGGCGTCGTCGTACTCCGGGGAAGATAAAACCTCGGAAAAACGCACCATCTGCCGATCTTCGTTAGGAATCTCAATGCCGACGGTGGTCTTGCCCGGAATGACTTCAACCACGCGAACGCTGATCACCGCCATCGAGCGGGCCAAGTCTTTGGCCAGATTGGAAATACGACTGACTTTGACCCCCGCGGCTGGCTGAATCTCGAAGCGAGTAATCACCGGCCCCGGATGAACCGACTCAACTATCACTTCAACGCCAAACTCTTTGAGCTTGATTTCAACCAATCGCGACATCGCTTCCAGCGACTCAGGCGAAAACTGCTTTTGTACCTTTTCCGCAGCGTCGAGCAATGAGATAGGCGGCAAAGTGCCTTCAATCGCGCTGTCGACAAACAAAGGCGCCTGCTTTTCTTTCTGTACACGCTTGCTCTGCTCAGGAACAGCAGGCACTGAAGGCGGTGTAATGATCGGCGCTGGGCGACCTTCGCGGGCGCTCATGTGTTTATTCAGCGAATCCTCACGCTCAATCATGCGCTCTTTAGCTTTGACCTGGTCGCGACGATCTCGGGCCACAGGTGCAGCCACTTCAGCCACGCGCTCATCCACCTCGCGCAACTGGATACGCAGTTGCTTACGCTCAGCTCGCGCACTCCACCAGCGATTGGCCAGGCTTTGGATAAGCTCAATCAAATCCAAGGTAATTTTGCCGGTCAGGTCCATAACCTTAAACCACGACAAATCGGTAAATATGGTCAGACCAAAGAGGAATAAAGCGATCAGCAGCAACGTGCTGCCCTGCACGTTTAGAGCATTCTCTGCCAACTGACCAACGCTTTCACCCAGCGCACCGCCGGATGAAGCAGGCATGCTGTTGCCCGCAGGGAAATGGATATAGGCCAATGCCGCACCAGAGAGCACCAAAAACACCAAGCCAATCAGGCGCCAAGAAAACAACCAGCCGCTCCACTGCCAAGGCTCGTGCCGCGCCCGAAATACCTGCAGGGCTTTAACCCCAAGCAACAGCGGAAACAGGTAAGCAAAATAACCAAGTGCCATAAACAAGATATCGGCCGACCAGGCACCCGCGCGACCCGCAGCATTTTGCACCTGCGAGACATTGCTGGTGTGGGTCCAGCCTGGGTCGTTCGGGTCGTAGGTGAGCAAGGCCATCCAGACGTACAGACACAGTGCACCGAGGGCAATAAGTGCCCCTTCCTTGAGTCGATACGGCAATTGCTGACGCCACATGGGCATTTGAGCTGTAGGGCTAGTTTTCTTCAAAACGCATCTGTTCCTGTGCTATTAGCCTGTAATCCGGCCAATGGCGTGTTATGGCTTATCTACCTATTGTACGGGTTTACCCGCGCTACGCCATGCTCCGTGCAGGTTTGCGCGTGGTTTTGTCGCAGACGATAGTCCTCGATACCCGCTAAAGCCTGCTTCGGTGTAGCATAGCCGCCAAGTTATTTTCGCGCAGTTCAATTTGAGCATGCATTCTCTTTGGTGACAAAGGCTTATGAGGTGTTTCTATGTCCGAAGTCAAGCATTCCCGTCTGATCATTCTAGGTTCCGGCCCTGCTGGCTACAGCGCTGCAGTCTACGCAGCAAGGGCCAATCTTAAGCCGGTTATCATTACCGGCATTCAGCCCGGCGGCCAATTGACCACCACCACTGAAGTCGATAACTGGCCCGGTGATGTTGAAGGGCTGACTGGTCCTGCGTTGATGGAGCGCATGCAAAAGCATGCTGAGCGCTTTGATACCGAGATAGTCTACGACCACATCCACACCGCTGAGTTGCAGCAGCGCCCATTCACCCTCAAAGGTGACAGCGGCACCTATACCTGTGACGCCTTGATTATCGCCACTGGCGCTAGCGCTCAGTACCTCGGCCTGCCATCCGAAGATGCATTCGCAGGTAAAGGTGTATCGGCCTGCGCAACGTGCGACGGCTTTTTCTACCGTAACCAGGTCGTGGCGGTAATCGGTGGCGGCAATACCGCCGTTGAGGAAGCGCTGTATCTGTCGAACATCGCCAAGGAAGTTCACTTGGTACACCGTCGCGACAAGCTACGCTCTGAGAAGATCCTGCAGGACAAGCTGTTCGACAAA
Source organism: Pseudomonas sp. (assembly GCF_048265905.1). Taxonomy (GTDB): domain Bacteria; phylum Pseudomonadota; class Gammaproteobacteria; order Pseudomonadales; family Pseudomonadaceae; genus Aquipseudomonas. The sequence goes on from NZ_JBLXAP010000007.1 coordinate 16,561, forward strand.
GTCGCCAACGGCAACATGCGCATGCACTGGAATACCACGCTCGAAGAAGTACTTGGCGATGCAACCGGTGTCACCGGCGCGCGCCTGAAGAGCACCGAAACCGGCGAGGTCAATGACCTGCCACTCGCAGGCGTGTTTATTGCCATTGGTCACAAGCCAAACACCGACCTATTCAAAGGTCAGCTTGAGATGCATGACGGCTACCTGAAAATCAAAGGCGGCAGCGAAGGTAACGCCACCGCGACCGCCATTGAAGGCGTATTTGCCGCTGGCGATGTGGCTGACCACGTTTACCGCCAAGCCATTACCTCTGCTGGCGCTGGCTGCATGGCCGCATTGGATGCCGAGAAATTCCTCGACGACATTTGATACGCCTCTAACTGAACAGTTTTGACAGTATGCTTTACAGCTGTATTGGGGCGGTTGCATAAGCACCGCCCTGCCCTCTTCTAGGTCAATGCGATGCTGACTTGGTTACAACGCAATTCTCTGCAGTTTCCTGCGCTCGATAAAGCCCTGCAAGAACCCAATGGGTTACTCGCAGCGGGCGGTGATTTGAGCGCCGAGCGCCTGATCAAAGCCTACCGACACGGTTGTTTCCCTTGGTTCAGTGACGGCCAGCCAATTCTTTGGTGGTCGCCGGACCCACGCACGGTTCTTTTCCCTGACGAGCTGCATGTTTCACGTAGCTTGGGCAAAGTGTTGCGCCAAAACCGCTACAAGGTCACTTTCGACCAAGACTTCGCTGCAGTCATTACCGCTTGCTCTGAGCCCCGCGCTTACGCCGATGACACCTGGATCACCAGCGCCATGCGCGACGCGTACCTTGAGCTGCACAGGCGTGGCCTGGCCCACTCGGTTGAGGTTTGGCAGGGTCAACAATTAGTTGGCGGCCTGTATGGCTTAGCAATGGGCCAGCTCTTTTTTGGTGAGTCGATGTTTAGCCGTGCCGACAATGCATCGAAAGTTGGCTTCGTGATGTTGGTCGAGCGCCTCAAAGCTGCCGGCTTTGTAATGATTGACTGCCAGATGCCAACCCAGCACTTACACAGCTTTGGTGCCAGAGCGATTAGCCGCGAACAGTTTGCCAGCACCTTGAACCAACACCTTGATCAGCCCAGCACAATCGATTGGCAATCTTGTATCGGCTAGTCGAGTTAGCCTGTCTGGCATACACTGATTAAAGGCATTCCACGAGAGTCAAATATGACCGAGCTGGCCCGTCTGAAATTTTATGCGACCCAGCCCCATCCATGCAGTTATCTGCCCGATGAACAAGCAACAACACTGTTCCTCGACCCTAGCCAGCCAATGGATGGCCAGGTTTATGCAGAACTATCGGAAATGGGCTTTCGGCGCAGCGGCGACCATCTTTACCGTCCACACTGCCAAGGTTGTACGGCGTGCGTACCTGCGCGCATTCCTGCGGCAAGCTTTGCGCCTAATCGCCAGCAGCGACGAATCATCAAGCGCAACAGCGACATCCAAGTAAGCGGTGTACGCCCAACCTTTACCGAAGAGTATTACGCGCTTTACTCGCGCTATATCGAGCAACGCCATGCCGACGGCGACATGTATCCACCAAGCCGCGAGCAGTTCTCGACATTTCTGGTGCGCGACCTGGCCTTTTGTCGCTTTTTCGAGTTTCGCCTTAACGGCCGACTGGTTGCGCTCGCGGTTACCGACGTATTGCCCAATGGCCTATCTGCGGTCTACACCTTTTACGAACCCAGCGAAGAGCGCCGTAGCCTCGGCCGCTTTGCGATTCTCTGGCAGTTAGCCGAGACAGCCAGGCTTGGCCTGCATGCGGTGTATTTGGGGTACTGGATAAAAAACTGCAGAAAAATGAATTACAAAACCCAATACCGACCGATTGAGCTATTTATCAACCAGCGCTGGCTGAGCCTTGTATAAGGCCCGGACTAGCACTAAACCAAATAAGCTACCTAACCAAGGTGCTTAACAAATGGCTGGCGAAAAACTTGCTTGCACTGGCAAAAAGATACTCTCATCACAGTCCAGGCGCACCAAGCACACAGGCGAACGATCGCAATCATCTGTACTTGCTCATGCTTAAACAGCCTTTTCGCGCACTTTTGCCTTTTATTCCTGCCACTCACCAGCTTATTTCAGCGGATCACTTGGCGTAAGCACCTGTTTTCGGGCACAATGCACGCCGCTTTTGCCTGGCGCCAGTTGCACCGGGCCATTCATTGGATACCGAGGGCTTTACTGCATGTCGAAAGAAGACAGCTTCGAAATGGAAGGCACTGTCGTCGACACCCTGCCCAACACCATGTTTCGTGTGGAGTTGGAAAATGGGCACGTCGTAACTGCGCACATCTCCGGAAAGATGCGCAAAAACTACATTCGTATTTTGACCGGCGATAAGGTGCGCGTTGAGCTAACGCCTTACGACCTTAGCAAAGGTCGCATCACCTACCGCGCTCGTTAATACCATCGAGCCGCTATGCGCAAACAGCGTTAAACCTACTTAGACGGCCTATTTGCCTCGGTAAATACAACCTCTTTGGCTTTAACACTGAACATATGGCGCCATGCGGTTAAGTGCATTTGCTCAAATAGCAAATACAAAAAATGCCCGGTTATCAGCCGGGCATTTTTGTTGTCGCGATTTCATCTTCAACCATCGAAGTGTGACCTGAGCCAATACACAAAGATGTATCCGCTCAGGTCATAACGGTTAAGCCATCTCGGCCGTGGTTTCAAACTCGAAGGTCAACTCGCCACCTTCGATGTCAACATGCACCACGCCGCCATGTTCTGACAGTTCGCCGAACAAAATTTCCTCCGCCAGCGGACGCTTGATTTTGTCTTGAATCAGGCGCGCCATCGGTCGAGCGCCCATGGTAGCGTCATAACCCGTAACAGCCAGCCATGTCCGAGCAGCCTCGCTGACCTCAAGCATGACGCGCTTGTCCTCAAGCTGTGCTTGCAGCTCGGTGAGGAACTTGTCGACGATGCTCTTGATCACTTCAGTGTTCAGGCGACCGAACTGAATGATTGTGTCCAGACGGTTACGGAACTCCGGAGTAAAGCTCTTCTTAATGACTTCCATCGCATCACTGGAGTGATCCTGATGGGTAAAGCCAATCGAGGCTCGCGCAGCCGTTTCAGCACCAGCGTTGGTCGTCATGATCAAGATGACGTTACGGAAATCGGCTTTGCGACCGTTGTTATCGGTCAATGTGCCGTGATCCATAACCTGCAACAGCAAGTTAAACACTTCAGGATGCGCTTTCTCGATTTCATCGAGCAGCAACACGCAGTGTGGTGTTTTAGTGATGGCTTCAGTCAACAGACCGCCCTGATCAAAACCGACATAACCCGGCGGCGCACCGATCAAACGCGAAACGGTATGACGCTCCATGTATTCGGACATATCGAAGCGAATCAGCTCGATACCCAGCGACTTCGACAGCTGACGTGCTGCCTCAGTCTTACCAACGCCTGTCGGACCTGCAAACAGGAAAGAGCCGACTGGCTTGTCTGGCGCTTTCAGCCCCGCCCGCGAAAGCTTGATCGCCGTAGACAACGAGTCGATAGCCGCTTCCTGGCCGAACACCGTCAACTTCAAATCGCGCTCAAGGTTACGCAACAGTTCCTTGTCAGAGCTGCTGACGTGCTTAGGCGGGATTCGAGCGATTTTAGCAACGATATCCTCAACCTCGGCCACATCAATCCGCTTAACCCGCGTTTCGATTGGCTGTAGACGCTGATAGGCACCCGCCTCATCAATCACATCAATGGCTTTATCCGGCATGTGGCGATCATTGATATAACGAGAAGCCAGCTCAGCCGCCGCACGCAGCGCCTCATCACTGTACTCAATGTTGTGATGCTGCTCGAAACGCGCGCGCAGGCCACGCAAGATACTGATGGTGTCATCTACCGATGGCTCGACCACATCAACTTTCTGGAAGCGTCTGGCAAGCGCCCGGTCCTTCTCAAAGATGCCACGGAACTCTTGGAAGGTGGTTGAACCAATGCAACGGATCTCGCCCGATGAAAGCATTGGCTTAAGCAGGTTAGAGGCGTCCATGACGCCGCCAGAGGCCGCACCAGCGCCAATAATGGTATGGATCTCATCAATGAACAGAATCGCGTGTGGACGCTTACGCAGCTCGTTAAGCAAGGCTTTCAGGCGCTTCTCGAAGTCGCCGCGGTATTTGGTACCCGCCAACAACGCGCCGAGATCCAGCGAATAGACAATGCTATCAGCCAACAAATCCGGCACCTGGTTATCGACAATGCGCTTGGCCAAGCCTTCGGCGATCGCAGTTTTACCCACGCCCGCTTCACCCACCAACAACGGATTGTTTTTACGCCGCCGCGCAAGAATCTGTGCAACGCGCTCAACCTCAGCCTCGCGACCGACCAGCGGATCAATGCGTCCTTGGCGTGCTAGCTCATTGAGATTACTGGCGAAAGAATCCAGCGGATTGCCAGAAATCGAAGACTCGCCGCCCTCTTCATCGCCCATCTCTTGCTCGCCATCCGGCTGGCCGCCGTGGCCAGGCACTTTGGAAATGCCGTGTGCAATGAAGTTGACAACGTCAATGCGCGCAACGCTTTGCTGCTTGAGCAGAAATACAGCTTGGCTTTCTTGCTCGCTGAAAATCGCCACGAGCACGTTAGCGCCGGTGACTTCGCGCTTGCCAGAGCTTTGTACGTGGAAAACCGCACGCTGCAACACACGCTGGAAACCCAAAGTTGGCTGGGTTTCACGCTCTTCGTCGTGCACCGGGATCAGTGGCGTGGTGGAGTCAATAAACTCCAGTAAATCATGCCGAAGTTTATCCAGGTTTGCGCCACAAGCACGCAGCACGCTGGACGCTGCCTCGTTGTCTAGCAGGGCCAGTAGCAAGTGCTCTACTGTCATGAACTCATGACGCTTTGTGCGAGCCTCCTTGAATGCCAAGTTGAGGGTAACTTCGAGCTCTCGATTTAACATAGCTTCACCTCATGCCCAAGCGAACGGTACTAACCGTCCTTCTCGATCTCACAGAGTAGTGGATGCTGGCTTTCTTTTGCGTACTGATTTACCAGCATTGCCTTGGTTTCGGCAACATCGCGGGTAAACACTCCGCATACGGCCCGTCCCTCTGTATGGACGGTCAGCATAATTTTGGTTGCCAGCTCGCGATTCAGGCTGAAAAAAGTCTCCAGTACCTCTACCACGAAATCCATTGGCGTGTAGTCATCATTAAACAAGACAACTTTGTACATTGGTGGCGCCTGCAAAGCGGGCTTTGATTCCTGCACGGCTATGCCTGCGGAATCGTCCTCATGTGGTGCAGGTTGATCCTGATTGAATGTTAGTCGAATCTGGCTACTTGCATGCATGGTTGTAAAAGTTCGTTGAAGGGCGAATGGATAACCCCCAGTCCAAAGTATGGGGAACGTCACTATTTCTGTACTGCCTCACCTTGACTAACGGCAAATCAGTGTTACAAACAATAAATACCCGGACTGGGTGTAAGGGGTTTCGCGCTATACCCCTTAAACGAGTGGAACGAATAAGCGGGCGGCGCGTGATCAAAGTGGATGATACCCCAGAGACGGGGTCCTTTGCAGAGGGATATCAGCATGCTAAGCGGTAAGGTCAAGTGGTTCAACAATGCTAAGGGTTATGGTTTTATCGTGGCTGACGGCGGCGATGAAGACCTGTTCGCCCATTATTCGGCGATTCAGATGGACGGCTACAAAACGCTGAAGGCCGGTCAACCTGTGAGCTTCGATATTATTCAAGGCCCCAAAGGACTCCATGCCGTCAACATCAATAACGTCACGGCCAGTACCGAGACGCCAGCGACCATCAACCAACCCCAAGACACTCCAGTGGAAGTCTGACGCGAAGCGCGTGAGACAATAAAAGAAGCCGGTATGTAACCGGCTTCTTTTTGCCCGTCGACTACATGTGCGCAATCATTTGGTCGCCAAATTCAGAGCAAGACATCAGCTTGGAGCCTTCCATCAACCGCTCGAAATCATAGGTTACCGTTTTAGCCTCAATTGCGCCTTCAGTACCTTTGATCAGCAGGTCAGCCGCTTCAACCCAACCCATATGCCGCAGCATCATTTCAGCCGATAGAATCAGTGAGCCCGGATTAACTTTATCCTGCCCTGCATACTTGGGCGCAGTACCGTGAGTTGCCTCGAACATAGCGATGGTGTCGGAAAGGTTCGCGCCTGGCGCAATACCGATGCCTCCCACCTCTGCCGCCAGAGCGTCAGACAAATAGTCGCCATTGAGGTTGAGCGTGGCGATTACATCGTACTCAGCGGGGCGCAGTAAAATCTGCTGCAACATCGCATCAGCAATCACATCTTTGACCACAATATTCTTGCCGGACTTTGTGCTCTTGAACTGCATCCATGGGCCGCCATCAAGGAGTTCAGCGCCAAATTCATCGCGAGCAACTTCGTAGCCCCACTCTTTGAAAGCGCCTTCGGTGAACTTCATGATGTTGCCTTTGTGCACAATGGTCACTGAACTCCGATCGTTATCCACCGCATACTGCAGAGCCTTGCGTACCAAGCGCTTGGTGCCTTCCTTTGAGACAGGTTTGACACCTATGCCGCAGTTTTCGGTAAAGCGGATTTTTTTCACTCCCATTTCTTCAGTCAGAAACTTGATGACCTTTTCCGCTTCTGGCGAGCCAGCCTTCCATTCAACCCCGGCGTAGATATCCTCGGAGTTCTCGCGAAAGATCACCATATCTACATCGCCCGGCTTCTTCACTGGGCTCGGAACACCGGTGAACCAGCGCACTGGACGTTGGCAGACATACAGATCAAGCTCTTGGCGCAGCGCGACGTTAAGTGAGCGAATACCGCCCCCTACTGGCGTGGTCAGCGGGCCCTTGATCGAGACAACATAGTCACGTACAGCTTCCAGGGTTTCTTTCGGCAGCCAGGTGTCTTGGTCGTAGACTTGAGTTGCCTTTTCACCAGCAAAAACTTCCATCCAGGAAATCTTGCGCTTACCGTCGTATGCTTTTTCGACAGCAGCATCTACTACTTTGATCATGACGGGGCTGATATCGACGCCGATGCCATCACCCTCAATGTAAGGAATAACCGGATTATTCGGGACGTTAAGCGACATATCTGCATTAACGGTAATTTTGTCACCGACTGCCGGTATCTGGATCTTTTGGTAACCCATGCTGAACTCCTTTTGTGAACGAACCGTTTGCTTGCCTTTCAGCGTAGCGCAGTAAATCTGGGCGATCATTAACCCTCGTTAATTCTCTGACCCACCTTACAGGTTTTGGTGCGCTCGCGGGCATGGATGCATGGTTACGAACTTGTAACTGAAACCTGCAAACCTTCTGGGCACATCTCTAGGTGAGTCGAGCATCCACGCAAACCAATCCTCGACGACCTTTCTGCTAATACGGTAACGATCAACGCTCGCGCAGCGCTTCCCTGGCTTTATTGAAGGGCTTGATCAAGTAGTTGAGAACGGTTTTTTCCCCAGTAGCAATGTCCACGGTTGCAATCATTCCCGGGAAAATCGGGAATTTTTGATGGGCTTTGTTTTCTAGCGTTGCAGAGTCAGTCTTGATATAGACACGGTAATAGAACTCATCGCGTTTAACCTCATCCTGAATAGTATCGGGCGAGATGATGGTCACCTCTCCCTTCAACGCACCATAGATGGAATAGTCGTAAGCCGTAATCTTGACTAGCGCCTTCTGTTTAGGGTGGATAAAGGCGATATCACGCGGCGAAATTCGCGCCTCAACCAAGATAGTGTCATCCAAGGGCACGATAGTCATCAACTTACCATTGGGAGGAATCACACCGCCGGTGGTGGTAACTTCTACATCCTTGACAATGCCTCGCACGGGGGCGGTAAGGGTCGAGCGACTCAAAGAGTCCTGCCGACCGCGAATGACCGAGCGCAGTGATTCAACATCCGCACTGGCTCTGGCCAACTCCTCTCGTGCCTTTACTAAATACTGGCTGCGGGTGTCAGTTAACTTGTTTTGCAGTTCGCTGATTTGCCTGCGCAAACGCAGCACATCCACAGCACTGGCAGCCCCTCTGGCCACATAAGGCTCAGTCATACGCAGTTCACCTCTTACCAACTCAAGCTCACGATTAAGTCCAGTAAGGGTGGTTTCAAGGCTATTGCGCCGCGATCTATAGAGTTGGCGCTCAGACATTGTCAGTTGCGGTTGATCATCAAGCTCTGTTGGAAAGGTTAACGGCATGCCGTCCACTTCCGCCCGCAGGCGCGAGGCAGTTGCCAGCGCTGCAATATATTGCGAACGGCTTTCCTGCACCGCCGATTCTGATTTGATGATATCCAGTTGGGCCAATGTCTGGCCTTGCTCTACGGTGTCCCCCGCTCTCACATAGAGTTTTTTGAGAATCCCGCCTTCTAGCGATTGAATAGTCTGTTCATGCGCAGAGGGAACAATCTTGCCAATGCCGGTGGTGACTTCCTCCAACTTGAAATACCAAGCCCAGGCCAAGAAGCTGCCTAACAGCAGCAGGACAACCACGATGATAAGGCTTGAACTCGGTAATGCTGGCTCCCGATGTCGCATTGTTATCGTGGGTTTTAATGCCGACTGTGTATTCATTGCGCCCCGCCTCGATGAATGTTCAAGGCTTTGCCACCTTGTTGAGAATTTCGCTTTTTTCACCATCCATCACGACTTTTCCGCTATCGACAATAATCACGCGGTCGACCAACTCAAGAAGCGCAGGCCGGTGCGTCGCAAGAACTAACGTGCGTGGCCCGAGCCAACCCTTTAGGTGTGCAATCACTTCTCGCTCGGTCACATCGTCCATCGCCGCTGTCGGCTCATCGAGCAAGACGATATTTGGTTGGGTAATCAGCATACGAGCCAGCATCAATGCCTGGCGCTGCCCGCCAGAGAGGCCATATCCGCCTTCAAGGATCATGTAATCGAGGGCCTTGGTCTGCTTCTGAACGAACGTCAGTGCTCCGCTCATAAGCAGCGCACGATAGATCTCCTCATCGGTGGCTAGCGGACGGCCCATGGTCAGGTTTTCGCGAATTGATCCAAAAAAAAGCCGGGAGTTTTGATGCAGAAACCCCATGTCTCGACGCAAGTCAGCAGTGTCTAAAGAAGTAATCGCAATATCATCTAGTAGCAGTTGGCCTTGCGAGGGAAAACGCATGCCAGACAGCAACTGCAACAAGGTAGACTTGCCTGCACCATTGCGCCCCAGAACGGCCACCTTCTCACCTTCCTTGATACTCAGCGCAGCAATGCTGATATCCGAAGTTTTTCCTTCTGGGTCGTAAAGGAACTCCACACTTTTCAGTTGGTAGGCCCCGCGCAGGGATGCCTTGTGTACCGCTTTGCCCCGCTCCGGCTGATCAATTGGCCTGCTCATCAACTCATTCAGGCCTTTACGTGCCACTTTGGCTTGCTGCCAGCGGGAAAGCACCCCGGTAATCTGCGAGAGAGGTGCGATGGTGCGCGATGACAGAAGTGTCATGGCAACCAGTGAACCCGTGGTTAAATCGCCCTGGATGACCATGTAGCAGCCCATCAACAACACTGAGGCATAAACCAGGGTCGAAACTTGCTGAGTCCAGGTCATGAGCATGGCGGTCAAAAACCGTTGGCGCATGCTGATGCTCGCGGCGACCTCGTTGTTATGATTCCATTGATTTTGAAACCGCTGCTCAGCACGCAGCAGCTTAATATCCTCGATGCTTTCCACAACCTCCACCAAAGTGGCGTTACGGATAGCCGATTCGCGCATCCCATCATTGGAGAGCTTCGAGAAAGGCCTCTGCACCAGCAAGCCGGGAATGACCAGCATTGGAACGGCTGCCAGCACCACAAAAACCAATGGGCCGCCGATCATCCAAAGAATAAATACGAACAGGAAAAAGAAAGGTAAATCTGCCACCGCGCCGATAGTCGTCGAAGTGATCAGTTCGCGAACCTGCTCCAGCTCACGAATCTGTGAAATGAACGAACCCGTTGATTTAGACCTGGCACTGTTCTGAACGCGAAGCGCATGACCTAACACTCGATCGGATATTTTAAGATCTGCACGCTTGCCTATCGAGTCCGAGATATAAGTGCGCACCATCCGTAAGGTGAATTCGAAGATGACGGCCAGGATCACACCACTAAACAGTACCCACAAGGTTGGATATGACTGTGCCGGAATAACCCGGTCATATACCTGCAGCGAGAATATGATGCTAGCGAGCGCCAATACATTAACCGCCAATGAAGCCGCAATGATCTCGCCATAGCGACGCCAATCACGCAGCGCTATTTCCCAAAACCAGTTTTTCTTGAACGGCTTGATGTATTCATCAACCCGAATATCCGGAATGGCTGTGAGCGGACGCAATATCACCAAGCGCTCGACTTGCTCAGTCAGCTCACTGACGCTCATGGTCAGCGCGAGACCACCTTCATTGCTGAACTGCACTGAGACCTGTCCAGCACTATCCATGCGCTCGAGCACAGCGACGTCACCATTACGCAGCAACACGATAAACGGCATACGCCAAGGATCAAGAAACCTTTCTGAAAACTCAGCTATGCATGACTCAAGCCCAAGCTGGCGCCCCATGTCTTCAAGCAACAGGTCCAGTACGGTGTCCTTGTCCCAACTCAGGGCGACCCGCACGTTCTCTTCGGAATAATCCAGCCGATAATGCTTCGCCACCATCAGCATCGCTGACAGCCATGACTCATGACTTGACGTTAAGTGACTCATTAAAAAATAGCCTATTTAGCAATCGCGATAACTCATAAGGCGAATAGGAATAAACACCTCAGTCGTTCACTGCTGAGTAGCGGATTGATTTGTTCGATCTGCTCCGCATGGCCACGTATCGTTCGCAGCAGAACAGGTGATGATCGCTTTTGAAGAATTGGGTCAGGGCGACCCGATATCGAAGTATAGAAAAGGGGCACATTGCGCCCCTTTCAACTCTTCGGTTATGAAACCAGCAACTGGTGATTGGCCAGCAGCGTTGCCAGATCGACTTGCACGCCGCTTAGGGAAGCGATTGTAGTCGGATCAAATGCGCCACCAAGCCCGTCATGGTCGAACTGGATATCGGTACTTGCACCGTTCTGTAGCATATTGAGGTAGTCCTCAATGTTTCCTGCGGAAGCGTCCAGTGTTGCCACCCCATCGACATAACTTGCACTGCCCGTGCCTGTATAGCCTGCGCTGTGCAGCAGCTCACTGATATCGATACGATCGGTGTCGTTGGTCCCTTCCCAGGTACCAATAGTAAAGCCCGTGACGACATCAGTACCGTTCCCGCCCGTGGCTTCAACTGCACTGAGCAGGTTGTAGATCAAAGTGTCGTGTCCGCCGTTACCGATATTGATCAGGTCATTGCCATCACGCCCCTCAAACTGGTTGTCGCCTGCGCTACCAGTGAAGGTATCGTCAAAGCTGGAGCCCGAGACACCTTCGATATCCACCAGTTTTGCTGTATTGAAACCAGTGTCCTGGGCTGCTGTGGAGCTTAAATCGATCGTGACACCGCTGGTTGCCAGTTTGTAGTCGACTACATCCATGCCACCATTCGCCGCAATCCAAGTCCCGTGATCTGAACTGTAGCTCCAGCCACCCGCGCCGTTATAGGTGTCAGAGCCCGCGGTTGCAGTAAATGTGTCGTTGTAACCACTACCAACAAACACACCATTATTGCTGGCACTATCCGACTCCGCCGATAGCACGTAGTTGTGTGTGGCATCACCTGTGGTCAAGCCACCCCAACCACTGTTCACCGTTTCAGTCACGTCCGAGCGCAGGCCATCAACAATGCGGATCAAGTTGACAGAGTAGGTCTCAGTCGCGCTCAAACCATAGAAGTTGAGCAATGCAGAGCTGTCGTTTACTCCAACACCTGACTGCGCATTGAGAACCTGTGTGGCAACCAAAGCACCACTGCTGTCAAAGAGCTGTACCGTGTTGCCGTAGAACGCATTAATTCCGTTCTGATCGACGATCCGCAGGTGCATCGAAGTACCCTCGGCGACAGCATTGGTGTTCTTCACCACAAACGAATGACCATTGCTGGTAAAGCCAATCAAGTCGACAGCTCCATCCCAGTCATAATCCATTGCGGCGGCGCCGGTAAGGCGTGAACCGTAGTTGTAGTTCAGGTTGGCATTGGTCCAGCTCAAGCCGTTACCGTTATTGAGTATCATCTGAATGGTATCGCCGTTGTTGTAGCCCCCCATCTTGGCGATATCAGTGGTGCCGTTATGATCCCAGTCAACAGCCAGGGCAATACGCGAACGAATGTCTGGACCGGCGTTGATTTCAACGAGGTTGTCGAGGGTTCCGTTGCTGTTGATTAGAACAGCTGATTTGTTTGCGCCAGCATAGTGTTGATTGAGGTACAGATCTAAGGTGCCGTCACCGTTGAAATCGGCCCAAGTCATGCTGGTGCCGACATTGTCGGAACCACCGCCATCATTGAATACATTGTTCACGACCTGGCCGATTGCCATGGTGCCATCGCCGTTATTGGTGATAACACCTAACGTATAGGGGCTACTGCCACCGCCACCACTTACCTGGCCCGTAATATCAATCGCACCATCGTTATTGATATCTACGCCAGACACACTTGCACCAAAGGTGTAAGCAGGAAACAGGTTACGGGTCGAAGTGTCCTGGCTAAAGGTGCCGTCTTGGTTATTGATAAACCAACCTGCCGAATTGCCATCTAAATTACTGTCGCCCAGCGCCAGATCTAGGTAGCCATTACCCGTGCGGTCGTATGCAACCGTGCCGCCAAAATAGCTATCAAGAGCACCATATTCGATCGTTTTACTGGTATAGCTACCGTTATCGTTCTGCCAGTACTGAAACGGCTGAACGTAGTTGCTTTGCGAGGCGAATATATCCATATCGCCATCTCGATCCAAGTCGAAATAACTGTAGTTCACCGTGTTGCCAGTACCACTTGCTTTCGTCAGTACGTCAGTGCTGTAGCTGTTCAAATCACTACTGTTGTATACGGCTGTATTTGAAACGATGCTCCATAGGCCGTTTTCTCCAATGCTGTAACTTAGCCCTTCTTGGTTGCTTGTTCTGGCCGCAGGGGCATCGCCTGCCCATTGCGTACTGATAGCCGGCTCGGCGATTACAACCTGTGCCCCGCTGAAGGTCTCGCTGCTGAGGTTGCCGTTACCACCTTCGTTAACCACTTCGGCAATCACGTCATAGGTGTTGAGCCCCATGCTGTCGCCGCTAGGGATCTGCACGTACCAAGTATGATTTGCCATATCAACAACAACCCGGCCGTCACCATAACTAGTACTGGACGAGTAGGTTATGCCATTAATCGTGATATACAGCACCTGATCGGCAGTCATGTCCGCTGCCACCGTGCCTCGCAAAACCGGAGTAGTATCCGAGGTGATCTGCGACTCGAACGTGACACTGCTTGGAACGCTTGTATCCACATTCAACGTATAGTCAGCCGATGTGGTCGTGTTACCTGCGGCATCAGTGACCACCGCCGAGTAGTCGTATGAATTTGCATTTTCCAGGCCGGTGAGCGCATAGGTCCAAGTGGTTCCACTAACCGTTGCAATGCCCAGATAAATACCGTTCTGGAAAATCTTCAGAACTTCACCACCTTGCAACGCAGCAGTGAGCGTACCTTGCAAGACTGGCGCGGTGTCGTCAGTGATGTTGTAAGTGGTCTGAGTGCCTTGGCGCCCCCCTTGATCATCGTCGTAACCGGTAATAGTTGCCTGTTCCAACGGAGCAATTGTGTCCAACACAACCGTTTGGCTAGCCGTTTGACCAATGTTGCCAGCTTGATCGATAACCCGTAATTGGTAACCGTAGTTTCCATCGGTCAGTACACGCGAGTCGATGTAAGCCCATTGAGTGCCGGTGACATCCGTCAGGGTGATCCAAGTCGCACCAGCATCAATGCTGATTTGTGCGTACTCATCGCCTTCAAGCGCCTTACCTAAGGTGCCGGACAATGTGAGACTAGTGTCGCGGGTGATGAAGTCCGTCAAGGACAAGCCTGTGTCGTCACTAATACCGTCAATACTGATCGAAGTAGTCGGCGCCACACGATCAACCGTAACAGCTTGCTGCTCGACTGGACCTGAGTTGCCGGCAAGGTCAACGACACGAACCTGATAGGTGTAAACACCATCAGATAGCGAGCGGCCGTCTGTGTAGTTCCAAGCCACGCCACTCGTCACCAAAGCGGTCCATGTTGCACCTCCGTCCAAGCTAATCTGCGCGAACTCATCAGCATTGAGTGCAGCACTCAAGGTGCCATTCACTACCAGCTTGTTATCGCTGGTGATGTAGTCCGTCGCAGACACACCGGTATCGTCAGTAATGCTGTCAATATGAATTGCGGTAAGCGGCGCTGCAGTGTCGACAAGAACAGTTTGGGTATAGGTTGAACCGATGTTTCCGGCCACATCGATCACACGCACCGTGTATTCGTATGAGCCATCGACCAAGGCTCGATCATCGACATGACTCCAAGTCGTGCCCGCAATGCTCAAGGTTGTCCAAGTCGCGCCGTTGTCCAAGCTAATTTGTGCCAGCTCATCAACCGCCAAGGGGCTGGACAAGGTGCCGTTGACCGTCAGGCTAGTGTCGCTAGTGATGTAATCGGCGTACAAACCACTGTCATCGCTGATACTGGTGATAGCGATGGTTGATGCAGGCGCATTGGTATCGATAGTTACCAGTTGACTAGCAGTAGATCCGATATTCCCTAGGGAATCGATCAGACGAACCGCGTAGTTGTGCTTGCCATCAGCCAGCGTTCTGCTGTCGACGTAGGTCCATGCCGTCCCCGAAACATCGAGGTTCGTCCAAGTCGCTCCGCCGTCGAGGCTGATTTGCATCAGCTCGCCTGCTCCTAACTCGGCCCCCAGCGTACCTTGGACCGCCAAGGCGGTGTCATTAGTAATGAAATCGCTGTTGGATGAACCGCTGTCGACAGTGATGCTGTCGATAGTCAGCGTCATCAATGGGCCGCTGAGATCAACGGTGAAAGAGTGATCGCTGGAGCCGGTATTACCGACATTGTCTGTCGCTGTCGCGGTAATACTGTAAACACCCGAGTCTGCAAGGGCAGCCAAATCAGCCGTGCCGAGCACCAAACTCCACGAGTGATCCCCTTGGACTGTGGCACTGTACTCCTTGCCGTTGAGCGTCACGGTCACGACACGACCGACGTCGACCGATGCTGTACCCGAGATAGTCTGAGGGGCGCCTTGCTCAAGCTTGCTGAGGATATCGTCCGCAGTGAAGCTATTGATGGATACAGTGGGTGCATCCGCCTGCAGATATACAGAACTGTTTGTCGCCCCGCTATTGCCGGCTATATCGGCCACAGAAGCAGTGATGGCGTAATCACCATCAGGCGTTTCGAGGAAGTCACGGGCATCAACATTTACGCTCCAGACGCCACCGTCGGCTACCACGGAATGATAGGAGCGTCCGTTAAATGTGACCTCTACAACTTGGCCAGGCTCGGCATCAGCGGTACCACTGATAATCTGTCCGGCCTTCTGCTCTGTACCGTCAATGACATTGTCACTCGCGACCGTATCAATAGTGACCACAGGCGCGCTGATATCCAGCGTCACATTGCTCTGTTCAGTGACCCCGCCGACAGTTGCGGTTACCGGCACCGTACCGTCTGCAACACCATTCCAGATGCTGCCCGGCAGAGTCAGCGACCAATTCAGACTGTCATCAATAGTGGCGCTGTAGCTCTGACCATTGATATCAATGCTGATTGTTTGACCGGCGGCAACCCCTGTTACCTGGCCTGTCAGGGTTTGAGTTGCAGCCGCTTCTGCACTATTGATGGTGTTGTCTGCAGTTAGCGGGTCAATTGTAATAGTGGGGATCGCGCCATCAACGGTGATATTACGCATAGCGTCGCCAACGTTACCAATGGCATCGGTACCCTGTGCAGTAATGACCATGTCACCCTTGCCAAACGATGCAACGTCAGCTTCAGGTAGCGTGACACTCCACGCACCAGCGTCATCCACGCTGGTGATGTAGTCGCGGCCATTAACGCTAACCTGTATATCCGTGCCTTCAACCAAACCGCTGGAAGTGCCACTAATATCCAGCGACAGCCCCTTCTCGGCGGCGCTTATCACATCATCGACAGAGACAACATCGATCATCACAATCGGTGGAGCCAATACAACGCTAGCCCCATGGCTGGCGGTACCTGTATTACCCGCTGCATCGCTGGCGCTGGCATCAATGTTGATGCTCCCGGCTGCCAATGCCGCAACGTCGGCTTTTGCAACGGAAAGTCCCCAGCTACCATCCGTATTTACAGTAGTGGTATAGCTCTTGCCATTTAGGCTAACGGTGATTACCTCACCACCCTCTAAACCGCTGGATGCGCCTGTAACTTCCAGCGCTTGACCGTGCTCGCTTGAATTAATGACATCATCATCTGCAATGCTATTGATGGTCACAACTGGCGCAGTTAAGTCCACGACAACATCGTGACTGGCATATGCGTTGTTGCCCTCGACACTGGAAACACTAGCATTAAAAGTTATGTTGCCATCAGCAGTACCTGCCCACGCAGAACTGGGGACGCTAACCGCCCAAGACAAATCATCATTAACCGTTGCCGTGTAATCCGTGCCGTTGACTGACAGCGTAACCTCCTGCCCCGCCTCGACATTGAGTACGCTGCCACTGACGATGACATTGGCCGCTGTCTCAGCAGCGTTTATTCGATCGTCGCCAGCAACAGTGTTGATGTTAATCAGCGCATTGAGCGTACCTATCACCAGAGTGGTATCGGTGTTGGCCTGGTTACCAATGTCGTCTACAGCAGATACTGATAGCTTATATTGACCATCGCGCACGCCATCAAAATCACCCGGCTGGACCTCGATACTCCAATTGCCGTCAGCCGTGACAGTGGCCTGATAGTCCTTGCCGTTGAGTGCTACAGTGACAACGGTACCCGAGTCCAACCCCGTAGAAGAACCGCCAATTTCGACTGGTGCGCCCTTTTCAGCGCTATTGATGACATTGTCATTAGCAACGGTATCAACCGTCAGCGTTGGCAACAGGGTAATTACCTCGACGCCGTGACTTGCCAAGGCGCTGTTACCAGCTGCATCTGCAACGCTGGCGTCAATGCTGTAATGGCCATCAGGCAGAGTTGCAATATCAGCCGCTGCAACGGAAAGGCTCCACGTACCATCCGCCTCGACAGCAGTGGTGTAATCATTACCATTGACGCTAATGGTCAAGACCTCCCCGCCATCTAGGCCGCTTGCATGCCCGGTAACCAACACTGCATCAGCTTTCTCATTAGCATTGATGATGTCGTCGCCAGCAACAGTATTGATGGTGATAACCGGCGCAGTCGTATCGACTGTCAACTCGCGAGTCTGCTGCACGCTGTTACCGGCTTTGTCGGTGGTAGTTGCGGTGATCAGTAGAGCGCCGTCAGGTGCTGAAGAGAAATTCGCGGAGGGAATGGTGACACTCCAAGCGCCACCCTCACCAACAACAGTCTGATAACTCTGACCGTTCAGACTAACGGTCAGGGCTTGACCTATTTGCGCAGAGGTAACGCCGCTGACCAGAAGGTCCTGATTGACCTCCAACGCGTTCAACAAATCATCGTGCGCAGAATCCAGTCCGCTGCTACTGACAGTAGGGTCGATAACCAGTATCGGTGATGTCACATCAACCTGAACGATCTGCCCGCTATGCGCGACACTACCGTTGGTATTGGTAACCTGAACTTCTAGATTGCGATAACCATCGGTGAGGCCCGCCAGATCAGTTGCAGGTACAACAACGGCCCATCCACCGTCACCAGCAACAGTCGCTTGATACTGATGACCCGCAAAATTGATAACCACAACTTGGCCAGCTTCAACGTTTGCAGTGGCACCTGAAAGCAGCAAGTCAGAGCCTTGCTCGACACTGTTGATGATATTGTCCAACGCCACAGGATTGATACTGACTGCAGTGTCCGCCAAATCAACCATGACCTGATGGTCGATTGCAACTGGGTTGCCCGAAGCGTCAGCGCTGCTGACATGTATCGTCAGCGAGCCTTGCGCGTATGTCGAAACGTCACTGGCCTGCAAACCAACCTGCCAGCTCCCGTCCGCATCGATAGCCGTCACGTAGCTCTTACCATCGATGATCGCAGTTACAGTCTGGCCGGGCGCGAGCCCTGTGCTTGTACCGAAAATTGTCAGGTCTTGGGCATGTTCGATTGCGTTGATAATGTTGTCGCCTGAAACAGTAGCAACACGCAAGCCAGGTAGACCTGCAGCAATCGAAATATCACGGCTTGCCTCGCCTGTGTTACCTGCAGCATCGCTAATGCTGGCAGAGATTGTCAGCGCACCATCGCCAATGGCATTCCACATAGCACTCGGAATATCGACAGACCACGTGTTATCACTAGCCAGCAAGACATGATACAGCGTGCCCCCAACATTGACCGTAACCGTCTCACCTGCTGCGCCCCCAATTACTGAGCCGCTGATGGTTTGCGTAGTCGACACCTCCGAAGCATTCAGCACATCGTCCAGAGCCACAGCATTAATGCTGACAACTGGAGCCGAAGTGTCTACAGAAAACCCTTTTGAGGCCGTGTGAACATTCCCAGCAGGGTCAGTCGCACTTACCTGAGCGGTGTAAAAACCATCATGCAGGCCTGCAACCACCTCACTCGGCAGCTCAAGACTCCAACTCCCACCATCGATAATTTGCGTGGTGTAACTCTCGCCCGCAATTATGACAACGACGTCCGTTCCGGTCTCGAGGCCTGTGGCGCTGCCACTCACAGTGATAGCCGCACCCGCTTCGCTTTCGTCGACCTGATTATCGCCGGTTATAGGTTCAATCGTCAGTTCGACAGCGTTGCCTACGATATCAAGGCTGATCGTCCCAGCACTCAGGCTGCTGTCACCACTCTGCTGCACGACCTCATAGATGTGCTGACCCAGCGCTTGATCAGGAACAGTGACTGTCCAAGTACCATCAGCCCCAACTTGGGTGCTGGCAATAACGACACCTTCTACATTTAGTATCTGGATGCTTGCCCCGACCTGGCCGCTACCACTAAAGGTCGGACTAACGTCATCGGTCTTGCTGTCGTTGACTAGCAACGTCTGTAGCTGGCCTTGGTTGTCGGTTGCAATAAAGGAAGGTGATACGGTTTCAGATGGCAGGGTGTTGTCAATAGTTTCAACCCTGGTATGCCCACCCCCGTCATCGTTATTCAATCCTGCCCCCACCAAAGCACCACCAAGCCCTGCCCCGATTAGACCTAGCAACCCATAGCCACTGAAGTCGTCGCTCCCGTAGAGCAGTGGATCAATCTTATCAAGCATCTCGACTTGAGCTTGTAACGGTACAACCTGATCAGGGGCAATTTCAGGCATATCCGCAAAACTAATGTGGCTCAGCGCAGAGTTATCATCTTGAAAAACAAGCTCGCTATGATGTTCAGTTTCATCGACTTGAAAATATCCATCACAACGAATGACGCTGCCGTCCTTCATATAAATCAACAGGTCATTTCCGGTTCTTTCATAACGATCAACTTCGGAAACGGAAGCATGCACTAACACAACACTGGGTTCATTCAGGGTTATGGCCAGACTGCCATCGGCAATCATGTTGATTTTATTGCTGGTAGCGCGATCAGTCACTTCAATAGACGTTTTCATTTCAATTATTCACCTATGCAATTAACTCACAACATCTAAATATCTAGAGTTAAATATTTGGAAGACTTTCCGTTTCTTCAACTGCGTGTATATCCAACACATCAACAAGACCGTCAATGGTTGACGCATATTCCACAGCGGCATCCCAGCCATCAAACTCAGCATTCAGCAATGCCAGGTGAGATTGATACAAATCTTGCTCAACGGTTATTAGATCATTAACACTTCGACGGCTTAGCTTGTATTCATCCAAATAAACGCTACGTGCCTGCTTGGCAATATTTACCTGACGAGTACTGACTATATGATTACTTCGTGAGCCTTCATAATTTGAAAGCGCCGTTGAAGCATTGGTCATCACATCAAATTTAACTTTATTGATGCTTTGTTCAGCCGATTCCTTGGCGCCAACTGCTTGTGCAACACGTGCAGACACCGCTCCACCGGTATACAGAGGAACATCCAAATTCAAATAAACTTGGTTATCCCAATAAGGATCATTTTTATTTTCATAGCGAGTGCGACCCGCTTGAAGCTTAATGGTAGGTAAATACCCTGCTTTGTTTTTCTCAATAACCTTAGATGCCGCCTCAGACTCAGCCATGGCTTTTTTAACCGCAGCTATAGCTGAATAATCAATTGTTGCCACATGCATGCTTTGCTCATTAAGTGCCAGCGGCGGATCTGAATAATTTTTTGACCGAACGCCCGTCAGCACCTCAAGTTGCGCAACAGCCGTTTCACGTTGAGTGTAAAACTGTTCAACCTGTGATTGCATACTGGCAATACGAGATTGCGCCTGCAGGTAATCCGAGCTTGAGCTGAGCCCGCTTTGGGCGCGAACCTTGGCGATACGCTCAACAGTGCGAAGCGATCTGACACCTTCTTCAGCAGCACGTTTCAATGCACCATAACGCTTGATCAGCAAATAGGTTTTTGCAGTTTTCTTGGCAACATCGCTCATTGTTTGCTGTAACGCGTAGATGTAGCTTTGCTTAATATTTCTCTGCTGCAGAATATTATTCTGCGTTTTTCCGAAGTCATAGACCAACTGAGTCAATGTAACCCCGTAGGTTTTATCCGTATAATTTTCATCTTCATTAGGTAACCGGCCATTCGCCCCACCGAATCCAGACTGCAATCCTATCTGCGGTTGCCAAGCACTCTCTGCCTCATCAATCAACGCCTGACCGATACCAACCTGCGAGATCATCTGGGCAATCGATGGGTCATGACTGAATGCGTGTATGACACTATCACGCAATGTCATTAATTTAATGTCAGTAAACACAGGGGCACCGTATGAAGCTGATTCAGCGGCAACAGCTGATAACGAAGAGACTCCACACACGCCAGCCAAAATAGCAAACATAAAACGGCTCAAACAACAGTAATACATCGTCACTTCCTTACACTTACACATGAGCTGAAAATCCAATTCTTAACGCATATCCGTATCACTCTTGGGTAGCGCATAAAAAAACAACCAGATACAAACAAGCTCTATTTACCCTCGCGCAGGTAACAAAACTCAACATGCCATAGGGATAAAATATCGCGACATTAGTGCAAGCCAGCCAGAACTTAATGACTAACCAGTCACATTCAAGATAGACATGTAGACGCAAATCGGTATGTAGGAAATATCCTGCATACACAGCGAAAACTCCTAGGGCCCGCACATATGCCTTTAAATAGATTTATACAAACCTATAGATAGGCACTAGCATCTGAGAGGCAAGTTTTCACTTATGGTTTATTTTATGCTTGAATGTTTTGCGCAAGCTAACAAGCCGGCACTAACATTAAATAAACAGCGCGTCAAACTAAGGCTGGCTGCATCATCAAAAAACACCGATATCTGTAACGTTTTGATGGGTATTTGATTGTCTTGCTTATGGGCCACGCAAATGGTCAGATATTCAGAGGTTTCTTAGGGAACCTCTGAAAAAGGTAGCGAGCGACGGGAGTACAAGACGAAAAGATGCGAAAAAGCGCAGTTTAGCTGTCCTAAATGAGCATTTTGAGCAGCTTTTTAACGCAGTAATACCTAGCGCAGTAGTTTTTCAGAGGTTTCTTAGCTGCTTCCGTCCGCCCCACCGACCCGCACCCAATGCTGACGCACTAATGACACAAATTAGATAGCGGAACCATCTGCAACGACAACACTGGCCATCGCAGCCCCAACATTGGCAGTGAATCCACTCAAGGCCTGCTACCAAAACAAGCATAGGTGCACACCAAGCTCCTCGAACTGTGTCAAACGTGATAATCCTACTGGACTGTGCGCCTACCGCCCGCACTCAGACCTTGGTCTACAGTTTGAAGTTCTTAGTTTGCGTTGCACGGTGCTATAATGCTCAGCCGTGACCTTACAGTCATAGAAGAGTGCCCATGTCCGTAACAGGACGCCCGCCTCTCGAAACGTCAGTCACTATCATCCTAGCGCTGGCGAATAACACTCTACTGGTACAACCAACCTTGCGTGGTAACAACTCGAATTCCGACTCATGACAAGCCGTTGAGTGGAAGTGCCTACACGGTGCATCTCGAGATCATGTCCGCGCCTAGCAAAGAAGAGAGTTTTCTTGATGTCAAACCGCTCGAAGATCATCTATACCTTCACCGACGAAGCTCCAGCTCTCGCTACCTATTCGCTACTTCCTATCGTCAAAGCCTTTGCCGCTTCTGCTGACATTGATGTCGAAACCCGTGATATCTCTCTTGCTGGCCGTATTCTTGCTGCCTTTGCTGATCAGCTCGGCGCCGATCAACAAATTGAAGACGACTTAGCCAAACTCGCTGTACTGGCCACTGCGCCAGAAGCCAATATCATCAAGCTGCCAAACATCAGCGCTTCGGTGCCGCAGCTCAAAGGTGCTATCGCCGAGCTGCAAGCTCAGGGCTACAAAGTTCCTGACTACCCGGAAGATGCTCAAACCGAGCAAGACAAAGACGCCTTAGCCCGTTACAGCAAGGTTCTCGGCAGTGCAGTAAACCCTGTTTTGCGTGAAGGCAACTCAGACCGCCGCGCTCCGGCAGCCGTTAAGGCCTACGCTCGCAAGCACCCCCATTCGATGGGCAAGTGGAGCATGGCTTCACAGTCTCACGCTGACTACATGCGCGACGGCGACTTCTTCTCCAGCGAACAGTCCTTCACCCAGGATAAAGCTGGCGATGTACGCATCGAGTTCGTGGGCAAGGATGGCAAAGTCGAACTGAAAAAAGTTGTCAGCCTGCAAGAGGGTGAAATCCTCGACGGCATGCGCATGAGCGCACGCAAGCTGCGCGATTTCTTCGAGCAAACCCTGCAAGACTGTAAAGAAACCGGCGTTATGTGGTCCCTGCACGTCAAGGCCACCATGATGAAGATTTCCCACCCGATCGTCTTCGGCCACGCCGTTAGCGTTTACTACAAGCAAGCTTTCGAAAAGCACGCCAAACTATTTGACGAGCTGGGCGTTAACCCGAACAACGGCCTGAACAGCGTCTACGAGAAAATCAAATCACTGCCAGCTTCGCTGCAGGAAGAAATTCTCCACGACCTGCACGAGTGCTACAGCGACCGCCCAGAAATGGCCATGGTTGACTCGGTTAAAGGCATCACCAACCTGCACATCCCAAGCGACGTTATCGTCGACGCCTCGATGCCAGCGATGATCCGCAGCTCGGGTCAGATGTGGGGCAAGGACGGCAAGCTAAAAGACACCAAAGCCGTTATGCCTGAGAGCACCTATGCGCGCATCTATCAGGAAATGATCAATTTCTGCAAAACCAACGGCGCGTTCGACCCAACGACCATGGGTTCGGTGCCAAACGTTGGCCTGATGGCGCAGAAAGCTGAAGAATACGGTTCCCACGACAAGACTTTCGAAATGGAAGCCGACGGCATCATGCGTGTCGTGCTGGCCGATGGCACTGTCAAAATTCAGCACGAAGTTGAAGCCGGTGACATCTGGCGCGCCTGCCAGACCAAAGATGCGCCGATCCGTGACTGGGTCAAACTGGCGGTTACCCGTGCACGCGCTTCAAATACTCCAGCTATTTTCTGGCTCGACCCAGAGCGTGCGCACGATGAGCAGCTCAAGCTGAAAGTAAATGCTTACCTCAAAGATCACGATACCAGCGGCCTGGAATTGCTGATTCTTGATTACAACCAGGCGATCCGCGTCAGCATGGAACGCATGATTCGTGGCCTCGACACCATCTCGGTAACCGGCAACGTACTGCGTGACTACCTGACCGACTTGTTCCCGATTATGGAACTGGGCACTTCGGCGAAAATGCTTTCCATCGTCCCTCTGATGGCTGGCGGCGGCATGTACGAAACGGGTGCTGGCGGTTCTGCACCCAAGCACGTACAGCAGCTGGTTGAAGAAAACCACCTGCGCTGGGATTCGCTGGGCGAGTTCCTTGCGCTAGCCGTTTCTCTGGAAGAAACCGGGATCAAGAGCAATAATCAGAAAGCCAAGATTCTTGGCACCACGCTGGATATTGCAACCGGTAAATTGCTCGACAACGGCAAATCGCCTTCGCGTCGCACTGGCGAGCTGGACAACCGTGGCAGCCACTTCTATCTGGCGCTGTACTGGGCACAAGCTCTAGCGGCACAGACTGAAAACACTGAGCTGGCCGCCCATTTCGCACCATTAGCCAAAACCCTGACTGAGCAAGAGGCAGCCATCGTTGCTGAACTCAATGAGGTGCAAGGCAAGCCGGTTGATATCGCAGGCTACTACCGCTCCAACCCGGAACTGACCAGCAAGGTCATGCGTCCGAGCGCAACACTCAATGCAGCGATTGATCCTTTGATCTAAGCCTGCTGCGAGTTACACGCAATTCCACAACCCCCGGCCACGTGCCGGGGGTTGTGTTTTAAGGCAGATAACCAACAAGGTATTGAACATGAGCTGGCAACCGCATATCACTGTCGCCACAGTTGTCGAAGACAACGGCCGCTTCCTGCTGGTCGAAGAACACGCCGAAGGCCGCCAGGTATTTAATCAGCCCGCTGGTCATCTTGAAGCCAACGAAACCCTTAACCAGGCAGCGCTGCGCGAAACGCTTGAGGAAACAGGCTGGGAAGTCGAGCTGACGGCCGTAACCGGAATTTACCTGTACACCGCGCCGAGCAATGGCGTGACCTATCAACGCGTGTGCTTTGCCGCAAAACCCATCACCCATCACCCCGAACTACCGCTGGATGACGGAATCATTGGCCCACAGTGGCTGACTCGCGACGAACTGGCTGCACAGCCCGAGCGCTGGCGCAGCGAATTAGTCCTGCGCTGCATTGACGATTACATCGCTGGCGAGCGATTTTCCCTGACCCTGCTGCGCGACTAACCGAAACCTCAACCGTCGCCGCCAGCGTCGCATCCTGCTAGAATCGCGTCCTTTTGAGCTTCAGCGCACTTCCTCATGCCAGATATCGCCATGCAAACGACCCAAGCTTACAACCCTGCCACAACCCGCGTAATCGTCGGTATGTCCGGCGGCGTTGACTCGTCTGTGTCCGCTCTGCTCCTGCTCGAACAGGGCTATCAGGTCGAAGGTCTGTTCATGAAGAACTGGGACGAAGACGATGGCACTGAATATTGCACGGCCATGGACGATCTGGCCGACGCGCAAGCCGTTTGCGACAAAATCGGTATCAAGCTGCACACCGCTAACTTTGCCGCTGAATACTGGGACAATGTATTCGAGCATTTTCTAGCTGAATACAAGGCGGGCCGCACGCCTAACCCGGATATCCTGTGTAATCGCGAGATCAAGTTCAAAGCCTTTCTCGATTACGCTCTGATGCTGGGTGCCGATCTTATTGCCACCGGCCACTATGTGCGCCGTCGCGATACTGATGGCCGCACTGAACTGCTCAAAGGCCTCGACCCGAACAAAGATCAAAGCTACTTCCTGCACGCTGTCGGCGGCGAGCAGATCGCCAAGACCCTATTCCCAGTTGGCGAGCTTGAAAAACCACAGGTCCGTGAAATAGCTGAGAAATATCAGTTGGCGACGGCCAAGAAGAAAGACTCAACCGGCATCTGCTTTATTGGTGAACGGCGCTTTAGCGATTTCCTCAAGCAATACTTGCCTGCCCAGCCTGGCGATATCGAAACCACCGAGGGCGAAGTCATCGGGCGTCATCACGGCCTTATGTACCACACCATTGGTCAGCGCCAAGGTTTAGGCATTGGCGGCTTGAAAGACGCCAGTGAAGAACCTTGGTACGTGCTGCAAAAAGACCTGGAACGCAATGTACTGATGGTTGGCCAGGGTAATGATCACCCATGGTTATTCTCCAGCTCCCTGCTCGCCTCGGATATTTACTGGGTGAATCCGATCAACCTGAGTGAGCCACGGAAGTTAACTGCCAAGGTTCGCTACCGCCAAGGCGACCAGCACTGCACACTGGAAAAAACCACCAACGGCTATCGAGCGACCTTCGCCATGCCGCAACGCGCAGTCACCCCAGGCCAATCTGTGGTGTTTTATGACGGTGAAATCTGCCTTGGTGGTGGCGTCATTGAAATCGCAGAACCCTGGAGCAGCAAGGATATGCGTCGATGAACCAGACTCAAGAGCAACTTGTCGCCCTCGGCGCAGTGTTTGAAGCAGCGGTGCAGGTCGACAAACTCGCCCGCACCGGCCAGTGCAGCGAAGCGGTTACAGCCTGCCTGATCGGTAGCCTGCTGGTGCGCAATCCAGATAAGACGCTTGATGTGTACGGCGGCGATGATCTCAACCTGCGCGACGGCTATCGGGCATTGATCAGCTCTCTGGAGCGCGATCCTGCCAGCCTGCAGCGTGAACCGTTGCGTTACGCGCTGGCCCTGCTCAATCTTGAGCGGCAGTTTTCCAAACGAGAGGACCTGCTGCAGATCATGGGCAGTCGTCTCGACCAGATTCAGCAGCAAGTTGAGCACTTCGGTGTGACCCACGAAAATGTCATGGCCAACTGCGGCTCGCTCTATCAGGACACAATCAGCACCTTCCGCCAGCGCATTCAAGTGCAAGGCGACATGCGCCATTTGCAGCAAAGCGACAACGCCGCAAAAATCCGCGCCCTGCTACTGACGGGCATTCGCGCAGCGCGGCTTTGGCGTCAGCTTGGCGGTCATCGCTGGCAATTGGTGTTTGGTCGCAAAAAATTACTCACCGAGTTATATGCCATGCTGCGCGGATGAGATAAACGCTGCAGCCTGTTGATTTAAAAACGATTCAATAATTTCGCAGCAATCAGCTGCAATCATGTGCATGCATTACGAAGACACTCACCGCTGAACGGCCAACGTCGAATGCGGAAATTCGCTTGTTTTCATGTATGATATGCGCCCTTTTCAATGCCCGACTGTCCGAGAACGCCTTCTTATGCAGCTTTCCTCGCTCACCGCGGTTTCCCCCGTTGATGGCCGCTACGCCGGTAAAACCAGCGCTCTGCGCCCTATTTTCAGTGAATACGGCCTGATCCGTTTTCGTGTAATGGTTGAAGTACGCTGGCTCCAGCGCCTCGCTGCGCACCCTGGCGTGCCTGAAGTAGCGCCGTTTTCAGCACAAGCCCAAGCCATTCTCAATGAACTGGCTGAGAACTTTGCTGAAGAGCACGCTCAACGGGTTAAAGAGATCGAACGCACCACCAACCACGACGTCAAAGCCGTCGAGTACCTGCTCAAAGAGCAAGCTGCAAAGCTGCCTGAGCTGGACAAGGTCAGTGAGTTCATCCACTTTGCATGCACCTCTGAAGACATCAACAACCTTTCGCACGCTCTGATGCTGCGCGAAGGTCGCGACACCGTATTGCTGCCACTGATGCGCCAGGTAGCCGGTGCCATCCGCGAGCTGGCGATCAGCTTTGCCGACGTACCAATGCTGTCGCGCACTCACGGCCAACCGGCATCGCCAACCACGTTAGGCAAAGAACTGGCCAACGTGGTTTACCGCCTTGAACGCCAGATCAGCCAAATCGCGGCCGTACCGCTGCTGGGTAAGATCAACGGCGCCGTGGGCAACTACAATGCTCACCTGTCGGCCTACGCCGATATCGACTGGGAAGCTAACGCCCGCGAGTTTATTGAAGGCGATCTAGGCCTGCAGTGGAACCCGTACACCACGCAGATCGAGCCGCATGACTACATTGCAGAACTGTTTGACGCGACCGCTCGCTTCAACACCATTCTGATCGACTTTGACCGTGACATCTGGGGCTACATTTCGCTCGGCTACTTCAAGCAGAAAACTATCGCTGGCGAAATTGGCTCCTCGACCATGCCGCACAAGGTCAACCCAATCGACTTCGAAAACTCCGAAGGCAACCTTGGCATCGCCAACGCCCTGCTTCAACACTTGGCGAGCAAATTGCCAGTTTCGCGATGGCAGCGTGACCTGACCGACTCAACCGTGTTGCGCAATCTCGGTGTTGGCTTTGCTCATAGCGTTATCGCTTATGAAGCAAGCCTCAAAGGAATCAGCAAGTTAGAGCTGAATGCTCAACGAATTGCTGCAGATCTAGATGCCTGTTGGGAAGTCTTGGCTGAGCCTATTCAGACTGTTATGCGCCGCTACGCCATTGAAAACCCGTACGAGAAGCTCAAAGAGTTGACGCGCGGCAAAGGCATCACGCCCGCAGCCCTGATGGACTTCATCGACGGGCTCGACATGCCAACCGAAGCCAAGGCTGAGCTGAAGCAGCTCACCCCGGCCAACTACATTGGTAACGCGGTCGCGCAGGCTAAGCGCATCTAAGCAACTCAGCCGTTTAAACGCCCGGCAGTGCCGGGCGTTTTTATTTAAGGCTAAATATTAATTTCAAAGGCTTAGCGATGAATCCTGATAATCCACTGCAGCTGCTGGGCGGCTTAACCCCTCGTGAGTTTCTCCGCGATTACTGGCAGAAGAAGCCGTTACTCGTACGCCAGGCAATACCTGACTTTGAAAGCCCGATCTCGCCGGATGAACTGGCTGGCTTGGCCCTCGAAGAAGAAGTCGAGTCGCGCCTGGTGATCGAGCACGGCGAGCGTCCATGGGAGCTACGCCGCGGCCCGTTTGCAGAAGATGCCTTCAGCCAATTGCCGGAAAAGGACTGGACCTTGTTGGTTCAAGCAGTTGATCAGTTCGTTCCGGATGTCGCTGATCTGATGGAAGCCTTCAAGTTTCTGCCGAAATGGCGGATCGACGACGTCATGGTCAGCTTTGCTGCACCGGGCGGTGGCGTTGGCCCGCACTTTGATAACTACGACGTATTTTTGCTTCAGGGTTATGGCAAGCGCCGCTGGCAAGTTGGCCAGATGTGCGACTCCAGCAGCCCGCTACTCGAACACTCGGATCTAAAGATCCTTGCTGAATTTGCACACACTGAAGAATGGGTTCTCGAACCGGGCGACATGCTGTATCTGCCGCCACTTCTGGCCCACTGTGGTACCGCTGAGGATGATTGTATGACGTATTCCGTAGGCTTCCGCGCGCCTAGCGCCGCTGAAGTACTGACCCACTTTACTGATTTTTTGAGTCAGTTCCTGCCGGATGAAGAGCGCTACAGCGATGCTGATGCGCAGCCGACCAGCGACCCGCATCAAATTCAACACGATTCGCTAGACCGCCTCAAGGCGCTTCTCAACCAGCACATGGGCGACGAACGTCTGCTGATGACCTGGTTTGGTCAGTTCATGACTGAGCCACGCTACCCGGAACTGGTCAGCGGCATCGAAATCGACGAAGAACAGTTTCTCGATCAGATAGAAGCTGGCGCCATTATTGTGCGCAACCCAAGCGCGCGCATGGCCTGGTCTGAAGTCGGCGATGGCTTGGTCCTGTTTGCCAGCGGTCATAGCCGCATGCTACCTGCCAGCTTACGCGAAATGCTCAAACTGATCTGCTCGGCGGATGCCCTGCACATCGAAAACCTCGGCCAATGGCTGGCGGATGACGAAGGTCGCCTCTTGGTTCTGGAGTTGATCAAGCAAGGCAGCCTGGAGTTTGCAGATGAATAAAATCACTGTTCGGCTAGCCGACTGGCAGAGGGATAACGCTGATATTCGGCGAATCCGCGAAGCGGTGTTTATTGCCGAACAGTCCGTCGTGCCGGAACTTGAGTGGGACTCGGAGGATGCCGAAGCCGCTCATTTTCTGGCCTGCGAAGGTGATTACCCAATCGGCACCGCGCGCCTGCTGGATGACGGCCACATTGGCCGCGTCTCAGTCCTCAAAGACTGGCGCGGACTAAAGGTTGGCGACGCATTGATGGAAGCAGCCATTGCTGAGGCCGAAAAACGTGGACTACGCCGACAAATGCTCAGCGCCCAGGTGCACGCCAGCGCGTTTTATGAAAGGCTAGGCTTTAATATTATTAGCGAAGAATACCTCGAAGCCGGTATTCCTCACGTAGATATGGTGCGCGACAGCGACTGATAGGCCACCCAAAACCTGCATAAACAGCAGCGGTTGCCTTATAGCCGCCGCCTAAACAGGTTTTCGAGGTCAACATGGTCAATGAAACAGCCCCGCGCGAACCACTCGATGAAAAGGCTCTTGAGCTGCCAGACATCGAATTTGAGTCGCCGGGGCTTTTTTCTGTGCACAACCCAGAGTTGGTTACCAGCACAAGTCAAAGCTCCGAGCCTGCGCCCTTCAGACTCGGTGAGCACACCCCGCTTGAGCGCTTCAATAATCAAGAGCAGGCCTGCGCCCACGCACTTGCACTGCTGCAACAGGCCAAACGCAGCCTGTGTATCTACAGTCAGGATCTTGAGCCATGGCTTTATCACCACAATAGCGTGCAACAAGCCTGCACCGCGTTTCTGCTGGCCAATCCCAAGAATCAGCTGCGGATTTTGGTCAAAGACCTGAGCTTTGCCATCAAAGACGGCAGCCGGCTGATTAGCCTGTCTCGGCGTATATCAAGCAACTTGCTGATTCGCAAGCTAAACCCTAACTACCCAATTGAAGATATTGGCTACCTCTTGGCTGACGACCGCGGCATGCTGTTGCGCCCCGAAGCCGACCAGTTTGCCGGTTATGCAAGCTATCAGGATGCCGGCCGAGTACGCCTGCGCCAAGCGCACTTCAATCAAGCCTGGGAAACCAGCATCACCGATCCTGACCTGCGGAGCTTTTTATTATGACTGCGCGTCCTTTGCTGTTGGCCGCCGCCCTGCTCTGCCTTAGCCGAACCCTGCTGGCTGACACTCAAGTAATCGACCTGAATTTCCGCACCGCCGATGAAATATTGCCGGTGGTACAGTCAACCCTTGGCAATGAAGGCAAAGTCACTCCGTACGGCAATAAGCTGATCGTTAACGCCTCCAGTGAAAAGATCGCTGAAGTTCGCAGCCTGCTCGATCAACTCGACACCAAGCCGCGACGCCTGTTGATCAGCGTCGATACCAGCGATTCAAATGTGCAAACTGATCGCGGCTACAGCACCAATGGCACTATCAGCGCGGGCAATGGCGAGGTGGTAGTCGGTCGTGGCGAGATCAATGGCCGCGACCAGGTGCGGATCATCAACCGCAGCACCAACAGTCGTGGCGGCGGCGTGCAACAGGTGCAAACCAATGAAGGCTATCCAGCACTTATTCAGGTCGGCCAGAGCGTGCCGTTGACCTCGACTGGCACCGGCCCTTACGGCCAGGTGTACAACAACACCGAATACCGCAATGTCACTCGCGGCTTCTACGTGACAGCCAGCCTGACTGGCGACCAAGTACATATTTCCCTGAGCAGCAACCGCGATCGAGTCAGCCAGAATCGCCCTGATGTGATCGACGTACAAAGCACTGATACCCGCGTCAGCGGCCCCATTGGCCAATGGATTACGGTAGGCGGAGTCAATGAGCAAAACCAAAGCAACAACAGCGACTTTTTACAGCGTCGCTCGACCCAGGGACGCGAAGATATGACCTTGCGGGTTAAGGTCGATGTAGTCGACTAATGCCCGGCCAGTACTGACTTACCGGTCATCCAGAGAATTATGTAGTAGTGATAAAAAAGCACTACAAAACGTTTGACGAACGCTTTGCAGCGATGCATTATGGCCTCGCTCCCGCTAATCAGGGGCTCTGGAAAGAGCCTCCGGGTTGATCTCAGGCTTACCGCTCGAGTCGCCCGTGTTGTAAAAGCCCACAAGGCAGATCGACGAGATTGCGACTGGAACGAAGTTGTCCTGAGGGACGGGGAAGCGCTTTCAACCAGCATGACCGAAACAGACACTGCATCGCCCAAGACATCCACGAGTCAAACGGCGAAAAATGACCCGCTCATGAGCAGATACTGATGTCATAAAACTGGTCGACATCCCCGCCTGATCCAACTCCGTCTAAGTCACTTTCTCTTTATCTGTTGTGAGCCCCCGCAACCAGTATCTGTTAACTACAGTTGCTGAGTGGGAAAGCGGTGCTCAACCAAACACATACTTTGAAGGATTGACCATGTCAGCTTATCAAAACGACATCAAAGCCGTTGCGGCCCTTAAAGAAGCCGCCGGCAACAGCTGGAGCGCTATCAACCCTGAGTCCGTCGCTCGTATGCGCGCTCAGAACCGCTTCAAAACCGGTCTTGATATCGCCAAGTACACTGCCGCCATCATGCGCAAAGACATGGCTGAGTACGATGCTGACAGCTCGGTCTACACGCAGTCGCTGGGTTGCTGGCATGGTTTTATCGGTCAGCAGAAGCTGATTTCGATCAAAAAGCACCTGAAAACCACTAACAAGCGCTACCTCTACCTGTCAGGCTGGATGGTTGCTGCACTGCGTTCCGACTTCGGCCCACTGCCTGATCAGTCGATGCACGAAAAAACTGCAGTTTCCGGCCTGATCGAAGAGTTGTACACCTTCCTGCGCCAAGCTGACGCCCGCGAACTGGATCTGCTGTTTGTTGATCTGGACAACGCTCGCGAAGCTGGCGACAAAGCCAAAGCAGCTGAAATCCAGGACAAGATCGACAACTACGAAACTCACGTAGTGCCAATCATTGCTGACATCGACGCTGGTTTCGGCAACCCAGAAGCCACCTACCTGCTGGCTAAGCGCATGATTGAAGCAGGTGCCTGCTGCATCCAGATCGAAAACCAGGTTTCCGATGAGAAGCAGTGCGGCCACCAAGACGGCAAAGTAACTGTTCCCCACGAAGACTTCCTGGCCAAGATCAACGCAGTTCGTTACGCGTTCCTTGAACTGGGTGTTGACGATGGCGTGATCGTTGCCCGTACCGATTCCCTGGGTGCTGGCCTGACCAAACAAATCGCCGTAACCAAGACTCCGGGCGATCTGGGCGACCAGTACAACTCGTTCCTGGATTGTGAAGAAGTTTCGGCTGCTGATCTGGGCAACGGTGACGTTGTAATCAATCGTGGCGGCAAGTTGCTGCGTCCTAAGCGTCTGCCGAGCAACCTGTTCCAATTCCGTAAGGGCACAGGCGAAGACCGTTGCGTACTGGACTGCATCACGTCCCTGCAGAACGGCGCCGACATGCTCTGGATCGAAACCGAGAAGCCACACGTTGGCCAGATCGCTGCCATGGTTAACCGCATCCGTGACGTGATCCCGAACGCCAAGCTGGTTTACAACAACAGCCCATCGTTCAACTGGACACTGAACTTCCGCCAGCAAGTATTTGATGCATTCGTAGAACAAGGCAAAGACGTGTCGGCATACGACCGCGCCAAGCTGATGAGCATCGAGTACGACAACACCGAGCTTGCTCAGGTTGCTGACGAGAAGATCCGCACCTTCCAGCGTGACGGTTCTGCTCAGGCCGGTATCTTCCACCACCTGATCACTCTGCCGACTTACCATACTGCTGCGCTGTCTACCGACAACCTGGCAAAAGGTTACTTCGCAGACCAAGGCATGCTGGCCTACGTCAAAGGCGTTCAGCGTGAAGAACTGCGTCAGGGCATCGCCTGCGTTAAGCACCAGAACATGGCTGGCTCCGATATCGGTGACAACCATAAAGAGTACTTCGCTGGCGAAGCAGCTCTGAAAGCAGGCGGTAAAGACAACACCATGAACCAGTTCGGCTAAGTCGAATCGGTTCTCTCCTCTCGCAGTCCAATGCGTGAGGACACTAAAGCCCGGCATCTCTGCCGGGCTTTTTTATTGGTACATGAATGTAGAAATCACACAAACCTGATCGATTGGTCAGGTTATTTGAATCTGTACGCAGTTCGACTTAATATGACGCGTATAAATAAACCTGCGCTGCACATTTTGGATACACTTTCGCGTAAATAGTCATACGCGTCTAGTATTGAATAGGCCGATGTGGCAACATTCATTCCGAAGAAAAATGTAACTAAAGTCTTCGTATACGAGGTACGAGTCGCATGTCAGACCCAGTCGCTAGTCTTTCCCAAAACTGGGCGTTTGCAGTATTCATCCTCGGTGCCTTTGCCCTCATCGCATTTATGCTTGGCCTCTCCAGCTTGCTCGGTAGCAAAGCCTGGGGTCGCAGCAAAAACGAACCCTTTGAATCAGGCATGCTGCCAACCGGCACTGCACGCCTGCGCCTGTCGGCAAAGTTTTATTTGGTCGCGATGCTCTTCGTGATCTTCGACGTTGAAGCCCTCTATCTATTTGCTTGGTCAGTCTCCGTACGCGAAAGCGGTTGGGCGGGACTTATCGAA
The DNA here is from genome assembly GCF_048265905.1 of Pseudomonas sp. Classification (GTDB taxonomy): domain Bacteria; phylum Pseudomonadota; class Gammaproteobacteria; order Pseudomonadales; family Pseudomonadaceae; genus Aquipseudomonas. Next base: position 50,932 of record NZ_JBLXAP010000007.1, read on the forward strand.
GCCGCAATATTTATAGCAATTCTGTTGGCAGGTCTTGTCTACCTATGGCGAATCGGTGCGCTCGATTGGGCACCGCAAAGCCGTCGCGATCGACAGGCGAAGCTAAAACAATGAGGCTTTGGCGATGCAATACAACCTTACACGGATCGATCCGGATGCTCCTAACGAGCAATATCCGGTCGGCGAGCGGGAGACCGTAAGCGATCCACTGCTGGACGATCAGGTCCACAAAAACATCTACATGGGCAAACTCGAAGACGTCTTGAGTGGCGCAGTCAATTGGGGTCGCAAGAACTCCCTTTGGCCTTATAACTTCGGGTTGTCCTGCTGCTATGTAGAAATGACCACGGCCTTCACGGCACCGCACGATGTTGCTCGTTTTGGTGCGGAAGTTATCCGTGCGTCTCCGCGCCAGGCTGACTTCATGGTCATCGCCGGCACCTGCTTCATCAAGATGGCGCCGGTCATTCAACGCCTGTACGAACAGATGCTTGAGCCTAAATGGGTCATTTCCATGGGTTCATGCGCTAACTCAGGCGGCATGTACGATATCTATTCGGTGGTTCAGGGCGTCGACAAGTTCTTACCTGTCGACGTGTACATCCCTGGCTGCCCACCTCGTCCAGAAGCCTTTCTTCAAGGCCTGATGCTCCTTCAGGAGTCAATTGGCCAAGAGCGTCGCCCGTTATCTTGGGTCGTCGGTGATCAGGGCGTTTATCGCGCTGATATGCCTTCGCAAAAAGAACAGCGCCGCGCCGAGCGAATTGCTGTGACCAACCTGCGCAGCCCAGACGACGTATAAGCCAGGCTCACTCAAGAAGCCTGCTTACCGATGCCGTACCCTGATTAGTGACTGAGACCATGACTGCTAATAGCGTTCTGTCCATCGCGCCCTATACGCCAGATGACCACAGTGTCATTGGCGAGCTGAGCGCAAAATTTGGCGCTGAGGCCTTCACCGTACAAACCACCCGCACCGGCATGCCAGTGCTGTGGGTTGCCCGTGAACAGCTGACCAATATCCTTACGTACTTGCGTAATGTACCGCGTCCATACGTCATGCTGTATGACCTGCACGGCGTCGATGAGCGTCTGCGCACCCAGCGTCGCGGTTTGCCAGACGCCGATTTCACTGTGTTCTATCACCTGATGTCGATAGAACGTAACAACGACGTAATGATCAAGGTCGCGCTGTCCGAAGGCGATCTTAATCTGCCAAGCATCACCGGAATCTGGCCGAACGCCAACTGGTATGAACGTGAAGTGTGGGACCTGTACGGCATTCATTTCACAGGCCATCCGCACCTGACACGCATCATGATGCCGCCCACTTGGGAAGGCCACCCTCTGCGCAAAGACTATCCGGCGCGGGCCACTGAGTTCGATCCATTCAGCCTGACATTGGCCAAGCAGCAGCACGAAGAAGAAGCAGCACGTTTTCGCCCTGAAGACTGGGGCATGCAACGCGGCGGCTCGCATGAGGACTTTATGTTCCTCAATCTGGGGCCTAACCACCCGTCCGCCCACGGTGCGTTCCGTATTATTTTGCAGCTCGACGGTGAAGAAATCGTCGACTGTGTTCCCGAGATTGGCTACCACCATCGTGGCGCCGAGAAGATGGCCGAACGCCAAAGCTGGCACAGTTTCATCCCGTACACCGACCGTATCGATTACCTCGGCGGCGTGATGAACAACCTGCCTTACGTACTTTCGGTGGAAAAGCTTGCGGGGATCAAAGTCCCGGATCGGGTTGATTTTATCCGCGTAATGATGGCTGAGTTCTTCCGCATCACCAGCCATTTGCTGTTCCTCGGCACCTATATTCAAGACGTGGGGGCAATGACCCCGGTGTTCTTCACCTTCACCGACCGCCAGCGGGCCTATAAGGTTATTGAAGCCATCACCGGTTTCCGCCTGCACCCGGCCTGGTATCGCATCGGCGGTGTTGCCCACGACTTGCCGCGCGGCTGGGACAAGCTGGTCAAGGAATTTGTCGACTGGCTGCCAAAACGCCTCGACGAATACGAGAAAGCCGCATTACAGAACAGCATTCTGCGCGGTCGAACCATTGGAGTCGCCCAGTACAACACCAAGGAAGCCCTGGAATGGGGCGTCACCGGTGCTGGCCTGCGCTCGACCGGCTTGGATTTCGACCTGCGCAAAGCGCGCCCCTACTCTGGCTATGAACACTTCGAGTTTGAAGTGCCGCTTGCCAACAACGGCGATGCTTACGATCGCTGCATGGTTCGCGTAGAAGAAATGCGCCAGAGCATTCGGATCATCGATCAATGCCTGCGCAATATGCCGGAAGGCCCGTACAAGGCTGATCACCCGCTGACCACACCACCACCGAAAGAGCGCACGCTGCGTGATATCGAAACCTTGATTACCCACTTCCTGCAAGTGTCGTGGGGGCCGGTCATGCCCGCCAATGAGTCATTCCAGATGATTGAGGCAACCAAGGGTATCAACAGCTATTACCTGACCAGTGATGGCGGCACCATGAGTTATCGCACGCGTATCCGTACGCCGAGTTTCCCGCACCTGCAGCAGATCCCGCCTGTGATTCGCGGCAGCATGGTTGCAGACTTGATTGCCTATCTGGGCAGTATCGATTTCGTTATGGCTGACGTGGACCGTTGATTATGAATACCCTTATTCAGACTGACCGTTTTGCCCTTAGCGATGCCGAGCGCTCAGCAATCGAACATGAAATGCATCATTATGAAGACTCGCGCGCGGCCTCCATCGAAGCGCTGAAGATCGTTCAGAAACACCGCGGTTGGGTGCCTGATGGCGCCAGCGAAGCCATTGGCCAGGTGCTGGGCATCCCCGCCAGCGACGTCGAAGGTGTTGCTACGTTCTATAGCCAGATCTTCCGCCAGCCTGTAGGCCGCCACATCATCCGCGTGTGCGACAGCATGACCTGCTTTGTCGGCGGCCATGAAAATGTCCTTGCCAGCATCAAGGATCAGCTTGGCATCGAGCCTGGGCAAACCACGACTGACGGCCGCTTCACCCTGCTCCCGGTTTGCTGTCTGGGCAACTGTGACAAAGCGCCTGCAGTGATGGTTGATGACGACACCTTTGGTAATGTCCAGCCCGACTGCGTTGCCAACATGCTGGAGGCTTACTCATGAGCGCTCTACTTAGCCGCAGCACCGAAGTGCTGACATCGATTGGCCCGGCCAACCTGATCAAGCGCAGCGAAGAAACCCATCCGCTGACCTGGCGCCTGCGAGATGACGGCCAGCCGGTCTGGCTTGAAGAATATCAGGCCAAAAATGGTTACAGCGCCGCCCGCAAAGCGCTGAGCGAAATGGCTCAAGCGGATATTGTGCAACAGGTCAAGGATGCCGGTCTCAAAGGACGCGGCGGTGCAGGCTTCCCAACCGGCGTCAAATGGGGGCTGATGCCCGCGGATGAGTCGCTGAACATTCGCTACCTGCTGTGCAACGCCGATGAGATGGAGCCCAACACCTGGAAAGACCGGATGCTGATGGAGCAACTGCCCCATCTGTTAGTTGAAGGCATGCTCATCAGCGCTCGCGCGCTCAAGGCTTATCGCGGCTATATCTTCTTGCGTGGTGAATACGTAGACGCCGCGACCAATCTCAATCGAGCGATTGAAGAAGCTAAAGCAGCTGGTTTGTTGGGTAAAAACATTTTCGGCAGCGGCTTCGATTTTGAGCTGATCGTGCACACCGGTGCCGGTCGTTATATCTGCGGCGAAGAAACTGCACTGATCAACTCGCTGGAAGGCCGCCGGGCAAACCCGCGCGCCAAACCGCCCTTCCCTGCAGCTGTCGGGGTTTGGGGCAAGCCGACCTGCGTCAACAACGTTGAAACCTTGTGCAACGTGCCATCAATTATCGACCACGGTGTTGACTGGTACAAAAGCCTCGCCCGCCCCGGCTCGGATGACATGGGCACCAAGCTCATGGGCTTTTCCGGCAAGGTCAAGAATCCCGGTCTGTGGGAGCTGCCATTCGGCGTACCCGCGCGCGAGCTGTTTGAAGATTACGCTGGCGGCATGCGCGATGGCTTCACCTTGAAAGCCTGGCAACCAGGCGGCGCTGGCACCGGTTTCTTGCTCCCGGAGCACCTGGATGCGCCGATGTATGCAGCGGGCATCGCCAAGGTTGGTACACGGATGGGCACGGGCCTGGCGCTGGCGGTTGATGACTCCGTCAACATGGTCTCGCTGCTGCGCAATATGGAAGAGTTTTTCTCCCGTGAGTCATGCGGCTGGTGTACGCCTTGCCGTGATGGTTTGCCTTGGAGCGTGAAAATTCTGCGCGCACTGGAGCGCGGCCAAGGCACCCGTGAAGACATCGAAACCTTATTGGGTTTGGTCAACTTCCTCGGCCCGGGCAAGACTTTCTGTGCACACGCGCCGGGCGCGGTTGAGCCGTTAGGCAGCGCAATCAAATATTTCCGGGAAGAGTTCGAGGCAGGTGTTTCCAGCTCAGCAGTTCCGGCAGCGACGGGGCAATTCGTCCCCGCGTAACGATTTCAGGCTCTGGCGGCCAGCTCAACTGGCCATGGAGCAAACCGTTTTCCATTAGCCAAGCCCGCTCCGGCGGGGAAGAAGAAACTCAACCATGGCCACTATCCACGTAGACGGCAACGATTTTGAAGTCGATGGAGCGGACAACCTGCTACAGGCTTGTCTGTCTCTGGGGCTCGACATTCCCTATTTTTGCTGGCACCCCGCTCTTGGTAGCGTCGGTGCGTGCCGCCAGTGTGCGGTCAAGCAATACAGCGATGAGAACGACAAGCGCGGCCGTCTGGTCATGTCCTGCATGACACCTGCGACCGACAACAGCTGGATTTCCATCGACGATGAAGAAGCCAAGCAATTTCGCGCCAGCGTTGTTGAATGGTTGATGACCAACCACCCGCATGACTGTCCGGTGTGCGAGGAAGGCGGTCATTGCCATCTGCAAGACATGACTGTGATGACCGGTCACAACGCCCGGCGCTATCGTTTCAGCAAACGCACACACCAGAATCAGGAACTCGGCCCTTTCATCGCTCACGAGATGAACCGCTGCATCGCCTGCTATCGTTGCGTTCGCTATTACAAGGACTACGCCGGCGGCACCGACCTCGGCGTGTACGGCGCCCATGACAACGTCTACTTCGGTCGCGTTGAAGACGGCACGCTTGAAAGTGAGTTCTCCGGCAACCTCACCGAGGTCTGCCCGACTGGCGTATTCACCGACAAAACCCACTCCGAGCGCTACAGCCGTAAATGGGATATGCAGTTCTCACCGAGCATCTGCCACGGCTGTGCCAGCGGCTGCAACACCAGCCCGGGTGAGCGTTATGGTGAAATCCGCCGCATCGAAAACCGCTTCAACGGCTCGGTAAACCAGTATTTCCTCTGCGACCGTGGTCGCTTCGGCTACGGCTATGTCAACCGTAAAGACCGCCCGCGCCAGCCGATGATGATGCTCAGCAAAATGAAGATGGGCATCGATTCTGCGCTAGATCAAGGCGCTGCATTGCTCAAGGGCAAGCGAGTTGTCGGTATCGGCTCCCCGCGCGCCAGCCTTGAGAGCAACTACGCGCTACGCGAATTGGTCGGCCGTGAGAATTTCTACTCAGGCATAGCAGCCGCCGAACAGACCCATATCGCCATGGTCCTCGACATCATGCAAAACGGGCCGCTGCCGGTGGCCAACCTGCGTGATGTAGAAAGCCACGATGCGGTGTTCGTATTGGGTGAAGACCTCACCCAAACCGCAGCACGCCTGGCGCTTGCTTTGCGCCAGTCGGTCAAGGGCAAAGCCACTGAAATTGCCGCCTCAATGAAAATTCAGGATTGGCACATGGCAGCGGTGCAAAACGTCGCTCAAGACGCAATGAATCCACTGTTTATAGCCAGCGTAACCGCGACGCGCCTCGACGATATCGCCGAACAATGCGTGCACGCCGCTCCCGATGACCTGGCCCGTATTGGCTTTGCCGTCGCCCATGCCATCGATCCAAGCGCACCCGCCGTGACGGGCCTTGAGGCTGAAGCCGCCGAATTGGTGCAACAGATTGCCGATGCCTTGCTCAACGCCAAGCGTCCGCTATTGGTTGCAGGTACATCGCTGGGCAATAAAGCGTTGCTTGAGGCCGCAGCGAATATTGCCAGTGCGCTGAAAAATCGTGAGAAAAACGCCTCGCTCAGCATGGTCGTTGCGGAAGCCAACAGCCTCGGCCTGGCGCTGCTGATGGGTGACGACTTCGCAACCCAGTCGGTAGATGCCGCGCTCAACGCCCTGACTTCAGGTGAAGCTGACGCTCTAGTGGTGCTGGAGAATGATCTCTATCGCCGCGCTGATGCCGCTGCCGTCGATGCTGCCCTTGCAGCCGCTAAAACCATCATCGTTGCCGACCATCAGCACACACCAACGGTTGCCAAGGCGCATCTGGTGCTGTCTGCGGCCAGCTTCGCCGAAGCCGATGGCACGCTGGTTAGCAGCGAAGGACGCGCGCAGCGCTTCTTCCAGGTTTTCGAACCGAGCTATTACGACGACAAGATTCTGGTCCGCGAAAGCTGGCGCTGGCTCCACGCCCTGCTCGCCACGCGTCAAGACCAGCCAGTCGATTGGACCCAGCTTGACCAAGTAACGGCGGCCTGCGCGGCAAGTAGCCCACAACTGGCTGCTATTACCGAGGCAGCGCCAAACGCCTCGTTCCGCATCAAAGGTCTGAAACTGGCTCGCGAACCGCTTCGCTACAGCGGCCGCACAGCCATGCGCGCCAATATCAGCGTGCACGAGCCGCGTCAGCCGCAGGATAAAGACAGCGCCTTCGCTTACTCGATGGAAGGTTATTCGGGCAGCAAGGAAGACCGTCAGCAAGTTCCCTTTGCCTGGTCGCCGGGCTGGAACTCGCCACAAGCATGGAACAAGTTTCAGGATGAAGTCGGCGGGCATATTCGCGCAGGCGACCCGGGCGTTCGTTTGATCGAGTCCAAGGGCCAGACGTTGCCATGGTTTGCCCCAACCGCAGCATTCAACCCAGCGCAAGGCACCTTGCAGGCTGTGCCGCTGCATCATTTGTTCGGCAGTGACGAAACCTCTGCATTGGCCGAGCCTATCCAGCAGCGCATCCCGGCGGCCTACATCGCGTTGGCCAAGGAACATGCCGATCAGCTTGCAATCAATGAGGGAGCCTTGGTCAGCTTCAGCATCAATGGCCAAACCCTGTGTTTGCCGGTGCGGATAACTGAAGAGCTGGCAATTGGCCTTGCGGGCCTGCCAGTTGGCCTGAGCGGTATTCCAGCCATCGTTGCCGGCGCCAGCATCAGTAACCTGCAGGAGGGCGCGCAATGAATTGGCTTACGCCTGAACTGATCGATGTGCTGATTGCAGTACTCAAAGCCGTGGTCATTTTGCTGGCCGTGGTGATCACCGGTGCCTTGCTGAGTTTTATCGAACGGCGTCTGCTCGGCTGGTGGCAAGACCGTTATGGTCCGAACCGTGTCGGTCCCTTCGGCATGTTCCAGATTGTCGCGGACATGCTGAAGATGTTCTTCAAAGAGGACTGGACGCCACCCTTCGCCGACAAATTCATTTTCACCCTGGCGCCGATGATTGCCTTTGCCGCGATGCTACTGGCCTTTGCGATTATCCCGATCAGCCCTAATTGGGGAGTTGCTGACCTCAATATCGGCATCTTGTTTTTCTTTGCAATGGCCGGTTTGTCGGTCTACGCCGTGCTTTTTGCTGGCTGGTCGAGCAACAACAAGTTCGCCCTGCTTGGCGCATTGCGCGCATCCGCTCAGACCGTTTCGTACGAGGTGTTCCTGGCCTTGGCGCTGATGGGCGTTGTGGCGCAGGTCGGCTCGTTCAACATGCGCGATATCGTTGAATATCAGGCCCAGCATCTATGGTTCATCATCCCGCAGTTCTTCGGCTTTTGTACCTTCTTTATCGCTGCGATTGCGGTGACGCACCGTCACCCGTTCGACCAGCCAGAAGCAGAACAAGAGCTTGCCGACGGCTACCATATTGAATACGCCGGTATGAAATGGGGCATGTTCTTCGTTGGCGAATACATTGCGATCGTCACCGTCTCGGCGCTGCTGGTCACCCTGTTCTTTGGTGGCTGGCATGGGCCGTTTGGGCTGCTGCCGCAGATTCCGTTTATCTGGTTCGCGCTCAAGACCTGCTTCTTCATCATGATTTTTATTTTGTTGCGCGCCTCTATTCCGCGCCCACGATATGACCAAGTCATGGCTTTCAGCTGGAAGTTCTGCTTGCCGCTGACCCTGATCAACCTGCTGGTGACCGGCGCATTAGTGCTGGCCGCGGCCCAGTAAGGAGTTTCCCATGTTCACTTATATCAAGGACGTCGTTTACGGCACCTACACCCAGCTTCGCAGCATGGTGATGGTGTTCAGCCACGGCTTCCGTAAACGCGACACCCTGCAATACCCGGAAGAAGCTGTTTATCTGCCACCACGCTACCGTGGCCGGATCGTACTGACCCGCGACCCTGATGGCGAAGAGCGCTGCGTGGCCTGCAACCTGTGTGCGGTCGCTTGTCCAGTTGGCTGTATCTCGCTGCAAAAGGCTGAAACCGAAGATGGGCGCTGGTATCCGGACTTTTTCCGGATCAACTTCTCGCGCTGCATTTTCTGCGGTTTATGTGAAGAAGCCTGCCCAACCACGGCCATCCAACTGACACCTGACTTCGAGATGGGTGAGTTCAAACGTCAGGACCTGGTCTACGAAAAAGAAGACCTGCTGATTTCCGGCCCTGGCAAGAACCCTGACTACAACTTCTATCGCGTTGCCGGTATGGCCATCGCCGGTAAGCCGAAAGGCGCCGCGCAGAATGAAGCCGAGCCGATCAACGTAAAAAGCCTGCTCCCGTAAGGACGCATATGGAATTCGCCTTCTATTTCGCTGCTGGCATTGCCGTAGCAGCCACGTTCAGGGTTATAACCGGTACTAATCCGGTGCACGCCCTGTTGTACCTGATCGTCTCTTTACTGGCGGTCTCCATGACCTTCTTCGCCCTCGGTGCTCCATTTGCCGGTGCGCTGGAGATCATCGTCTACGCAGGCGCGATCATGGTGTTGTTCGTGTTCGTGGTGATGATGCTCAACCTCGGCCCCGCCGCAGTTGAGCAAGAGCGCAAATGGCTGACGCCAGGTATTTGGGTCGGGCCATCCATTTTGTCTGCGCTGTTACTTGCACAGTTGCTCTACGCCCTGTTCAGCAGCCCAAGTGGCGCCGTTATCGGCACCCAGACGGTCGATGCCAAAGCGGTCGGCATCAGCCTGTTTGGCCCATATTTATTGGTGGTTGAGCTGGCTTCGATGCTGCTGCTGGCGGCGCTGGTTGCGGCTTATCACCTGGGCCGCCATGAAGCTAAGGATGTGAAGCCATGAGTGCGATTCCAATGGAGCATGGCCTGGCGCTTGCGGGCCTGTTATTCAGTCTCGGCCTGATTGGCCTGATGGTTCGGCGCAATATTTTGTTCGTGCTGATGAGCCTTGAAGTGATGATGAACGCCACCGCCCTAGCCTTCGTAGTCGCGGGCAGCCGTTGGGTTCAAGCCGACGGCCAAGTGATGTTTATTCTGGTGATTACCCTTGCAGCGGCTGAGGCCAGCATTGGCTTGGCCATTCTGTTGCAGCTGTATCGCCGCTTCAACACGCTTGATATCGACGCAGCCAGTGAGATGCGCGGATGAATCTATTATTTTTGACCTGCCTGTTTCCTTTGCTTGGCTGGCTTGCCCTGTCATTTTCAAGGGGGCGTATCTCAGAGAACCTCGCCGCATTGATTGGCGTAGGCTCAGTTGGCCTCAGCGCCCTTACGGCTGCCTGGGTCATCCTGCAATTCAACATCAACCCACCGGCTGACGGCGTCTACACCCAAGTGCTGTGGCAGTGGATGAGCGTTGAAAGCTTTACTCCAAGCTTCACCCTGTATCTGGATGGCTTGTCGGTCACAATGCTCGGCGTGGTGACTGGCGTAGGTTTTCTGATCCACCTGTTTGCCAGTTGGTACATGCGCGGCGAGGAAGGCTACTCACGCTTCTTTTCCTATACCAACCTGTTTATCGCCAGCATGCTGTTTCTGGTGCTGGGCGATAACCTGTTGTTCCTGTACTTCGGTTGGGAAGGTGTTGGCCTGTGCTCGTACCTGCTGATTGGTTTTTACTTCAAGCACCGCGCCAACGGCAATGCAGCACTGAAAGCCTTTATCGTCACCCGTATCGGTGATGTGTTCATGGCGATTGGCCTGTTTATTCTGTTCCAGCATCTGGGCACGCTGAACATTCAGGAGCTGATGGTTCTGGCACCACAGAAGTATGCAGCCGGTGACAGCTGGCTGTGGATTGCAACCCTGATGTTGCTCGGCGGCGCCGTCGGTAAATCGGCGCAGTTGCCGCTGCAAACCTGGCTGGCTGATGCGATGGCTGGCCCGACGCCAGTCTCGGCGCTGATTCACGCGGCCACCATGGTGACCGCCGGTGTTTACCTGATCGCGCGGACCCACGGCCTGTTCCTGTTGACCCCGGAAATTCTGGAGTTGGTGGGCATTGTCGGTGGCGTGACCTTGGTCCTCGCCGGCTTTGCGGCGCTGGTGCAGACTGATATCAAGCGTATTCTCGCCTACTCGACCATGAGTCAGATTGGCTACATGTTCCTCGCGCTGGGTGTTGGCGCTTGGGATGCGGCGATCTTCCACCTGATGACTCACGCCTTCTTCAAAGCCCTGTTGTTCCTGGCCTCGGGCGCGGTGATCAATGCCTGCCACCACGAACAGAACATCTTCAAGATGGGCGGTTTGTGGAAGAAACTGCCACTGGCCTATGCCAGCTTTATCGTCGGTGGTTCGGCGCTGGCTGCTTTACCGCTGATTACCGCAGGTTTCTACTCGAAAGATGAAATCCTTTGGGAAGCATTCGCCAGCGGCCACAGCTACCTGCTTTATGCAGGGTTGCTTGGCGCATTCCTGACTTCGATCTACACCTTCCGCCTGATCTTCATCACTTTCCATGGCGAACCCAAGATCGAAGCGCATGCTGGCAAAGGTGTTGCTCATTGGCTGCCATTGACGGTACTGATCATTCTTTCAACCTTCATTGGGGCGCTGATCACGCCGCCTCTGGCCGGAGTCCTGCCTGAAAGCGTTGGTCACGCCGGAGGCGATGCTCAGCATCGGCTGGAGCTGGCTTCAGGCCTGATCGCTATCGCTGGAATATTACTTGCTGCGCTGTTGTTCCTTGGCCAGCGCCGGGTTGCCAGCGCAATTGCCAACAGTGCGCCGGGGCGCTTGCTGTCTGCCTGGTGGTTTGCTGCATGGGGCTTCGATTGGCTCTATGACTGGCTGTTCGTCAAACCCTACCTGCTTATCACGCGCCTGCTGGTACGCGATCCATTTGATCGCACGATCAGCATTATTCCGCGCAGCACACGTATCGCTCACTTGGCGCTTAGTCGCTCAGTCACCGGTAGCCTGCGCTGGTATGCCATGTCCATTGCCGGGGGCGCCGTTCTCGTGCTTGCCCTGCTGCTTCTGAATTAAGGAAAACCGACAGTCATGATTCTGCCCTGGCTAATCCTTATCCCCTTTATTGGCGGCCTTTTGTGCTGGCAATTCGAGCGCCACAGCAACACGCTGCCACGCTGGATCGCCCTGTTTACCATGCTCTCACTCTTTGTGTTGGCGCTCTGGCTGTGGATCACCGGTGACTTCACTCTCGCCCCGGCACCGGGCGGTGACCCCGTTTGGGCGCACGAGTTTAAGATGCAGTGGATCCCGCGTCTGGGCATCACCATCCATTTGGCGATGGATGGTTTATCAGTGCTCATGGTGGCGCTCACCGGCCTGCTCGGCGTGCTGTCGGTGCTCTGCTCATGGAATGAAATCCAGAACCGGGTCGGCTTCTTCCACCTCAACCTGATGTGGATTCTCGGCGGCGTGGTCGGCGTATTCCTCGCGGTTGACCTGTTCCTGTTCTTCTTCTTCTGGGAGATGATGCTGGTACCGATGTACTTCCTGATTGCCCTCTGGGGCCACAGCGGCAGCGAAGGCAAGACACGGATCAACGCAGCGACTAAGTTCTTCATCTACACCCAGGCCAGCGGTCTGGTGATGTTGATCGCAATTCTCAGCCTGGTATTCATTCACTTCCAGCAAACAGGCGACTGGACCTTCAACTACGCTGATCTGCTGCGTACCCAGTTCGAGCCGCATACCGAATACCTGCTGATGCTGGGCTTCTTTATCGCTTTCGCGGTCAAGTTCCCGGTGGTGCCATTCCACTCCTGGTTGCCCGATGCCCACGCACAAGCGCCAACTGCGGGCTCGGTTGATCTTGCCGGTATTCTGCTGAAAACCGCAGCCTATGGCTTGATCCGCTTCGCCTTGCCGCTGTTTCCCAATGCATCGGCGGAGTTCGCACCGATCGCCATGTATCTGGGGGTGTTTGCGATTATCTACGGCGCGCTGCTGTCCTTTGCTCAGACTGACATCAAGCGCTTGATCGCCTACTCCAGCGTTTCGCACATGGGTTTCGTGCTGATTGCAATCTATTCAGGCAGCGAGATCGCCATGCAAGGCGCCGTAGTGCAGATGATGGCTCACGGTCTTTCAGCTGCTGCACTGTTCATTCTCTGTGGTCAGCTGTACGAACGTCTGGGCACTCGCGACATGCGCCAAATGGGCGGTATCTGGGGGCGTATGCCTTGGCTCCCGGCAATCAGCCTGTTCTTTGCCGCTGCCGCGCTGGGCATGCCGGGCACGGGGAACTTCGTTGGTGAGTTCCTGATTCTGATCGGTAGCTTCCCGGGCGCACCTTGGATCACCTCTATTGCGGCGACTGGCTTGGTGTTTGGCTCGGTCTACTCGCTGATCATGATTCATCGTGCCTACTTTGGTCCGAGCAAATCAGATGAACCGTTACTCGGCTTGAAAGCACGCGAGCTAAGCATGGTTCTGGGCCTTGCTGGCCTGCTGGTTTTGCTCGGCGTTTACCCGCAGCCGGTGCTCGACACCTCCGCCGCCAGCACCCACGGTGTGGTGCAGTGGATGAGCAGCGCGTTTAATCAACTTGATCAGGCTCGGTAAGCAGTTTTATGGACTTTACGACTCAACATTTACTCGCCCTGCTACCGCTGCTGATCACCAGCTTGACTATTGTCGCGGTCATGCTGGCGATCGCCTGGAAGCGCAATCACGCCATGACCTTCGGCATCTCGGTCATCGGTCTTAATCTGGCGCTACTTTCAGTTTTTGCCGCCATCAGCGTTGCTCCGTTACAGGTAACGCCGCTGTTGATGGTGGACAAATTCGCCTGCTTCTACATGGTGCTGGTGCTTGCTTCAACACTCGCCTGCGTCACCTTGATTCATGCCTATCTGGGCGGCGAGTCGGGCAAGGGCTACCCCGGCAACCGTGAAGAACTGTACCTGCTGATTCTGCTCAGCGCGGCAGGTGGCTTGGTTCTGGTCAGCGCCCAGCATCTGGCTGGCCTGTTTATCGGCCTTGAACTGTTGTCCGTCCCCACTTACGGGATGATCGCATACGCGTTCTTCAACAAGCGCTCGCTCGAAGCTGGCATCAAATACATGGTGCTCTCGGCGGCGGGTTCAGGCTTCCTGCTGTTTGGTATGGCCCTGCTTTATGCGGAGTCTGGCAGCATGAGCTTTGCAGGTATCGGCCAAGCGGTGACTGCTGGTGGCGCACCGAGCCTGCTGGTTGAAATTGGTTTTGGCATGATGCTGGTCGGTCTTGGCTTCAAGCTGTCACTGGTGCCTTTCCACTTATGGACAGCTGACGTCTACGAGGGCGCACCAGCACCAGTGTCTGCCTTCTTGGCGACGGCGAGCAAGGTGGCGGTGTTCGCCGTGCTGTTGCGCCTCTATGAAGTCTCACCGGCGGCAAGTGGTGGCTGGCTGACAGAGTTGCTGACCGTTCTTGCCATCGCCTCGATTCTGTTCGGTAACCTGCTGGCGCTGCTGCAAAACAACATCAAGCGATTGCTGGGTTATTCATCCATCGCCCACTTCGGTTATCTGCTGATCGCATTGATCGCCAGCAATGGCCTGGCGATTGAAGCAGTGGCGGTTTACCTGGCCATGTATGTCCTGACTACGCTCGGCGCGTTCGGGGTTATCACCTTGATGTCGACGCCGTACAAAGGCCGCGATGCCGACGCGCTGTACGAGTACCGTGGCTTGTTCTGGCGCCGTCCGTACCTGACTGCAGTGCTCACCGTTATGATGCTGTCGCTGGCGGGTATTCCGCTGACCGCAGGCTTTATCGGTAAGTTCTACATTATCGGCGTCGGTGTTGAGTCGCAGCAATGGTGGCTGCTCGGCGCGCTGGTGCTCGGCAGCGCGATTGGTGTGTTCTATTACCTTCGGGTCATGGTCACCTTGTTCCTGGTAGAACCTAACCTGCATCGCCATGACGCCCCATTTGACTGGGGCCAACGTGCAGGCGGCGTGATGCTGATGGTGGTTGCCTTCCTGGCATTCTTCCTCGGCGTTTACCCACAGCCGCTGCTTGTGTTGCTGGCGAAGTTCAGCATCGGTTAAGCGCGTAAGCGCTGCGCTTTAACAGCCAGCGCTCAGATCAAATGCCAGTCAGTTCTGCTGACTGGCATTTTTGTTTCCGATTAAATAATTCGCACACGCCCAATGCCCAACGCCGATTTAGGTCTCAACCTTTGAGGGCAAGCTTTGCGTTGTCATATCTTACTCCGCAGGGTGGATGACGCTGTTTTCATCCACCCTACGGAGCTCAATACATCACCGAACTACACACCTCAATTTACGCCTCTACCACGGTGGACAAGCTTCGCGTTGTCGCACCCTACGCTGTAACCGCTCATAAAAAACGCGGTGCCAGAGGCACCGCGTTTATATGTGGCTAATTTGCTATCTATAGCGATTACAACACCATCGCCGCAACCCAGCCGAACACCAGCAGCGGTAAGTTGTAGTGCAGAAATGTCGGCACCACACTGTCCCAGATATGGTTGTGCTGGCCATCAACATTCAAACCTGAGGTCGGCCCCAGCGTTGAGTCGGATGCAGGGGAACCTGCGTCGCCGAGCGCACCGGCAGTACCCACGATGCAGACAATCGCCAGCGGGCTAAAACCCAACTGGATGCCCAGCGGTACGAAGATCGCAGCAATAATTGGCACGGTCGAAAAGGATGAGCCGATACCCAGCGTCACCAGCAAGCCGACCAGCAGCATCAACAGCGCGCCTATACCTTTGTTATTGCCAATCATCCCGGCGGCATCATCAACCAGGTGTTTGACATCGCCGGTGGCCTTCATTACTTCGGCAAAACCGGCGGCGGCAATCATGATGAAACCGATCATGGCCATCATTTTCATGCCTTCAGTAAACAGGCCGTCGGCTTCTTTCCAGCGCACCACGCCAGACACCGAAAACACCACAAACCCGGCCAGCGCGCCAATGATCATCGAGTCCAGCCACAGCTGTACAACGAAGGCGATAGCAACCGCCACAGCGGCTACCAGCAAGCTACGCGGGTTGTACTTAACGTCGACCCGCTCGACCTGCTCGACTTGTTCAAGGTCGTAAACACGCTTTTTGCTGTAGCTGAAAAATACAGCGACCAGCAGGCCGCAGAACATGCCCAACGCAGGCAACGCCATGGCATGGGTCACGCTTATGCCGCTGATATCAACGCCCGCTTTGGCTACATTGGCCAAGAGGATTTCATTGAGAAATATACCGCCAAAACCAACAGGCAAGAACATATAAGGCGTGACCAAGCCGAAGGTCAGCACGCAGGCGATCAGCCGGCGGTCGAGCTGCATTTTGCTCAATACATAGAGCAGTGGCGGCACCAACAACGGGATAAAGGCGATATGAATTGGCAAGATGTTCTGCGACGCAATGGCGACACAGAGCAGCAAAGCGATCAGCAGCCATTTCAACGCAGCAGTACCGGTGCCACTCTCGGCCTTTGCTCCCACCAGAGCCACAGCCTTATCGGCCAGCGCATGGGCCATGCCTGATTTGGCGATTGCCACAGCAAATGCACCGAGCAGCGCGTAAGACAACGCGACTGTAGCGCCGCCGCCCAGCCCATTGTTGAAAGCTTCGAGTGAGCCGCTAAGACCCAAACCACCGATCATGCCGCCGGCCAATGCGCCGACAATCAACGCCACCACCACGTGCACCCTGCACAAACTGAGGACCAGCATGATGCCGACCGCTGCTACGACTGCGTTCATCAATTGCTCCCTAGAGCTCGACTAAAATCTATGGAAAAACATCTATATGCGGCGATCTGCCAAAAAATTCGGCCACTTTGCCCCATGCGCTTTAGGCTGTCAAAAGTTCTCGCCAACTGGCGCCCCAGTTGCATCCGCAGGCAGTGACAGCCAGCCAAAGCAGCAGTCTGACCTGATTAGCCAGTGCAATTGGCGTTTGCATACTTGCCGTCAGCCCCATTTACTCGCTAGCCTGCGTTTTTTTACAGGGAGTACTGCATGCTTAACATCGCAATCGTCGCGGGTTCCAGCCGCAATAACAGTCAATCGGGCAAAGTTGCCCGTTTTCTTCGCAACCGGCTGATACAGCTGGATCTGACCAGCGAGACGCAAAGTCATGTCATCGACCTCGGTCTTGCCCCTCTTCCACTCTGGCCGGCAGAAGATACTGGGCCGTGGGGACTTTTCAGTCAGCAATTGGAAAGTGCTGACGCCGTAATCATCGTCGCACCTGAGTGGAATGGCATGGCTTGCCCGGCGATAAAGAACTTCTTTATCTACGCCAGCAAAACCGAGCTCGCGCACAAGCCAGGGCTGCTGGTTGGCGTCTCATCCGGGATTGGCGGCAGCTCTCCAATTAGCGAACTACGCGCGTCGAGCTACAAAAACTGCCGATTGTGCTACCTGCCAGAGCATTTGATTGTGCGGCATGCCGAACAGATGTTGAACATGCCCGAGCCACAGTCCGAAGATGATCAGCGCATACGTACGCGGATTGATTACGCGCTGGATATCCTCGGCAAGTACGCCCACGCACTGAAACCTGTGCGCGAGTCAATCGACATGACGGCCTTCACCAACGGGATGTAAGCCTCATTATCGAGTGTTATTAAGCCCGGTTAACGCCGGGCTTTTTATTGCCTGTACTTCACAAACTATCCCTCGAAACCAAGCATTTCTGCAGTTTTATTTCTGAGCGTGAGCGCTGAGCAATAAAAACTACATTTCGGGTGTTTTTCTTAATAAAGAAAAACACGACCTAGCCGATAGTTCGGTATCGAAGGTTTTTACAAAGGAACATCGCATGATGCTCAACCGGCTATCAATCCAACTCAAAATCACTCTGCTGGCAGGCTTGTGCCTGGTGGCGATTGTGACATTGTTGGTAGGTGCATCGCTCTATCAAGCCAAGCAAAGCGCCAACCTGGTCAGCGCATCAAGCAGCGAGATGCTCAAAGAAAGTGCCGAGTTGCGGCTGAAGTCACGGGGCGAACTGCAAGCGATCCGCATCCAGCGCTATTTCATGGACTCGTATCAGTACGGTAAAGGCTTCTCGCGGCAGATTCTGTTCCTGCGTGAACAAGCCGAGAAACGCTTCCTCGATGCCTTTGACCTACGTGAAGACCTCACACGCCAGGTACGTACCAGCCTTGAAGCCAACCCGGCGATTCTTGGCCTGTACTTGATATTTGAACCCAATGCCCTAGATGGCAAAGATGAGTTATTCGCCGATCAAGCAGAGTTAGGCAGCAATGAACAAGGCCGGTTTTCGCTGTACTGGTCACAGTCAACGCCGGGCCAGCTGGAGTCGGAAACACTGCCTGAGGAAGACCTCACTAAAACCGAAACCGGCCCAAGTGGTGATCCCTACAACGCTTGGTATACCTGCCCGCGCGACACGGCTCAGCCTTGCGTGCTAGAGCCATACTTCGATGATGTGGCTGGTAAACAAGTACTGATGACCAGCATTGCCTTCCCGCTGCAAGTCGACGGCAAAGTATTAGGTGTGGTCGGCCTTGATATCAGCCTCGACAGCCTTCAACAGCTGAGTGCGCAGGCCAATAGCGAGCTCTACGACGGCCAAGCACACGTCAGTATATTCAGCCCGGCAGGCTTGATTGCCGGCCACAGTCTGGACGCCAGCATGCTCAGCAAGTCGCTGGACAAGGCCTTTCCAGAGCAAAGCAACGAAATCCAGACATTGATCACCGCCGGCAAATCAGCCGCGTTGCATCAAGCCGAGATGCTGCGTGTAGTCGAGCCATTCAGGCCAATTCCTGAGGCCAAATCCTGGAGCGTGATGATTCAGGTACCGGAGCAGGTGTTACTGGCCCCTGCCCTGAAACTCCAGGCTCAACTTGATGACCGCAGCACGCAAGACAGCACTGTTTCACTGCTGATCGGTTTGGTTGCGGTGATATTTGGCTTGCTACTGATGTGGCTCACCGCTCGTGGTGTTACGCGGCCGATTATCGGCGTCTCGACCATGCTTAAAGACATCGCCAGTGGCGAAGGAGACCTGACCAAGCGCCTGAATTACACCAAACAGGATGAACTCGGCGAACTTGCCAGCTGGTTCAACCGTTTTCTCGACAAGTTGCAGCCGATCATCGCCGAGGTTAAGCGCAGCGTGGTAGATGCGCGGGCCACCGCCGACCAGTCGGCGTCGATTGCCAGCCAGACCAGTGCAGGGATGCAACAGCAATTCCGTGAGGTTGATCAGGTCGCCACCGCATTCCAGGAAATGAGTGCAACTGCACACGATGTCGCGCAAAACGCAGCACAAGCCGCTGAGGCTGCGCGCAGTGCTGACCATGCGACCCGTGATGGGCTCGGCGTGATCGACAAAACCACCTCATCCATTGAGTTGCTCGCCAATGAGATGAGCGTGGCCATGCAAGAAGTTGAAGGGCTTGCCGCCAGCAGTGATCAGATCGGTTCGGTACTTGAAGTGATTCGCTCCATCGCCGAGCAAACCAATCTTCTGGCACTGAACGCCGCCATTGAAGCGGCGCGTGCCGGTGAAGCAGGTCGAGGCTTTGCCGTGGTTGCCGATGAAGTTCGCAGCCTGGCTAAGCGCACGCAAGACTCCGTGGAGGAAATTCGTCAGGTCATCGAAGGTCTGCAAAGCGGCACGCGTGAAGTGGTCAGCACCATGAACAGCAGCCACCGCCAGGCTCAAGGCAGCGTTGAACAAGTTGAGCATGCGGTTGCCGCACTGCAGCGCATCAGCGAGGCCGTCAGCATCATTACCGATATGAACCTGCAGATTGCCAGTGCCGCTGAAGAGCAAAGCTCGGTGGCGGAGGAAATCAATCGCAATGTGGCCTCGATACGCGATGTCACCGAGTCAATCACCAGCCAGGCTGATGAGTCCGCGCAAGTCAGCCAGGATCTCAACCGCCTGGCCAACCAGCAACAAAGCCTGATGGATCAATTCCGGGTTTAAGCGCCCGCCCCACCCAGCTCTCGGTTATCTGTGACCAGTAATCACTGATAACCGAGCTGCTTGGCAACTCTTCAATCCCTACCTCTGGGCTGCGAGTAGCAACCTGAAGATGTTTCGAAGGGGATGATTTGGCGCGGATCGCTCTGCGCTAACGCTACGCAGTCGGCCCATGATCCGTATTCAGCTTGTGCTGGAGACTTATGTGCCGTGGCGGCAGCACGATACATACATTCAAGCCGCCTAGCGGGCTTTCTCCCAAGGTGATCTCACCGCCCCAAGCATCGACGATGTCGCGGACAATGCCCAGGCCCAAGCCATGACCACTGACTTGCTCATCAAGGCGAATCCCACGGCTCAAAACGTCTTCACGGCGCTCAGCTGTAATCCCCGGCCCATCATCACCGATCTCAAGTTGATAGCCCTTGGCGTTGGCCGTGATCGACAACAGCACCTGAGAATTAGCCCACTTACAGGCGTTATCCAGCAAGTTGCCCAGTAGTTCGAGCAAGTCTTCGCGGTCCCATGGCAGACGCAGGCCAAGCGGTGCTTGCCAGTCGAGTTTTAAGCCGCGGTTGTGAATCATCTGCAACGTACTGAACAAACCGGGCAACTCTGCAGCGCAATCAAAATGCGCACCGGGCAACGCCTCACCGGCAAGACGCGCTTTATTGAGCTCACGCCCTAAGCGCTGCCCGATTTGTTCAAGAGATTCTTCAAGTTTTTTGCGTAACTCTGGATGAGCCTGTAACTCGCTGCGCGACGACAGGTTAACCAACACCGCCAGCGGTGTTTTCAATGCATGGCCCAGGTTACCCAAAGCATTACGCGAACGGCGCAAGGTTTCCTCGGTATGAGCCAGAAGATGGTTGATCTGTTCCACCAGCGGCTCAAGCTCGATCGGTACTTGGTTATCTAAAGCGCTGAGTTGGCCTTGTTGCAACTGGGCAATCTGCTCGCGGGTGTTTTCCAGCGGACGCAAAGCACGGCGAACGATGCTGCGCTGCAGGATCAGAATCAGAATCAAGGCTCCGAGTCCGAGCCCAAGACCGATAATTTGCACATTGCGTACGCTTTTGAGGATGGGTGTGTAATCCTCGGCCACGTAGATAATCAGTTTCTCCCCGAAGCGCTGATAATCCCCCCGGTAAGTCAGCAAGCGTTGATCTTGCGGGCCTTCGCTCAAGCCGTCTTGCAATCCAGGCATTTTTCCCGGCGGTAATTCACTGTCCCACAAGGAGCGAGAACGCCATGTTGTGTCAGCGAAATCAATGCGAAAATACAATCCTGAGTACGGACGTTTGTATGCCGCGCTAAGCCGCTCCTCATTCAGTTGGAAGCCCTGTGGGCCACGTACCAATGCGACAATCAGCGACTCGGCTTCATCTTTGAGCCTGAGTTCGATCTGCTCACGCAAACTGTGCTCAATCACCCATAACGAGGCTTGTGCCAGCAGTAACCCAACGACCAGCAGAACCGCCACAAGGCCTAAACTCAAACGCCGTTGCATTGATCTCAATTGCTGGCACTGCTAAAGCGATAGCCTTGGCCACGGCGGGTTTCTATCACTTCCCGACCAAGCTTGCGGCGCAGATGATTGACGTGAACTTCAATCACATTGGAATCGCGCTCTGTTTCACCATCATATAAATGATCGGCCAGATGACTCTTCGATAGAATCTTGCCAGGATGCATCATGAAATAGCGCAACAGGCGAAACTCCGCAGCTGTGAGGTCTATTTCAGTGCCTTGCTGCATAACGCTTTGACGCCCTTCGTCAAGCTGCAGGCCAGCGGCTTCAAGCTGTGGCTGGTTGGCCAGGCCGCGGGCACGGCGCAATAGGGCCTGAATTCGTAGCTGCAACTCTTCGGGGTGAAAGGGTTTGCTCAGATAGTCATCGGCACCGGCTTTCAAACCCGCGATGCGGTCAGACCAGGAATCGCGGGCGGTCAGAATCAACACCGGAGTTGCAAGCGCGCCACTGCGCCACTGCTGCAATACATCGAGACCGGGAAGACCGGGCAAACCCAGATCCAAAATAATCAGGTCGTAAGGCTCACTCGCTCCCTGATAAACCGCATCACGGCCATCAGCCAACCAGTCAACGGCATAGCCTTGTGCGGTTAAACTGGCGAGTAATTCATCGGCCAAGGGTACATGGTCTTCCACCAGCAACAGGCGCATTCAGTCGTCTTCCTCATCCTTCAGGATTCGCCCATCCCGGGCATCCAGTTCCAATTCACGCACCTGGCCTTGCTGCGTCAGGAGCTCAATTTCATAGACTAGTACATCATCTTCTTTCTCAAGCTCCGCCTCCAGCAACGTAGCATTCGGATAACGTTGCATGGCAGGACGCATAAGCTGCTCAAGTGGCTGTATTACGCCTTCACGGCGTAAGCGCAAGGCTTCATCCTGATCAAGGTCGCGTGAGTACGCAGTCTGAGACAGTGTAAGGGCAAGCAACCCTGCCAGCAGAAATGTTTTAAGCAGGACCTTCATTAGTCGTCCTGATGGTTTTTGAGCATTTTGCCAGTGCTGGCGTCGAGTTCAACATCCCATTTGATGCCGTCTTTATCCTGAACATCGAGCTTGTAAATGTATTTACCGTACTCTTGCTCCAGTTCAGTTTCGTCAATCCGGCCGCCGGGATGCAGATTTAACACCTGTTCATTAAGTACCTGGAAGTCTTTGACGGTTCCGGCGTCACGCAGTTTTACGGCTTCATCCGGGCCAAGATCACGGGCGCTGGCCATGCCAGCACAAAGCCCGAGCACGGCGATCATGCCCAGAGTTGCAAAGCGTTTCATAATCGGTCTCCCATAGGGTTGTTGTCGATGCTGAACACCTTACTCAACTTGACTTAAACCAAGCTGAATAAACCCACACTCGACTGACAATCAATGTAGGAAACCTCTGGCTTTTCAGGCGCCCTTTAGCGTCAGCTATTCACACAGTGAAGTCACTTGGCCTGCGCGCTAGACGCTCTATAATCGCTGCCTTGCGTGACGGAGATGAACATGAGCGCGATTATTATCAAAACCCCTGCCCTAACCCTTAAAGCGGGGTCACGAGCCATTGCGCGTATTCGCGAACGCGGCCTGCAACCAGCAGATATAGGAACTTTGCCGGGCGCAGCTGGCGGCCCGAAGGCGCTGGGGATTCAGGGGCTTGATCTTGCCTTGTTCGGTGAATGGCTACCCAAAGCACCACGGGAACGCTCGCTGATTGGCGCTTCGATTGGTTCCTGGCGCTTTGTCAGCGCTTGCCTGCCCGATGCCGCGCAAGGCATACGCCGCCTTGGAGAGCTGTATACCGCGCAGCGTTTTGCCAAGGGCGTGACCATGGCTGAAATCTCCCAGAGTTGCAGAGTCATGCTTGATGAGTTGCTCGAAGGCCAGGACGCAGCAGTGCTGAATAATCCTAATTACCGACTGAACATCGTCGTAGTGAAAAGTCACGGCTTGCTTGCGCATGATCATCGAGGCGTACTCGGCCTGGGTTTATCTTCGGTTATCGGTAATAACCTGTTGGCGCGGTCGCGACTGGCCCGCCATTTCGAGCGAGTCATTCTGCATGACGCCAGACTGGCTCCACCGCTGCATCCGCTGACCGACTTCCCTTCGCGCTATTTACCACTCGACACCCAAAATCTACGTCACGCGCTCTTAGCTTCCGGCTCAATTCCCATGGTGATGGAAGGCGTGCGTAATATTCCCGGAGCTGGCGACGGTACTTACCGCGATGGCGGTCTGCTTGACTACCACCTCGACCTGCCTTACAGCGGCGACGACATCGTCCTGTACCCACACTTCACCGATAAGATTATTCCCGGCTGGTTTGACAAGACCATGCCTTGGCGCCGCGGCGACAGCGGTCGATTACAGAATGTATTGCTGCTCGCGCCATCAAGCGAATATTTGGCCAAACTTCCGTACGGCAAGCTACCAGATCGAAAAGACTTCACCCGTTTTCTTGGCGACGATGCCGGGCGTGAACGTTACTGGCGCACAGCAATGCAGGAAAGCCAGCGTTTGGGCGATGAGTTTTTGCAGCTAACCGAAACCAGTCAATTGAACGATAGGTTGATCCCACTCTGATTCTCAAGACTATCTGATAAATCATTGATTCGACCTGATTCATACCTATATAAGCCGTGCGTTATTCGGCAATAAAAAGCGAAAAATCTCGCGTTTTATTGCCGTAGGTCAGTGCAAACACACTTTTAATGAAAAAATCCACCTTTTTTAGAACTGATATGTGACTTATAGGTCAACAACAGTCATCAACACTGTGAAGAGTCAATAAAGCCAAGCGCTTGCTGACTTTCACATTTTTGGGACTAACCAGGAGTCACTGACCCAATGGACGCACAATTGCGTTGCAATGAAGCACTATTAATTGTCGACCGCGCTTTCCAACCGTTTCAATGTGTCGCATGGTCGCCACAAAATGGCACTGACGAGCTGACGCTAACGGTCCTCGACCGTACCAGTACTCGCCTGCTAGGCCGCACCCAGCTGTCGAGCAGCATCTACACCAACCCTGAGCTACTGGCCAAGGTGATCACAGAATCTCGTGAAGAGTTGAGCCGCAAAGGTTTCGACCTCGCACCTTGGAGCATGCCAGCTTAATTTAGCGGCTGCTTCTCAGGTTACCGCTGCGCCGCTCAGTTTGTCGTTGAGCGCAGCGGGGCCTGAATATTTGGCAGACTCAGCACAAAGAGCTCTGCTAAATCGAATTTTTGGCAATATCTGTGGGATTCATGTCCTTGTTGCCACATCACCCTTGAGCGCACACTGCATCCATCGCTCACTGAGCCAATTTCGATTGGAAAGCCCCATGGATGCGCTTAAGACCATTGCCTGCCTTATTTACCCTGATTTTATGAGCCTCGATGCAATCGGCCCATTGCAGGTGTTCGCCTCAGCTAACGTCGAGCGCCAGCGTCAGGGTTTGCCGGACTACTACCAAACTTTATTGCTCGCTGAGCAAGCTGGCCCGGTTGCCTCCTCCGCCGGGATTCAGGTGATTGCGCAACGGACGCTCAGTGAAATTCAAGCGGATCAAATCGACACCCTGCTCATTCCCGGCGGCATTGGTGAGCGCGTGCAAATCAATAATCAACCATTGCTGGCTTGGTTGCGGGCTAGTGAGCCACACATCCGCAGACTGGGCTCCGTGTGCTCTGGAGCGCTGATTCTGGCTGCCACTGGCTTACTCGATGGTCGCCGTGCGACCACGCATTGGGCAGATATCGACACGCTACGCCGCACCCACCCAAACGTCGAAGTTCTGGGCGATCAACTGCACACCTACGACGCACGCGACACGCAAGGTAACGCCCATGTATTTACCTGCGCAGGCGTCACCGCAGGAATTGACCTGGCGCTGGCCTTGATCGAAGCCGATTTGGGCCGGGTTATGGCGCTTTCAGTTGCACGCCGACTGGTCATGTTTTTGCGCCGTCCAGGTGGTCAAGCACAGTTCAGCGCCCTACTCAGTCCCGAGCCAAGCCGCACACCTCGATTAGCCGCGTTGCTCGACTGGATTCCGACCCAAATCGGTGAAGACTTGACCCTTGAGGTCTTGGCCGCGCAAGCCTGCATGACGCCACGAACCCTGTCGCGGGTGTTTATCCAAGAGCTGGGCGTTGGCCCCGGCAAATACGTCGAGAAAGTCCGCCTAGAGGCCGCGCGCAACCTGTTGCAAGACGCACAGGCTTCGATCAGTACCGTGTCCAGGCTCACAGGATTTGGCCATCCGGAAAACCTGCGACGTACATTCCAGAAGCATTTGTCGGTAAGCCCGCAGGAATACACGCAGCGCTTTACCTGACTTGCTTATCTTAGCCGCGTTCAGCGTCGGCTAATTGCCCCTAGATCCACAATCATGCTTCACAGCCGTGAGGTAAGGACTTTCTATGCTCGAATTACGCCCAAACTGCGAACGTTGTGACCGTGAGTTGCCTGGCGACAGCGACGCTGCATTTATTTGCTCGTATGAATGTACGTTTTGCCGAGACTGCGCCACTGAGCATTTACAGCTTAAATGCCCCAACTGCTCGGGTGAACTAGTGCCACGCCCGCGCCGGGCAATTGCAAAGCTGCTTGAGTCACCACAAACCTCTGCACAGCAGGCTTGTCCGAGCCCAGAACAAGCACGTGGAGTTCACTGACATGGCATTGATCACGCAGCCAACCATTGCTCGTTTATTCATTTGTCAGGCCTTGTATTGGTGCTGCTCAATGATTGGCATCACCTTGACCGCTTTAACTGGCCTGCAACTGGCCTGCAACTGGCGCCATTGAACATTCTCGCGACCTTGCCCTTGGCATTGCTGGTGCTGGGTAATTTGTTGGCTGTGCAACCACTGTCGCTATACATGCAAAGCAACGGCAGGCGTGCGGGACTGCTTCTTGGCGCCGCTTGCGGTGTATTAGGCGGCTTGATCAGTGCTCTGGGTGTCTGGCTCGGTGACTTCAACATCTTGTGCATAGGCGCGCTGCCCATCGGCGCCTATCAAGCATCGGCCATGTATTACCGCTTTGCCGCGCTGGAGGCGGTGCCTGAGTCGGCAAAAGGTCGCGCCAGCGCCTATGTAGTCGGCGGCGGCGTGGTTGCCGCGCTAATTGCGCCGACGCTAGCACTTTGGTCAAAAAACGCCTTGGACACACCTTTCACCGGTGCTTATTTGATGATGGCAGCGTTGGCCCTTATCGCAGCTGGCGTACTCAGCAAGCTACCTCAAGGGGCGGTGCCGATAGCGAGTACCGGCGGTTGGTCGGCCATGCGTGAACTATTACGCAGACCCGTGGTGCGCGCCGCCATTGCCACGACTGCAATTGGTCACGGTTTGATGATTCTGGTGATGAATGCCACTCCACTGGCTATGCGTGACTGCGGCATATCCATCGAAACCAGCGCGCTGGTCATGCAGTGGCACATGCTTGGCATGTTCCTGCCTGCGTTTGTCGCTGGGCGTCTGGTCGATACGCTGAGTAGTCGGCGAGTTGCGGTCATTGGCAGCGGCGTACTCTTGGTCAGCGCAGCCATTGCCATGAGCGGTATCACTCGCGACCAGTTTTTAATCAGTTCGTTCTTGCTCGGCCTAGGCTGGAACTTGATGCTAATTGCTGGAACCACCCTGCTCGCCCAAGGACATACACCGGCTGAACGGGGTCATGCGCAAGGCTTGATGGAACTGGGCAATGGCTCGGTGGCAGCCAGTGCTTCATTTGCCTCAGGTGCATTGATCAGCACAATTGGCTGGAATGCCGTCAATATCAGCATTCTGCCGCTGATCGTCATCGTACTGCTGATGCTAATCCCAAGTCGGCGCACACAACTGGCGTAAGCGGTTAAACACAAATAAAAAAGGCGCCATTGAGGCGCCTTTGATCACTACAGCTGCAGCTTAGTAGTAAGCATTTTCCTTGTTGCTGTGATCGGTCACATCGCGAACACCTTTAAGCTCTGGAATACGCTCAAGCAGGGTTTTCTCGATGCCTTCCTTAAGCGTCAGGTCAGCCTGACCACAGCCTTGGCAGCCGCCGCCAAATTGCAGAACGGCAATGCCTTCATCAACCACATCGATCAAGCTGACTTGCCCGCCATGGCTGGCCAAACCCGGATTGATCTCGGTTTGCAGATAGTAATTGATACGCTCGTTGATCGGGCTGTCTTCATTAACCATCGGCACCTTGGCGTTAGGTGCTTTGATCGTCAGCTGGCCGCCCATGCGGTCAGTCGCGTAATCAACCACTGCATCGTCAAGAAACGGTTCACTGACTGCGTCAATCCATGCAGTAAAGCTGGCCAAGCCGAGCGCTGTGTCTTCAGGCTTCTGCTCACCCGGCTTGCAATAAGCAATGCAGGTTTCAGCATACTGGGTACCCGGTTGGGTAATAAATACGCGAATGCCGATGCCCGCTGTGTTCTGCTTGCTCAGCAAATCAGCTAGATAATCGTGGGCAGCGTCGGTAATAGTGATAGTGCTCATGGCAACTCCTCGCAAACATAAGTGCAGTGTACGACAACAGCGCCCATTTGATAAAGCCCGAGTATTTTTGTCGGATTAAATCTTCCTGTAACAACACAGTGTCTCATCCGTCCAGTATCTATCACCATGCAGGCTTAGCGGAGACACCGATCGATGAAAAAATCATGGAAAGTTCTGCCCGCCGCAATGCTTTTAGCTAGCGCTGTCGCTCACGGCTCGGCACTTACCTTTACCAGCAAAGAACAACCCACCAGCGTGCTGGAACTCTATACATCTCAAGGTTGCAGCTCTTGCCCGCCGGCTGAAAAATGGCTGTCATCGCTCACTCAGTCACCTGACTTATGGAAGCAAGTCATTCCTCTTGCATTTCATGTCGACTATTGGGATTACCTGGGCTGGCAAGACCCTTTTGCCAATCAAAGCTATAGCGCACGGCAACGTGCCTATGCCCGGACTGGTGGCACCAGTTCGGTATATACACCTGGCTTTGTCGTAGCCGGTCATGAATGGCGTGGCTGGTTTCAAAATCAACCATTGCGCTTGCCTGAAAAGCAAAAGGCCGTTGGCACGCTACAGTTGAGCCTCAACAATAATGACGTCGAGATAGAGTTTGAGCCTCAACAAGCACCGCCAAAGGGGCTTACCCTGTATCTCGCCCGCCTCGGCTTTGGCATAGATACTCAGATAACCAAGGGCGAGAACGCAGGCAAAACCATCAAGCACGACTTTGTGGTCCTGAGCCTGCAACAGGTTAGTGCAACCAGCGACAACCACTGGCGTACCAAGCTGCATAAAGATCCGCGCGGTGAACGCCAGGCCGTGGTTGCCTGGCTTGGTGCACCGGGCGATCCTGCGCCTTATCAAGCGGTTGGCGGCTGGATTAGCCAATAACCCTCGCAATCAGCGCACAGAAACACTGTGCGCTGATTCTTGTTCAGCAGCGGCTAAAGGTTTTTGTAGCGATTCATATCCAATACGCCCGCTTGCACCGGATCTGTCTCCTCGATGTAGCGCGTCAGATCATGAAAGTAGCGCCAGAAGTCCGGATGAGTCCGGCGAATCCCCCAACGATCAACCACCTTCTCGAATGCCTCTGCGTTCTTGGTTTGCTCAAGTGCGCTGACAAACGCTGGCATCTCTTGCGCCGGGACATTGAAGATAAAATTCGGGTAGCTGCTCATTACCCCAGGATAAACAGTCAAGGTGTCGAGTCCGGGTTCATAGCGCAGCCCTTCACCCGCAATAAAGGCAACGTTACTGTGCATTCGGTTTCGTAGCAGGCTGTATATGTTGCGCTTGCCGTTGGCGGCCTCAACCCGAAGCATTGTCGCTTCAGGCAATTGATGAATTACCTTGAGACCGGCTGCCGGCTTATTCACCAGACGGCTTAATGCTTGTTCAGCACTTTGCATCTGTGGCTCGGAATCCGCTTGGTAGCAATGACCGTCTGTGCAGCGATTTATGGGGTCAGGTGCGACATTCAAATCCCCTGAACGCATCAGCAACTGCTCGGCAAAATCATGCTTTGGCTGCTTGGGATCAAGTGAAAGCGCGGTTTTGGTGTCAGTGTCGATACCTTCGTAATAGTTGAGCCACAACTTCAGACGACCGCTGTTGCGGTACCAGTCCTTCAATATATCTTCGCGTGAATCCGCTGGCATCAAACGCAGGAAGTTCTGCTCAGCGCCATTGCGAATCAAATCAAAGTACAAGCGTGTTTGCGCCTGATGGGCGACGTTGCCAAACACATCAAAATTCACCACCAACTGGTAATAGGTTCGTTCCAGCAGCGGGTAATCCATCCACCAAATGGTTTGCGGAATGCCACCGATCAAGCCACGTCGTACGGTCGCGCTGTCAAATTGGCGGAAAATCGACAGCAAGGCTTGATCATTTCCAGACCAGATATTGGACCAACTGGGTAACGGCGCGTCCTCATAACGATCTCTGCGCAACTCTTCGTATTCATTACGCTTGTCGTGGTAATCGTCCCACATACCGACCAAGGTACCAATGTCATCAAACTGACCCGGCATCGCCAGCAAGGGGGTCGCCTCTGCGCGGTACTCTGGATCGGTGATGTACAGGTCGTGCTTGGGGTCCTGGAAAAACGTCCAGAAGTTATCGCGAATCACGTCTGTGGCAATTTGGCCACGGCAAACCGGGCCGCGAATAAAGGTCCGGACAAAGTACTCCGCGTCATCCAGCATAAATTGATAACGCGCTTCAGCCGGGATTGCCTTATAGGTTTCAAACGGATTAGCCCGGCGCTGCGCACCGTAGCCGGGTATGGCGTCAGCCGTCCATTGAGGGTCGAAGAACATTGACTTGATGTGCGCCATCTTCTTGCGACTCAACTCATAGGTGATATGTGTCTTGTGCACAATGACATCAGGCACCATTGCCAAGCGGTAATAAAATTCGATGCCTGGGTCTTCGTTAGGGCGACGCGTGGCGATCGGGTCAATCGGTTTTCCACTTGGAGTGCGTGAGCGCACTAATTGGAAGAAATGCCGGGTTTTACCGTCGTCAAAATATAAGTGCGCAAGGAATAAATGCTCATATAACCAACGCGAAACTAACTCCTCACGCGCACCATGTTGGTTAAAGAAACGTTCCCACTCTTGTACCTGCGTTATTTCAGCAGGCGTTGCGACCGGTACTGATTTATCGACCGGGGCACCATTGGCTAACCAACTCTGCAAGGTTTGGTAGTCTTCAGCAGTCAATCCGGTTACAGCGAAAGGCATGCCTGCAGACGGATTCTTGGCGGCGTACTTGTCGAACTCACCAGGCAAGCTGCACTGATTGGCTCGGTCGATACCGAGATCGAGTTTATCGGGCAGCTTGCTATTGGGGATGTAAGTGTTGTTCTCGTGCCCAAGTTTGAGCATGCGCGCCATTAATGCAGCCTGGCCACCTTGCTGATCGAGTACCGAGTTGAAGCCCTTGTTCCGCCACTCAGTCACGGTGTGAGCGTCAAGGAACAAGCGCGTAGGATTCTGGGCTTTTTTGCGCGCACCGTCATATACCGGAGATTGACTGGCACCACGCTCCGCCCCTTCACCACTTTCGAGCTTAAGCTGGCAAGGTGCGTCATAACAGGCGTGACAAGCTACGCAATTCTTAGTGAAGATCGGCTGAATATCTTTGCTGTAGGAAACTTGTTCTGCCGCAAGCAATGGGCTGACCAAGGCAAAACATGCCGAGATAATTGAACGATACTGCATTTCCACATCCTTATAGAGCTGTGCGCTGATTCTAGCTTCCGGGCTTTTGCGTGGCTATCGCCTTTCATCATGAATAAAATTCATGTTCATCCGCATGCGCTGCAAAAGCGTGCAGGTTTGCTATCATCGCGCCCTTCTGTATTCCGTAATTCTTAGGTATTTCTGTCCATGTCTTTGTCAGATCGTAGCGTCCGCACTCTCGCTCTTCAGCAAGCCCTCAAGGATCGCATTCTGATTCTCGACGGCGGTATGGGTACGATGATCCAAAGCTATAAACTGGAAGAAGAAGATTACCGCGGTGAACGCTTTGCCGACTGGCCGAGCGATGTCAAAGGCAACAACGATCTGTTGATCCTTAGCAGGCCTGACGTGATTGGCGCCATCGAGAAAGCCTATCTAGACGCCGGCGCCGATATTCTCGAAACCAACACCTTTAACGCCACTCGCGTGTCGCAAGCTGATTACGGCATGGAATCGCTAGCTTATGAGCTCAACGTTGAAGGCGCTCGCCTGGCGCGTCAGGTAGCCGATGCGAAGACCGCTGAGACCCCGGACCGACCTAGGTTTGTCGCGGGCGTACTCGGCCCAACCAGCCGCACGTGCTCGATATCGCCAGACGTCAACAACCCCGGCTATCGCAACGTCACTTTCGATGTATTGGTTGAAAACTATACAGAAGCGACACGCGGCCTGATTGAAGGCGGCAGCGACCTTATTTTGATCGAAACCATATTCGATACGCTCAACGCCAAAGCAGCAATTTTCGCTGTACAGCAAGTATTTGAAGACCTTGGCGTCGAATTGCCAATCATGATCTCTGGCACCATTACTGACGCCTCAGGCCGTACCTTGTCGGGCCAAACCACCGAAGCGTTCTGGAACTCGGTGCGACACGCCAAGCCAATTTCTGTAGGGCTAAACTGCGCGCTCGGTGCTAAAGATTTGCGCCCGTACCTGGAAGAGCTGTCGAACAAAGCAGAAACCCACGTTTCTGCGCACCCCAACGCTGGCCTGCCAAATGCCTTCGGGGAATACGACGAAACCCCAGCTGAAATGGCGGCAGTGGTTGAAGAGTTTGCCGCATCAGGCTTTTTAAATATCGTTGGCGGTTGCTGCGGCACCACCCCAGGCCACATTCAGGCGATTGCCGAAGCCGTGGCCAAGTATGCGCCCCGGGCACTGCCTGATATCCCTAAAGCCTGTCGCCTGTCGGGGCTTGAGCCATTTACCATCGATCGCAACTCGCTGTTCGTCAACGTTGGTGAGCGTACCAATATCACCGGATCAGCCAAATTCGCCCGGCTGATCCGTGAAGACAATTACACCGAAGCGCTCGAAGTCGCCCTGCAACAGGTCGAAGCAGGCGCTCAGGTGATCGATATCAACATGGACGAAGGCATGCTCGATTCGAAGCATGCCATGGTCACCTTCCTCAACCTGATTGCTGGCGAGCCGGATATCTCGCGCGTGCCGATCATGATCGACTCCTCCAAGTGGGAGGTAATCGAAGCCGGACTCAAGTGCATTCAGGGCAAGGGCATCGTTAACTCGATCTCGATGAAAGAAGGTGTTGAGCAGTTCAAGCACCACGCCAAGCTGTGCAAACGCTACGGCGCCGCCGTGGTGGTAATGGCCTTTGACGAAGACGGTCAGGCTGACACTCAAGCCCGCAAAGAAGAAATCTGCAAGCGCTCCTACGACATATTGGTCAATGAAGTTGGCTTTCCAGCGGAAGACATCATCTTCGACCCGAATATTTTCGCCATTGCCACCGGCATTGAAGAGCACAACAACTATGCAGTCGACTTTATCAATGCCTGCGCCTACATCCGCGACAATCTACCCTACGCGCTGACCTCTGGCGGGGTATCCAACGTTTCCTTCTCATTCCGTGGCAACAACCCGGTACGCGAGGCGATTCACTCGGTATTCCTCTATTACGCGATCAAAAATGGTTTGACCATGGGTATCGTTAACGCTGGTCAATTGGAGATTTACGACCAAATCCCAACTGAACTGCGCGACGCCGTGGAAGATGTAGTGCTCAATCGCACGGCCAATGGCACCGACGCCCTGCTTGCCCTGGCTGATAAATACAAAGGCGACGGCAGCGTTAAAGAAGCTGAAACCGAAGAGTGGCGCGGCTTCGCCGTGCAACAACGGCTTGAGCATGCACTGGTTAAAGGCATCACCGCGTTTATCGTTGAAGACACCGAAGAATTCCGCCAGCAGTGCGCGCGTCCGATCGAGGTGATCGAAGGCCCATTGATGAGCGGGATGAACATCGTTGGCGACCTGTTCGGCTCCGGCAAAATGTTTCTGCCTCAGGTGGTTAAGTCTGCGCGGGTGATGAAGCAAGCCGTGGCTCACTTGATTCCGTTCATCGAGGCTGAAAAAGGCGACAAACCAGAAGCCAAAGGTAAGATATTGATGGCCACGGTCAAGGGCGATGTTCATGACATCGGCAAGAACATTGTTGGCGTAGTGCTCGGCTGTAACGGCTATGACATCGTCGATCTTGGCGTGATGGTGCCAGCTGAGAAAATCCTGCAAACCGCTATCGCTGAAAAGTGCGACATTATCGGCTTGTCTGGCTTGATCACTCCATCGCTCGACGAAATGGTTCACGTCGCCCGTGAAATGCAGCGCCAAGGCTTTACCCTGCCGCTGATGATCGGCGGCGCAACCACATCCAAAGCGCACACCGCGGTGAAGATCGAACCCAAGTATCAAAACGACGCAGTGATCTACGTGACTGACGCCTCGCGCGCAGTAGGCGTCGCCACGCAACTGTTGTCGAAGGAACTCAAAGCAGACTTCGTTAAGCGCACCCGTGAAGATTACGCGGTAGTCCGTGAACGCACGGCCAACCGCAGCGCGCGCACCGAACGCTTGAGTTACAGCGATGCGATCAGCAAGAAGCCGCAATTTGACTGGGCCAGCTATCAACCAACCGTGCCGACCTTCACCGGCGTCAAGGTATTGGAAGATATCGACCTTGCGGTACTGGCCGAGTTTATCGACTGGACGCCGTTCTTCATCTCTTGGGATCTGGCGGGCAAATACCCACGCATTCTCACCGATGAAGTCGTCGGTGAAGCTGCAACCGCGCTGTTTGCCGATGCCCAGGAAATGCTCAAGAAACTGATTGATGAAAAGCTGATCAGTGCTCGCGCCGTATTGGGCTTCTGGCCAACCAATCAGGTCGATCACGATGACCTCGAGGTATACGGCGATGACGGCCAGCCACTGGCCAAACTGCATCACCTGCGCCAGCAGACCATCAAGCCCGATGGCAAACCAAACTTCTCGCTTGCCGACTTTGTCGCACCGAAAGACTCCGGCGTACAGGACTATATCGGCGGTTTTATCACCACCGCAGGCATAGGCGCAGAAGAAGTCGCCAAGGCCTATCAGGACAAAGGCGACGACTACAACTCGATCATGGTCAAAGCACTGGCTGATCGCCTTGCTGAAGCGTGCGCAGAGTGGCTGCACCAGCAAGTGCGTAAAAACTACTGGGGTTACGACCCAGAAGAGCAACTGAGCAATGATGAGTTGATCAAGGAAGCCTACAAAGGCATCCGCCCTGCTCCGGGTTATCCTGCATGCCCCGACCACACCGAGAAAGGCACCTTGTTCGACCTGCTTAACGATAATCAGCAGAGCGGCGTTTTTCTCACCGAGCACTACGCAATGTTCCCGGCTGCCTCAGTCAGCGGCTGGTATTTCGCTCATCCACAGGCGCAGTACTTTGCGGTCGGCAAGATTGATAAAGACCAAGTCGAGAGCTATACCGCCCGCAAACAGCAAGAACTGCGCACAACCGAGCGCTGGCTTGCGCCGAACTTGGGTTATGACGACTAAAATCATCAGGCCCAAAAAAGCCCGCATATGCGGGCTTTTTTCTTCCAACCGTCAGCCTTAGCTGAACTTGGACTCAGAACGGCGAACCAGCTTGATCGAATGCTTGAGCGTAGGTTTACGCGTCACGCTGATCGCCTTGCGCGAAACCGTGTCGATGGTGATATTCCAGAAGCCACTGCTCGGCACAGTGATGCGCACCGGAAATTTATCAAATGCACCGCCGTGATAGGTATGACGACCACCGTTTTTAAAACTGCGGAAATTCGCGTCGTTCATCAGACGGATATTGCAGGTTTGTGAGCACTCGATAACGACAAGATCGTCTTCATTGAGATGTTCACGCTGATGTATGAATTTCATCGACCGCTCCACGCAGCTATAAGCAAACCAATGGCTATTATATGTCGGGAATAGCCGTTTGCGTGCTTGATTAAAAATAAACTGTTGAGCCCAAGATCAGCCTGTTTGCGCTACAAGTCGCGTTAAAGCCTGCTGGCAACCGCTAAACTACAGGTTCACTTCGCACTCAAAGGCGCACGATTTGTCGCTAAATACTGTTTATCTTCTGTTGTTGATACTCTGCGTAGCCGCATTAATTGTGTTCTATTGCGTACTACGGCGCATCACTCAACGCGCTGAAGCGCTGCGCAACAAGGAACAGCAGCAAGCTGAAATCCTGCGCCAACTCCAAGCGGTTGCCGACAACAGTCAATTAACCGATAAACAGCTAGAGGCCAAGAAGCAAGACCTTGCTCATCGCCTGAAACAGCTCAAATAGTCGGTTAAGCACTCTGCAGACGCTGAAAATAAACAGTCATTGTCACTGGCTTGAATAGCCCAGCTACAAATGGGTTAATTGTCACCCATCCGGTTCACAGACTGCCAAATGCTGATTCGCCCACTAAAACCAGTTGATGCTCAGACCTATCGATCGCTGATGCTTGCCGCCTACAGCGCGCACCCTGATGTATTCACCTCGACAACACACGAGCGTGAACAAAAACCATTGGTTTGGTGGCAAGCTCGGCTTAGCGATGCACCACAACCCCATTCAGTGGTTCTGGGCGCGCACGACGACCAAGGCAAGCTTTGTGCGGTAGTTGGTGTCTCTTTCAAAAGCCAGGAAAAAACCCGACATAAAGCCACGCTGTTTGGCTTATACGTGGTTGAAGCTCATCGTGGTCAAGGCCTCGCTCGCAAATTAGTGGAGCAAGCCTTGCTGCTGGCCAGCAATCGCAGCGGTATCAAGCTGATGCAACTGACCGTCAGTGAAACTAATCCTGCGGCAATTGCCCTGTATCAAAGCTGTGGATTTAAGCAGTTTGGTATTGAGCCAATGGCCATAGCCTTCAACAGCCATTATCTCAGCAAAATACACATGAGCTGTGTGATTGGTTGAGTCTCGATCAGTCGCGCAATCAGCCTAGCGCCGTATCGAGAAACATCATCAGCGCAAAACCACCCATCAGGCCCATAGTGGCGCTGGTTTGATGGCCATTGCGGTGCGTTTCAGGGATGATTTCATGAGATACCACAAACAACATGGCGCCTGCTGCCAGGCTCAGACTTAGCGGATAAGCCAAGGCATAGCCGCTTGAAATACCCACGCCAATCAATGCGCCAATGGGTTCCATCAAGCCGGTTGCGATTGCGATCAGTGCCGCTGGGAGCGTCGACAGTCCAGTGGTGCGCAGCGCCAGGGCGACAGCCAGGCCCTCGGGTATGTCTTGAATCGAAATAGCGCTGGCCAAGGGTATGCCAACGCTGAAATCGCCACCCGCAAAACCAACCCCCATGGCCATGCCTTCCGGCAAATTGTGCAATGTGATGGCAAAGATAAATAACCAGACCCGATTGATTCGCTCGGAGTTAGGCCCGCAAGGCCCGGTGCTTTCATGCTCATGTGGGGTCAAACGGTCTAACCCAAGCATCAACACCGTGCCTAAACCTAGCCCCAGAACAACGGTCGCAGCTGAGAACATGCTACTACCGGTTATCTCTTTTGCAGCATCCAGCCCCGGTAAAATCAGCGAGAAGGAGCTCGCGGCAAGCATCATTCCAGCCGCAAAACCAAGCATGCAATCCTGTGTACGGCTACTGATCTGCTTAAGTGCTACCGCTAATACCGCGCCCAATGCAGTCGCCAGAAAACCTGCGCTACCTGCATAAAAAGCATAGCGTAGACGCTCAGCGTGCTCGCCATCTGAGGTGTTGACCACGGTTGAGATCAACAGATAGATAATCGCCAACAATGCGCCAAAAAAACCAGCCGTAATCCAAGGGTTGGCCTGAGCCTGGGCGACCCAGGCAGCGCGGAAGTTTGCGTAGTCGGCTTGCGTCGTGTGCATAGCGATCAGTACCGAAAAATTGGATGACTACTATCCATGGGCAAATCTGTCGATACAAGCCCAAAGCGCTTATTGCGTTGATAGTGCGAATGCATTGCTGGATGCTTCATTACAGTGCTGTGCTTGTAGTCATATATTGGACAGCAAACCAAGAAAACTACGCGGCATTTGCACGCCATAGCCTTGGACAAAATCCACGCCTATTTCGATCAACAGCTGTCGAGTAGCTTGGTCCTCAACGTACTCAGCAACCGTAACTCGACCCAATTCGTGGGCGACCTCATTGATCGACCGAACCATTGCCAGGTCGCTCTGCGAATGAGTGATCTCACGTACAAAGCTGCCATCAATCTTGACGATATCGACAGGCAAGCGTTTGAGGTAATCGAACGACGAAAAACCAACCCCAAAATCATCAAGCGCGAACGAACATCCAAGCTGTTGTAGCTGACGGATTAGATCAGCAACCCGTGCCAGGTTGGCCACAGCTGCAGTTTCGGTAATTTCAAAACAAATGCGTCGCGGTTCAATCGCGTAGCGTGTGAAAAGTCCCTCAATAAAACCCAGCAGCCTCTCATCATTTAAACTACTGCCCGATAAATTGATCGAGATTGATGAGCAGTGATCCCACAGGTCGGGAGCTTTTTCGAGCTGACTAAATGCGCGGATGAGCACCCAGCGATCGACCTTGCCCATGCGGTTATAACGCTCGGCAGCGGCAATGAAATCATGTAGCGGTAATTCGTTCTCCATCACCAGCAACAGCTCGTAATGTGGAACTTCAAGTGAGTTAAGCTCAGCCCTGGCAATTTGCTGAACACGCAATGAGATATCTTCACGCTTGATGATGTCGTCGACCCGAGCGGCGATCGCCGATAGCCTTACGCGCTCATCATATTCAGAAACGCTAAAGCGATGAACTTGGTTGCGGCCCGACTCCTTCG
Source organism: Pseudomonas sp. (assembly GCF_048265905.1). Lineage (GTDB taxonomy): Bacteria > Pseudomonadota > Gammaproteobacteria > Pseudomonadales > Pseudomonadaceae > Aquipseudomonas. The sequence continues at coordinate 88,772 of NZ_JBLXAP010000007.1, forward strand.
CCAGGTTGCACGCCGTGTACAAATGGCTAAATACGCTAGCCAGATCATCACTTTCAACGCGTTGCGCGACACCAATACTCAGGGTTATAGCATGGCTTTGATCCTGCCAATTAAACGTTTGCCCCGCTATCGAAACACCTAGCGTTTCAGCTAATGCACAGGCGTCAGCCTCATCACACTCGGGAATCATCGCGGCAAACTCGCCACCACCTAAACGGGCGCACGATCCTTCATTGGGCAATATTTGTTGAAGCGCCAGTGCAACATGTTTAAGGCAGGCATCACCCGCCATTACACCTGCATGGCTATTGAGCACACTGAACTGATCAATCTGTGCAATAAAATATGCAGTGTTACCTGTGCACGACAGACTTTTCACGACCAGCCCTTCAAAGCTTTGACGGTTGAGAAGCCCGGTTAGCTCGTCATGGCTTCGTGCATGAGCAATTTCTCGATACAAGCGGCCCACAAGATCTTGCAGCGTGCGCTGGATGACGCCTTTATTACGGCTACCACTTTGTTCGATCTGAAGCTGTCCTTTAGCGACACGCTCACTCAGCTCAACGCTGGTCAGGTCGCTCACCTGAGCGCCTTTGTTATCGACCAGTAAATAGCGGTCTTTATTTACACTGCGCCAAATTAACTGCAGTGCGTGGCCATCTGCATCTTGCAGCCAGTCCCCTTCCTCAAGGCTCTCAAGGCAATCTTGCAACTCAGAGGAAACCGGAGAACTCGGTACATGCGGCGCACATAACTCCCCCAACTCAACAACCTGCCCCGACACTATCTGCTCGCGCAGCTTCTCCAGAATCAGCTTGCTGCCCGCATTAGCGATGCCAAACTCATCCAGTTGCCAGCAAATGGTCGACACCAGATGATCGACATCCCGCTCGCGTGCGAGCCTTTCATCCGGGCTGCATCTTGACGTTGCTGAGAGCAGATAATCTGCCAGCCTGCGAATAAGATCCAAGTCCGTCAGCCACGAATTATTGTCGCTGCCTGCGCGTATCCGTTTATGTACTAGCAAGTCACGCCAGCCCATTTCTAACCACTCAAGCAACAACTTTGGTGGATGCGAACCAAGTGCTTCACTCAACCGTTGATCAACATCACGCCTGGCCTCAAACAAGGTTTCTTGGCCACGGTAGATTTGTACAACCCGTTCGACACGCCGCCGGTAAGTGCGCTGCTGAAGCTCAATTAGCTCTTCAAGCGCTGTATTTAACCTCGAGAATGAATGGCTATTTCCTTGGTAATTAGCCACCAAACGGTCAATTAAAGTATCTACACGCGCTTCTAATGACTTGTTGGGCGGCGCACACGCACCTGCAAGCTGCAACAAGCGATCAAGGGTGCCGCGTACTGGATGGTTTTCATCTGAGAGCGCCCCGGACTCTCTAAGCGTGGCGTCCAGCACGGGCAGCATAAGCTTCTGCAATGCGGGTTTTAGCGTCTCGATCATTACCGGCTCTTGTTGCAATGACTGAAACACGCCACTGACCAAATGCGTGTCTTCACGCTGACGTTCGTTTAAGTAAAAACCGCTACTTTCAAGATGCTGCAACAGGCTGCTTGCCGTCCAACCATGAGCTGGAGGCTGGCAGTGCAAGATGCTTTTAAGAACCTCGCACTGAATAGTGCTCAGTGTTACCTCTGGGTTGGGCTGCCCACTGACCTCATAAACAACGTCACGTTCTTGATTTATCGCAAAAGTCGATGAAGGCGAAAGAGGCGAGATCTGCTGCTGAGCAAACTCAGCTGAGAGCGCCTTGAAATAAGCAGCCAATGACTGCGGCAGAACCGCACACATCTGAGCTAGAAACACATTCCGAACCGGTTCCGGCCGAGCTCCCAGATTGAAACCCTTCAGCCAGCTATGCAGCAAATAGTCGAGCGAAAATGGATTCTCCGCATTCGCAATGTGCTGCCCAATCATCTGACTAAAACAGCCACACAGATTCAGCTCATGCTCGGCCAACGCTTCACGAACAGTACGCACAACCGTGTCCACCAACAGTTGGGCTTCAAACTTTGAATATTCAACCAGTGCCAGCTCTTCATGGCCTGTCTGTACCTGCTGCCCAAAACTGGGCGTTAACGACAGGCCACGTTGAATAGTCTTCACGCACTCACGGACCAACTTTGGACCGTGAAGATCACAAAAATTGATGGCCTCGTCGAAGGCCTGCGCGTCTTGATTGGAGAATGCTTTCAGCGCACTGTTTTTTAACTCCAGCACTAGAACGCTAAGTGATTGAGCGAGTGCTTTGGGCAATTGGATTTGGACGATCGAACTCAATGCGTCAATCAACGCGGGTGGTGAGGTGCGTGATATCAAGCGCATGCCTCCTGCATGACGTTGCTTCCCTGCCGAGACGACCGAGCGCCCTATACCGGGCTATCGGTCTTGCTCACTGCTTGTTAAACACTCTAACTCAAACTCTGACGCATGCCGATGGTGTAAGGTTTACCTCTCACTCCATAGCCAAGATTAAGGAACTCAAATGAGTGAATACACAGCTAAAGTTATGTGGCAGCGCGGCACTCAAAGTTTCTTGAATAATCGCTACAGCCGAGCCCACAGTTGGCTGTTTGACGGCGGCGTACAGGTGCCTGCATCCTCTTCACCGCACGTTGTACCACTGCCCTATTCTGACCCCGCTGCAGTCGATCCAGAGGAAGCGTTTGTCGCCTCACTATCAAGCTGCCACATGCTTTGGTTTTTAGGTCTTGCGGCCAAACAGGGTTTTGAGGTCGATGAGTATGTGGACAACCCAGTTGGGCTGATGGCTAAGAATGCTCAAGGCCGAATAGCCATGACACGGGTGACGCTGTTCCCACAAGTAACCTTTGCAGCTGACAAAAGCCCAACCCACGAACAACTCACCGAATTGCACCACAAGGCCCATGATCAATGCTTTATTGCCAACTCGGTATTGACCACAGTTGACTGCCAGCCCGTGTTCGCTGCCAGCTAAGCAATACAGCTGTCGGCTTAAGGGCAATAGCGCAAGCCAGCTGCGCTTGGCTTTACCAATAAACAGCTAAACTCAGTGAAGAACCACACTCATGAGCAAGGAACCATTTATGGGTGACAATCAAGATGATAAGCCGCTAACCACCTGGGAAATGCTGCACAGCGTTTTAGCCGCTGCATTTGGCGTGCAAAGCGGCAAGAACCGAAGCCGCGATTTCAGTCGTGGCAAGCCCCGCCAATTTATAATATTGGGTGTGCTATTCACCGTGTGTTTCGTTTTGCTGATCGCAGGTGTCGTACAACTGGTGCTGTACTTCTCAGGCATTTGACTAAGAACTCGCCGCCGCCCCAGATACTGACAGTGCAACATCAGTGCTGGATAATCCGCATGAACGGCGCATAAAAATAAGCCGCACAAAAGCGCGGCTTATTGATCTGAACTAGCGTTGACTTGCTTTACTGATGGCTCACCCAGTACACAGCGGTCGCCACAGCAATAATGATCAAGACAAAAATTGCCTTGGCGTCGATAGCACTGTCGGCCGAATCCGGCTCGATTTGATCATTCATGAGCACCCCCGCAGTTATTATGATTATGCCTGATTCGCCCTTGAGTAAAGACCAGGTATGCGATTTGCTCAAGCACTGCGGTTATGCATCTTCAGCGGCTTAGAGCTTTAAGTTCTTTCCATATATTGAAACATCACTTTTGCGTATAACCCTGAACTGGTATCTTCCAACGCCTCCGTCGGAGTGCGCGGCCGTGCGCGCAGTTTTGCTGTAAATAGCTATTTATGCTTTTCGCTAAATGCGTTTGACCGATTGACTGTCACCTTAAATTACCGACAGCAAATCATGAATAGAAGCTATGCAGCCTGATAACAGGACCCGTCATGTACGTTTACGACCAGTACGATCAAACCATCATTGAGGACCGCGTTAAGCAGTTCCGTGATCAAACAACCCGTTATTTGGCTGGCGAACTGAGCGAGGCTGAATTCCGCCCGCTGCGCCTGCAAAACGGTCTGTATATCCAGCGCTATGCGCCAATGCTACGTATCGCAGTACCTTATGGCCTGCTCTCTTCAAAGCAAGTCCGTAAGCTGGCAACCATTGCCCGTGATTACGACAAAGGCTATGCGCACATCAGCACTCGTCAGAACGTACAGTTCAACTGGTGCGAGCTGGAAGATATCCCAGAGATACTTGCTGAGCTGTCAACCGTGCAAATGCACGCGATCCAAACCAGCGGCAACTGTATCCGCAATACCACCACCGACCAATTTGCTGGTGTTGCCAAAGACGAATTGATCGACCCCCGCCCATGGTGCGAAATCATTCGTCAGTGGTCGACATTCCACCCGGAATTCGCCCATCTGCCGCGTAAATTCAAAATTGCTGTGAACGGTGCCGTTAGCGACCGAGCAGCGATTGAAGTGCACGACATTGGCCTTGAAGCGGTCAACAATGAGGCTGGCGAACTGGGCTTTCGCGTATCGGTTGGTGGCGGCTTGGGCCGCACGCCTATTGTCGGCAGCTTCATCAACGAATTTCTGCCGTGGCAGCACTTGATCAGTTATCTGGACGCCATCTTGCGCGTTTATAACCGCTACGGCCGTCGTGACAATAAGTATAAAGCTCGGATCAAGATTCTGGTTAAAGCACTGACGCCTGAAGTCTTTGCTGAACGGGTCAACGCCGAGTGGGCTCACCTCAAGGATGGTCCAACCACCCTGACCGACGCTGAAGTCCAGCGTGTCGCCGCACACTTTATCGACCCTGCCTACAAAGTCCTGCAAGACCAAGAGGCTGAGCTGGCCGCACTTGATGCTGAGCACCCAGGCTTTGCCCGCTGGCGTCAGCGCAATACCTTTGCCCACAAGAAGCCAGGTTATGTAGCGGTTACGCTGTCACTCAAGCCAACCGCCGTTGCCCCTGGCGACTTGACTGACAAGCAGCTCGATGCTGTCGCTGACCTCGCCGATCGCTACAGCTTTGGCGAAGTGCGTAACAGCCATAACCAGAACATTATCCTGGCTGATATCGAACAAGCTCAACTCTTCACCCTTTGGGGCGAGCTGCGTGAGTACGGTTTTGCCACGCCGAACGTTGGTCTGCTGACAGACATCATCTGCTGCCCGGGCGGCGACTTCTGCTCGTTGGCCAACGCCAAGTCGATTCCGATCGCCGAAGCGATTCAGCGCAGCTTCGATAACCTCGATTACCTGTTCGACATTGGTGAAATCGACCTCAACATCTCAGGCTGCATGAACGCCTGCGGACACCACCACGTTGGCCATATCGGTATCCTCGGAGTCGATAAGAAAGGTGAAGAGTTCTATCAGATTTCACTCGGCGGCAGCTCTGGCCGCGACGCTAGCCTGGCGAAAATTCTTGGCCCAGCATTTGCCCAGGACGACGTCGCCAGCGTGATCGAGAAAATCATCAATGTTTACGTTGAGAAACGTGATGATGAAGAAAGCTTCCTCGACACCTTCCGCCGCGTCGGTATCGACCCGTTTAAGGAGCGCGTATATGCAGCGAATAATTAAGAACGGCCAAATTATCGACGAAACCTGGCACCTGCTGCCAAAAGACGCGACGCTCGAAGGCCTGTCCAATTGTGATGACTTGATCGTGCCGCTGGAGTTATGGGCTGATCACGCTCACGCGCTTAAAGCCCGCGACGGCGGTTTGGGTGTTTGGCTGGAAGCCGGTGAAGAGATCGAAGAGATTGCCGACCAACTGGACAATTTTCAGGTCATTGCCCTGAATTTCCCAGCCTTCACCGACGGCCGTCACTCATCGACGGCTTATATGCTGCGCACTCGTTATGGCTACAAAGGCGAAATTCGCGCAATCGGTGACGTACTGCGTGATCAGCTGTTTGCCTTGCAACGTTGCGGTTTTGATGCCTTCGCTCTGCGTGAAGACAAAGACCCGCAAGACGCATTGAAGGCCTTTGCTGAGTATTCAGAAGTTTACCAAGCGTCGAGTGACCAGCCATTGCCGCTGTTCCGCCGCCGCGCTTAAGCAGCCTCTGAACACGACTGCGCTAGACATTAAAATGCCCGACGCATCACTGCACCGGGCATTTTTTATTAGCGCAGGTTGCTATGGCTTCGGATCGACCTTTAACGCCTCATTGAGAAAGCGCGGAGCGATATAGCGCTCATAGTGCGCCTCGGAAAGTATAAAAAACTCGCGATCGATGGCATCGCGCAGCTCCGGCAACGACCAGTTGCGAAACTCTGGCAACAGCGCCATACCGTAAGCTTCAAGCTGGATAATCACCCGCGCGCCTCTGGCGATCAACTGATAAGCCCAGCAATAGGGTGATTGATTCGGCACAAAGCGAATTTGCCGCTGCGTCAACTGCTCACGCAAGCGCTGCGCATCGAACACTTCAACCTTGCCTTCCATTACCTGCACCAGCAATACCTCAAGGCGTTGCCATACAGCTTGCTTAGCCTCCTCGTCATAACCGTTCCAAGCGATCACCTCATGGTGAAAGCGCTTGCAACCACGACATACAAGGTCGCCATAAACCGTGGAACACAGGCCAACACAGGGCGTTTTAATCGGCTGACTGGACATAGCAAAAACAACATTCACATAACTAACAGGCGGGCATATTAGCCCTTTGTCTAGGTCAGTTCACCCAAGAAAAATTGTGTGTATCGATGTTCACCTGAAAGAGTCGTTTCAGACAAAACATGACAAAACTGCCATTTACCCTACTCTCAAGCCACTTAAAGCAGCATATGCAGAGTTTTTAAGCCGCTTTTGACTATTTTTTGTGCAAACACGCGCAATCAAGGCTTTGACTTAACTTTACCCGCGCTTTCCAGTAGAATCGTCGGGCCTTTTATAGGCGCCAAAGTCCGTTGGAAGCTGTTTTCAAAGCGTCACGAGCACAGTTAATCCCGCAGGTACGATGTTGGCACCCCTACTTGGGTCAATCCAAGTATTGGTGCCAGCCCTCATCTATCTCGTCCTGCTGGCGTAAAACTTTGAAAGCAGCTTCTGGAAGAAATCCCTGAAACCTTGGCTGATTGGCCCATAAAGCCTTTACAGCGCTTGGTTCGGTGCTTTCTGGATATGCGTCCCGGACAGAAATTTGGGACCACTGATGAGGGTAATAACTGTGCTTGAAGCCTATCGCAAACACGTAGCAGAGCGTGCCGCTCAGGGTATCGTGCCCCAGCCGCTGAACGCCGAACAAACCGCAGGTCTGGTTGAACTGCTGAAAAACCCGCCTGCTGGCGAAGAAGAATTCCTCGTTGACCTGATCACCAATCGCGTACCACCAGGTGTGGACGAAGCAGCCTATGTTAAGGCTGGTTTCCTATCTGCTGTCGCCAAAGGTGAAGCCGCTTCTCCTTTGATCGACAAGAAGCGCGCTGTTGAACTGCTTGGCACCATGCAAGGCGGTTACAACATTGCCACCATGGTTGAACTGCTCGAAGACGCCACACTGGGTACCGTTGCTGCAGAGCAACTGAAGCACACCCTGCTGATGTTCGATGCTTTCCACGACGTGGCTGAAAAAGCTAAAGCTGGCAACGCCAATGCTAAAGCTGTGCTGCAATCCTGGGCTGACGGCGAATGGTTTACCAAGCGCGCGCCAATCGCTGAGAAATACAGCCTGAGCGTGTTCAAGGTCACTGGCGAAACCAACACTGACGACCTGTCACCAGCTCCAGATGCATGGTCGCGCCCAGATATCCCGCTGCACGCCTTGGCCATGTTGAAAATGGCTCGCGACGGCATCGTACCTGAGCAACAGGGCGTCACTGGCCCACTGAAGCAAATCGAAGAAATCCGCGCTGCGGGCTTCCCAGTTGCCTATGTAGGCGACGTTGTGGGTACGGGCTCATCGCGTAAATCCGCGACCAACTCGGTGCTCTGGTTCTTTGGCGATGACATTCCTTACGTGCCGAACAAGCGCGCTGGCGGTTTCTGCTTCGGTAACAAAATTGCGCCAATCTTCTACAACACCATGGAAGATGCCGGTGCCCTGCCTATCGAATTTGATGTTACCAACATCGCCATGGGCGACGTCATCGACGTTTACCCATACGCCGGTAAAGTGTGCAAGCACGGTACTGACGACGTCATCACCACCTTTGAACTGAAAACCCCAGTACTGCTCGACGAAGTTCGTGCAGGCGGTCGTATTCCGTTGATCGTTGGCCGTGGCCTGACTGACAAGGCGCGCGCTGAATTGGGTCTTGGCCCAGCTGATCTGTTCAAAAAACCTGAGCAGCCAGCAGACAGCGACAAAGGCTTCACCCTGGCGCAGAAAATGGTGGGTAAGGCTTGCGGCGTAGAAGGTGTGCGTCCTGGCACCTATTGCGAACCGAAGATGACCACCGTAGGCTCTCAAGACACCACGGGGCCAATGACCCGTGATGAGCTGAAAGACCTTGCGTGCCTGGGTTTCTCCGCTGACTTGGTTCTGCAGTCGTTCTGCCACACTGCGGCTTACCCTAAGCCGATCGATGTGACCACTCACCACACCCTGCCTGACTTCATCCGCACCCGCGGTGGCGTCTCGCTGCGTCCAGGTGACGGCATCATCCACAGCTGGCTGAACCGCATGCTGCTGCCAGACACCGTTGGTACTGGTGGCGACTCACACACCCGCTTCCCAATGGGTATCTCGTTCCCAGCCGGTTCGGGCCTGGTTGCCTTCGCAGCCGCCACTGGTGTTATGCCACTGGACATGCCTGAATCCATTCTGGTTCGCTTCAAGGGCAAAATGCAGCCTGGCATCACCCTGCGTGACCTGGTACATGCGATCCCTTACTACGCGATCCAGAAAGGTCTGCTGACTGTTGAGAAGAAAGGCAAGATCAACGCCTTCTCCGGCCGTATCCTTGAGATCGAAGGTCTCGATGAGCTGACCGTTGAACAAGCGTTCGAACTGTCTGACGCCTCGGCAGAGCGTTCCGCTGCTGGTTGCACCATCAAGATGCCGGAAAAGGCAATTGCCGAATACCTGCAGTCGAACATCACCCTGCTGCGCTGGATGATCAGCGAAGGCTACGGTGATGCACGCACCATGGAACGTCGCGCGCAAGCGATGGAAGCATGGCTGGCCAACCCAGAACTGATGAGCGCTGATGCTGACGCGGAATATGCTGAAGTCATCGAAATCGATTTGTCAGAGCTGAAAGAGCCAGTTCTCTGCGCACCAAACGACCCAGACGATGCTCGCCTGCTGTCGAGCGTTCAGGGTGAGAAGATCGACGAAGTGTTTATCGGCTCGTGCATGACCAACATTGGTCACTTCCGCGCTGCTGGTAAGCTGCTGGATAAAGTCAAAGGTGGCATCCCTACTCGTCTGTGGCTGTCGCCGCCGACCAAGATGGACGCCCACCAACTGACTGAAGAAGGCTACTACGGCATCTTCGGCAAGGCTGGCGCACGCATGGAAATGCCGGGCTGCTCGCTGTGCATGGGTAACCAGGCGCGTGTAGAAGCCAATTCCACCGTGGTATCGACCTCGACGCGTAACTTCCCGAACCGTTTGGGCGATGGCGCTAACGTGTACCTGGCCTCTGCCGAACTGGCTGCGGTCGCTGCAATCACCGGCAAACTGCCGACGGTTGAAGAGTACATGGGCTACGCGAAAGATATCGACAGCATGGCTGCTGATGTTTACCGCTACCTCAGCTTCGACCAGATCGCTGAGTTCCGCGAAGCCGCTGCGAACGCCAATATCCCGGTCGTTCAAGCTTAAGCGTTAGCTGCATTGAAAGAGCCCCGCCTAGTGCGGGGCTTTTTTTGCCCAGAATTTAGCGACAAGCGCGAGACCACTGGCACATGGATTGCTAGGAACATATCAAGTACAGACATAGCAAGCAGCTCCAATTAGGGAGCTCGCTTATCGACAATGGCGTCGTCTCGGTACTGCCAAGCGCAGAGACTGGAACGACGCTTTTTTTGTGTTGCACAGGGAATGCTAAATGGGTGATCGAACAATTGGCCGCGCAGATGCATTGGATTGGGTTAATGGCTCAGACGCCCCTGAAAAGAGCACGTTGAACCTAGGCTTTATGGCGCTGACTGATTCGGCGTCATTGATCGTGGCAGCCACTCAAGGCTTTGCCCAGCCTTATGGCTTGACCCTCAATCTACAGCGCCAGTCCTCTTGGGCTACTGTGCGCGATAAGCTACTTAGCCGTGAACTCGATGCCGCACAATCACTGTATGGCCAGATTTACGGCACACACCTTGGTATTGGTGGTCCGGCAACCCAGATGGCGATTCTGATGGGCCTTAATCACAACGGCCAAGCGATCAATCTATCAGAACAACTTAAGCGCAATGGCGTGATCAATGGCGAGGCGCTAAATGCCTACGTGCATCAAAGCAGTGCAAAACTCACCTTCGCGCAAACCTTCCCCACCGGCACTCACGCCATGTGGTTGTCTTACTGGCTGGCCAGCCAAGGCATTCACCCGCTCACCGACGTCAATACTGTAGTTGTGCCGCCCGCACAAATGGTTGCGCACCTTAACGCAGAGCGGATCGATGGTTTCTGTGCTGGCGGCCCTTGGGGGGCAATGGCGGTTGAACAAGGCCAGGGGTTCACCGTAGCGACGAGCCAAATGATTTGGCCAGATCACCCAGAAAAGGTACTGGGTGTAACCCGCGAGTTCGTCGAGCTTTACCCTAATACTGCACGCGCCTTAACCATGGCAGTGTTGGAAGCCAGTCGCTTTATTGATGAGAACCCGGAAAACAAGCGCAGCACCGCCAAGCTGATTAGCAGCGCTGATTATGTTGACGCCCCCTTGTCCACCATAGAACCGCGCTTCCTTGGCCACTACCAGGACGGCCTTGGCAATGCCTGGGCCGATCCACATCCACTGCGCTTCCATGCTGATGGTGCAGTCAACATGCCGTACTTGTCTGACGGCATGTGGTTTATGACTCAATTCCGCCGCTGGGGCTTGCTTCGTGATGACCCGGATTATCTGAGCATCGCGCAAGATATCCAGCAACTCGACATTTATTGCCAAGCTGCAAATGCACTGAATATCCCCGTACCTGCAGCCATGCGCAGCAGCATCTTGCTTGACGGCAAATGCTGGGACGGGAGCAACCCGGCAGACTATGCACGAAGCTTTGCACTTCACGCGTTGAGCGATAGCCCTGTGATCGCCCAATAACAGGCAGGAGGCCAAAACATGTTGCGCATACTGCTAATCAACGACACCGCGAAAAAAGTCGGCCGACTCAAGGCTGCGCTGAGCGAGGCCGGATTTGAGGTTATCGATGAGTCCGGCTTAACCATTGATCTGCCCGCCCGCGTTGAGGCGGTACGCCCAGATGTGATTCTGATCGACAGTGAGTCGCCCAGCCGTGACGTCATGGAGCAAGTGGTGCTGGTGACTCGTGACCAGCCACGCCCCATTGTCATGTTCACCGACGAGCACAATCCGAGCGTCATGCGTCAGGCTATTCAATCAGGCGTCAGTGCTTACATCGTCGAAGGGATTCACGCCCAGCGCCTGCAACCGATTTTAGATGTAGCGATGGCCCGCTTTGAGAGTGATCAAGCAATGCGCGCGCAATTGCATGCACGCGACGCACAGTTGGCTGAACGTAAGCGGATAGAACTGGCTAAAGGTTTGCTAATGAAAATGAAAAGTTGCGATGAAGAAGCCGCCTACACCCTAATGCGGCGCCAAGCCATGAGCCGTCAACAAAAATTGGCGCAAGTTGCCGAGCAGATCATTGTTATGCACGACCTGCTGGGTAATTAAGCAACCGCTGCCGCGATGAGCTTCCACTCAAAGCCGCTAACTGTATGGCTTGAAACATCACTGTTCTGCTCGCAGCCTCGGCTGGCGGTCAACTGTACAGCTGTCTCAACGCCCGGTTGTATCTGCGTTAGTTAAACCTAGCTGGCTAAGATAAAGCCTCATACACAGTCGCCGCCAGTGAGCCCAATATGTCTGCCCGCTTTGTAGAACGCCAACTGCTTGCCGAAGCCGACCAGCGCGCACTGAACTATTTCGATAGCCTGGCCGCTCGCCCAGTGTTCCCGACTCACGAAGCCATCGCTGCGCTTAGCATCCTCGATCAACCATTTGCCGAGCATGGCGAATCCGCCAGCGACGTCCTGCGCCGTCTGGATGAGATAGCCTCGCCCGCCACCGTCAGTTCCAATGGCTCGCGCTATTTCGGCTTTGTCATCGGCGCCACCCTCCCCGCCGCCGCAGCGGCCGAACGCATGGTGCTGGCTTGGGATCAATGCGCCTCGTCATTCGACAACTCTCCGGCCGCCGATGCAATCGAGCGTATCGCCGGACGCTGGGTACTCGAAGCACTGGAACTGCCAAAAAATAGCGCGGTCGGCTTTGGCACCAGCGCCACTGCTTGCACACTGGCGTGCCTATCCGCTGCGCGCCGCTCGCTACTGGAACGCAAGGGTTGGGATTTTGACGGTGATGGCTTGATCGGCTCCCCGGAGATACGTGTCGTGGTATCCGCCAGCGTACACATCACGGTGAAGAAGGCCTTGCGTGTGCTGGGCTTCGGCATGAATCGACTGCTCATCGCACCTGTCGACGAACATGGTCGAATAGACCCACTACAACTGCCGCCACTAGATGACATGTGCATCCTCTGCCTGCAAGCGGGCGAAGTGAATACCGGCGAGTTCGACCCTTTCCGCGCGCTTATTCCTAAAGCCAAAGTAGCCGGCGCCTGGGTTCATATAGACGGAGCATTTGGTCTTTGGGCCCGTGCCTCATCCTCGGCACAACTTGCAGAAGGCGTCGAGCTTGCAGACAGCTGGACCACCGACGGACATAAATGGCTGAACACGCCATACGACGGAGCCATGGCTATCTGCCGCGATGCCAATGCGCTTGCTGCGGCCATGAACAGTGATGCAGCCTATGCCCACGCTTCAAAAGACGCGCAGAAGAACCTGACGCTAGAATTCTCGCGTCGTGCCCGGGGCATCCCTATCTGGGCAGCCCTCGCATCACTGGGTCGCGCAGGCTTATGTCAGATGATTGACCAGCACATTCGTCAAGCCAGCGATGTGGCGGAGCGGCTGCGCGCAGCCGGCTATCAGGTACTCAACCGCGTGGTACTCAATCAGGTTCTGGTGCGGGCAGATAACGATCAACAAACCCTAGCCATCCGCCTTGCTGCGCAAGCATCCGGTCAAGTCTGGTTTGGACCGACAATCTGGCAAGGGCGCCCTGCCTTTCGCCTAAGTATCTCATCCTGGCGCACCACCGATGCAGATATAGATCGGCTCACTGATCTGTTGATTGCACTCAAACAGGAAATAACCAACTGAGTCTGTAATTGCAGCGCAGCCACTCGACAACGCGGGCTTGCTCGGTTTATCTTCGCAACGGGCCACCGCAGTGGCCAGCGTCGCTCGGACGGTTCCGGGCGCTTACGTACTTCGAGGTTTACATGGCTGAGCAAGCTAAGCGCCGCTTTGCGCGCATCGATCGTCTCCCCCCTTACGTTTTCAACATCACCGCTGAACTGAAAATGGCTGCACGTCGCCGTGGCGAAGACATCATTGACTTCAGCATGGGCAATCCAGACGGCCCCACCCCGCCGCATATCGTTGAAAAACTCTGTACCGTTGCGCAACGCGAAGACACTCACGGCTATTCGACCTCACGTGGAATTCCACGCCTGCGACGAGCGATTTCACGTTGGTATGCCGACCGCTACCAAGTGGATATCGATCCTGAAGATGAAGCCATCGTCACCATTGGCTCCAAGGAAGGTTTAGCCCACCTGATGCTGGCGACGCTGGATCACGGTGATACGGTATTGGTGCCAAACCCCAGCTACCCGATCCATATTTATGGCGCCGTACTTGCCGGTGCACAGGTGCGCTCAGTACCGCTGGTGCCTGGTGTCGACTTTTTCGCAGAATTGGAGCGCGCCATACGCGAATCCATTCCCAAGCCAAAGATGATGATTTTGGGCTTTCCATCCAATCCGACCGCGCAGTGTGTTGAGTTGGACTTCTTCGAGCGCGTAGTGACGCTGGCCAAACAATACGACGTGTTGGTGGTGCACGACCTCGCCTACGCCGACATCGTCTATGACGGCTGGAAGGCACCATCTATCATGCAAGTTCCGGGCGCCAAGGATGTTGCGGTGGAGTTCTTCACCCTGTCCAAGAGTTACAACATGGCCGGTTGGCGAATTGGCTTCATGGTTGGCAATAAAGAACTGGTAAACGCTCTGGCGCGAATCAAGAGCTATCACGATTACGGCACCTTCACCCCGCTGCAGGTCGCTGCAATCGCCGCCCTCGAAGGGGATCAGCAGTGTGTGCGCGATATTGCAGAGCAGTACCGTCAACGCCGCAACCTAATGGTCAAAGGCCTGCACGAACTAGGTTGGATGGTTGAGAACCCCAAAGCCTCAATGTACGTCTGGGCCAAGATTCCAGAGCCCTACGCCCAGCTTGGTTCTTTGGAGTTTGCCAAAAAGCTGTTGGCGGAAGCCAAAGTCTGCGTTTCACCCGGCATCGGCTTTGGCGATTATGGTGATGACCATGTGCGCTTTGCCCTGATTGAGAACCAAGACCGTATTCGTCAGGCCCTGCGCGGCATCAAGCATATGTTCAGAAGCAATGGTCTGCTGCCTGGCACTGCAGCGATTGCTAAACCCGTTAAGTAGGATCCCCTGCTCGGTAACTTATGTTACCGAGCAGTTTCAGCACGCCTCGGGTCAATCTGGATCAGCTCGAATAGTCGAGAACGGTCCAGACACTGCTCAAACCCTCGCCAATCACGCAGCCCGACTGCGTTAGTTGTTTGTTGTAACTGAGCGCCATGAGGCTGGTTACACCATCGGCAACATCATCATGTTGCGCCATCCACTGCACACGTCCGCAATTGGGTGTATCAATCACGTAACTATTGGCAACGGCAACGCCCTGCTTCGGCATGCCGATCACATCAACAACCATGCCGTGTTCCGCAACCCGCTTGCCATCTGAAATAACCACGGCCCATGCATCGTTATTGTCGATAACCAAATAGGTGCCATTCGCTTTTGGCTGCTCAAGGGAGGGTTGCGCACAGCCGCTGAGCATGACCAATACCAAAACTGTCATCATCATCTGTTGCATTGCTAGTTGCCCCTTTGCGTATCCACTGGACTGGGGCGTTGTCGCCGTCAGGCCATCGCGGATGAATGAAATTTGTAGCGCGATGGAAAGACTATCGCCGAATACTGTTTATTTGTACAGTGCTTTTATATTAACCTTACTCACGCAACCTGACGAAGTTGCGTCAGATACCGCACAGGCTTGATTAGGAGCGCAACGATGCTGGACGTAATGCAATTAAAACAAACAGTTAACCGAATGCCTCTGGAAAAGGTGCGCGCCACGGTTGATGAACTCCACCTCGAGGGGATCGTCACCGAAGGCAAAACACCTTTCAATAGAATCCACTTCAACACCTGCTTCGCAGAAATCGAGGCGCTTTTCCAGCGCGCGGGTTATCACCGCCCGCTCGATGTTGTCGGGTATCAGGGCTTGGTCTATGCGATGTTCGACCCCACTCGCTGGGAGGCCGTTGAGGTCCTGCGCTGGCTGAAAGACTTTGTCGAAGAACCGCGCAAACGTCCCGCCAGCTAAAGCGCTTGGTTGCAACTGAATAGCGCTTCCTGCAGGCGGGTAACCTAACCAGAAAGCGTCTGAGGAATACTCAAGCACCTGCGCTGTTATTGAGCACGCAGGATGTCCTGCCACATAACGGCGCACCAGCGTGGCCCAGCGCCGGGTTACATTAGCCTGCATTACAGCCAGAGCCGATACCTATACATGACATTAAAAATGTAAAATAAGTAATTGTTTTTTATGTATTTAGTTTAATCAAAAAAATCAATTAGCTGTCTAAGCCACTGCCTGGCAAGCACCTTGCAATAACCTCATGACATCCGTCTTCGGGTCGCCAACGGCGGTGATCGAGACGAAATAGACAAAGACGTCAAAGCTGCACGCATTTTCATTGCGGGTAGGTTTCGACGTCTTTTTTCGTTTCTGATAGCTGAGGAGTTTCAATGCGCCATTCCACACCATCGCGCTCATTACTCAACAAGGCCTTGGCCAGTAGCTACTGCGCAGCATTATTGCTGTTCGGAGCAATGACCAGTCCTTTAGCCAGTGCCACCGAACCCGAGAAAGCAGAGCTAAAACTGGGTTTTATCAAGCTCACCGATATGGCGCCGTTGGCCATCGCGTATGAGAAAGGCTACTTCGAGGACGAAGGCCTTTACGTCACCCTTGAAGCGCAAGCCAACTGGAAGGTCTTGCTCGACCGGGTAATCACTGGCGAGCTAGACGGTGCACACATGCTCGCCGGTCAGCCGCTTGGCGCAACAATCGGCTTTGGCACCAAGGCGCAGATTGTCACCGCGTTTTCCATGGACCTCAACGGCAACGGCATTACCGTTTCCAATGCGGTATGGGCAGAGATGAAGAAAAACATACCAATGGAGGATGGTAAACCGGTTCACCCCATCAGCGCCGCTGCGCTCAAGCCGGTGATCGAGCGATATAAGGCCGAAGGCAAACCCTTCAATATGGGCATGGTCTTTCCGGTGTCCACTCACAATTACGAACTGCGCTATTGGCTTGCTGCTGGCGGGATAAACCCCGGTTACTACGCGCCCGCCAAAGGCGATATCTCAGGCACATTGAGTGCCAATGCCCTGCTTTCGGTAACCCCGCCGCCGCAGATGCCTTCAACCATGGAGGCTGGCACCATCAGCGGCTACAGCGTGGGTGAACCCTGGAATCAGCAGGCGGTGTTCAAAGGTATCGGTGTACCGGTCATCACCGATAACGAAATCTGGAAAAACAACCCGGAGAAAGTGCTCGGAGTATCAAAGACATGGGCCGATGCCAATCCTGAAACCCACAAACACCTGGTCAAAGCACTAATCCGCGCCGCCATGTGGCTGGATGAAAACAACAATGCCAACCGCCAAGAGGCCGTGGAAATTCTGTCGCGTCCTGAATATGTCGGGGCTGATGCCAAAGTCATCGCAAATTCGATGACTGGAACCTTTGAGTACGAGAAAGGCGACAAGCGCAGCGTGCCAGATTTCAATGTGTTCTTTCGCTACCACGCCACCTACCCGTTCTATTCCGACGCAATCTGGTACCTCACGCAAATGCGCCGCTGGGGCCAGATCGCCGATGCCAAGCCCGACAGTTGGTATTTCGATATCGCCAAGCAAGTCTATCAACCCTCGGTATATCGCCAGGCTGCCGACGAGCTGATCGCCGAGGGCAAGGCTAAAGCCAGCGACTTTCCAACTCCTGATGAAAGCGGCTTTCGCGCCCCAACGAACGAATTCATTGATGGCTTGACCTATGACGGGCGCAAGCCAAACGCCTATATCGAACAGATGAAAATTGGCTTGAAGCATGACTCTGTGCTCTAGAGAACTGCGCTGTGCATATGACAACTCTTGCGCCACAACCAAGCGCAATGTGCTTTATCCATCAGTTACAGCTGATGCATATCCACCGAGGATTAGTTGATGAGTAACCCCGCCATCTCCGAGCAAATTACACAGACCATGAAGAGCGCACGAAGCGCAGCTTTTAAACGCTGGTTGCCCAATCTGCTGATGCCAATTATTGGCCTGGCTGCTTTTCTACTGTTCTGGCAGATGGTTGCCGGCAGTATCAATACCAGCCTTGGAACCTTCCCGGGCCCGGCTCAAGTTGCCAGCCAGTTCAGCAACCTGATCGACGAGCACCAGCGCGAAGTCACACGTGAAGCTGCGTTCTATCAACGCCAAGAAGTGCGCAATGAAGCTCTGCTCAGCAAAAACCCAGGCGCCGAGGTCAAGATCCGTCAATACACCGGCAAACCAACCTTCTTCAAACAAATCATTACCAGCCTCTATACGGTCATGACCGGCTTCATCATCGCGTCGCTGATCGCGATTCCATTGGGAATTGTCTGCGGCCTGAGCAAACAGCTCTACAACGCGATCAATCCACTGATCCAGATATTCAAACCCATATCACCGCTGGCCTGGTTGCCGCTGGTAACCATGGTTGTCAGCGCGGTTTACACCAGCGCAAACCCGTTATTTGCCAAGTCATTCGTGACTTCAGCTGTGACCGTTGCCTTGTGCTGTTTGTGGCCAACGGTGATCAACACCATTGTCGGCGTGGCGAATCTGGATAAAGACCTGCAAAACGTCAGTCGCGTGCTCAGCTTGTCGCCGCTCAGCCATATACGTCGAATCGTTCTACCGGCCGCCATCCCAATGATTTTTACGGGCCTGCGTTTGTCGCTGGCTACAGGCTGGATGGTGTTGATCGCCGCCGAAATGCTCGCGCAAAACCCTGGCCTGGGTAAATTCATTTGGGACGAGTTCCAAAACGGCAGCTCAAACTCACTTGGCAGAATCATGGTTGCCGTGATCGTGATTGGCCTGATCGGCTTTGCCTTGGATCGCCTGATGCTGGCCCTGCAGAAATATGTGAGCTGGGACAAAAACGCCGACCTGCGCTAAACACTGAGGATATTCTATGAAAACTGCACACCTTGAGTTGACTGGCGTAGGCATTAGCTTTCCGACTGATAAAGGCCTGTTTTGCGCACTCAAAGACGTTGATTTGAAAATCGCCAAGGGCGAGTTTGTTTCTCTGATTGGCCACTCGGGTTGCGGCAAATCAACCGTACTGAATATTGTTGCCGGGCTGTATCAGGCTACTACTGGCGGGGTAATTCTCGACAACCGTGAAGTCAACTCGCCCGGCCCGGAACGAGCCGTGGTGTTTCAGAACCACAGCCTCTTGCCTTGGCTTAGCTGTTACCAAAACATCGAACTGGCTGTACGCCAAGTGTTTAAGAACAGTAAAAGCAAAGCTGAGATGCGTGAATGGATTGAGCACAATTTAGCGCTGGTACACATGACTCACGCCCGCGACAAACGCCCCAGCGAGATATCCGGCGGTATGAAACAGCGCATCGGTATTGCGCGCGCATTGGCTATGCAGCCGAAAATCCTGTTGATGGATGAACCCTTTGGCGCGCTCGACGCCCTCACCCGCGCACACCTGCAGGACTCACTGATGGAGATCCATGCCGATCTCGGTAACACCGTTATCATGATCACCCATGATGTTGATGAAGCAGTGTTGCTGTCCGATCGTATTGTCATGATGAGCAATGGACCTTCAGCAACAGTTGGGGAGATTCTTCACGTCGAGCTGGCCAGACCCCGAGAGCGAATGGCTTTGGCCCACGATCCACGCTATCACGAGTATCGTGCTGCCGTGCTTGAGTTCCTGTATCAGAAACAGCATCGCCCAGCGGCTTAAACCAGATGGCCAATCATCGGCTAACATCAATTGAACAGCCGCGAGCGCTCTAGAACAGATGTTCTGGACTCCGTTGGTCAGATGCGTTGAACCTAGTACAGCGAAGGTCGCCGAACAGTTGCAGTTAAATTGTTCACTGAACGGCGACCCTCTAAGGATCTAATGTGTTTGATCTGTCCACTTGGAATCTATCAATACCTACACCTCCGACGCCCACCGAAATCAGCGCGTCCCGCATTCAAAGCGGTTACTCAAGCCAATACTTTCGTAATGACGGCAATGAAACCGTCGTATTTTGGGTGCCAGTTACAGGCTCCCGCACCGAAGATGCCAGCTATCCACGCAGCGAATTACGGGAAACCTATGCAGATGGCACGCTACATAACTGGTACTACAAAGATGCTGATAACTATTTAAGTGCGGTACTCGCGGTCAACGTAGTGCCGAGCAAAAACAAAGTTATTGTGGGTCAAATCCATAGCAAGGATCAGCCAGGGAGTGAAAATGACCCGCTGATTAAACTGCAATACCACTATAAAAATGGTACGGGACGGCTTGAACTGCTTTATCGCGCACAACCTGGCAGCTCGACAGTCACCAACATTCTGCTGGCCGAGAACGTTGATCTGAATGAACGTTTCAGCTACCAACTTCGCATTACTTCGACAGGCCGTCTTGGCGTCACTGTAAAAAGCAGCGGCGACAATGGTTCGTTCTATAAACAATTGAGCAGCAGTTGGAGTCGGCAGCTGCTGTACTACAAAGCCGGCGCCTATATACAGGACAACCAAGGTTATTCAATTGAAGGCGGTCGGGTCACTTTCTACTCGCTCAATACTCTGCACCGCAATTAGTTGGGTTGATTACGGGCAGCTGAGATGACGCTGCCCATCACCCAGCTGTAGCCGTACAATAGGGTTCTTTTAATCTATACAGCTGTGGCTGTTGATGAGTACTTGAATGGCCCGTCTGACTCTTACCTTTCCTGAAGATCAATTCTGTTTTAGCACTCACCTTACCGTGCGTGTAACCGACATCAACGCCGCCAACCACCTCGGTAACGACTCGATGATCTCAATGATTTCTGAAGCCCGCGCCCGCTTCTTATTTGATTTTGGTATCGAGGAAGCCAGCGAGGAAGGTGTCGGCATCATCGTCACAGACTTAGCCACCACCTACCGCGCAGAGGCCCATGCACGAGATCAGTTGCTTTTTGAAGTCGGGGTGATGGACTTCAACAAATACGGTGGAGATATTACTTTTCGCATCACGCGTCAAGCAGATCAAAGCTTAATCGCAATGGCCAAGTCAGGTTTTGTATTCTTTAACTATAAAACAAGTCAGGTGGCGCAAATGCCTGGCGCATTCAGTGATAAGTTTCCACGGGTTAACTGGATATAACGGCACATTCAATGCATAAACTTAATGCAACGTAAAAAGGCGTTGCAGAAAGTGACACTTAACACTAACCCTCTGCTTCGCTTTTATGCATTCGATGCTTTAAGCGCACCATTATAAAAGCAGGGGGAACTGTAATGCCGATCACATCGAGCCACACCCGTTTCGCTGGGCTAACCACCAATTTTCTCGCCATCGCCTTACTCGCACTGCCCATTCCAACCCACGCCGCGCTTGAACAATCCCTACAAAACACGACTTCGCAGACAGCGCCCCAACACTCAAACAGCGTCATGTGTCTACAAAAAAACGATATAAATAAAGTTTAAGCGGCGCCACACAACAACCAAAAACTGCTCAGCTACCCGGCCTGCAGTGTGGCTTCCTGACCCATATCGAAACATGAAGCAGGCTACTTTGTACGCACTCCAACTGAGCAAGGCGCTTTATAGCAGTGCACAAAATTTGCTTGTTAAGGCCCTTTCTCGGGCCAAACAAGGTAAACCACTTGCTAACAGTACTTGGCACACAGTCTGCATAGGCATTACCACAATTTAAATAAAGCGCATTCTTCAACGAAGAAGACTGCACTTCCCGACAGAACGGGACTTGGACAAAGGCGTCCTCGCTAGGTAACTAGCGGGACGCCTTTTTTGTTTTCCGTGATTTTTATCCAGGAGAAAACCGGGATGAAAAAACTCAAGTTAGTAATGATCGGCAACGGCATGGCGGGCGTTCGCACCTTGGAAGAGTTGATCAAACTCAGCCCCGAGCTTTACGACATTACGGTATTCGGTGCAGAGCCCCACCCCAACTACAACCGCATCCTGCTTTCACCCGTGCTTGCTGGCGAACAGACTTTTGATGAAATAGTGCTTAACGACTTCAGTTGGTACGCAGACAACAACATCAAGCTATTACTGGGATGCAAGGTCACCCAAATCAATCGCAAACAACGCTTGGTAACCGCCGATGACGGCAGCACTGCCAAATACGATCGACTGCTTA
Source organism: Pseudomonas sp. (assembly GCF_048265905.1). Classification (GTDB taxonomy): domain Bacteria; phylum Pseudomonadota; class Gammaproteobacteria; order Pseudomonadales; family Pseudomonadaceae; genus Aquipseudomonas. Next base: position 110,524 of record NZ_JBLXAP010000007.1, read on the forward strand.
TCGCCACCGGTTCCACTCCATTCATTTTGCCGATTCCCGGCAACAAACTTGAAGGTGTCATTGGCTACCGAGATATTGCTGATACACAAGTGATGATGGATACCGCAAAAACCCACAGACACGCCGTAGTCATTGGCGGTGGCCTACTGGGTCTTGAGGCGGCCAATGGCTTAAAACTGCGCGGTATGGATGTCACCGTTGTGCACATAGGCGAGACGCTACTTGAACGCCAACTCGACAGTACTGCTGGCAAGCTGCTGCAAAAATCACTTGAAGATCGTGGTCTGAAATTCTTGCTATCAAAGCAGACGTCGGAACTGCTTGATAATGGTCAAGGCCGGGTTTGCGCGGTGAAATTCTCCGACGACGATGTGATTACCGCAGACCTGGTAGTAATGGCTGCAGGCATCCGCCCCAACAGCCAGTTAGCAGAAGCCTCTGGAATAACCTGTAACCGAGGAATTGTGGTCAATGACACGCTGCAGAGCTTCGACCCAAGAATTTACGCAATTGGTGAGTGCGCCAACCATCGCGGCACGGCTTATGGCTTGGTTGCACCGTTGTTCGAACAGGCAAAAGTCTGCGCCAATCACCTCGCCCAACTTGGATACTCACGTTATCAAGGCTCAGTGACTTCAACCAAATTGAAAGTCACCGGTATAGACCTGTTTTCAGCCGGCGAATTTATCGGTGCTGACGGCACGGAGAGCATCACTTTATCGGACCCCATTGGCGGTGTTTACAAAAAGTTGGTGATTCGCAATGACGTGCTGGTGGGCGCCTGCCTTTATGGCGACACCGCAGACGGCGGCTGGTATTTCCAGCAAATACACGAGCAGCGAAACGTCAGCCAGACTCGTGACCACTTGATGTTTGGTGAAAATGCGATTGCCGGTGTCGGTCATCAAACCGCAAACATGCCTGACAGCGCGGTGGTCGGCGACAAGCAGGTGGCCAGCCCGCTACCTAACTGGCAGATCGAGCTGGACTCTGGAAACACAATTCCATCCGATCAGGGTTATACGCATAGTCCCTCAGCGATGATTGAAGCAGATCGTGTATTGCAGGCTTTGAACCATGCAACGCCTAATGAGACGCTTGTTCAATGATCTGCCGGAAGCGGGAGCACAGCTATGAGCTGCACAGATAAAACCCGTATCACGGCTTCAACCTGCTGCTATTGCGGGGTCGGTTGTGGGGTCTTGATCGAACACAACGATGAGCAGATCATCGCAGTCTCGGGAGACCCAACTCACCCGGCCAACTATGGCAAGTTATGCAGCAAAGGGGCAGCGCTGCACCTGACTGGCGACCTTGACGCACGAGGCCTGTACCCAGAACTGCGGTTTGATAAGTCTCAACCACGTAGCCGTACAAACTGGGACAACGCGTTGGATCATGCTGCCAAGATTTTTGCCGAAACCATACGCGAGCATGGGCCGCAAAGCGTTGCATTCTATATTTCGGGCCAGTTGCTCACAGAAGACTATTACGCTTTCAATAAGCTCGCACGCGCTCTGATCGGCACCAACAATATCGACAGTAACTCACGACTGTGCATGTCATCCGCCGTGGTCGGTTATAAGCGCAGCCTCGGAGCGGACGCACCACCTTGCAGCTACGAAGATATAGAGCTTAGCGACTGCATATTAATTGCTGGCAGCAACATGGCCTATGCACACCCGGTTCTGTTTCGCCGTCTTGAAGAAGCCAAAGCAAAGCGCCCGGCAATGAAGGTAATAGTAGTCGATCCGCGGAGAACGGATACCTGTGACGCTGCAGATCTACATTTGGCAATCGTGCCCGGCACTGACGTCGCGTTGTTTCACGGTATCTTGCACATTCTTGTGCGGGAAGACTGGATAAACCACGACTTTATTGCGCAACACACGGATGGTTTTGATGCGCTTAATGCGCTAGCACACGACTTCAATCCAACCGCAGTTGCGGATATTTGCGGAATATCAGAAGAGCAGTTACATGCCTGCGCACAGTTGATTAGCCAAGCCCCGGCCTTTCTCTCGTTGTGGTGCATGGGGCTCAATCAATCAACGGCTGGAACCGCGAAAAATAGCGCATTGATTAACCTTCACTTAGCCACCGGACAGATTGGTAAAGTTGGTTCCGGCCCCTTCTCCCTGACCGGCCAGCCCAATGCAATGGGCGGACGCGAAACCGGTAGCCTGGCCAACTTACTACCGGGTCACCGTGAAGCAGATAATCCGCAACATAGAAGCCAAGTAGCGCAGTACTGGGGGGTGGATCGATTACCAGAAACGCCCGGTTTAAGTGCCATTGAGCTGTTTGACCAGGTGCATAGCGGTAAAATCAAAGCGCTGTGGGTCGCCTGCAGCAATCCTGCGCAATCACTGCCCAATCAAACTCGGGTTCATCAAGCGCTGGTCACATGCCCGTTTGTAGTGGTGCAAGAGGCCTTCTTCACCACTGAAACCTGCACTTATGCCGACCTGCTTTTACCTGCAAGTAGTTGGGGTGAGAAAGACGGTTGCGTGACCAACTCTGAGCGCAGAATCAGCCATGTACGCAGCGCAATAGCCGCCCCCGCTGAAGCGAAAGCTGACTGGCAAATAACCTGTGACTTCGCGCGCAAACTTGAAGCACTGATTCGTCCCAACGTGCCAAGCTTGTTCAACTTTACCCAGCCTGAGCAACTGTTCGACGAATACAAAATGCTCACTCAAGACCGTGATCTTGACCTCAGCGGTTTGAGCTACGCCATTCTCGATAAGTACGGGCCTCAGCAGTGGCCATATCCACAAGGCGCTCAACGCGGTACAGCTCGATTATACGAGGATGGCGTTTTTGCCACCGCTAATGGTCGGGCAAGGTTTCATGCAGAGGCTTATTGCGCGCCGCTAGAAAAGCGTGATGCTCGCTATTCACTGGTCCTCAATACCGGTCGCTTACGTGATCACTGGCATGGCATGAGCCGAACAGGCACAGCCGCGCGCCTGTTTGGTCATGTCGAAGAAGCAGTACTGAGTATCAACTCAGACGAAATGTATCGTAGAAAACTCAGCAATGGCGAACTGATAAAGCTGCGTAGTCGCCGTGGCTCATTGATCGTACCGGTGCAAGCCGATGACGACCTTGGTCCTGGGCAAGCTTATCTGCCGATGCACTGGGGCAATCGCTTTCTTAAAGGTTTAGGCACCAATGTATTGACCCAGCCTGAGTACGATCCGTTGTCGAAACAACCTGAGCTTAAACATGCGACGGTTGAGATCGATAAAATCGAGTTGCCATGGAGGTTCTACGCCTTGGTCGAGGGCGACATCCAGCAGCGATTCAAGCAACTGCGACCTTTGTTTGAGGAGTTCGCATACGCCAGCTTCTCACTCATCGGCACCGACCACCCTGCCCTGCAAATTCGTGCAGCCGACGCTCTTGCACCCGGTAACGAACTACTCAGCACAATAGATCGGCTGCTCAGCATTGATTCAGGGCAGGTAATGGCATATGACGATCCTAAGCGGGCCATAAGCAAACGTATACGCCTGGATGCCGGGCGAATAGTTGCTTTGCGCCTAGCCGGTGAAACCACGGCCCAAGACTGGCTGAAAAGCATGTGGCGTGAAGCCAAGGCCGAGGTTCAGCTTAGGCGTTGGTTGCTTGCGCCGCTATCCGCTGCACCTCGTTCAACCAATACCGCAGGTGACAAAACCTTGTGCAACTGCATGAACGTTAGTCAACAAGCCATCTGCACTGCAATTGAGCAAGGGCTGGACCTATGCCAGCTAAAACAAAAGTTAGGATGCGGCACTAGTTGCGGTTCCTGCGTACCTGAAATCAAGCGACTGCTGCAAACAAAAACCGTCGCAGCTGTGAGCTAAATGATGAAAACCTGTGTTGAGGTTCATATGAGCAATAAAGTTTGGCTAGTTGGCGCAGGCCCCGGAGACCCAGAGTTGCTGACACTTAAAGCCGTTCGAGCTTTGGGTGAAGCTGATGTGGTGATGATTGACGACCTGGTAAACCCAATAATCCTTGAGCACTGCCCGCAAGCTCGAGTGATTGCGGTTGGCAAACGTGGCGGTTGCCGCTCCACTCCGCAAGACTTCATCCAACGGCTAATGCTGCGCTATGCGCGGCAAGGAAAATGCGTAGTTCGCCTTAAAGGCGGCGACCCTTGCATCTTTGGCCGTGGCACTGAGGAATATAACTGGCTGCGCGCCCATGGTGTAACGGCCGAAATAGTCAACGGCATTACTGCAGGTTTGGCTGGCGCGACTAACTGCACAATCCCTTTAACGCTGCGAGGCGTCGCCCGCGGGGTTAGCCTAGTCACCGCTCACACTCAAGATGGCAGCAGCTTGAACTGGCAAGGGTTGGCCGATTCGGGCATGACATTGGTGGTGTATATGGGTGTGGCCAAGCTCGCGGATATTCGCCAGCAACTAATTGATGCGGGCATGCGCGCCGAGATGCCAGTCGCGATGATTGAAAACGCATCCCTGCCTGAGCAGCGGGAACAACGCAGCACACTAACAAACCTGCTGGATGATGCGCGAGAATTTAAACTTAAAAGCCCGGCAATACTGATAATTGGCGAGGTGGTATGCGACAGCGCGGTGCAACTCGATCGGTTGACTGCTTAGTTGCGCGCAATAATGAGCGATTAGCCACTACACAATTTGCAGGCAAAGAAAAACCCGGCCTAGGCCGGGTTTTCATTTCAGCTTTAAGCCAATTACTGGGCTTCAGCTTCTACAGCAGCTTCAACGCGACGGTTGATAGCACGGCCTTCAGCAGATGCGTTATCCGCAACTGGCTGCGACTCGCCGTAACCAACAGAGTTTACACGCTCGCCGCCAACACCGTACTGGTTAACCAGTACGTCACGAACTGCGTCAGCACGCTTCTCAGACAGAGTCTGGTTGTAAGCGTCAGTACCAACGGAGTCAGTGTGACCTTCTACAGTAGTAGAAGTTTGTGGGTATTGGTTCATGAAGTCAGCCAGGTTTTTGATATCGCCGTAGCTTTCTTCTTTAACCTGAGTCTTGTCGAAATCGAACTTGACGTCCAATTCAACGCGAACGATTTCAGCTGGCTCTTCAACAACTGGAGCCGGCTCTGGCTCAACTACAGCTGCAGCAACAACTGGCTTCGAACCACCGAAGTTCAGACCCACACCAACACCAGCTTGCCACTCAGTGTCGCCTTGGTCGATGTTGTACAGAGCGTCTACGCCAGCACGGGCATAGAGCATTTCAGTGAAGTAGTACTTAGCACCAGCGCCAGCAGTGGCGAAAGTGGAGTGGTCACGACCACCAGAATCTACGTTGCTGATGCTCTGGTGGGCAAAGCCGCCAGAAACATATGGACGCAGGCCTGGGCCAGGCTCACCAAAGTGGTACAAAGCTTTAAGGTCAGTCATGTTGCCCTTAATGTCTTTGTTACCGGAGGCTTTGTCACCGTTCAGGCTATGGTATTCGCCATAAGCAAGAGCCAGTTCGACATCCTTGGTCAGGAAGTAACCAATGGAGCCGCCATACTGACTGCCTTCATCGTGTGCAAAATTACGAGTCGAGTCAGTGAAGTATTCGTTAACAAAGCCTTCCACCTCGACTGCGCCTTGACCTTGAGCCATCACGCCCATGGAAGAAGCAGCGACAAAGGAGCCAATGACTGCGCCTAAGGTGTTTTTCAGTTTCATCCGTAAATCCCCATCTTGGTGATTGATTGTGCTACGCACAGGTAGACGCGTAGAACTACGGCAAGTTTATCAGAACTTGCCTTTATGCCAAAGAACATTTGCATCCGAACTAACTTTCGGCGACGCCCGCAAATTTCTCACGCAATTTATCTAGAGCCCTTTTGTAACGCATTTTCGTTGCACTAAGGCCCATATGCATAATATCCGCTATCTCTTGAAACTCTAGCTCTGCGACAAAGCGTAGCACTAAAATTTCACGGTCAATCGGATTTACATGTACCAACCATCGGTCCAACCCGCCTCGCTCTTCTACTTTCGGCGTCTTTTCTTCTGACGCCTCTTCCAAAGGATCGAGACTTAATGCATCCATCAAGCGACGCTTACGTCGTTCTTTGCGGTACTGGGTAATACATTCATTATAAGTAATGCTGTAGAGCCAAGTCTTAAACTTAGACTTGCCCTCAAAGTTCTTTAAACCGTAAAGAACTTTGAGCATCACTTCTTGACAGACATCATCCGCATCACGTTCGTTCCCTAAATAACGCGCACAAACGTTAAATAATGTGCGCTGGTAACGACGCATGAGCTCTTCATAAGCCCGCGTGATGTGGAACAACTCACTATGCGCGCGCACCACAAGCTCCTCATCAGAGAGCTCCAGGGGGTTATAACGCATAGGTAACGATTGGGCTTTATTCAAATCGAGTCGGGCCGACAGTCAGGTCAAAAGCCACCATCAGCTGCGAACAGCCTGCTGGAGGGCGACGTAGATTAGCAGAGTTTAGGTTTCGCGGCTGCTCACCCGCTGCTCAAGCAGGATACGATTCGCCACTGAGACAAGGTTCCCGGCATCGGTTAGGACGATAGTCTTCACCGTGCCAATTTCCTCAATCTGACCTTCGACATCACCAACCTGGACATGTTGCCCAACCTGATATAACTCACGCACATAAATACCAGCAAGGATCTGCCCGGCAATCTCACGACTGCCCAAACCGAGCGCCAAGGCGACGGCCAGACCAATGGTGATCAGAACGATTGCAATGACGTAATTGAGCAGCTCGGTTTTCACCTCAAGCTGGCCAATCGCCACAGAAATACTAATGATAATGACCAAGCCTTGGGCAATACGCGCAACGCCATGAGCGTACTCAAGCCCAACGCTGTCGGCCGCACCACGGACGATACCGCTAACCAGGTGCGCCAGCAGTACACCTACAACCAGCACCAACGCAGCGCCAAATACTTTTGGCAGATACAGCGCCAGTACATCAAGGGTTGCGGAAACCCGCTCTAAACCTAAGGATTCCGCTGCTGAAACCATAAAGATAAGCAGAATAAACCAGTAGACAATACGCCCGATAAGGGTCGAAACCGGCACCTGAAAGCCTGCACGGCTCAGCAGTTTGGTCAAGCCAGTGCCCGCCATCAGGCGATCAAGGCCAACCTTGCCAAGCAATTTAGAGATCAACGTATCAAGCAGCTTGGCCAACACAAAGCCAAGCAGCACCAGAATTAACGCGACAAACAGATTTGGAATAAAACCAGCGACTTTAGTCCACAGCGCGGTCATCGCCGCTACCAGGCTTTGAGTCCAAGGATCGAGTTCCATTTAGTCAGCCTTATCAGTAGTTCGAGCAGTTGTTTTGTGGCGCGAAACTGGGGATACGTGTGCCGAGCCCTTGTTCAGGGCAATCATCAACGCCTCAACCCAATGCCCCATGAGTGCGAACATATCCCCCGCACCCACTTGGCGATTAGCCGTTTTCAGTACGCGACTGAGCGCTGCATCATCATCGTGATCAGATGACGGCTGCGAATTCAGCAAGTCGCGTAGTGATTGTTCAAATGGATCGTGCATTCACGCACCTCTGTAGATGTGCTGATTTGGACGCAGGCACAACAAAGCAGGTCACATCACACCCAGCGCAGTCGACGAAACAGCAACCATTGAACCACCGCCAGCACCAGCATGATCGAGCAAGCGACGACGAAACCGTAAGGGTTCTCGGAGCCAGGAATGCCGCCAACATTAATCCCCAACAAGCCTGTGAGGAAGCTCATCGGCAAGAACACCCCAGTGATAATGCCGAAGCGGTACATGATGCGGTTCATTTTAACATCAAGGCGGCGATCTTCAGCCTCTAACACCAAGCCAACCCGCTCGCGGGTTAAATCCAACTCTTCGATGTAACGCGTCAGACGGTTGTTGAGTTCGTTCCAGTAGTCGGCGTCATCACTGACGAACCATGGCTGCTGATTGCGAGTGAGCTGCGCATAAACCTCGCGCTGGGGCGCCAGGAAACGGCGTAATCCAGCAGCACGGCGGCGCATTTGCAGCAAGGTGTCGTGATCAGGCTCAAAACTTGGATCGTTATCAATCTGCTCTTCTTGCGCATCGATGCCTTCGGCAAAATCGCTCACAAGCGACTCGATCTTGTCGGTCATATGATCAGCAAGCGCCAAAATAAGCTCTGATGAAGTCTTAGGCCCTGAACCTGAGCGAAGATCGGCAAGCAATTCCTCAACTGCCCGCAAAGGGCGCAGGCGCAGGCTGATGGCACGCTTAGCAGAAGCATAAATACGCAACGAAACCATATCTTCCGGTTCTGCACCCGGATTCAAGTTGACCCCACGCAGAAACAGTAGAATTTTGCTTTCGGGCAGTTGCAAGAAACGTGGCCGGGTATTTTCTTCCAGGAGCAAGTCACATACGAACTCATTGAGTCCGCTTTCTTTGCGCAACCAGTTCTGCGTTTCCGGGTGACTCCGATCCCAGTGCAACCACAGACTTTCAGACTCGGCCAAAACCAAGTCGGCCAGTTCGACATGAGCCACTGGCCGCCCACCACCTGCGCCGTCCAGCACATAGGCATGGACTAAGCCCCACTGCTGATTGTCTTGCTCAAGCATGCACCACTCCCTTAGAAAACCGATATAGCGGCGCCATCCATTGACGCCGGACCCAGCCCTTGAGCTTACTCAGGTATTTGCAACGCAGTTGGCGAAACAATGATCCCGTTATTGTCGGCATATACGAATTCACCCGGGCGGAAAGTCACTCCAGCAAAGGTTACCGGCACATTGAGATCGCCAATGCCGCGCTTGTCAGTCTTCATTGGATGACTGGCCAGCGCCTGGATACCCAAGGCCGTTTGGGCGAGTACGTCAACATCACGTACGCAGCCATAAATGATGATGCCTTCCCAGCCGTTTTTGGCCGCTTTTTCAGCGAGCATGTCGCCAAGTAAGGCGCGGCGCATTGAGGCGCCACCATCGACGACCATGACTTTGCCTTTACCGGGCTGATCGACCTGCTCCTTGACCACCGAGTTGTCTTCAAAGCATTTAACCGTCACGATCTCGCCGCCGAACGAGTCATGGCCGCCGAAATTACTGAACATCGGTTCGACAACCTCGACCTCGGGGTACGCGTCACACAAGTCTGGAGTGATGTAATGCATGAGAAAGCTCCTATACCCTTAAGAAATCGCTATCAGCCGGCAACCGTAGGCACAGCAGGCTGTTAATTCAACTGCTGCGGCTGCCATTCAAGCCTGAATAGCGGACTGGACGCAGCTGATTCATCACCCAGCCTACCCCAGTCAAGGACATCAAGCCACGCCCAAAACCGTCTAGTCAGATGGTTACAGCCCAAGTCAGTGGCTTAACCAGTCAGCACTGACGATGGATCACCCTGCCCAGACTCCAACTTCACACTGCTCTCTGCACTGTAACCGCAATCCAACCATTGCTTAATAATTGGCCATACCTCTGTTTGCGCAGGCTTACTGACCAGCATTTCAATGTGGCCATAATCACTGCTAAAACCTTGCGCCTTGCCCAGGCAGAGAAACTCTTTACGGCTAGAAGCAAACTGATCATAGAGCTTCTGACATGCCCATACCGGGTCTTGCTTATCGCCTTGTGCGCTGACCGCAAAAACCGGTAACTGCACCTTTGCCAAGCCAGCCCACCAATCGTCCTGCCCCTCGCCAAAACGGCCAAACAAACCATGCCAACGCAATGCTTCCAGGACTAAACCTATTGGTTCGTCTTCCGGGCCACGCTTTAATCGAGAGCCAGAAAGCACGCGAAACCGTTTAAGCAGCGTCTTTGCCCCCCATACTAATGGCGGAATTTTCAGCGGCCAGTAATTACGACTGATCTGACTTCCAAACAAAGCCACTGAAGCAATCTTCGACACATCAAGGTAATGACCACCCAGCGCCGCAGCGAGCGTGGTACCGCCTAGCGAGTGCCCCAGCCAGTGAACCGGCTGTGGGTTTTGCTCATATACAAACTGGGTAATTGCAGGCAAATCGTAACGGGCGTAATCGCTAACCCGGTTGAATGTGTAATTCTGATTGCGCGGCGAAAGCCCATGACCGCGCATCTCAACAATCCACACATCAAAACCTGCACGAGCCAGGTACGGCCCAAGCCCGATGCACTTAGGCGAATACCAAAACCGTCTATTTGAAAAGCTGCCATGCAATAAAATCACCGGCACGCCACGACGCAGCTCGTGATCTGAACGGCCAAGCCGCGTCACAACCAACTCTACACTCGAATCGGGACTATTGCCGGGCTTCAGGCGATACAGATCTTCACTCAAATCACCGCGCAACTCGGCACTGATCAAGGCGACTGGAAATAACTCACTGCTGCTTTGCATTTTATCTCTGACACAAAAAAGGGTGGGACCATGTCCCACCCTGATTTTTGAAGGGTTAGCGACGGATCAGACTTGCTGACCTTCAGCAAGGAAGAACCAGGTTTCAAGCACCGAATCAGGGTTCAATGAAACGCTTTCAATGCCCTGCTCCATCAACCAGCGCGCCAAGTCCGGGTGATCCGATGGGCCTTGGCCACAGATACCGATGTACTTGCCGGCCTTGTTGCACGCTTGAATCGCGTTCGATAGCAGCTTTTTAACCGCCGGATTACGCTCGTCAAACAGGTGCGCAACAATACCAGAGTCGCGATCGAGGCCCAGCGTCAGCTGGGTCAAGTCGTTCGAACCGATGGAGAAACCGTCGAAGAACTCAAGGAACTCTTCAGCCAGAATCGCATTGGAAGGCAGTTCGCACATCATGATGACCTTCAAGCCATCTTCGCCACGTTTCAAGCCATTCTGCGCCAGCAAGTCAACCACTTGGCTCGCCTCACCCAGGGTGCGCACGAAAGGCACCATGATTTCGACGTTGGTCAGCCCCATCTCATTGCGGACCTTCTTCAGCGCACGGCATTCAAGCTCGAAGCAATCACGAAAGTTTTCGCTGATATAACGCGAAGCACCACGGAAACCCAGCATCGGGTTTTCTTCTTCTGGCTCGTACAGCTTGCCGCCGATCAGATTCGCGTATTCGTTCGACTTGAAGTCGGACAAACGCACGATGACTTTCTTTGGCCAGAAAGCAGCAGCCAAGGTGCTGATGCCCTCAACCAGCTTCTCTACATAGAAACCAACTGGGTCGTCGTAACCGGCAATACGCTTTTCAACGCTGTCTTTGATATCAGCTGGCAAGCCGTCAAAGTTGAGCAGTGCTTTAGGGTGCACACCGATCATGCGATTGATGATGAACTCAAGACGCGCCAAGCCAATACCGGCGTTCGGCAGTTGGGCAAAATCAAATGCACGATCCGGGTTACCGACGTTCATCATGATTTTGAACGGCAGATCTGGCATCGCATCGACCGAATTCTGACGCACGTCGAAGCCTAGCTCGCCTTCAAAGATGAAGCCGGTATCACCTTCCGCACAGGAAACCGTCACGCCTTGGCCGTCTTGCAGCAACTCAGTTGCATTGCCACAACCGACAACAGCCGGGATACCCAGTTCACGCGCGATAATCGCGGCGTGGCAAGTACGGCCACCACGGTTGGTGACGATAGCGCTTGCACGCTTCATAACCGGCTCCCAATCCGGGTCGGTCATATCAGACACCAGCACGTCACCGGGCTGGACTTTGTCCATTTCGCTCACATCTTTAATGACCCGCACACGACCCGCACCGATCTTTTGACCGATAGCACGACCTTCAACCAGTACGGTACCGGTTTCTTTCAGCAGGTAACGCTCCATGACGTTACCGCTGGCGCGGCTTTTTACCGTTTCCGGACGCGCCTGAACAATATACAACTGGCCGTCATCACCGTCTTTAGCCCACTCAATGTCCATCGGACGCTGGTAGTGTTTCTCGATGATCATCGCCTGCTTGGCCAACTCGGTTACTTCAGCATCGCTCAGGCAGAAACGCGCACGATCAGCGCGATCAACATCAATAACCTTGACCGACTTACCCGCTTTGGCTTCGTCACCGTAGATCATCTTGATGGCTTTGCTACCCAGATTGCGGCGCAGAATTGCCGGACGACCTGCTTCGAGGGTGTTTTTGTGAACATAGAACTCGTCAGGATTGACCGCGCCCTGAACCACGGTCTCACCGAGGCCATAAGCCCCCGTGATAAACACCACATCGCGGAAACCCGACTCGGTATCAAGGGTAAACATAACCCCGGCGGTACCGGTTTCAGAGCGAACCATGCGCTGCACACCGGCAGACAAGGCGACCAGTTTGTGGTCAAAGCCTTGGTGTACGCGGTAAGCGATGGCGCGGTCGTTGAACAACGAGGCAAAAACTTCTTTAGCCGCACGGATGACGTTTTCGACACCACGAATGTTCAGGAAGGTTTCTTGCTGACCGGCAAACGAGGCGTCTGGCAGGTCTTCAGCGGTAGCTGAGGAACGTACCGCGACAGCCATGTTCTCATTACCATTAGCCATTGCCGCGAACGCAGTGCGAATCTCGCTATTAAGCTGCTCGGGGAACTCGGCTTCCATGATCCACTGACGAATTTGCGCGCCAGTCTTCGACAACGCTGCGATGTCATCGACATCCAAGGCGTCAAGCGCAGCGTGTATCTGAGCATTCAGACCGCTGAGCTCGAGGAAGTCACGATAGGCTTGGGCGGTCGTGGCAAAACCACCGGGAACCGAAACGCCAGCGCCGGCAAGGTTGCTGATCATCTCGCCAAGGGAGGCGTTCTTGCCCCCTACGTGCTCAACATCGTGTGCGCCGAGCTTATCGAGGGAAACTACGTACTCTACCAAGGTGATCTCTCCAGTTCTGGTGTTGGAAAAGCTCAAGGGGCTGGGGAAGTTCACGGGGTAACCCGCGTGACTGTGGCCTGGCCCTGGAAAATAAGTAACAATGCAAACGACTAATGGCCTGCAAGTCGGGGCCTATGATAGCCAAAAAACGTTCTCAGCTTAAGGCCCACAGCGCAAATGAAACGGACAGCATTTTTTATCTCTGACGGCACCGGCATTACTGCCGAGACCCTGGGTCAAAGCTTGTTGGCGCAGTTTGAAACTATCACCTTCACCAAGCTAACGCGACCGTACATTGATAGCGCAGAAAAAGCGCGCGCAATGGTACTACAAATCAACCAAGCCGCGATAAAAGACGGCGTACGCCCGATTATCTTCGACACCATTGTCAACGGTGATATCCGCGACATTCTCGCTGAGTCCGAAGGTTTCATGATCGACATCTTCTCGTCGTTCCTAGCGCCGCTGGAGCAAGAGCTCAGTTCGCACTCGTCCTATTCTGTCGGCAAATCGCACTCTATCGGCCACAACTCCAACTACATGGAGCGTATCGAGGCGGTCAACTTTGCCCTGGATAATGATGACGGCGCACGTACACATTATTATGACAAAGCAGATTTAATACTGGTGGGCGTCTCCCGCTGCGGTAAAACCCCAACCTGTCTGTACATGGCCATGCAATACGGTATTCGGGCAGCCAACTACCCGTTGACCGAAGACGACATGGAAAGCCTGCAACTGCCCAATGCGCTGAAAAAATACAAAGAAAAGCTGTTTGGCCTGACCATTGACCCTGATCGCCTCACTGCCATTCGCAACGAGCGTAAGCCAAACAGCCGTTATGCAAGCTTCGCTCAGTGTGAATTTGAGGTGCGCGAGGTTGAAAACCTGTTCCGCCGCGAGAACATCAATTACATCAATTCAACACATTTCTCGGTTGAGGAAATTTCAGCAAAGATCCTCGTTGAAAAAGGTGTTGAGCGGCGTCTCAAGTAAATAGTCCGCCGCGCCACCTCGGGTTGCTCCCGGCATTAGCCGGGATGCCCTGGCCAATACGCATCTCTAGCCCGGCACTCGAACCCAACCTTCCATCAATACCCGCGCACTGCGACTCATAATCGCCTTGGCGACCGACCATTGCCCGTCAACCTGTTTCGCTTCGGCGCCGACGACCAAGGTCCCTGATGGATGCCCGAAACGGACGCTAACCCGCTCACCACCACCGGCCGCAAGGTTGACCAAGGTGCCGGGAATTGCCGCTGCAGTGCCAATTGCGACCGCAGCGGTCCCCATCATCGCGTGATGCAACTTACCCATGGACATCGCCCTGACCAGCAAGTCGACATCTTCAGCAGCGACCGCTTTGCCGCTGGAGCTTATGTAATCGACCGGCGCAGACACAAAGGCTACCTTAGGTGTGTGCTGACGTTTAGCCGCTTCATCGGCGTGTTTTATCAACCCCATATGCACGGCGCCATGCGCTCGTATGCGTTCAAACATGGCCAGTATTTTAGCGTCGCTATTGATCGCATCCTGCAACTCGCTGCCAGTAAAACCGATGTCTTGGGCATTAATGAAAATCGTCGGAATACCTGCATTGATCATGGTTGCCTGCAATACACCCACGCCGGGAACATCCAAATCATCGACCAGGTTTCCCGTCGGGAACATCGAGCCACTAGCACCCTCTTCCTCCGCCGCGGGATCGACAAACTCAAGTTTTACCTCCGCGGCAGGAAAGGTCACACCATCAAGTTCGAAGTCACCGGTTTCCTGCACTTCGCCATTGGTAATGGGCACATGGGCAATAATGCTTTTACTTATATTGGCCTGCCAGATACGCACAATAGCGATACCATTTTCAGGTACGCGATCGGGGTCAAGCATGCCGCTGCGAATCGCAAACGGACCGACAGCCGACGATAAATTGCCGCAGTTGCCACTCCAGTCAACGAAAGGCTTATCGATTGAAACCTGGCCGAACAAATAATCAACATCATGTTCAGGCTGCTTACTCTTAGACACGATAACGGTCTTGCTGGTACTTGAGGTCGCTCCGCCCATGCCGTCAATCTGCTTGCCATAAGGATCTGGACTACCAACTACCCTGAGCAGCAATGCATCGCGTGCGGCGCCCGGGGCTTGTGCCTCAATGGGTAAATCATTAAGCGCAAAAAACACACCTTTACTGGTACCACCGCGATAATAGGTCGCGGCTACTTTTATCTGGGGAGCGTGAGCCATGTGGATACGTCCTGATTAACCTCGGCGACGCTGCTCTAAGCTGCCTATCAGCGCTGCCGAGGGAAATTTAAAGTGGGTTACACCGCACCGCTGGACTCAAGAAAATCCTGAGCAAAACGCTGCAATACGCCGCCAGCCTCATAAATCGAGACCTCTTCTGCGGTATCCAGACGGCAAATCACCGGCACCTCCAAGCGCTCACCGTTTTTACGGTTGATCACCAAGGTCAAGGTTGCGCGCGGCGTGCGCTGACCAATCACATCATAGGTTTCAGTGCCATCAATCCCCAGCGTATGGCGCGTTACGCCAGGCTGGAACTCCAGCGGCAGTACGCCCATGCCAACAAGATTGGTCCGGTGAATGCGCTCGAATCCTTCAGCTGCAATAGCCTCAACGCCTGCCAGGCGTACGCCTTTTGCTGCCCAGTCACGAGAAGAGCCTTGGCCGTAGTCAGCGCCAGCAATAATGATCAGTGGCTGCTTGCGCTGCATGTAGGTCTCAATCGCTTCCCACATACGCGTGACAGTGCCTTCAGGCTCTATTCGCGCCAGAGACCCTTGTTTAACCACACCGTTTTCCGTGACCATTTCATTGATCAACTTAGGGTTGGCGAAGGTTGCACGCTGCGCAGTCAGGTGATCTCCACGGTGGGTTGCGTAGGAGTTGAAGTCCTCCTCAGGCAAGCCCATTTTCGCCAAGTACTCGCCAGCAGCGCTGTTGAGCATAATGGCGTTGGATGGCGACAGGTGATCAGTGGTGATGTTATCTGGCAGCACTGCCAAAGGGCGCATTGCGGTAAGCGAACGCTCACCCGCCAGTGCGCCTTCCCAATACGGAGGGCGACGAATATAGGTGCTTTGTGGCCGCCACTCATACAGTGGACTGACCTTAGGCCCGGTGTCTTCTTCGATGGCAAACATCGGGATATAGACCTGATTAAACTGCTCAGGCTTAACGCTGGCCTTGACCACTGCGTCAATTTCTTCATCCGACGGCCAAATATCTTTCAAGGTTACTGGCTGGCCGTCTTTGTCGATGCCCAGCACATCTTTTTCGATATCAAAACGAATAGTACCGGCAATCGCATAAGCAACCACCAGCGGCGGTGATGCCAAGAAGGCTTGTTTGGCGTACGGATGAATCCGCCCATCGAAGTTACGGTTGCCTGATAGCACCGCCGTTGCGTACAAGTCGCGATCAATCACTTCTTTTTGAATAGCAGGGTCCAGCGCACCGCTCATACCGTTGCAGGTGGTGCAGGCAAAGCCAACAATGCCAAAGCCCAGCTTTTCAAGTTCGGGTAATAATTTGCCTTCTTCTAGATACAGCTGAACGGCCTTGGAACCTGGCGCCAGTGAGGTTTTCACCCAAGGCTTGCGCGTAAGACCACGCGCGTTCGCGTTTCGCGCGATCAAACCGGCGGCAATCACGTTACGTGGGTTACTGGTATTGGTGCAGCTGGTGATCGCAGCGATAATCACCGCGCCATCCGGCATCAACCCTTCCTCGTTCTCGACAACGCCGCTAATACCTTGGGCAGCCAATTCGGAAGTGGGCACTCGACGGTGCGGATTAGATGGCCCAGCGATATTGCGCACCACAGTCGACAAGTCGAATGTCAGCACGCGCTCGTATTCGGCATTAGTCAGGGTATCAGCCCACAAACCTGTGGTTTTGGCGAAGTTCTCAACCAGCTTGACCTGCTCGCTATCGCGCCCGGTCAATGTCAGGTAATCAATGGTTTGCCCATCGATATAAAACATGGCCGCAGTCGCGCCAAACTCAGGCGTCATATTGGAGATAGTTGCACGGTCGCCAAGGGTCAGGGCATTGGCCCCTGCACCGAAAAACTCCAGATAGGAAGAAACGACCTTCTCTTTGCGCAGAAACTCGGTAATAGCTAATACGATATCTGTCGCCGTGATCCCAGGCTGGCGCTTGCCAGTCATTTCAACGCCGATAATGTCTGGCAAACGCATATAGGAAGCACGGCCAAGCATCACGCTTTCAGCCTCAAGACCGCCCACACCAATGGCGATTACGCCCAGCGCATCAACATGCGGCGTGTGGCTATCAGTCCCAACCAAGGTATCCGGGAATGCAACACCGTCACGAGCGTGAACCACCGGCGACATCCGCTCCAAGTTGATCTGATGCATGATGCCGTTGCCGGGCGGTATCACATCAACGTTTTTAAAGGCCTTCTTGGTCCAGTTGATAAAGTGAAAGCGGTCTTCGTTGCGACGATCTTCTATTGCACGGTTCTTTTCAAAAGCATCCGCCTCAAAACCGCCATGCTCCACAGCCAACGAGTGATCAACAATCAGTTGCGTCGGCACGACCGGGTTAACTTTCGATGGATCACCGCCCTTTTCAGCGATTGCGTCGCGCAAGCCTGCAAGATCGACCAGCGCGGTCTGCCCCAGAATGTCGTGACAGACAACACGCGCCGGAAACCATGGAAAGTCCAGGTCGCGCTTGCGCTCAATGATTTGCGTCAGCGCAGCAGTCCGCATTGATGGCTCACAACGGCGAACCAGGTTCTCAGCCAATACACGGGAGGTGTACGGCAGCTTGTCGTAGGCTCCGGGCTTAATGTCCTCAACCGCGGCGCGGGTGTCGAAATAGTCCAGCTGCGTGCCGGGCAAGGGCTTGCGATAGTCGGTATTCATCAGTCAGAACTCATCAGATCTGTTTTCGCAACGCCCCACACGGTTGAGTTTTGCGGCATTGCGCGCGCTACTTAGCGCTGTTCGAGTGGCGGTACTTGGCGCTGTTCAACGCCGGTGTACTCAGCACTCGGGCGAATAATGCGATTATTGGCACGTTGTTCGAAGACATGCGCAGCCCAGCCGGTTACTCGCGAACACACGAAAATCGGGGTGAACAGCTTGGTTGGAATGCCCATGAAGTGATAAGCAGATGCATGATAAAAATCCGCATTCGGGAATAGTTTCTTTTGCTCCCACATGGTTTTATCAATCGCTTCGGAGACTGGATACAACACGGTATCCCCAACTTCTTCAGCAAGCTTTTTCGACCACTGCTTGATCACTTCATTGCGCGGATCGCAGTCTTTGTAGATGGCGTGACCAAAGCCCATGATCTTGTCTTTCCGCTCAAGCATTGCGAGCGTACCCGCCGTTGCGTCGTCAGCAGAGGTGAACTTCTCGATCATCTCCATCGCCGCCTCGTTAGCCCCGCCATGCAGAGGGCCGCGCAAGGTGCCAATCGCGGCTGTGACACAGGAGAACAAATCACTCAATGTCGAAGCACACACCCGAGCAGTGAAGGTCGAGGCATTGAATTCGTGCTCGGCATAGAGAATTAATGAAACATTCATCACCTGCACATGCAGTTCGCTAGGTTTTTTACCATGCAGCAAACGCAAAAAGTGACCGCCAAGGCAGTCTTGATCAGTCATGCAATCAATACGCACACCGTCATGACTAAAGCGATACCAGTAGCACATGATGGCCGGAAAAATTGCCAGCAAGCGATCAGCTTTGTCTTGCTGCTGCTCAAAACTCAGTTCTTGCTCAAGCGTGCCGAGAACTGACGCGCCAGTACGCATCACATCCATCGGATGAGCATTGGCCGGAATGCGCTCCAACACTTCTTTCAGGGCTTGCGGCAGGTCGCGCAGAGCTTTGAGTTTGCTTTTGTAAGTCGTCAGTTGCTCGGCATTTGGCAACTCGCCGTAAAGCAACAGATAGGCGACTTCTTCAAAACCTACATGCGCTGCAAGATCACGCACATCATAACCGCGGTAAGTCAGCCCCGCGCCTTCCTGACCAACTGTCGACAGGGCTGTTTGACCGGCAACTTGGCCCCGCAGGCCCGCACCACTCAATACTTTAGCTTCAGCCATTGCTCTCTCCTCTTGAATTTATTTTGGATACTGCAACTTCGTTCGCGGTAGCTATTTGACCACCTGCGAAGCGCTCAATCTCAGGCTTTTTTGCCAGCAAACAATGCATCGAGACTCTGCTCAAATGCGTGATAATTAATACGGTCGTAAAGCTCCATACGGGTCTGCATTGTGTCGATCACATTCTTCTGCGTACCGTCACGCCGCACTGCGTTGTATACATTTTCTGCAGCCTTGTTCATCGCTCTGAATGCTGAGAGCGGGTACAAAACCAGAGAAACATCCGCAGATTTCAATTCGTCGGTGGTAAACAAAGGCGTCGAGCCAAACTCAGTGATATTGGCCAAAATCGGTGCCTTAACCTTATCAGCGAACAGCTTGTACATCTCAAGCTCGGTAATGGCCTCAGGGAATACCATGTCGGCCCCCGCCTCGACACATGCAGCAGCGCGATCAAGTGCCGACTCAAGCCCCTCAACCGCCAGTGCATCTGTACGCGCCATAATCACAAAACTATCGTCAGTACGCGCATCAACTGCGGCTTTAATGCGGTCAACCATTTCTTGCTGCGAAACAATTTCTTTATTCGGGCGATGTCCGCAACGCTTGGCCCCGACTTGATCTTCAATATGAATCGCCGCCGCGCCGAATTTGATCATCGATTTAACCGTACGCGCGACGTTGAAAGCTGAAGCGCCAAAGCCAGTATCCACATCGACCAATAGCGGTAAATCGCAGACATCGGTAATGCGCCGTACATCTGTCAATACATCATCCAGCCCCGTTATACCCAAGTCAGGCAAGCCCAGCGAACCTGCAGCAACGCCGCCACCGGAAAGATAGATGGCTTTGAAACCTGCTCGCTTGGCGAGTAATGCGTGATTGGCATTGATCGCACCTATAACCTGCAACGGATGTTCTTCAGCAACTGCGTCGCGAAACCGCTGACCTGGCGTTCTCGAACTCATGACTCACCTCGGGAAGTAGATGATGGTGATTGATTAGGGGTTGTTTGTTCGCCCAGATAATGGCGCTCAATATTGCGTTTCGAAGCAGCGATGTGCCGACGCATCAATAACTCTGCGAGCTCACCATCGCGGTCTGAGATTGCGTCAAGTATCCGATGATGCTCGGCAAAGGCTTGGCGCGGCCGGTTTGGCGTAGATGAAAACTGTATCCGGTACATGCGCACCAGTTGATACAACTCACCGCAAAGCAGCTGACTCAGGGTGCGGTTACCACTGCCCTGAATAATTCGATAGTGAAAATCAAAATCACCCTCTTGCTGATAGTAACCGCGGCCCGCTTGGAACGCTTCGTCACGCTCATGGGTTTCGAGCACCTGACGTAATTCATCGATTTCTAGCTGTGTCATTCGCTGCGCGGCCAATTTGCAAGCCATGCCTTCAAGTGACTCACGAATCTCGTAAAGCTCAATCAACTCCTCGTGATTCAACGACACCACACGCGCACCGACATGAGGTATGCGCACCAATAAGCGCTGGCCCTCCAACCGATGAATAGCTTCACGTAGTGGTCCACGACTGATGCCGTAGGTACGAGCGAGTTCAGGCTCGGATATCTTGCTGCCAGGCGCAATTTCACCTTTAACGATTGCCGCTTGGATTCGCCGAAACACGTGCTCTGAGCGCGTTTCATTTTCATCTTCTGCAGCAATAGGAATCTCTGTCACACCGAGCATATTGTTGACACCAAGCTAGCTTTTAGCTGAAAAAATACGCCCAAAGCACTGCACCGTCAATGACGGCCAACAATATTGTCGACAATCCTTCAGCCATAATATCTATTACTACGAATGCGTTACTGTAGAAGAAAGCACTGTAAGAGCCTGTTACTGCACAAAATGGCCATGTTAGAATGCCTTGCACGCAGGAGCTAAGATGAGCCAACTGCTACTCTCAATCGTAGGCGCATGGACAGCAAAGCCTAGTCGCCCTTGTTACCCATATGCCCGAGCCATCGAATAGGACTTATGAGACTGAAGCCCTCCGCACTGATTTTTTGCCTGCTTCTCTCTCCCAGCGTGAGTATTGCTGCGGATAAAACTGTTTACGGCTTGAATGAATACGTCAAACTGTCAGAGATCAACACAGAAGTAGCGGCTAAACTTGATACTGGTGCTAAAACAGCATCACTCAGCGCACGTGACATTAAGCGCTTCAAGCGTGATGGCGAGACATGGGTGCGTTTCTATCTAGCGATAGATGACGCCCATGACAACCCAATTGAACGCCCACTGGCACGTATCAGTAAGATAAAAAGACGTTCGGGCGACTTCGATCCTGAGGAGCAAAAAACCTACACCGCA
The DNA here is from genome assembly GCF_048265905.1 of Pseudomonas sp. Lineage (GTDB taxonomy): Bacteria > Pseudomonadota > Gammaproteobacteria > Pseudomonadales > Pseudomonadaceae > Aquipseudomonas. Next base: position 131,762 of record NZ_JBLXAP010000007.1, read on the forward strand.
CGGCCTGTAATCGAGCTTGAGGTGTGCATGGGACAAGCACAACGCACAATTGAAGTGAACTTGACCGACCGAAGTGCATTCCAATACCCGCTGCTAGTCGGATCTGAAGCCCTAAAACGCTTCAATGCACTGATAGATCCAAGCCTTAAATACGCATCAGGGAAACCTGCATGTACCACTGACGTAACCCTTGGCGAGTAATGCCCATGCGCTCTCTTACCCTGCATCTGAAAATCCTGATCACTATCTTGGTGAGCTTGGGTATTCTGATAACGGCATACCAAATCTTTATCCTTGGCATCCCACTGACATCAGATGAAACTGATGACCTTTGGAATATTGATGCCAAGATCGAATTCCAAGCCAGTTCAAAAGAGCCGGTCAAACTGCAAATGTTTGTCCCGCCATTGAACCAAGACTACGTCAGTCTCAATGAAAGTTTTATCTCAAATAATTATGGGGTAAGTGTTAACCGTGTTGACGGCAACCGTAAGGTCACTTGGTCAGCCCGTCGCGCCAGCGGTAAACAAACCATTTACTACCGCCTGGTCCTGACCAAGCGCTATAGCGGTGAGCAAGCTAAAGCCAAAGGTCCGATCTTCCGCGACAGCTTGCCAGTCGAAGGCCCAGAGAAAATTGCTGCTGACGCCCTACTTGCACCGATTCGGCAGCACTCTGCTGATGTTGAAACCTTCATCAGTGAAACCATCAAGCGCGTTAACAACGTCAATGATGACAATGCCAAGCTATTGCTCAGCGGTGATGCTTCGACTTCTAACAAAGCGAAAGCCATTGAGTTGTTATTGTCTATCGCTCACGTACCCATGGAGCGTGTCCATACAGTGCGCCTGCTGGCTGAATCTCAGCAGTCGCCAGAGCTGTGGCTGCGCAGCTTCAATGGTGATAAATGGCTCTACTTCAACCCTGAAACGGGCGAACAAGGCTTACCTGCCGATCGCCTGATCTGGTGGATTGGCGATGAGGACCTGATCAAGATTGAAGGTGGCAAACAGGCTCAAGTATCGTTCGCACTGAACAACAGTGAAATGAATGCGATTCGCCTGGCCCAGCTGACAGATGAAAGCACCGATGCCGACTTCTTGTCTTACTCGTTGTATGGCTTGCCGCTGCAGACACAGAACAACTTCCAGATCATGATCATGATCCCAATCGGCGTATTGCTGATTCTGATCCTGCGTAACCTCGGCGGCTTACAGACCCTCGGCACATTCACCCCAGTGCTGATTGCATTGGCATTCCGTGAAACCCAACTTGGCTTCGGCATCATCCTATTTACCGTGATAACCACGCTGGGCTTGTCATTACGTTCGTATCTTGAACACCTCAAATTACAGATGCTGCCAAGACTTTCAGTGGTATTGACCTTCGTGGTGGTTTTGATTGCAGTGATCAGCCTGTTCAGTCACAAACTTGGCCTTGAACGCGGCTTGTCGGTTGCCCTGTTCCCAATGGTGATTTTGACCATGACCATTGAGCGCCTGTCGATTACATGGGAAGAACGTGGCGCATCGCATGCCTTTAAAGTTGGCGTCGGTACCCTCTTCGCAGCCTCGTTAGCGCACCTGTTGATGAGTGTCCCTGAGTTGGTTTACTTCATGTTTACCTTCCCGGCCGTACTGCTTATTTTTGTAGGTTTCATGCTGGCCATGGGTCGTTATCGCGGCTACCGCCTGACTGAACTTTTCCGCTTCAAAGCCTTCCTTAAGGATTGAGCCATGCTAGGTCTATGGAAAACCTGGAAGGCCCTTGAAGCCAAAGGCATCATGGGCATCAATCGCCGCAACGCGGACTACGTGCTGAAGTACAATAAACGGCACCTGTATCCGCTTGTGGACGATAAGATTCTGACCAAAGAGCGCGCCATTGACGCTGGTATCAATGTGCCTGAGATGTATGGCGTGATCTCTACGGAAAAGGAAATTGATAAGCTCAGTGAAATCATCGGCAACCGTACTGACTTCGTAGTCAAGCCCGCGCAAGGCGCAGGTGGCGACGGTATTTTGGTAGTCGCCGATCGCTTTGAAGATCGTTACCGCACAGTCTCAGGCAAGATCATTTCTCATGAAGATATTGAACATCAGATATCAAGCATCCTGACTGGTCTCTACTCACTGGGTGGTCACCGTGATCGTGCGCTAATTGAGTATCGTGTCATTCCGGATCAGATATTTAAAAGCATTAGCTACGAAGGTGTGCCGGACATTCGCATTATTGTGCTTAAGGGCTATCCAGTGATGGCAATGTTGAGGCTACCAACCCGACAATCTGGCGGTAAGGCTAACCTGCACCAGGGCGCGATTGGTGTTGGTGTCGACTTAGCTACAGGCCTTACCTTGAACGGTACCTGGCTTAACAACAAAATCACAAAACACCCTGACACGACCAATGCGGTAGATGGTGTTCAACTGCCGGACTGGGACGGCTTTATGAGTCTCGCAGCAAACTGCTATGAGTTATGTGGGCTTGGCTACATTGGTGTCGACATGGTGCTCGACCAAGAAAAGGGCCCCTTAATCCTAGAGTTGAATGCACGCCCTGGCTTGAATATTCAAATCGCCAATGACACAGGGCTAACGCTGCGCGCTCACGCAGTTGAAGCACGCATTGCGGAGCTTGCAAAAGATGATATTCAGGAAACGCCACTGGAACGTGTGCGTTTTGCCCAAAGCTTATTTGGCCATAAGTTTTCCACTGAAATCTAAGCAGCCCTAGAACGAGAAAAGGCCGCTTGCAGCGGCCTTTTTTCTGATGCCTGACCCGCCCTGAATAAGGTTTACACCTTCTAGCTTCTTTTTCAGGAGGGCCTTATGGCTGAAGGTGTGCGACGAAGTCAGCGAGATTATTCGCTCGCTTTTAAATTAGCAGTTGTCTATCAGGTAGAAAAAGGCGAGCTTAATTACAAACAAGCCCAAGATCGCTATGGCATCCAAGGGCAATCGACTGTATTGGTTTGGTTGCGCAAGCATGGCTGCCAAGATTGGAGCCAAGGCGCTTGCGGTCGAACCCAGAGGAGTCGCATCATGACTGCCCCTAAGCCGCTGACACCTGAGCAGCGCATCAAAGATACTGGAGCAACAGCTTGAAGTGGCCACACAGAGGCCTCAGTTCTTCGAGGCCGTAATGGATGTTCTAAAGACAGACTACGGAGCATCGGTCGTAAAAAAGCGACCCGGCAAGTCCTCACGCAAAAGCAAATCGAAGAGCTGAGTATCAGCAGGGCTTGCCAGTTCATGGGGATCAGTCGTCAGGCTTACTACAAGCGCAATCATGTCGATACGGCTCGTCTGGTTTTGGATCAGAACGTTGTCGATTTCGTTCAGCGCAAACGTCAGCGTCAGCCGAGCTTAGGCACCCGTAAGCTGCATCATTTGCTGCATCATTTGCTGCATTGTCAGCCTCAACTTGAGCTGCATCTGGGTCGAGATCGGCTGTTTTCAATTCTGCGTGAAAGGCGTTTGTTGGTAGCCCGCAAGCGGGCTTATCACAAGACGACCGACAGCAACCATCGCTTTCAGCGCCATCCGAACCTGCTCAAGCCAGGGCCTAACCAGGTTGTTCCAAATGGCCCTGAACAAGTCTGGGTGGCTGATATTACCTATTTCCGGTACAGCCTATCTGAGCCTTGTAACGGATGTTTTTTCGCGAAAGATCGTTGGCTATCATGTTCACGAAAGCCTGCACACTGAGTCGGTGGCGTATGCGTTGCGCCGGGCGGTCAAACGCCGTCAAACACAGCAATCACTGATCCATCACTCGGATAGAGGCAGTCAGTATTGCTCTGGCACTTCATGCAAAAACGGCATCAGGTGCTCGATAACAGATGGCTATGACTGCTACCAAAATGCCTTAGCAGAGCGAGTTAATGGAATATTGAAAACAGGGCTTTTGATCCTGCGACCACAAGATTTAACTCGGGCAAATAAGATGGTGAGCGAGTAGGTGTCGATCTATAACAACGAGCGCCCACACCTGTCGGTGAAATACAAAACGCCCGATTCTGTTCATCGGGCGTTAGGGTGAATAGGTGTAAACCTATTTCAGGACTAGATAGCCGCATCACCAGCTAACGAATCACTGCAATCTCAAAGGAGCCAACACCAGCGTGGCCGCGGGCCTGTATTCCAGCATCGTCAACCACAACCTCCTGAAATGGTCGTTTGAAAGGCTTGTTATCAAGCGTTTTTAACGCCTTGTCCTCTTCTGTGGTCAGCAGCAGAACATAGCTTTCATTAGTAACCGCTTGGATTTTTACTACGCCCTCAATGAATGCGAAGCGAGACCATGTCTCAGCATGCAGCTGGTACACCGCATCACTGACCAAGCGAGTAGGCCGTTTCTGTGCATCAAGAAACAGCAGCGAAGGATATACCACTTGTTTATTAGCGAAGCTTCGAACGCGCAAGCCATAACTCGTTTTAACTGTGGGCAACTTTATCGCCGCGTAATAACTGCGCCCCATTGGAAAATCAAAACTGGGCGAAAAACGATTGAGTTCCTCAAAGCGCGGTTCATCACTGGATAGTTCAGTGAAATCGTCATCTGTCATTTGTGTGCAACAGCGATCCGTCAACTCGCGATAAAGCCCTTGCTGAGACTGCCTGCTGCCTGATAACAGCTCTCTCATCGCGGTAGTTCGTTGCCCATTCAAGCTAGGTAGCAAAATAGGCTTCTTGGAAAACTCAATTTGACGCCCTTCTGTATATTCAATTGTAGCCAGACCTGAGACTGCACCTGAACTTATACGCGGAGCAACCCGAGAGTTTTGCATGCGTCCCTGCTCGTCGACCCACGTGTAATATTGCCCATCATCGCCATCACGCTGATAACCACGGCCTTCAAGCACATCAGCATCGATATACTCTGAAGATAATTCACCTGTCGACAACATGACTTCCGTTCCGCCAGCCAGCAGTGGACGATCGGCGTAGAAACTGTTTTGTAACGTGCCGTCTCCGTCTACCCATGTGAAGTAGCGCCGTTTACTTTCGTTTGGTACAGGAGGAGCCACCGAGCGGCCTGCCTCATTAAACCGAGCATGATCACTTATCAGAACTTGTTTTGATGCGCGGCTTTGCTGTTGAACGAAGACCTCGCTCATAACCGTATTGTGCACCCTACCCTGATCATCAATCCAAGTGAGGTAACGAGCACCTGCAAGCGAGTTCAATGCCCAGCATAGCGTGCAAAACAGGAGTAACGGTTTATGCAAATCCATAACAAAGCATCACTCAAAAAGTGGTTCGATAGGTTAAGGCAAACACATAAGCTTTTACGGTTGATTCAACATCAAGGTCTGCATAGGGGTTATAAACAAGGCCATCGATGCTCGAGCAGTTGATACTGCAACTCGACCCGGCAGGAATATTCTGTTTGCTGACCAAGTAATTAAAGCCGACGTCAATAACCGTATCTTTATCCCATTGATAACCTGCACCCAATCCGTACAGCGTTGCATCACCAATTGGCGCAAGAACGTCCGCCTTATTGCCAGGAATTGCTGAAGGTCTGGGCTCATATCCCATCCGTAGGGTAAGTCGGTCATTGTATTGGTATTGCAGACCTAGAGCCCAGCTCCACACAGATTTATAACCACGATCCAGAATCAGACTGGTAGGTGTCGCACTATCTGGGGACAGCAAGCTGGCAATGGTGAGAATGTCAAGTTCGCGGTCAAACTTAATCTCGAACTCATTCCACGCGGCATAATCGGTCCACTTAACATCGAAGTTAACTTGCCATTTAGGTATCGGATTTAGCTTAATTCCTGTGGAGAAATGTGCCGGGTAAGTTAAGTCTAGGGAAACGTTACCGCGCTCGTTATCAAACAGACCGTCAGGTGTGATGCTACTGAAAATCGCACCAAACAATGAGCTATCCAACCCCTGCCAGAACCCCTGCCAGTCATCGCTGTATGAGACATTATACTTACCTTTAAGCTTCATCTTGGCTTCACTTTGGTATACGGCTCCCCAAGCAAACCAATCAACAGGTTCCCAGAGAAAACCAATATTCCAAGTCGGTGAAAGTGACTGTTGTAAATCCAGATCAATATTTGCAATGTCTGTGAATGGGCCTAAATCACCACCACAGATATTTAACAACACATCAAATGGGTTTCCATCAATAGTGCACAATGCATCTTGAGCAGCACCGGTAAATCCCGTTAAAACACCTGGAGCACGGAAGTCTTCATTCAAAGACAAGGCTTGGTGTGAAAAGCCGACTGAAATACCAACAGAAAGTTCATCATTAACTTGATAAGCAACTGAAGGTGAAAAATAGGTAATTCGCTGAATAGCAACTTGCTTACCTTGATAGCGCGCAGGATCGTTATCACCGCGGGAATAACCAAGCGCCTGAGGGGCATAAATATTATTTGCGAAAGTAAATTTTGAGCCTGGCGGGGTAATAGAAATGCCTGCAAGAGGCGCAAAAAGAACAGGCACATCGGTAGCACCACCCAACCCAGGAAAATACATTGTTGACGTGGTGGTTCTACTAGAGGTATTAGCAACAGGGTCATCAGATAAGCCAAAAAAGCTATCACCATAATTTTCAGGTGCTTTAAATTCCGATCTAATATCTAAAACACCTGTCACGAACTTTATCGCTATCTGGCGTCCTTTCAATTTGGTTAAGGCTGCTGGATTGTAGTGAACAGCATCAATACCTGACGAGTCTGCAGTAATCGCGTTTCCTAACGCCATTGCCTTAGGATTGCCAATGGTTAGATTTTGTGAAAGCTGGGCCGTTGCAGTATCCATCCATAAATTCACAACGATAGGTAACAAATAAGATGCACGGAAAATAATAAATTTCATGATAGACAACTCTTCCTCTATTCCGGCTTAAGCCCCGTAATATCTAGAGGCATGGAAAGCCCCAGCAGCACATCTGGAGAGTCTTCTGTCAAACCAAAACCAGCATTAACATTTACTATGTGTTCAGGGGATGTTCTTAGCCCCAGAGAAAAGTTCATGACCGCACTGGTCTGTTCTCGTCCCTTTAACGTCATATCCTCAAATTCAAATTTAGGAGCAAGGTTGTAGGCCATCTGATACGAAGCGGCTAAAGAAACGTCATAAGACAATGAATAAGCAAACCCCATATTGAATGATACCGAGGACCCTGTATTAACTTTTCTCAGCAACCGGCCACTGCGCACTTGATCAATATCTTTAATTGGAAAATTGTACGTATACCCAAGCGACCCAAACAGTACAACTGGATCAATTACATAAGATAAGTTTGCACCGGCACTAATGCTGTAGTTACCATTCCCTGTTGATAGGTCGTCTTGCACTTTTATGTCATAAGGGCTATCACCAGTCGGTAGTCCCACTGATGCGTATAAGGTTGTTACTGGAGCACCACGTTGCGCATTCCATGGTTGCCAGCGTAGGCTTGCAGAAATATCACCTAGACTATAGGCGCTCAAGTCTCGCTCGGTATCATACTTGGCCACGAATGGCAGACGGATACTAAACGTCAAGTTGTCCCATACGCCATAATCAAATGTAAATGAAGTCGTAAAAGTATGCTGAGCCTCAGATTGCCCGATAACACTAAATGAATCATTACCCGTTCTAACGGTTTCAATGACAGTATCTCTGACTAGACTGTAGTCGACTCCATACGTAAGTGTCCGCTCTCCTTTCTTAAGTAATGTATAGCTTTTTTCAGCAGCTTGAAAAACTTCAGAAAGTGCTTTTTCACTGTCAGCATCTCCCTCTTGCGCTTTTAATGCATCCCTAGCGCTATCAAGAGACTTGTCATCTGCAAACACACTAACACTCGTAAACAGGCATAGCGCACATGCAGTTCCCGCGTATGCAAGTTTCATTTAGACTGCTCCATTATTATGCTTAAGCTGTACTATATTGACGAGTTGTTATTTTCGGCGGATGTATTGTATCGCCCCGCCAGAACCTAACTCTGTCGCTTGATTGTCAGTAAATTTGGTGATTGATGGATACTCTTTGAACGCTAATAGCGAAACAGTACGATCATCAATAATGCGCAGATCTTGATCTTCAAGCGCGAGGGAGTTTTGTATACCGCTATCTCCAGGATAAATCACGAATAAAACATTCTTATCCCAGACGGCCTCAAACCGTTTACGTGTAAAGCTTATATTTCCTATAGCAGGATCAGCTACAAATACATGACCATCATAAACATCACGCACGACAACGAAATGTTTAAACCCTGCATATTCAATGGGCACCAAAACCGGGTGATCCAAGTTATCCAAGTCAGTAAATGTTGCACGAAACCCTCCGCTGTTGTACCCAAGTGCAGACACAAAGCGCTTCATATCAAGTAAGGAGAAGCCACGCCGCTCAGCGATCTTGTCAGCCTCGCCAAATCTTAGAAGGCCTTCCATAACTTGACGCTCTTCTAGATTCTGCCCTAAAAAATAATCAAGTAGCGTTGTTAATGCAGCTGAACCACAACTGTAATCATAGGCTTGACGAATAACGCGTTTAAACTGCAACTGACTAAGCGGCTCAAGTTCAACTGATTGCCTAAACGGGCTGCTGCTCAATGCCACCTGAGTGAGGTTAACCCGTTCCTTTGGTTGCGGTTTAATATCGACAGTTTCGGTAATACCGAAAACGGTTATTAGACTACCAAGTAGGATTTCAATCATTAGGGCTCACCCTCTCTTAGATCAAGGACCCTGCCAGCCGAAACTGGCAGGGTATTCATAGCTAAGAAGGACTAGTGGCTTAGTGTCCCCAAACTTTAACGGTTGTACCGGCCATATTGATGTCACTGACTGCAAGCGAACCAATACTAGCGGCCGCGGTGCTACCAACCTTGATAGCACCTACTGATAACTGGCCAGTTACTGCAGGCAAACCAATTTGCAGTTGCTCAGTATCTGCACCGCCAATGCTAGTAGTTACAACATCAACTAAAATTGGCGCGTCATCAGAAATATTGAAACCGTCAAAAGCGATTGTTTCAAGACGCAGCGAGCCGCCGGACGGGTCATTGTCGGTATATACAACGCTACCAATGCTGCCGTTGAACTGACCCGAAATACTAATACCATCCTGACCGGTCACTGTTGCCAGCGCAGAATCATCCATGGCTTTCAATTCAGCCTGCGCCATGAGCGGAGTGACGAGGACAGCTGCTGCTAATGCGAGTTTATTGATGTATTTCATTGTTGTTATCTCCACAGTTCTCGGTTTTGGTATCCCGAAGGAAGCTGCTATTGACTCCTGTCGCTAGCAGCGGGAACGACAACCTGCGTCGCTATTCGGGATGGCATTGCTTCCGTAGTCATGCCACCCCGAACTCTCGATGCTGTTGCATCAAGTCCTGCCTTAAACCTACTGTCGCAATCCGCTGCTGCCTCCCTAACCAAGGGATGGAGGATCAAATCAACACATCATTAAAAGGCTTCTTATGCCTCGCTCAACAACCCTAAACTCTTGCCTTTGAGTACTGCTTGGGTTCGACTACGCACACCCATTTTTGAAAACAGGTTATGTAAGTGCCATTTGATAGTCGCTTCTGATAGATGCACTGCTTGAGCAATATCACGGTTAGATAAGCCAGCACCCACGAAACGAAGAATCTCTCGTTCCCTGTGACTAACATCTTGATTATCATCAAGTTGCTGGTATTCAATCGAGAATTTTTGACATTGATCACGAAGCATTTCTGCTAATGGTTGCCACGCCTCGGCCGCAGCTTTGTCCGCAGAAATCCATGCATCCATTACAGGCATTAACCAGATAGCGTCGTCAATAAACAAACGCTGGTAACCGCGACTTACCCCACTTTCAACGACCTCATTAAGCAAGTCGAACGAACGCTGGGTGTTACCTTTTCGCCAATAAGCAACTGAAAGTAACAAGGACAACCTAAGGTTTCGATCATTCATTGGCAGGCTGTTATCACCAGCCAGGCAAGCTTCGAGCGCCGCTAGGGCCTTATCCGCCCGTCGTTCAGAGAGTGACAGACGAGCCTCAGCTAAAGTCAAACTGATGCTAGCGTTTGCGTGACGCTTAGTGGGCAAGATTGCGAGATGCTGTTTAAGCTGCAAACAAATACGCTCGGCTTCATTGGGCCTACGCAACCACAGCAAGAACTGGACTTTGCAGCTCATAGCCTGTGCATATACGCGTTCATAACCTGGAGCATGCAGGCTAAGAAGCCACTCATCAAGCTCATGCAATGCTTGATCACAGTACCCCTCATAAAAGCGCTTACGCACGATTGCTAGCTGGCCGCGGCTTAATAGCTCAACCGGTGTAACAACATCACGCCAAGCGGTCGCCTGGGCAATCTCATTCAAAGCGTCTTTATCTATGCCCTGCTCATAAAGAATATCGGCAGAGGCCAACCACAATGGTCCCCCTACACGGCTCTGCTCCCCCAGGAAACAACCTGTCAACTCACGTGCACGCTCAGCAATCTCTGACCCTTTGCGTAGCTCACCAAGCTCAGTGCACAAGCAGACCTCGATCAAGCTCGTGACAACGTTCAGATAATCACTATGGCATTCGCTAAGTTTTGAGCGTGCGGCAAAAATTGATTTTGAAGCGTCTGCATAAGCACCCTGAAGCGTATAGCAAGCTGCTTGTAAGCATGACAAACAGGCAGAAAACAAGGGCTGTGAGCCAGGTGCCAATTTCAACCAGTGCGCCGTCACTTTAAGACAACTTTCGAGCTTGTCTTGATAGAGTAAGACAAGAGCTTTGATGATTTGCGTGGCCGCCAGCAGCTCAACAAAACAGGGGCGCATATCCTCTATATTGCCATCCTTCAAGTGAGAGCTAATTTCTTCAATCAACGACTCTGACTCAGCGTACTTTTGCTCGAATGCTAGCTGCCATGCGAAGAATATTTGAAAAACACAATACTCCTGAATAACCTCAATCGGAATCGCCTGCAAACAGCTGAGAACTTGATAGACTTTTTCCTCGGCAATAACTTTCCAACCATGCGTTTCAAGCAACTGTGCAGCAAATGCATAATCACGCGAATAGACTGCATATTTAATCGCCTTTTCTGGCAATCCCCTTGACTCACACCAATGCGCAGCAGCATGCAATAAGTGAGTAGGACTTTCAGTCGTTTCCAGTCGGCGTTGAAGGTATTCTGCAAATAAGGGGTGATAGCGATACCACCCATCCTTGCGTTGTGCTTCGACAATAAATAATTGCTCATCACATAAGTACTTCAAGGTTTTTTGCGCATCGTCCCGGCCTGTCAATGCGTTACATAATTCAGCATTAAACTCATCCAGTACCGATGTATAATTTAGAAACCGTTGTAACTCAAGCGGCAAATCAACCAATACATCTTCACTGAAGTAGTCCGCAAGATTGCGCTCAGTACCCGGCATATTTGGTGTCGGCGTGAAGCGTCGACTCAGTGCAGGAACCATAAGAGATGCTAAATGCAGAGCCGTCACCCAGCCCTCTGTTTGCGCATACACTTGGGCAATGTCTGCATCACTGGCTTGAATCGATTTTATATCACGATAATATTGATGCACTTCATCCTGACTAAAGCGCAAATCATAAACATCAAACCAGCAAGAGTTGCTGTTACTGACTGATTTAGCACAAAACATTCCGACCTTAAAACGTGTGCTAACCACGAAGTGGATATGACTGGGAATATCGTTAAGCGCCGCTTCAATTAGCCCGGCAAAACCGCAACCATCGAGATGATGCAAGTCGTCTATTATCACATAAAGCTCGTCGCCAACTTGCTGTAGGTTGCTGACAAACAACTCCAGCAGTTGACGCTCCGGCAGTTCATCGTTGCCTGTCAAGGTGGACATGATGGCTTCTGCAAACCTAGGGATTTGGTCTGCAATTGCGTTGCATAGATAGTTTAATAAACGCTTTAGGTCAGTATCTAGCGCATCACAAGATAGCCACGCAACCTTCGCCCCTTCAGTCAACAATCGCTGACGATACTCAGTTAAAACTGCACTTTTTCCGTAGCCGGCTGGAGCGCTCAACACCATTAAATGTTTTTCACGCGCGCTATACATTTTATCGATCAGAGCGGTGCGTGGCATTAATCTGGCTGTGCCGAAACTTTCCGGCTTAAGCTTGCTTGGCAAAACACTGAAGTCTGGAGAAGCTAATACATTTTGAATACTCATGATCCCAACATCCCTAGCTCGCGAGCACGTCTAATCGCTTGGGTGCGATTGCGTACTTTGAGCTTCTCGTAAATGTTATGCAGGTGCCACTTGACGGTACCCAACGCGAGCGTCAGTTGCCGACCGATCTCATCATTGGACATACCTTGTGCCGCGAGCTTGATCACCTCTTGTTCACGCTCCGTTAGTTCTTCCTCAACAGTTTCCAGTAGACGCTCAGCGGATTGCCTAGGCCAGAGGGCTAAGAGACCGCGAATAAACACCTGCAGCGCAGGTTGACGCTCAGCTGTTTCGAGTTGATGGAGCATGCTTCGAACTGCCTCGCCCTCCTCCAGAAATAGGCTTCGAATATCTTCTCGTTCGGCCGCGATCAAGCACTGTACTAGCAAGCTCTGCGAGCGCTCTTGGTATCCCAGTTGCTGGTAACTAAGAGCAGCCAAAAGATCCAGGCGAATGCGTTCAAGCCCCTCCCAGTCATCCAAAAGCATTCCACGTAGTTGCGTTATTTCGTGCAGTGCTTCACTGAAGTGACCACGTGTTTGCTGCAAACGAGTCCGTGATAGGCCCTGAACCCAAAGCACCGGATTCAAGCGCATGTGTGTGTAGTTGGTCGCTAGCTCATCCCAGTTAATGCTTTTTAAACGCTGCTCGGCGCGCTTGACTCGGTCATCACCTACATCTTGCAAAATACGCAGAATTTCATCTCCCACTGCTTGCGCGTAGAAACGCCAAGCTTTGTTCCGCGCAGCTAGATTTTGCATATATACCGATGTCGAATTGGCTTCTTTGGTATTGCCTTGCATGTGCTGGAGATGCGCCAAACAGAGTGTGCCCTGAGCACAGATATCAACTGGGCTGATAACGTCAACAACTGACAACATGCGCTTCAATGTTTCAGCCACGCCCTCAAACCTGCCCTGCTGGTAGGCGATCAGGCACTGAGTGATTTTTGGCAGAATCAAGGCTTTAGACTTTTCGTTGAACCAAGAAATAGTGCGCTCTCGAAGGCGCTCAAAAAGTAGTTCTGCTTGCTTGATCTTGCCCTGCTCAATTAGCAGCATCACCTCAACATTAATCAGGTGCATCTGCAGGTAATTACCAGCGAGAAAGTGGTTTCTTTGATTCGCTAATGTCAGTAGCTTTCGTGCAGCCTCGTGCCATCCCATCATCACGTTGGCGAAAGCACCTATGACTAACATCGCAACTTCAAGAAACGCAGTCCGCGTGCCCATCTGAAACTCAACCCGGCGCGCTAGCTTGACGCAACTGCGCAGATCATCCTTTTGCAAAGCAATCAAAGACTTAATTGCCAGAGCAGCTAACATACTGTCTGTCAGCTGTGCTTTCGCATCACCGTCGCCCCAGCGTAGAAGAAGCTCATCAAGCGCACGATTTGCTTCGTCCAAACCAAGATCGACAACGCGTGCCCACAGATCACCAAGTACTAACACCGGGTATTTGACTGCAATTTCATCAGGTACATGCTGGCGCCATTTGTGCACCAGGCTAATCTGACCACGATTGATCAAACTCAGACCACAACCATCAATTAGCGCTGCCAATAACTCCAAATCTTGTGCGTGATAAGCATGCTCAATCGCAAAAGTTTGCATGTGGTTATTGGTGAACCACAAGCTGGCATTAAAATGGATTTGTTTAAAGCGCTCGGCATCTTGTTGCCTTAAGCGTGCACGAAGAAACTCGGCGAAGAAGCGGTGAAATCGAAACCATTGGCGGTCACGGTCAAGCGGAATCAAGAAAAGCTGTAAATTTTCAAAGTTTTCCAGCAATTGCTGTCCGTCATCACAGCTGGTTAATGTAGTTACCAAACTGCCATTGAATCGTTGTACCACGCTCAAATTTAACAGTGCGTCTTGTTGTTCCGCTGGCAAAGCATCGAACACGGCGTTAGACAAGTAAGTACCAATCGAAGCCTTGTCACTCTGAAAGTCAAACAGTGCCTCAACTCTTTGCGAGTTTAGTTTTAACCACTCGCTAACCTGCAGTACACCTGTGATCCAACCTTCGGTGTAGCTGTATATTTTTCTGAAGGCGATAGCATCGAGATTATGCCCACTGCGCTGCAAGTAAAGTCGTGTTTCATCTTCACTTAGTCGCAACTCACGCTCACCAATCTCGGCCAGATACCCCTTTGCGCGCCAAGTTGCCATACTCAGTTTCGGCCTCACTCGGGTACCGATGGCCAGCGAAAATCCATCGGGTGCATAGTTGATGAGCCTGTTGATAGCACTCAGCAAATCAGGGCTGGTAATGAACTGGAAATCATCCAGCACCAGCAACAAAGGCCTCTGTAGCTTTAGGATATTTCCCAGCACAGACTCCATAAGCGACACAGCGTCCACATTGGCTTCACTGACTTCACTGGAGCTCAGTGCAGGGTATGCATCGCCCAGCCCGACATAAGCTGCGCTCAAGGCATCAGACAGTTGCTGAAAAAAGCCTATCGATGTATTTGACTCTGCAGTCAATTTTAGCCATGCAACACTGCTGTCACGATCAGCACTTATTGTTGCGAGTGATACCAACTCACGCGTCTTGCCGAAGCCCGCAGGGGCTGAGAGCAAAATCAAACGTGCAAGGGGTTGCGCCGTAAGCGCTGATTGAATGGTGGGTCTTGCGATATAACGTTCTGAAACAGCTGCCGAAACAATTTCTGATGGCAGATTATAATCCGCAGGCTGATCCAGCACTTCATTCATGTCATCCATGACCTGATCCCTGTGATTCATACATTGGTGTACGCGTTCACTTTCCTTGAACTCAGTTCATACTAATCAGCTCTGTGTTGGCACGCAAACCGAGCAACACCTATAGGCCCCGCGGCTTTGGCGCTTTACAATGCATATTCATGCTTGTTTGAAAGCCACCTATGCCAACTTTTCAGGTTCATGTTTTACCCTACAAAGCCGACCCTGGTTCATATTTCAGTCTTCTGAGAAATGCCCCTGGTGCAGTCCTGCTTGATGCTGGAAGACCGGTGGCACAGCATGGACGCTATGATCTTATTAGCGCTTGGCCATTGGCTGAAATGACCCCGCTAAAGGCAGAATCGGCCAAAGACTTCCTGCACAGACTACGTGTTGCAAGCAACACCTTAAGCACCGCTGAAATGCCTGAAGACCTCTGTTTACCTTTCGCCGGAGGATTAATTGGTTACTTCGGATATGATTTCGGCAGGCGCCTGGAAACGATTACCGACCTTGCCGTAGATGACTTGAAATTGCCTGACGCACGTGTCGGTTTGTATGCTTGGGCACTTATAACGGATCACCAATCGCTTACCTCACAATTGGTCTTTCATCCGCAGGTAAGCCTTGATGAGCGGAGCCGATTGATTGCTCTGTTCGAATCACCTGTCACTGAGAGCTCCAAGAGTTTCCAACTCACCAATAGCTTCAAAGCCGATACCAACCAGGACCAATACCACCAAGCAATCAGAAAAATCCATGCCTATATTCAGGCTGGCGACTGCTACCAAGTAAATTTTGCTCAGCGTTTCCAAGCTCAATACAAAGGTGACCCATGGCTTGCGTATCGAGCACTACGTGCAGCTTGCCCAACCCCGTTTGCCGGTTTTCTAGCCCTGCCTGACGGGGCGTCAATAATTAGCTTGTCGCCTGAGCGCTTTATGCGCGTTAAACAAGGCAGAGTTGAGACCCGCCCTATCAAAGGCACGCGCCCACGCGAAATCGACCCAGACAAAGATGCAGCGCAGGCTGCGGAATTATTAGCCAGCACTAAAGATCGAGCCGAAAACCTAATGATCGTCGATCTGTTACGCAACGACCTTGGTCGCTGCTGCAAAGCGGGTTCGGTAAAAGTGCCTGAGCTTTTTGTTATTGAAAGCTACCCCAATGTACATCACCTAGTCAGCGCTGTTACTGGTCAACTGGCGGACGGTAAAGATCCACTCGATTTACTTGCCTGCAGCTTTCCTGGCGGCTCGATTACCGGGGCCCCCAAGATTCGAGCAATGCAAATAATTGATGAACTAGAATTGACTCGCCGCGGGCTTTATTGCGGTTCGTTATTTTATTTGGATATACGCGGAGAGATGGACAGCTCCATTACGATTCGCAGCCTGCTTGCCAAAGACGGCACCATCAGTTGCTGGGGCGGTGGCGGGATTGTTGCAGACTCGCAGTGGCAAGCTGAATATCAGGAATCGCTGACCAAGGTTGATGTGCTGTTGCGCACCCTCGAACAACTCAAGTAAACATCTATAAAGACAAAAACTCGCCTTAAGCGAGTTTTTGTTATCAATCAAAGCCTACAAGCTCAGCTCTCGATTTGATGCTTTAAGAAACTCGCGCTTTAAGTCTTCAAAGGTATGCACAGCTGGAAATTGCGGAAACTCGCGGATCACATTGTCAGGCGCATGGAACAAAATACCGGCATGCGCTTCGCCGAGCATGGTGGTGTCATTGTACGAATCGCCCGCTGCGATAATCCGGTAGTAAAGGCTCTTCAGGGCGATAACCGACTGGCGCTTTGGATCTTTTTGGCGCAACTGGTAGCTGACAACACGATCATTTTCATCAGTGACCAGCTTGTGGCAAAGCAAAGTAGGAAAGCCCAATTGACGCATCAACGGTTGCGAGAACTCATAGAAAGTGTCTGACAGGATGACGACCTGAAAACGCTCACGTAACCAGTCAACAAATTCAACTGCGCCATCAAGCGGCTTTAACGTAGCAATCACTTCCTGAATGTCGGCCAGTTTCAAACCATGCTCGTCCAGAATGCGCAAACGTTGCTGCATCAGCACGTCGTAGTCAGGAATATCGCGGGTTGTCGCCTTAAGCGACTCGATACCGGTTTTCTCCGCAAAAGCGATCCATATCTCAGGTACCAGTACGCCTTCAAGGTCGAGACAAGCGATTTCCACAGGACACTCCTAGCTGTATTTTTATATGAAGACGGCACTCTAACGGCTCCCCAAACACTGCGCAACGTACCTCTATATATACAAAACCATCAGTCATCATGGCTGTTGGTTATTTAGACGCATATCCACCATTTGTTAATATCGACGGCACAAAGCGCCCAGCGCCATGAGAATTAGGAACAACCCCTGATGAGTCACCCATTTGATATAGCTGAAACGGCGGCAACTTACGCCACAAAATCACCGCAAGAAATCCTCAAGCTCGCCTTCGAGAACTTTGGCGACGAGCTGTGGATTTCTTTCAGTGGTGCTGAAGATGTAGTACTGCTGGATATGGCTTGGAAGATCAACAAAGGTGTCAAAGTCTTTAGCCTCGATACAGGCCGCCTACATCCCGAGACCTACCGTTTCATAGACCAGGTTCGTGAGCACTACGGCATCAGCATCGACATTCTATCGCCCGACCCTGCCGCGCTAGAGCCTATGGTCAAAGAAAAAGGCCTGTTCAGCTTCTACAAAGACGGTCATTCCGAGTGCTGTGGTATCCGTAAAACAGCGCCTCTACGACGCAAGCTGTCGACCGTAAAAGCCTGGGCGACCGGGCAGCGCCGTGATCAAAGCCCGAGCACACGCAGTGAAGTTGCAGTGCTTGAAGTGGATGGGGCTTTCTCCTTGCCAGATCGCCCGCTGTACAAGTTCAATCCATTGGCGCAAATGTCCAGTGAGGAGGTGTGGAACTACATTCGTGCACTCGAGCTGCCATACAACTCGCTGCACGAACGTGGTTTCATCAGCATCGGTTGTGAGCCATGCACCCGCCCTGTCCTCCCCAACCAGCACGAGCGAGAAGGTCGCTGGTGGTGGGAAGAGGCAACGCAAAAAGAATGTGGCTTGCACGCTGGCAACATCATCAGCAAAATTTGATCAGTTCGCCCAAGTAAGCCATGAAACGAAAAAAACCGGCAATTGCCGGTTTTTTTGTAGCTGACGAATCAATAGGTCGGCAGTTCAACGCCTTCAAACAATTCTTCAAGCTCAGACTTGTTATGGCACTGCACCGCCTTGGCCAATACTTCGCGAGTCAGGTGAGGGGCAAACTTCTCGATAAAGTCACACATAAACCCGCGCAGGAATGTGCCACGACGGAAGCCAATTTTGGTCACACTCGGCTCAAACAGCTCGCTGGCATCAAGCACAACCAAATCAGGATCAAGCACCGCATCAACCGCCATTTCTGCGACGATCCCAACCCCCAAGCCTAAGCGCACGTAGGTTTTGATTACGTCAGCATCTGCTGCGGTAAACACCACTTTAGGCGTCAGGCCACGATGACTAAAGGCCTCATCGAGCTTGGACCGCCCGGTAAACCCAAACACATAGGTGACAATCGAATACTCAGCCAAGGCTTCCAGCGTTAGTTTGGGCAGCTTAGTCAGCGGATGACCTTGCGGGACTACCACGCAACGGTTCCAGCGATAGCACGGCATCATTACCAGATCGTTAAACAGCTCTAGTCCTTCTGTTGCAATGGCGAAATCAACCGTTCCATCGGCCGCCATTTCGGCGATCTGCAACGGCGTTCCCTGGTGCATGTGCAGAGATACATCAGGGTATTGCTTGATAAAACCACTGATCACCTTGGGCAATGCGTAGCGTGCCTGAGTATGGGTGGTGGCAATTGATAGCGTGCCCTTCTTTTCATTGGAGAATTCCTGAGCGATCTGCTTGATGCTTTCGACCTTGCGCAGAATTTCGCCTGCAGTGGTAATAATTCGCTCACCTGCTGGCGTTACCCGAGTCAGGTGCTTACCGCTGCGTGCGAAGACTTCAACTCCCAGCTCATCCTCCAATAGACGAATCTGCTTACTGATGCCCGGTTGTGAGGTGTACAGACTCTGTGCAGTAGCAGACACGTTGAGATCGTGGTGCGCAACTTCCCAGATGTAGCGCAATTGCTGGAGCTTCATAACAATCCCTCAAAGCAGATAAGCGCCGTGCTAATTTCGGCTGCTTTATATAACCATAAGAACGGTTCAATCGTTCAATTTAGACGATTTTAAAAAAATTGCAGTTTTAATCGTTATCTAGCAACCGCAGCATCCGTGGCAACCTTCACTCACTACCCCATTAGTTCAGAAAATAATCCCCGCATCACCGCGGCTGCGATGCTGCAACATCGGCACCATGTACACCGGAACCTCGGCTAACTGTAATAGTCGTGCAGCGGTTCGGCCCATTGGAATCTCCTGATCAGTTCCGTGGCTATGACTGCCTATGACTAACAAATCCACCTCTAGTTTCTGCGCTTCAGCCAATATCATCTGCGGCGGATCGCCCTGCACTACGCGTACAGCTCGAATCAGCGCAAGGTCGTCCGGAGAATCGGCTATTTCATCCTTGAATCCTTCCAAGACTCGCGCCTCAATTCCTGCCATCACTGTTTCCAGGCCGTTATGGCGGAGCGTTTTCAAATGCTCCTCATCGAGATAGGTTTTAAGTACTGATTCTGCAAATAATCCCATGGGCTCCACAGCATGGATCACATACAAGCTGGCATTGAATGCTCGGGTCATTGCTAACGCATGCTGCAAAACATACGGCGCGTAGAGCCCAAGGTCGGTGGCATAGAGAATAGTTCGGATCATGCTGGCTCCTTGTACCCGCATGACGGGTCATACTTGAGCTTAGCAGTGACGCCAGCATGTCAATTTAAAAGCGTGCTTAAATAAGATCAGTGGAAGCCTGTAAGCTCATGTACCAAGGGCTTCACAGTTCAGGGAAGGTCATAAGAGCACGACCTCAAAGCTCACGGATTACTCCTGTAATTCGTTACTCACGCCGTGCGGCACGTGACCGGTGGCGACAACTTCACGGGCTTTTTCGCAGTGGCTGGCTTGGTCGTCAAAAAACACATCGGCACCAAATGTGTTGAGAATCGATGACTTATCCAGGCCACCGAGAAAAAACGACTCATCCAAGCGGATATTCCACTCGCGTAAGGTGCGGATAACGCGCTCGTGAGCAGGCGCAGAACGTGCAGTGACCAGCGCCGTGCGTATCGGGCAAGACTCTTCAGCAAACTCTTGCTGCAACTTATGCAGGGCCGCAAGAAACGGTTTGAACGGCCCACCACCGAGTAACTCCCGGGCGGACAGCTTCTCGTGACTTTGAAACGCCTCCAACCCGCCTGACTGATAAACTCGCTCAGACTCATCAGAGAACAAAACCGCATCACCATCAAAGGCGATCCTGAGTTCATTGCTCGCTTCTCGTCGGCTGCCACCGGAAAGGATTGTCGCCGCGCCAAAACCTGCACGTAGCGCGCTGCGGACATCATCAGCATGGGTCGATAAAAACAAATGGCAACCAAACGCAGCCAAATAGGGATCAGGGCTACGACCGCCGACAAATGCAGCCCGAGAAATGCCCAACCCGTAATGCTGGATTGAGTTGAACGCGCGCAATCCGGTATCGGCACTGTTGCGCGACACCAGAATGACCTCTACCCGCTGTTGCCCCAAGGTTTGATTGAGCGCGAGCAGCT
The DNA here is from genome assembly GCF_048265905.1 of Pseudomonas sp. GTDB lineage: Bacteria > Pseudomonadota > Gammaproteobacteria > Pseudomonadales > Pseudomonadaceae > Aquipseudomonas. Next base: position 152,378 of record NZ_JBLXAP010000007.1, read on the forward strand.
TTTCGACCAACGCAAAAGCATCGCCCGGCATAAGAATCTCGTCCTCATGATCAATCTGATACTGGCGATAAGCCGCAACGCCCTCGCCGACATAGACTTTGTGGCTTTCACGTAGATCGAACAAGGCGCTAGAGGAAATCGCCAGGACCAATTTGTCGCCCAGAACCTTGCTCATAGTGACCTCAATTTTGAGTATTGCGTTGATCTATAAATTGCAGCGCTTGGTACAACGCTTCAATACGTGGCATTGAGCATCCAGCGGCAGTTGCCGCAGCTAGCGGCGCGGCATAAATAGCGTGTAGTTCGAGCGGCCGGCGGTGTTTGTAGTCATGGTACATGCTAGGCAAGTAATCAGGCATACGCTCTGTTGCCTTAAGCATTTTCGCGGCGAAATCGGCCTGGATTTGATAGCCGCACGCAGCAGCGCCAGCAACGACCTCATCCATGATCGAAGCGATCAATGCGCGACTGTTCAGGTCGCCCATCAACGCAGTAGTGCCTGCATTGAGCAACACCGACAAACCGTTATACGGCACATTCCACACCAGTTTTTTCCAACGCGCCTCTGCCAACTCAGTTGCGGCCATGGCATCAACGCCCGCCGCGTTGAACATCGCGGCCCCAGCAGCCGTAATCTGCTGGCGCTCCTCTGCTGTTGCCGGGCCTGAGTGATAACCAATGTTAACCGTGCCCAGTGCTTGATGCTCAATGACCCCGGCAGTTGCACGATGCACACAAATCAGACACAAACCACCGAGCAAATGCAGGTTGGCTGGCAGCAAAGGTCGTAACTCATCTTCAACCGCCAAACCATTTTGCAGCAGCAATACCTTGGCGCCATCGGCAGCCGCTTGGGTAATCGCAGGGACTAATGACGCATTGCTACTGGTTTTAGCGCCCACCAGCAACCAATCGCAACGTGGCATATCTTCAGCATTGTTATAGGCTTGAACCGGATGCAAGGCCAATGGCCCATGCACAGCACTATTGAGCTGAAGACCATGTGTAGCGACTGCTGAGTACTCGCTGCGCAGTAAAAAGTGCACGTCGAAACCTGCTCTTGCGAGCATCAAGCCATAAAAACCACCGATAGCGCCGGTGCCAATAATGCCGATGCGCGGGCGTTGTGTTGTGGACATCAAGGAAACTCCTCTGGTGGATACGAAAAAGCTGCATCCAAAGCGATACGCAGATCATCTGCTCGTAACGGACAATTCGATCGATCATAAAAACTGCCACCTTTAACTGCAAACAATGCTGACAAGTTAAATGCTTCATAACGCTGAGCCATACTGGGATTATTCGCAGCGCCGATTCAAACGAATAGCGCAATGGGCAACCCCGTCTCAGTTCACACCCGGTGGACGCTGGTTTCGCCCTGCAAAGCCCCTAATCGCTCATTAATTTGCCAAACCGTGATTAATCTGCCGCACAATTGCTTTCAACCATTGTCGAGCTCGCCTGTTACGCGATAAGGTTCCGTTTCCCCGCTGTGCTCATTATTGCTGTGCTCCGCCACACGGGGAACGCTGGCGGCCGGCACCCGTGACCTGACGAATCTGACTGATGAATAGCACGATGGCTGATTTACCGATTGATGACCTGAACGTTGCTTCCAACGAAACGCTCATTACCCCCGAGCAACTCAAGCGTGAAATTCCGCTGACCGACTCGGCTCTGCGCACTGTCGCCTCTGGCCGCGAAGTCGTACGTAACATTCTTGATGGTAAAGACCATCGTTTGTTTGTCGTCGTCGGCCCTTGCTCGATCCATGACATTAAAGCGGCACATGAATATGCCGAGCGCCTCAAAGTACTGGCGGCAGAAGTGTCTGACACGCTGTATCTGGTCATGCGCGTCTATTTCGAAAAACCACGTACCACCGTGGGCTGGAAAGGCTTGATTAACGACCCGCACTTGGATGACTCATTCAAAATCCAGGATGGCCTGCACATTGGCCGGACCCTGCTGCGCGATTTGGCCGAAATGGGCCTGCCGACAGCAACCGAAGCGCTCGACCCAATTTCGCCTCAGTACCTGCAAGACCTTATTAGCTGGTCAGCGATTGGCGCGCGCACCACTGAATCGCAAACCCACCGCGAAATGGCCTCGGGCTTGTCTTCAGCGGTCGGTTTCAAGAATGGTACAGATGGCGGCCTTACCGTTGCGATCAACGCTCTGCAGTCGGTTTCAAGCCCGCACCGTTTTCTCGGTATCAACCAGGAAGGCGGCGTATCGATCGTCACCACCAAAGGAAATGCATACGGCCACGTAGTCTTGCGCGGTGGTAATGGCAAGCCGAACTATGATTCGGTAAGCGTTGCGATATGCGAGCAAGAGCTAAGCAAGGCTGGAATCACGCCTAACATCATGGTCGATTGCAGCCACGCCAACTCCAACAAAGACCCAGCCCTTCAGCCACTGGTGATGGACAACGTTGCCAACCAGATTGTCGAAGGCAATCAATCAATTGTTGGCTTGATGGTCGAAAGCCACTTGGGCTGGGGCAGCCAGTCGATCCCTAAAGACTTGTCACAGCTTAAATACGGCGTATCCGTTACCGATGCCTGTATTGACTGGGAAAGTACAGAAAACACCCTGCGTAGCATGCACGCCAAGCTTAAAGATGTCCTGCCTAAGCGTAAGCGCGGCTAAAACACCACGCTCATGGCCCTGCCAGGGGCCCGAGCGTTTAGGTTCGCAATCACCAATAAGCCCGCGTAAATGCGGGCTTATTGGTGATTGGCTGGTACCAGATGAATCAGCAATCTGTCAGCCGTAAAAACACCTCAACCATTTGCTCGACACCGACCTGATCTTCAGCGGTGAAGCGACCCTCTTTCGGGCTGTCTAGATCAAGCACGCCGATCAGCCGCCCGGCCTTCAGTAGCGGTACGACCAGCTCGCTATTCGATGCACTGTCGCAAGCGATATGCCCAGCAAACGCATGAACATCCTCGATTCGCTGAGTTTGCTGGGTTTGCGCTGCTGCACCGCAGACACCGCGTCCGAACGGGATACGTACACAGGCAACCTTGCCCTGAAACGGCCCAAGCACCAGCTCATTGTCACGCGCCAGATAAAAGCCCGCCCAGTTCAAGTCTGGTATTTGCTGGAATAGAAATGCAGAAAACTGTGCGGCATTAGCAATAAAGTCTCGCTCATCCGCCAGCAAAGATTCTAGTTGCGCGACCAGCATCGGGTAATCTTCAACGCCTGCAGCGGCGCGCTCTAACTCAAACATCGGCACTCTCTAAAAGTTGTAGTCCAACCCAATAGCGGGCGAATTGATAAGCGCAGCGACCATTACGATTACCGCGCCCTGTTGCCCAACGAATTGCTGCTTTTTCTAACGACTCATCCCAAACCCACTGCAAACCTGCCGCAGCAGCCTGTACCGTCACCCAATGGCGCACGACACTTAAGAAGTGGTCCTGAGTGAATGGGTAGAAGGATATCCATAGGCCAAAACGGTCAGACAAGGCAATCTTGTCTTCGACTGCCTCGCTGGGATGCAGCTCTGCGTCCACCATTTTATAATTCTGGTTATCGCTTTCTTTTTCCGGCACCAAGTGGCGACGGTTCGATGTCGCGTAGAGCAAGACATTATCCGGCGCGCGCTCCAATGAACCATCAAGCACGCTTTTGAGAATGCGATAATCGCCCTCGCCCGCTTCAAACGACAAATCGTCGCAAAACAAAATGAAACGCTGCTTTAGCCCCGACAACGACTCGACCACACGCGGCAGATCCGCCAGATGGTCACGTTCAATTTCAATCAACCGCAAACCACTTTCTGCATGGGCAGCCAGCAAGGCACGAATCAAAGAAGACTTGCCTGTCCCCCTGGAGCCCCACAGCAACGCGTGATTGGCCGGTAACCCGCGAACAAACTGCGAAGTGTTGCGCGACAACTGCTCACGCTGTGTATCGACGCCAATCAGATCCGTTAACTTAAGATCGAGGCTCACCTTGAGCGGCTGTAAAAAACCACCGCGCCCTTCCCGATGCCAACGTGCAGCCAAGCTGTGCTGCCAGTCAATCACTACCGGTTCTGCCGGCAACAGCGGCTCCAAGCGCGCCAACACATCTTCAGCACGCTGTATAAAATCTATTATCCGCGAATCCACAACTCACACTCCTGGACTTGGCAATCAATATCACTGCCTTCCTGCAGACGGGTATTTGTGTCGTAATCAACCCAGCGATACTTTGAAAGTGACAGCATCTTAGCGCTATGCGCCGCCTCAACCCACGACCTATTCCAAAAGCCCCCAGCGATACGACAGGGCTAGCAAGTTTACGCGCCTGGCGCGGCATTTCAAAAATTAAAAGCTGCGATATAAGCCACTGCGGCACCTAGCTAATAACAGATAAACTCAAGCTGTCAGCCCTGCTCCAACATCAGCTATGCTTGCCCGCTGTAACCAATAGGCCGCCCTGCAATTATGGAAATATCGTTAACCCACCGCCTTTCTTATAAACAGGCCAGCCTTACTGTGTTGGTTGCGTTTATTCTTGGCACAGTCCTGAGCATTATTCAGGTGGGTATCGATTACGTCAGTGAAGACGCTTCCATCGATCGTGAGATTCAGGCATTACTCGACACCAGTTATAACCCGGCATCGCGCATTGCCTACAATATAGATGCCGAGCTGGCTCAAGAGCTCGTTGCTGGCTTATTACGCTCACCAGCGGTGATCGATGCGAGCATCATCTCTGCCGACAGCAGCCTCATGGCCCATGCTTCACGCCCAGCCAGCGTCAGCCAATACCGGTTTATCAGCGATTACTTATTCGGCGCACGTCGTCAGTTTGAGCGCATGCTACTGATTGATCGCGCCCCAGAAGAAAAACTCGGTTCATTGCGTATCGAAGTCGACACCTATGCGTTTGGCAGCAACTTCCTGCGCCGCTCGATGCTGACCATCATGACCGGCTTTGCCCGCACCTTGCTGCTCTCGCTGATCCTGCTGGTATTGTTTTATTTCATGCTGACCAAGCCGCTGATCGAGGTCGTCAAAGCGCTTAGCTCACGTAACGTCAACAGGCCCAATACAGCCTCGCTGCCCTGCCCGCCCGGCCATGAACACGATGAAATTGGCACATTAGTCGCTGTGGCTAACCGACAGCTAATCAGCATTGATGATGAAATCAAACAACGTAAAAATGCCGAACAACGCCTCAACCAATCCCTGCTTGAACTGGAAAGTGCCGTAGCACAACGCACCACAGAACTGAAAGCAACCAACGCACGCCTGCTCAAATCCAATCACGAGCTGGAACATGCCCAGCAACAAGCGTTGCAGACGGCACATAGCCGCGCCTCATTTCTGGCCAACATGAGCCATGAAATACGCACACCTTTAAATGGTTTGCTTGGCATGCTCTCGCTGGCACTCGACACCCCATCCAACAGCGAGCAACAGCAACAACTGAGCATTGCCCATCACTCCGGCAAAGTGCTGGTCGATCTACTCAATGACATTCTCGATCTGTCAAAGTTTGAGTCTGGCCAGCTACAACTCGAACACATTTCATTCGACCTCAGGGCTCTGGTCGAAGACAACGCCAGCCTACTCTCGCAAAACGCCAGCCCCGGTGTTGAGCTGACGTGTTTAATTGATCCCGAACTGCCGGCCGAAGTGTTTGGCGACCCGACACGGGTGGGACAAGTGGTTAGCAACTTGATATCCAACGCGCTGAAGTTCACTCGCTTCGGGCGCGTTGACGTTCGCGTCAGGCCTGCGGGAGCAGACATCGAATTTATCGTTCGTGATACCGGTATCGGCATCACTGAAGAAGCTTATGAATTGATCTTCGAGCCGTTTGCCCAGGCTGATGCAGGCATTACCCGTCAATACGGCGGCACCGGCCTAGGTTTGGCCTTAAGCCGCCATCTGTGTGAAATAATGCAGGGGCAACTTAACCTGCAGTCAAAACTCGGTTTTGGCTCAGAGTTTACAGTTCGCTTACCTCTTAAAGCCTCCGCCCCACCGACTGTTTATCAACCCTTGACTGGCAAAGTCATCAGCCTGACTTCAGTCAGCTCTGGCCTCAACGAAATGCTCAAGGTTCTGCTGCCGCATTGGGGGCTTGAATATCAACGACTGGACACCGATGCCAGCCTGCTTGGACCGACTGCAGACATTGTCATCAGCGACTGCCCGGAGTGTCTATACAGCACCCGGCTTAACTGTCAGGCACCGATCTTACTGGTCACAGCCTATGGCAGCTTTCTAGCGCCGGAGCAGGCAAAATCACTAGCACCGCTTGAGCAGCTGGCACGTCCACTGCCGCAAAAAGTTTTGCGTCATGCCCTGGAACGTCATTTCAACACACAGCCCCGGGCGTTGATAAACCACCCAGAACTGTCTGCCGAAGCTGACTACAAAGCGTGCGTGCTGTTGGTTGAAGACAATCCGGTTAATCAATTAGTCGCGAAGGGCATGCTTATCAAGCTGGGGTACAAGGTGATCATCGCGAACGATGGCGAACATGCGCTCAAACAACTCAACGAGCATGTCATCGATATCGTGCTGATGGACTGCAATATGCCGGTCATGGACGGTTACGAGGCCAGCCGGCGCATTCGCCAGAGCGGTCTATATGTAAACCTGCCAATTATCGCGCTCACCGCCAACGCCCTTAGCGATGAGCGGCAGAATTGCAAAGCCGCCGGTATGAACGATTATCTGGCCAAGCCATTTACCCGTGAAGAACTGATCACCGTTCTTGAAAACGGACTCAATAACCGAGCATAGGCGTAATGCGCTCAAGCAGCCCGCCAACTTGAGCGCGTAACTCCTCAAGCTCGTTTAAGTCGGCCCCTGATTCACAGATCAGTTGCGCTTTGAGCGGCACGACTCGTTCACGCAACTGCACGCCTTGCGCGGTTAGCTTCAGATTCACCGCCCGCTCATCAGTGGCTGAACGCTGGCGAATCAACAAGCTTTGCTGCTCAAGACGCTTAAGCAGTGGCGTCAAGGTGCCGGAATCAAGCAACAATCTTGCCCCCAGCGCTTTAACCGTCGGCTGCTCGGGCGCGGCTTGCTGCCACTCCCACAGCACCAACATCACCAGATACTGCGGATACGTCAGCCCCAGTTGGTCAAGCATCGGCTTGTATGCACGCACGACAGCGCGCGATGCGGCATACAGCTTAAAACAGAGCTGGTCATCAAGTTGCAGCGACAATTCAGGCTTCATTTCAGCAGTGCTTCAATCTCGTTAGCCAGGTCTGCAGGCTTGGTCGTTGGAGCAAAGCGTTTCACCTGAGTGCCGTCCGCACTGAGCAAGAACTTGGTGAAATTCCATTTGATGCCTTTGCTGCCAAGCAGGCCGGGGGCACGTTGCTTTAACGAGACAAACAAAGGATGGGCATTACTGCCGTTGACATCAACTTTCTTAAACAGCGGGAAGCTCACACCAAAATTAAGCTCGCAAAACTGAGAAATCTCCCCCTCATCGCCCGGCTCTTGCTTACCGAACTGGTTACATGGGAACCCCAAGATAACCAGACCTTGGTCTTTATAACTTTGCCAAAGTGCTTCAAGACCTTTGTATTGCGGAGTGAACCCACACTTACTGGCGGTATTGACCACCAAAACAGCTTTGCCGGCAAAATCAGCAAGGGTCTTTTGCTCACCGGTGATAGTGGTGCACGGGATATCAAGTAATGCGTCAGTCACGGTATTTACTCATATTGCAGTGATTTGAAATAAAGATAGCTCGCAATTAAATTGCACACAATCTAAATACATGACAGTTATGCCTGATATTCAGCTCACTAAACATGCCAAATATCCATGCATGCAAAGCCTGCTAATTTCTGGACATCCCGTAACCCGCGCTTTAAACAAAAAAAGCCGGTTACGTCACTTTGCCTAAACCAGCCTGCAACGTATCATTCCAGCCCTGTCGCCCAGTGCCTTGTCACGGCCACCTACGCCACCCTTGCCCGTGGGATTAGTTTTTTAATTCAGGATCACTTCACATGCAGGTCAGCAAATCGAACAAGCTCGCCAACGTCTGCTACGACATTCGTGGCCCTGTACTCAAGCATGCCAAGCGTCTTGAAGAGGAAGGCCACCGCATTCTCAAGCTGAACATCGGCAACCCTGCTCCGTTCGGTTTTGAAGCGCCGGAAGAGATTCTCCAAGACGTCATTCGTAACTTGCCTACAGCGCAAGGCTACAGCGACTCAAAAGGCTTGTTCAGCGCCCGCAAAGCGGTAATGCAGTATTACCAGCAGATGAATGTCGAAGGCATTGGCATCGAGGACATATACCTCGGCAACGGCGTGTCCGAGCTGATCGTTATGGCCATGCAAGCATTGCTGAACAACGGCGACGAGGTGTTGATTCCTGCGCCTGACTACCCGCTCTGGACGGCCTCGGTAGCGCTCTCAGGCGGCAAGCCAGTGCATTACCTGTGCGACGAGCAAGCGGGTTGGTTTCCTGATGTTGCCGATATCCGTGCCAAAATCACGCCTAACACCAAGGCGCTGGTGTTGATCAATCCAAACAATCCAACCGGTGCGGTCTACTCCAAAGAAGTCCTGATGGACATCGTAGAACTTGCTCGCCAGCACAACCTGGTACTGTTTTCCGACGAAATCTACGACAAGATTCTCTACGATGATGCGAAGCACATTTGCACAGCCTCACTGGCGCCAGACGTGCTGTGCCTGACCTTCAATGGCTTGTCGAAATCCTATCGCATTGCGGGTTTTCGCTCAGGTTGGGTGGCTATTTCCGGCCCCAAGCACCGCGCCCAAAGCTACATCGAAGGTATCGATATTCTGGCCAATATGCGCCTGTGCGCAAACGTACCCAGCCAACATGCCATTCAGACAGCCCTTGGCGGTTACCAGAGCATTAACGACTTGGTTCTCCCCAATGGCCGCCTGCTCGAACAACGTAACCGCACCTGGGAACTGCTCAACGACATTCCTGGGGTTAGCTGCGTAAAGCCGATGGGCGCGTTGTACGCGTTTCCCAAGATCGACCCGAAAATCTGCCCGATCCATAACGATGAAAAGTTCGTTCTCGATCTACTCCTCTCGGAAAAATTGCTGATCGTCCAAGGCACCGCATTTAACTGGCCGTGGCCCGATCACTTCCGGGTCGTAACCCTGCCGCGGGTCGACGAACTGGAGCAAGCCATCGGCCGTATTGGTGGATTCCTCAAAGGTTACAACCAATAACAGGCTCTGCAGCGGTGGATTAACCAACGCTGCACCCATTCCAGCTTTCGACAACCATCGGCGCCGACATTCATGGACCTGCAAATCGACGATTTCTATAAAGACGCAGCCGCCGGATTGCTCATGCTTTACCAAGCCTTTCCGCGCAAAATCGGTCTGTATATTGAGGACCTGATCGGACGTGAAGAGCCCGACGAGTTTGGCCTACCCAGTAAACGCCACCAAAGTTGCCTCGGTACACAACTGTGGTTGGCTGATGAGGGCTATATTCGTTTTGAGTCCAGCATTGCTTACGATGCACTGGATCAGGCGGTACTCACCGAGAAAGGTTTTTTACGTCTTTCACGCAGCGTCCCGCACGTCGCCAGCGATGATCCAGACCTGCCGCCAAGCGTGCGCCGTGTCCATGCCACACTGGCATTCCAGTTGCGCCAAGCTATCAGCCAGCAGAACAGCGAACAGCTTGCCCGCCTCGCCCGCCAATTGTTTGTCGGCAGCCTAGGCATTGATAACGAAACAGCTTGAAATAGTCGCCCAGTTGAAGCCTGACGTCAGCGGCCTTATATAGCCTGCATACCGTGAATACCTATCCCTTGAGGAGTAGTTTCAAACCATGAAACGCATTTTCTTATTTCTAGCCACCAACATGGCTGTGTTGCTGATCGCCAGCATCACGTTGAAACTGCTAGGAGTTGATCGCTTCACCGGTCAAAACTACGGCAGCTTGTTGGCCTTCTGTGCGGTATTTGGTTTCGCAGGTTCGATCATCTCGCTGTTCCTGTCCAAGTGGATGGCGAAGATGAGTACCGGCACGCAAATCATCAGCCAGCCGCGCACCCGCCACGAGCAATGGCTGATGCAAACGGTTGAAGAACTGTCACGCGAAGCGGGTATCAAGATGCCTGAAGTTGGCATTTTCCCGGCGTATGAATCCAATGCATTCGCTACCGGCTGGAATAAGAACGACGCATTAGTCGCCGTCAGCCAAGGCTTGCTTGAACGCTTCTCACCTGATGAAGTTAAAGCCGTACTGGCCCACGAGATAGGCCACGTTGCCAATGGCGACATGGTGACCCTGGCCCTGATTCAAGGCGTGGTGAACACCTTTGTGATGTTCTTTGCGCGGATCTTCGGCAACTTCGTCGATAAGGCAATCCTGAAGAATGAAAACGGCCCAGGTATCGGCTATTTCGTGGCGACCATTTTTGCTGAAATGGTGCTCGGCATTCTCGCCAGCATCATCGTTATGTGGTTCTCGCGTAAGCGTGAATTCAGAGCAGACGAGGCTGGTGCCCAACTGGCGGGTACCAATGCCATGATTGCAGCCTTGCAACGCCTGCGCTCCGAACAAGGCGTACCGGTTGAGATGCCAAGCACCCTCGCCGCCTTCGGTATCAATGGCGGCCTGAAGAACGGCCTCGCAGGCTTGCTCATGAGCCATCCGCCTCTTGAAGTACGTATCGAGGCACTACGTCAGCGCGGCTAAACAGCCAAGAACAGATCAAGGCGACCTTCGGGTCGCCTTTTTTATGCGCTCAATTTTCATAACAACCACTACTCAACAACAACCATTGATCCCAGCAACTGAACATCAGCAGCGCGCTACGGTCGACAATAATAACGGGCGCAGTTTGTGACCCTCACGCCAGACAGGAGTACGACCATGAAGTACAACTGGGATCTTATCGAGCGCTTGCTGCAGCACGCACAGGACTCAGCCAACGAACGCTTCAATCCACGCAAGTACGCGGTGCAGCTTGCCGAAGAAGAGCAACGCGCAGGCGCTGGAAATATTGATGAGGACGAACTCAAGGCACAGGCGTGTGACTATGAAGCCTTGCTGCTTAAAGCCGAATTTATCGCCCCGCGGCCAGAAGCCGAAGGCGGCAACGGCGAGAACTTTGTCCTCACCGATCGCGGCTTGCAGCTATTGAACATGATCGACAGCAGCTTCCCCGGCGAGCAGCACCCTCGCGAAATACTCGACAGAGAAGGTCTCAGCGCGTTGGTACCCGAAATCTTTGACAAGCTCGCAGTCAAGGCAACCTAAGTTGTCTGGTGTCTCTGTTGCGCTCTAGCAACGGCTTAACTGATACACCGACTCTTCAAGCGTCTCGAGCCCTCGATCGGCAAACCGCCAGTTGAATGCGTCTTCGGTGCGCAAAAGCTGGTATTGCCAACCGCTACTGAATAACCGAGCGACCTCGCTCTCAGTCACTGAGAATGGCGGGCCGTCCATCTTCGCCTGATCGTAAATCAGCGTAACCAGCACACCTTGGCAGCCAACTGGCAAGATTAATTGCAGATGCTCTACATATTGAGCGCGCATATCTTGCGGCAAGGCAATTAACGCGGCTCGATCATAAAAGCCCTTACAACCGTCAAGCGACGAGGCATCGAACTGAAAAAAATCGCCGCAGTAAATTTCAATCGACTTTGCGCGATATACCTTGAATGCCCCTTCCTGACTGACCTGAGGCTCAAGTTGCTGCTCCTTAAAAAAAGCCTCAACCGCAATCTGCGACAGCTCGACGCCCGTCACACGTAAACCTTGCGCAGCCAACCAGGTTAAATCCAGAGATTTACCGCACAAAGGTACAAATACTTGATCGCCCGGCTGCAAACCGAGTGCAGACCAACTTGCCTGCAAGTAACCATTGACCTCTTTCGCGTGAAAACCAATTTCATTGTTTTCCCAGCGACTTTGCCAAAAATCCGCCTGCATTGCCTGCCTCATCTAATTGCTGCGTGGAGAATCATCTTCGCCCAAAGCCAATCCAAATACTATCTCAGGCCGACCACATCTGGCCGATGCAGCATCGCATTTAATTTATCGATTAATTAATCCGATTTTTAATATTTGATGCCCAGCGTGCTTGATCAAATAATGACGCATGCAAGCAGTGCCATACTCGTCAACGCCTCGTACCTATCAGGAACCCTCATGTTGCCCAGCCTCTATATTTCCCATGGCTCGCCTATGCTCGCACTTGAGCCGGGCGCTAGCGGCCTGGCGCTACGCGGGTTGGCCGCCAGCATTGAGACGCCGAAAGGCATCATCGTTATGTCCGCGCACTGGGAGTCAAAATCGTTGCAGATTAGCAGCGCAGCACAACCCAATACCTGGCATGACTTTAACGGCTTTCCTGCGGCCCTTTACCAACTGAATTACCCCGCTCCCGGTGATCCTGAGTTGGCGCAGCAGATAGCCAAGTTATTAAGTAAGCATGGCCTGCCTGCCACGCTCGATACGAATCGCCCTTTTGACCACGGGACTTGGGTACCGCTTAGATTGATGTATCCGCAGGCTGACATTGCCGTGGTGCAGCTATCCCTGCCTAGTCATTTAGGTCCTGCAATGCCCTACAAAATCGGTAAGGCCCTGAGCCAGTTGCGTGCCCAAGGTTATTTACTCATTGGTTCAGGCAGCATCACCCACAATCTGCAAGAGCTTGACTGGCAGGCAACTCAGGGTCATGCAGAGCCATGGGCTCAAGCGTTTCGCGACTGGATGGTCGAGGCCCTTAGCAATAATGATGAAAGCGCCTTGCTCAACTATCGGCAATTAGCCCCCTTCTCAATACGCAGCCATCCGACCGATGAGCACCTGTTACCGCTGTTCTTTGCCTACGGCGCTGGCGGAGGCTTTAGCCTTGTTCACAACGCTTTTACTCTGGGCGCCTTGGGCATGGATATTTATCGCTTTGATTAAGCACTCAGTTGCTCGACGCAGTGAGTGAGGCCCAGTAGCCGCACAATAAAAAAGGCCGCTAAGCGGCCTTTTTTATCTTTCAGACATTTAGCTTAAACGTTAGAAACGTTCAATGTCTGCTTTAGCTTCTAGCTGCTTACGGTACGACGCAAAGTCTTGCTGACCAATACGCGACGCGAGGAAGCGACGGTAAGTGGTTTTTTCTTCATCCGTCAGCGCTTGCTCTTGCTTACTCACACCGTCCAGACGAATGACCACAAAGTCACCGCTGGCCAAGCTCACGCCAGTGTAGGTCGACTTACCATCATCATTTGGTTTCGGCATGCGGAACAGCGCCTGCAATACAACAGGATCAACACCTTCCTGAGCACGGGTTGCAGCCTCAGTCACAGCCCACTGAGCCTGGTCAGCCGCTGTGCCGCCAGCAGCGAGCTCAGCAATTTGCTTTTCGCCAGCCGCTTTTGCTGCTTCACTGGCACGTACAGTCGTCAGGTGCTCGCGAATGCTGTCGGCCACTTCTTCAAGCTTCAGTTGCTCAGGCTTGAGGTGTTCTTTGACGTGAACCACAACCGCAGTGCTTGGATCAAGTTCGATCACCGAGCTATTGCTGCCACCCTCAAGCACATCGTCGCTGTAAGCCGCTTCGACGACCTTGCGGTTAGCCAGGATGCCTTCGCCGCCTTCACGACCAAATGGCTGACTGGTTTCAACTTTCAGGCCCAGCTCTTGCGCTGGCTGTGCCAGATCAGAAGCTTCGAATGCAGAGTCTTCAAGCTGCTTGGATGCCTCAACAAAACGTCTTTCGACCTTTTGTGCTTTGAGGTCGTTAACCAGTTTTTCTTTCAGGCTGTCGAAGCTAGGAACTTCTGGCGCTTGCACACCCAGCAGCTTGATTAAGTGCCAACCGAAGCTACTGCGTACGGGTTCAGACACTTGGTCCTTGTCCAGCGCGTACAGGGCCTTCTCAAAATCAGGGTCATAAACACCAGGGCCTGCGTAACCGAGGTCACCACCGTTGTTGGCAGAACCCGGATCTTGCGACAGTTCTTTAGCCAAGGCAGCGAAATCTTCACCGTTTTGCAAGCGTTTCTGGATTTCCTCAATCTTGGCTTTGGCTTGGTCATCACTGACCTCATCATTCACTTCGATCAGGATATGCGCAGCATCACGTTGCTCTGCAAGATTGGCAATTTCGGTCTTGTAAGCCTCTTGCAAGTCTTTGTCAGCGACTTCGACCTGATCAAAGAACGCGTCTTTTTTCAGCTCAACGTACTGCACTATGACTTGCTCAGGGCTCATGAACTGGCTGCTCTGTGCGTCATAGTAAGCTTTGACGTCATCATCACTGACCGTCACCGCTGCCGGGTCAACTTTTATCGTCTGGGTTGCGAAGTCGCGAGTCTGCTTTTCCAGCGCGGCAAATGCCTGGACTTCTTCGTCGGTCACAAAGCTGCTGGCAGCTAAGCCTGCACGTAATTGGCCGATGACCATTTCCTGCTTGAGCATCTGACGGAACTGCATACGCGTATAGCCCAACTGACGAATCACCTGGTCAAAACGGTCCGCATTAAATTTGCCGTCAACACTGAACTCAGGCGTCATCAAAATAACTTGGTCGAGCGCTGCTTCGGAGAAACCGAAATTAGCCTCAGTCGCCCCCTGCAACAGCAGGTTGCGCTCAATCAGACCTTTGAGCGCAGCATCACGTAACAATTTCTCATTAAGCAGCGCGGGATCAAAGTTCTTGCCCAACTGCTGAACAAGCTGGCGACGCTGCATTTCTACGGCTTGGCCAAGCTCATTTTGAGTAATTTTTTCGCCATTTACTTCGGCGGCATTCTGAGCATTACTAGTGCCGGTAAAAATCGCATCGACACCCGTCAAAGCGAGCAGCGCAACGATAAGACCGATAATAGTCTTGGCAATCCAACCTTGTGAATTGTCCCTAATATTCTGAAGCATGCATCCCCCAGAACGACTGTATAGATAAATCAGCCGCGCAGTGTGGGTAAGTTCCGGATAGAAGAAAGGCGCATCCGAGGATGCGCCTTCTCGTAACTGGCGGAGCGGACGGGACTCGAACCCGCGACCCCCGGCGTGACAGGCCGGTATTCTAACCGACTGAACTACCGCTCCGCTGTCAGATCAGCGATGAAGCTGATCTGATGGGCAATGCCCCAAAGGCGCTTAGTTAACAGCGTCTTTCAGTGCTTTACCAGCTTTGAAACCTGGGATCTTGGCAGCCGCGATGCTGATTGGGTTGCCAGTCTGTGGGTTGCGGCCAGTGCGAGCTGCACGCTCTTTAACTGCGAAAGTACCAAAGCCTACCAATACAACAGAATCACCAGCCTTCAGAGCGCCAGTTACAGATTCAATTACTGCGTCTAGCGCGCGGCCAGCAACAGCTTTTGGGATATCAGCAGATGCTGCGATAGCATCGATCAGTTCCGACTTGTTCACTCTAAGTCCCCTTAATTTCTGTTGAGAATATTTCTTCGTTTTTTAGTGTACGTGAAGCGAGTGCTGGAGGGCTCATTAACCCCAATTAGAGCCGCTTTATAACAAGGGCTCTAAAATGGTGTCAAGGAACCCTTCCGGCTAATGCGTGCTGATTCGCTCCTTGGAATCAGACTCGCGAGTTTCATCCTTTGCAACTAACTCAGGAGCCGCATCAGCTAAGGGCTCCGGGGCGTATTGCAGCGCAATTTGCAGGACCTCGTCAATCCATTTAACCGGTTTAATCTGAAGGTCTTGTTTAATGTTCTCCGGAATCTCCTTCAAATCACGCACATTTTCTTCCGGAATAATCACAGTTTTGATGCCGCCACGGTGAGCAGCAAGCAGCTTTTCCTTGAGCCCGCCAATGGCCAAAACCTGACCGCGCAAGGTAATTTCACCGGTCATTGCGACGTCTGCGCGCACTGGAATCTCGGTCAGCGCTGAAACCAGCGCCGTACACATCCCCACGCCCGCGCTAGGGCCGTCTTTCGGCGTTGCCCCTTCCGGCATATGGATATGGATGTCGCGCTTCTCATAGAAGTCGAGAGGCACGCCCAAACTTTTCGCCCGACTGCGTACAACTGTCTGTGCGGCGGTGATAGATTCAAGCATTACATCGCCAAGCGAACCGGTTTTAATCAGTTGGCCTTTACCTGGAACAACCGCAGCCTCAATGGTCAGTAATTCGCCACCAACTTGAGTCCACGCAAGACCGGTAACTTGACCAATTTGATCCTGTTGTTCGGCCAAACCATAGCGATGCTTACGCACACCGAGGAAATCTTCCAGGTTTTCAGCGGTAACCAAGACCTTAAAACGCTTTTCTTTGGCGTGATCTTTAACCGCTTTACGGCAAACTTTGGCGATCTGCCGCTCAAGGCTACGCACACCCGCTTCACGGGTGTAATAGCGAACGATATCGCGAATGGCATCGACCTCAAACTCCAGCTCACCCTTCTTCACGCCGTTGGCCTGAGTTTGCTTGGGCGCCAAGTATTTGATAGCAATGTTAATTTTTTCATCTTCGGTATAGCCAGGCAGACGAATGACTTCCATACGATCCAGCAACGGACCTGGAATATTCATCGAGTTGGCAGTACATAGGAACATCACATCAGAAAGATCGTAATCGACCTCAAGGTAATGATCGTTGAAGTTGTGGTTTTGCTCAGGATCAAGTACTTCCAGCAATGCCGAAGCCGGATCGCCACGCATGTCCTGCCCCATTTTGTCGATTTCATCGAGCAAAAAGAGTGGATTGCGCACACCGACCTTGGTCATCTTTTGAATCAATCTACCGGGCATAGAGCCGATATAAGTACGGCGATGACCGCGAATTTCCGCTTCATCACGCACACCACCCAAGGCCATCCGCACAAATTTGCGGTTGGTTGCAGTGGCAATCGACTCAGCCAGCGAGGTTTTACCCACGCCTGGCGGTCCAACCAGACACAGCACTGGACCTTTGAGCTTCTTCACGCGCTTTTGCACGGCGAGGTATTCAAGGATGCGATCTTTGACTTCTTCCAGGCCGTAGTGATCAGCGTCGAGAATCGATTCTGCACGCGTCAAGTCAAGGCGAACCTTGCTCTGCGCTTTCCACGGCACATTGGTCAGCCATTCGATGTAAGAGCGCACCACGGTGGCCTCAGCGGACATCGGTGACATCTGCTTGAGTTTGTTCAACTCGCTTGTAGCCTTGGCATGCGCATCTTTACTCATGCCAGAAGTGTCAATGCGCTTTTTCAGCTCATCGATTTCGTTGTGGCCTTCGTCAATATCACCCAGCTCTTTCTGAATGGCCTTCATCTGCTCATTCAAGTAGTACTCACGCTGGCTGCGTTCCATCTGCTTTTTAACCCGGCCACGGATACGCTTCTCAACCTGTAACAGGTCGACTTCGGCATCGAGCAAGGCCAAGACGTGTTCAACACGCGCAGGTAATTCGGTAATTTCGAGGATTTCTTGCTTCTGTTCAATTTTCAGCGCCATGTGCGCGGCCATGGTATCGACCAGGCGGCTAGGCTCATCGATGCTATTGAGCGACGACAGCACCTCAGCCGGGACCTTCTTGCCCAACTGCACATACTGCTCGAACTGACTCAACAAGCTACGGGTGAAGACCTCTGACTCACGCTCAGCAACTTCAGCCTCGTCAAGCAGCTGGACTTCCGAGCGGAAGTAGCCATCGGCTTCGATAAACTGCTCGATTTCACCGCGCTGCTCGCCCTCAACCAGCACCTTAACGGTACCGTCAGGCAACTTGAGCAGCTGCAGCACCGTGGCAACGGTGCCAACTCGGTACAGGCCTTCTTCATTTGGATCATCGTCAGCCGGATTCTTTTGTGCGACCAGCAGGATCTGCTTTTCGCCAGACATCGCGGCTTCGAGTGCTTCTATGGATTTTTCACGCCCTACAAACAGCGGGATGACCATGTGCGGATAGACCACGACATCGCGCAGCGGCAGGAGAGGCAATTCGATGGTTGTCTTCATGATTTCGGCTCTACAGCGACCATACGGCCGTAAACGATGGGAATGACCCTTAACCCTAAGATGGGGCTACCCCCAAGAAAAAACAAGCGCTACAACTGAAAAACAAAAAGGGCCCGCAGGCCCTTTTGCACTCAGGATGTAACAGACGGGTTAAGCGTCCGGTGCAGCCTTAGCTGGCGGCTCACTGTTTTCATAGATCAACAGTGGCTGTGAAGTGCCATCAATCACGCTTTCGTCGATGACGACCTTGCTGACATCAGTCTGAGACGGGATCTCATACATGGTGTCAAGCAGAATGCCTTCAAGGATAGAACGTAAACCACGAGCACCGGTTTTACGCTCCAACGCTTTGTGCGCGACTGACTTCAGAGCATCTGGACGGAACTCCAGATCAACCCCTTCCAACTCAAACAGCTTGGCGTATTGCTTGGTCAGCGCATTTTTCGGCTCGGTCAGAATCTGCATCAACGCAGCTTCATCCAGCTCGTCCAGTGTTGCGATAACCGGCAAGCGGCCAACGAACTCAGGAATCAGGCCGAATTTAACCAAATCGTCAGGCTCGACATTACGCAGCGACTCACCGATTTTCTTGCCAAGGTCTTTACTGCGGACCTGAGCGTTGAAACCGATGCCACCCTTCTCAGAACGGCCTTGAATCACTTTTTCCAAACCAGAGAACGCGCCACCACAGATAAACAGAATGCTGCGGGTATCAACCTGCAGGAACTCTTGCTGCGGATGCTTGCGACCACCTTGCGGCGGAACCGAAGCAACGGTGCCTTCAATCAGCTTCAGCAATGCCTGCTGAACGCCCTCACCCGATACATCACGGGTGATTGACGGGTTGTCAGACTTGCGCGAAATCTTGTCGATTTCATCGATATAGACAATGCCCATCTGAGCCTTCTCTACATCGTAGTCGCACTTCTGCAACAGCTTCTGAATGATGTTCTCGACGTCTTCACCGACATAACCAGCTTCGGTCAGGGTGGTGGCGTCAGCAATGGTGAACGGGACATTAAGCAAGCGCGCCAAGGTTTCAGCCAGCAGGGTTTTACCCGAGCCAGTTGGACCGATCAGCAAAATATTGCTTTTACCCAGTTCAACATCGTCACTTTTCTTGTCGCGCTGGTTAAGACGCTTGTAGTGGTTGTACACCGCTACAGCCAAAACCTTTTTCGCACGCTCCTGACCGATCACATACTGATCGAGGATCGCGCTAATTTCTTTAGGCGCAGGTAATTTGTGCGCACTGCTCTCGGCCTGGGCTTCTTGCACCTCCTCGCGGATGATGTCGTTGCACAGGTCGACGCACTCGTCGCAGATAAAGACGGAAGGACCAGCAATCAATTTACGTACTTCATGCTGGCTTTTGCCGCAGAAGGAGCAATAAAGCAGCTTGCCGTTGTCCTCGCCGTTGCGGGTGTCAGTCATTCGATCAATCCAATACGGTAGGCTTGAAACACAAGATGAAGGCAAACGTGGGCTTTTTCAAGTCCACAGGTGGTTAGTTAGACCAACCACCCTCATCAGAACTGCTTAGGCTGGCATGTCACGCTTCATCATGACGGAGTCGATCAGGCCATATTCAGCCGCACGCTCAGCACTCATGAAGTTATCGCGCTCGGTGTCACGCTCGATGGTTTCAAGCGATTGACCGGTGTGATGAGCCAGCAAGGTATTCAGACGGTGACGAATGTGAAGGATTTCCTTCGCATGAATGTCAATGTCCGACGCCTGCCCCTGGAAACCGCCCAGAGGCTGGTGAATCATCATCCGTGAGTTCGGCAAGCAATGACGCTTACCTGCCGCACCACCAGCCAACAAGAACGCGCCCATGCTGCAAGCTTGACCTATGCAGGTGGTCGATACGTCAGGCTTGATGAATTGCATGGTGTCGTAGATCGACATACCCGCAGTCACCGAGCCACCCGGCGAGTTGATGTACAGATGAATATCTTTATCTGGGTTTTCCGCTTCAAGGAACAACAACTGAGCGGCAACCAGGTTGGCCATATAGTCTTCGACCGGACCAATCAGGAAGATCACTCGCTCCTTGAGCAAACGTGAATAAATGTCGTAGGCGCGTTCGCCACGGGCCGATTGCTCGACAACCATAGGAACCAGGCCGCCAGCGGCTTGAATGTCAGGCATTTGTTGCATAAAAGGATTGCGGGACATTTCTTGCACTCGCTCCCTAAAAAATAGTCATATTTCAAATACGCATAAGCCAGCGCGAGGGCTGGCTTATGGTGTGTTCGAACGAGGTAAAGAAATCAGTCGGCTTTTGGAGCTTCCACCGGCTTGACAGCTTCTTCGTAAGAGACCTTTTTATCGGTCACATTAGCCTTCTGCAAAACAGTATCTACAACTTGCTCTTCGAGCACAACAGAACGAACTTCGTTCATCTGCTGATCGTTCTTGTAGTACCAGGAAATAACCTGCTCAGGCTCTTGGTAAGCGGAAGCCATTTCAGTGATCAGCTCTTTGACGCGAGCGTCGTCTGGCTTCAAATCGAACTGCTTAACCACCTCAGCAACGATCAGGCCCAACACTACGCGGCGCTTGGCTTGCTCTTCGAACAGCTCTGCTGGCAGTTGATCTGGCTTGATGTTGCCACCGAACTGCTGAACAGCCTGCACGCGCAGACGGTCAACTTCGCTCGACAGCAGCGCCTTTGGCACTTCAATTGGGTTGGCAGCCAACAAGCCGTCCATCACCTGGCTCTTAACCTTGGATTTGATGGCCTGGCGCAGCTCGCGCTCCATGTTTTTGCGAACTTCGGCGCGGAAACCGTCGATGCCGCCTTCTTTAATACCGAACAGAGCGAAGAAATCATCATTCAGCTCAGGCAGCTTTGGCGCAGCAACAGCAGTCACGTTAACGGTGAACTCTGCGGTTTTACCGGCCAGATCAAGGTTTTGGTAATCTTCTGGGAAAGTCGGGTTGATGACTTTCTCTTCGCCAGCTTTAGCGCCAACCAGAGCGTCTTCAAAGCCAGGAATCATACGGCCAGAACCGAGAACAAGCTGAGTCCCTTTAGCCGAACCACCGGCGAATTCAACGCCGTCGATTTTGCCGACGAAATCGATAGTCAGCTGGTCGCCAGTTTCAGCGGCACGCTCAACAGCTTCAAAGCTGGTGTTCTGCTTACGCAGGATGTCCAGCATGTTGTCGACGTCAGTATCAACAACGTCAGCTTCCAGACGCTCAACAGCGACAGTGTCGAGGCCAGTCACTTCAAACTCAGGGAAAACTTCGAAAGTAGCAACGTACTCGAGGTCCTTGCCTTTTTCGAACGACTTAGGCTCTACAGCAGGCTGGCCAGCCGGGTTCAGCTTCTGCTCAACAACAGCCTCATAAAAGGTCGCTTGAATCAGGTCGCCCAGGGCTTCCTGACGCGCAGAATCTTCGTAGCGCTGACGAATAACGCTCATCGGTACTTTGCCTGGGCGGAAGCCAGGAACCTTGGCGCGACGAGCAGTCTGCTGCAGACGCTTGTTGACTTCGGTCTCGATACGCTCGACGGGTACGCCGACGGTCATGCGACGCTCGAGTACGGAAGTGTTTTCAACAGAAACTTGCATTGATAATCCTCGTTGCACAGACATATAAGCCGACTGTTTCCAGCCCCAAATCAAGGGCATGCATTCTAGAGGGTCAATTTACAGAAGTCACCCTAGATGCAGGCGGCAAACGGGAGATAACTAATAGATGGCATGCATGCAGAGTCTTGAGCTCATGCACTGGCCACCACTGCAGCAACGCCTTTGAATACGGGCATTGCGCTTTGTTAATCAGCGTATTTGTGTTCCCCCAAACGCCACCATGGTTTCACCAAGTACAGCCTTTAGGGCACAGCCGGGGCGCATAATACACCTTTTGTATTGACCAATGGAAAAAAGCTATTTCTGCCTTTGTCGTCACATCAGGTGAACCGAGAACCACCCGACACACCATGAGCGCACCTCGCGACCACAAGGCGAAGCGCGCAAGCCTTGAACAGGGATTCACCCACGCATACTAGCGTTCAACCCCGAATTAATACCCAGAAACGAAAAAAGGCAGCCTTTTGGGCTGCCTTTCTTAACACTGCTTTTAAATTAAATGCTTTCGCTTTAAAAACAGCACCTTAATTGGTGCGGACGGAGAGACTCGAACTCTCACACCTTGCGGCGCTGGAACCTAAATCCAGTGTGTCTACCAATTCCACCACGTCCGCGTAACAAGGGTTGAAACATAAGAGCCAGACATAATGTCTGGCTCTTACTTCAGCAATATGGGGTGGACGATGGGGATCGAACCCACGACAACAGGAGTCACAATCCTGTGCTCTACCAACTGAGCTACGCCCACCATATAACTAACTTGAGCCAAAGATACCAAATGGTACACCCGGCAGGACTCGAACCTGCGACCATCCGCTTAGAAGGCGGATGCTCTATCCAGCTGAGCTACGGGCGCTTATCCATCTGCAAGCAGACTTCAAGCTTTCGGCATCCTCACAAACGCTTATTACTAAGCAGCCTGCTTGTTTGCCGTCTTACCCAGCGACTGGCTGTGCTCGACAAGCGGGGCGAATGTTAATGGCGGTTTCGATATCCGTCAACACTAAAATCAAAAAAAATCAGTGAGATAAAGGAGTTACACGAATTTCGTGGCTTAGCGCCTTTGCCTCACGCCCGCTCCGTGAGAGAATGCGCATCCTTTTTCCACCCTCTCTTATTGGTTAACTACGCGCAATGACCGCACAACTGATTGACGGCAAAGCGATCGCTACCCGCATTCGCCAGCAGCTCGCCACACGTGTCGCCGAACGGCGCCAGCAAGGTCTGCGAGCGCCAGGCCTTGCAGTGATCTTGGTTGGTAGCGACCCAGCCTCTCAGGTTTATGTCTCGCACAAACGTAAAGACTGTGAAGAAGTAGGTTTTATCTCGCAAGCCTACGACCTGCCTGCCGACACCAGCCAAGACGCGCTGGCAGAACTGATTGATCAATTAAACGAAGACCCGGCGATTGACGGTATTTTGGTTCAGTTACCGCTGCCGGAACACCTTGAGTCATCGTTGATCCTTGAGCGCATCCGCCCAGATAAAGACGTCGATGGCTTCCACCCGTACAACATTGGTCGTCTGGCCCAACGTATGCCGCTGCTGCGCCCATGCACGCCAAAAGGCATCATGACCCTGCTCGAAAGCACCGGTGTTGATCTGTATGGTTTACATGCAGTTGTGGTTGGCGCCTCGAATATCGTCGGTCGACCAATGGCGATGGAGTTGTTACTCGCCGGCTGCACCGTCACCGTTACTCATCGCTTCACCAAAGACCTGGCTCGCCACGTGGGTGACGCAGACTTGTTGGTTGTTGCCGCTGGCAAACCGGGGCTGGTTAAAGGTGAATGGGTTAAACCCGGCGCTATCGTGATTGATGTCGGGATCAACCGCCAGCAAGACGGCAAGCTGATTGGCGATGTGGTCTATGAGACGGCCCTGCCCCGCGCAGGCTGGATTACGCCAGTGCCGGGCGGCGTAGGCCCAATGACCCGCGCTGGCTTGCTGGAAAACACCCTGCACGCGGCAGAATACCTGCACAAATAAGCACGGCAGTTAAGCACGGCAGGTATACAAAAACGGCAGACGCTTAACGTCTGCCGTTTTTGTTTGTGTGAGGCTCAATCAACCTCACGACCTTGCATTGGCTTACTTGCGTGCCTGCTCCCATGATTTCAGCAGGTCGGCATAGTTAACCGTCTCGCCTTTAGGTTTCTCATTGGCCAGCTTCGGCTTTGGTGCGCCCGGCTGATCCAGCCAGTATTGCGGATCACGCGCCTCGTTGAGCTTAGGCCCGCATTCACCAAGCACATTGGCTCGCTCCAAACGTCCGAGCATGGTGTCCTGAGCTGCGGCCAAACCATCCAGTGCTTCTTGCGGGGTTTTATCGCCACTGGCTGCCTCAGCGATAAACTGCCACCAGAGCTGCGCCAGACGCGGGTAGTCGGGCACATTGGTACCGGTTGGCGTCCATTGCACACGAGCCGGGCTGCGGTAGAACTCAACCAGACCACCAAGTTTCGGCGCAATGTCAGTCATTGCCTGCGAGTTAATATCCGACTCACGAATCGGCGTCAGGCCAACCAGGGTCTTTTTCAACGACACAGTTTTCGAGGTGACGAACTGCGCATACAGCCAAGCGGCCAGACGCTGCTTTTCAGGCGTCGACTTGAGGAACGTCCATGAGCCGGTATCTTGATAACCGAGCTTCATGCCCTCTTCCCAGTACGGCCCCTTTGGAGAAGGCGCCATCCGCCATTTTGGCGTGCCATCGGCATTGACCACCGGTAAGCCAGGCTTGGTCATGTCAGCGGTAAAGGCGGTGTACCAGAATATTTGCTGGGCAATATTGCCCTGCGCTGGCACTGGCCCGGCTTCAGAGAAGGTCATGCCCTGCGCCTCTGGTGGCGCGTACTGACGCAGCCAGTCGACGTATTTCTGTGTGGCAAAAACTGCTGCTGGGGCGTTGGTTGCACCGCCACGCGCAACGCTGGAGCCGACTGGGCGGCAACCGTCAACCCGAATGCCCCACTCATCAACCGGCAGGCCATTGGGCAAGCCTTTATCACCGCCGCCAGCCATGGAGAACCAGGCATCGGTGAAGCGCCAGCCGAGTGATGGGTCTTTCTTGCCGTAATCCATGTGGCCATAGACTTTCTGGCCGTCGATCTCTTTGACATCTTCAGAGAAGAATTTGGCAATGTCTTCATAGGCGGACCAATTGACCGGCACACCCAACTCATAGCCATACTTTTCTTTGAATTTGGCTTTCAGGTCAGCCCGCTCGAACCAGTCAGCGCGAAACCAATAGAGGTTGGCGAACTGTTGATCGGGCAATTGATACAGCTTGCCGTCTGGCCCAGTGGTGAACGATATGCCAATAAAATCGGGCAGATCCAAGGTTGGCGAGGTGAAATCCTTGCCTTCGTTGGCAATCATGTCGCTGATTGCCACAGCCTTTCCGTAGCGAAAGTGAGTGCCGATCAAGTCGGAGTCATTGATGTAACCGTCGTAGATGTTTTTGTCTGATTGCATCTGAGTCTGCAGCTTTTCAACCACATCGCCTTCTTGCATCAGGTCGTGCGTGAGCTTGATCCCGGTGATTTCACTGAAGGCCTTGGCCAGCACTTTGGATTCATACTCATGGGTGGCGATGGTTTCAGACGCTACGTTGATGGTCATGCCGCGAAACGGCTCGGCTGCCTTGATAAACCACTTGAGCTCGGCGAGTTGCTGTTCAGGCGTGAGTGTCGAGGGACTGAACTCACTTGCCATCCATTTTTTTGCCGCATCTTCGTAGGCGTCGGCCCAAGCCGCACCACTTAGTCCGGACAACGCCAGCAAGGCTGCCAGCGCCATGCTATGTCGGGTTTTGTTGTTATTTTCGAACATAGAGACCTCCATCTCAGGGTATTTACTAAAGCTATAGAAAAGCCGGTTTACTCGCGCTTTGTTAGCCCCAACGCATTACTGCAACCAACCACACCACGGACAGCGCTGAGGCTATCCAGACACTCCAGTCAGTCACACCTATCACCATTAAGTGCAGGTATGCGCTGCCTAAAAGCCCAATAAACAAGCGATCGCCACGGCTGGTGGTAATAGGTAAAAAACCGCGGCGCTCAACACAGGGTGAGCGCAGCTCCCAAACAGTCATACCGACCAACAGCAGGCCGATACCGCCGAAAAACAAGGCTGTCGGTAGTGTCCAAGCCATCCATTCCATAGGTTTCTCCTTATACCCGGCCCAAGGCAAAGCCCTTGGCGACATGGTTGCGTACAAACCAGATCACCAACATGCCCGGCAATATGGTCAAAACTCCCGCAGCGGCCAGCACGCCCCAGTCGATACCCGAAGCCGAAACCGTGCGCGTCATCACCGCAACGATCGGTTTGGCATCAACCGATGTCAGCGTTCGCGCCAGCAGCAATTCAACCCAGGAAAACATGAAGCAGAAGAACGCCGTCACACCAATCCCCGAACCGATGAGCGGGATAAAAATCTTCACAAAGAATTTAGGAAAGCTGTAGCCGTCGATATAAGCCGTTTCATCAATCTCCTTGGGCACTCCCGACATAAAGCCCTCAAGGATCCACACCGCCAATGGCACGTTAAACAGGCAGTGCGCCAAGGCAACGGCGATATGCGTGTCAAACAAACCAATCGATGAATAAAGCTGGAAAAACGGCAAGAGAAACACTGCAGGCGGCGCCATGCGATTGGTTAGCAGCCAGAAGAACAGGTGTTTATCACCCAGAAAACGATAGCGGGAAAATGCATAGGCTGCTGGCAGCGCTACCGCCAGTGAGATCAGGGTATTCAAACTCACGTAATACAGTGAATTGAGGTATGCCTGATACCAGCTCGGATCGGTGAAGATCACCTTGTAGTTGTCCAGCGTAAAGCTGTTGGGCCAGAGCGTCAGACTGCCAAGAATTTCGGTATTGCTCTTAAAGGACATGTTCACCAGCCAGTAGATCGGCACCAGCAAGAACAAGATGTAGAGCCCTAAAACCACGCGTTTACGTATCATCGCCAGCCTCCTCAGCGGTTCTTATCGGTGTGGGTCATGGCGGTATAAAACAACCACGACACCAACAAGATGATCAGGAAGTAGACCAACGAGAATGCTGCGGCGGGGCCAAGGTCGAACTGGCCGACCGCCATCTTGGTCAAGGTCTGACTGAGGAAAGTGGTTGCATTGCCAGGACCGCCGCCGGTGAGCACAAATGGCTCGGTGTAAATCATGAAGCTGTCCATAAAGCGCAGCATCACCGCGATCAGAAGCACGCTCTTCAACTTTGGCAGTTGGATATGGCGGAACACCGCCCAGGATGATGCGCGGTCAATACGCGCAGCCTGGTAATACACATCGGGAATCGCCCGCAGCCCGGAATAGCACAGCAGCGCGACTAACGAGGTCCAGTGCCAGACATCCATTACCAGCACAGTGACCCACGCATCCGAGGTGTTGGAGGCGTAGTTGTAACTGACACCCAACGCATTCAAGCTCCAACCGAGCAAGCCGATGTCAGCGCGGCCAAAAATCTGCCAGATGGTGCCAACAACGTTCCATGGAATCAGCAGCGGAATCGCCATCACGATCAAGCACAATGACGCCCAGCGCCCCTTGGTCGGCATGGTCAGGGCGATTGCAATGCCCAGCGGAATTTCGATCAGCAGCACGCAGCCGGAATAAATAAACTGGCGCAGCAGAGAATCATGCAGACGCGAGTCACGCAGCACCTGCTTGAACCAGTCGACGCCGACAAAAAACCGGCTGGATGAATCAAAAATATCCTGCACCGAGTAATTGACCACGGTCATCATCGGCACCACAGCGCTGAACGCCACCAGCAGAAACACCGGCAGCACCAGCCACCAGGCTTTGTTGTTATGCACTTTCATGGCGAGCCCCCTGTACGTCTGCCGACACAAGAAAGTCGTCGGCGTAAACCATCAACCACTGCGCGGGAAAACTGACTGAAGCGCGCTGCTTAGGCACGATTTGATCCTCCTGCAAGCGCACTTTGAGTGGCTGACCATCCAGATCCAGGGTCAGAATCTTGTAAGTACCCAAGTCTTCGACGTGAACCACGTCGGCATTGAAGGCATCACTGCCTGCGGTATCTGCCGCCGATGCAGCGTCTGGTATATCGCTGCTCGCAACATCCCAAAGGTGAACAAACTCGGGGCGGATACCGATTTTCAACTGCTGATAGTCAAGTGAATCAAGGCGCTGATTGAGCGCCGCGCTGAGATTGAGGTGAGTATTAGCAAATTTGACTCCGTCGCCACAGCGTTCAACCTCGATCAGGTTCATGCCCGGACTGCCGATGAAGTAACCGACAAAGGTATGACTTGGCCGCTCAAACAATTCGCGGGGCGTACCAAACTGGACGATTTGACCGCCATACATCACCGCAATCTTGTCGGCGAAGGTCGAAGCCTCCAACTGATCATGAGTGACGTAGACCATGGTGATATTGAATTGCTCATGGATCTGCTTGAGCTTGCGCCGCAGCTTCCACTTCAAATGCGGGTCAATCACCGTCAGTGGTTCATCAAACAGAATCGCCGATACGTCATCACGCACCAGGCCCCGGCCCATCGAAACCTTTTGTTTTTCGTCTGCGGTCAGGTTGCTGGCCTTTTTCGTCAGCAACGGATGTAAATCCAGTACTTCAGCAATCTCGTGCACTTTGCTCAGCACTTGCGGCTCAGCCATGCCTTGATTGCGCAGCGGAAAAGCCAGGTTATCGAACACCGTCATGGTGTCGTACACCACCGGAAACTGGAAAACCTGGGCGATATTGCGCTTTTCCGGGGTTAGTGCATTGACCACTTTCGAATCAAACAGCACCTCGCCATGGGAAGGGTTGAGCAGCCCGGAAATAATATTGAGCAATGTCGATTTACCGCAGCCTGACGGCCCGAGCAACGCGTAAGCACCGCCCTGTTCCCAGACATGATTCATCTCACGAATCGCATAATCGCCAGCGGTTTTTGGCTGACTGCTGTAACTATGGGCAAGGTTGTGCAAGCGAATCTCAGCCATCAGGCAGCCCTCCCGGTACGCCGCGCCGGTGCCTGCTTAAGCTGGCCCTGAACATCAAAGACAAACAGTTTGTGGGTTGGAATGTAGATCAGAATCGGCGTATCAACGTCGTACTCGTGGACTCCAGGAAGGTGCAGCACCAAGGAAAACTGTTCTGCGCGCACATGCAAGAAGGTCTCTGAGCCGCTTATCTCGGCAAGATCAACCGTGACAGCAAGCTCCAGGTCATCATCATTGGAAGGCATCAACCCAATATGACTTGGGCGCACGCCAAAACGGTAGTCACCCTGTTCAAGCTGTTGTAAGTCGGGGGTCAGAGGGAAATGCACAGTGTCAGCAAAACTGACCTCGGTGCCGCTAATCTGACCTGGCAACATATTGATCGGCGGCTCCGAAAACAGCTCGGCCGCCA
This sequence comes from Pseudomonas sp., assembly GCF_048265905.1. GTDB lineage: Bacteria > Pseudomonadota > Gammaproteobacteria > Pseudomonadales > Pseudomonadaceae > Aquipseudomonas. The sequence continues at coordinate 181,314 of NZ_JBLXAP010000007.1, forward strand.
GCACTTGCTGGGGGCGATGGTAAACCTCAGGCGTATTACCGCTCTGGATCACCCGCCCCTCGTGCAGAATAGTTGTGGTACCACTAAGCGCCAGCGCTTCGTTCGGCTCGGTTGTCGCGTAAATGGCGATGGTATGGCGCGCAGCAAACAGCTCACGCATCTCCTGGCGTAGCTCTTCGCGTAACTTGTAATCGAGGTTAACCAGCGGTTCATCGAAGAGAATCAACGATGCATCTTTAACCAGCGCCCTGGCCATCGCAGTGCGCTGTTGCTGGCCTCCAGAAAGCTCTAATGGAAAGCGCTTAAGCAAGCCCTCGATCCGCAGCATCTTGGCCGTGGCATGGACCTTCTCAGCGATTTCGGCCTCCGAGCAACGCGCCTGACGCAATGGCGAGGCGATATTCTCAAACACGCTAAGCGTCGGATAATTGATGAACTGTTGGTAAACCATCGACACATTGCGCTGGCGCACTGGAATAGCGGTGACATCCGCCCCATTCATCAGGATTCGCCCCTTACTCGGGCGATCAAGGCCCGCCATGAGCCGCATCAGACTGGTCTTGCCAGACAGCGTACGCCCCAGCAACACATTGAATGAACCGGGTTCAAAACTCAGACAGGCATCGTCGATGTAAACCTGGCTATCAACCGTACGACTGACATGTTCCAGCGTAAGTGACATGGCTATTCCTTTTTTGTTATGCCATTTCACATCTCTAAGCGATGTCCGTGCCAGCTCGTAGGATTCCGTTCTATCTTGTTGTTTAGTAATGGGTATTCATATGCGCAGAATGTGCTCAGTGGTTCGCACTGAACAGTTTTGAACAGCTGTTAACTGAACAACTGAACACTCAGAAGTTGACATTGAACAGTCATCAACGACACTCAGATATCTCGGCAAAGACCGAGACCCACAACAATAAGAAATGCTGCAACGGAGAACTGCCTGACATGGCTGAATCTGCTCGCACACTGTCTCATCAAGCAATTGTTGAAGATTCCTGGTCACGCTGCCGTGAATTTGGCCTGACTCATCAAACAGCACCCAGCTTTGGCTCGCCGGAACAGGGCGAAATCAGCGCCTTGCTCGATCGCCACCAACGTTTGGTGGTCACAACCCACCAGGAAGTCTTGCCCTATTACGACAACATCCTGACGAACTCCAGCTGCTTGATAATGCTGGCGGATAACCAAGGTCAGGTGCTGCAATCATGGGGCGATCAACGCTTTCTTGACGCGGAGCACAGTCGCGGCTTTGTCACCGGAGCCAGCTGGCAGGAGCGCCAAACAGGGACGAATGCGATTGGCACCGCCCTAAGCTGCGCACAAGCAGTACATATTCAGCAGGATGAGCACTACCTCAAGGCCAATCGGTTTATGACCGGTTCAGCCTCGCCTATTTTCGATGAGCAGCGTCAGGTGGTTGCGGTGCTTGATGTGTCCAGTGACAGTTACCTGCCGCCATCGCACACCCTTGGTATGGTCAAGATGATGAGCCAGTCAGTCGAAAACCGGCTGATTCTCAATCTATTCAAACAGCACTACTTCCAGCTTACGTTCAACACCAGCCTCAATAATCTTGAAAGCCCTTGGGCTGGACTTGTGGTGTTTGATGAAAATGGTCAGGTGATATCGGCTAACCGCCGGGCAGACAACCTCCTTGGCACCAGCTTGGCACTGGTTAATATCGAAACCTTATTCGATGTGCCACTGCGGCAACTGCTCAACCAACCCTCCGGACAGCCGTTTAGCTTGAAAGCTGGCGGACGCTTTCGTTTCCATGCTCAGGTCACGCGGCCAGAACAACCAATAGCACCTAAGGCGCGTGATTTTCGCCCACAGACTAAAACCGCTCCTTCAGCGCCTGCTGAACACAGCTTGAGGCTGGATAACTTGAGTTTGGGCGATGTCAAAGTCGACAAAGCCATCCTGCAAGCCCAGCGCTTGATTGAGAAAGACATTGCCTTGTTGGTTCATGGCGAAACCGGTGTCGGCAAAGAAGTCTTCGTCAAAGCCCTGCATCAAGCCAGCAGCCGTGCCACACAAGCGTTTATTGCAGTGAACTGCGCAGCAATTCCCAGCGAGTTGGTTGAGTCAGAACTATTTGGCTACGAGAAAGGTGCCTTCACCGGGGCCAACCAAAAAGGTAGCAGCGGGCTGATTCGCAAGGCAGACAAAGGCACGCTGTTTCTCGATGAAATTGGCGACATGCCTGCGCGGGTCCAGGCCCGTCTATTACGCGTACTGCAAGAGCGTTGCGTACAACCGCTGGGCAGTAGCGAAAGTTATCCAGTTGATATTCGCCTGATTTCAGCGACGAACCGTCCTTTACGCAATGATGTTGAACAAGGGCTATTCCGCCAAGACCTTTATTACCGCATCAACGGGCTTAGCCTCGAATTACCACCACTACGCGAGCGTAGCGATAAAGCTGCCTTGTTCAAACGCCTGTGGCAGCAGCACCGGGAACCTCAGCAATGGGCCGGTCTAAGTAACGAGGTGCTGGAAGTATTCAACGCTCATCCCTGGCCCGGTAATTTGCGCCAGCTCAGCAGCGTGATTCAGGTCGCGTTGGCAATGGCAGATGATCTGCCGATTAAGATTGAGCATCTGCCAGACGATTTTCTTGAAGAGTTTCACCCCCATCAATCGGCAGTGAGCTACCCGACGGAATTGGCCGCGAACATGCCGACCGCGAACAGCTTCAACTCAAGCAATACGCTAAACCTGAATGATTCAGCTGATCTCAACGACAAACTGCAGGCCTGTGCTGGCAATGTTTCTCAGCTTGCTCGGCACCTTGGCGTAAGCCGTAACACGCTATACAAGCGCCTACGCGAGCAGGGCCTGAAAGTATAAAGGCCAGACCCAAGGCACAAAAAAACCGCTCGGAAGCGGTTTTTTTGTGCCTTTAAACAAGCTAGCGCAAGAATTCTTGGCCGCTTATTTGTCTTCGAAGTTCATCAGCTTTTCAACCATTTGGTCGATGGTGAACGAGGCTGGACGCTGACGTGGCGGGAAGTCCTTGAACGTCATCAAGAACTGTTGCGTACGGAAAATCCCTGGAAAGATCGCCGACTGAGCTTTCTTGTCCCACCACACGTTATAACTGTTGGAGTCGGTGTCAGCCCGCTCAAATGGGTCGCGACGCAGGTTAAACAGCTTTGGTGCGCGCAGGTCTACGAACGGGTCGCGCCATACATCAAAGCGGTGCGCACGCTGTTCCGCATAAACAACCTTCCAGTCGCCATCGCGCATGCCCAACAACTTACCGTCGTCACTGAAGTAGTAGAAGTCAGTCCGCGGCCCTTTAGCTTCTTTACCCTGCAGATATGGCAGTTGATTGTAGCCATCCAGATGAACCTTGAAGGTCTTATCGCCAGCGGTGTAGCCCTTCAGCAGTTTTTCTTTAACATCAGGCACGCCAGCTGCAGCCATAAGCGTTGGCATCCAATCCTGGGCCGAGACTATCTCGTTGGAGACAGTGTTCGCCTTGATGTTTTCTGGCCAGCGAATGATTGCAGGAACCCGGAAGCCGCCTTCCCAGTTGGTGTTTTTCTCACCACGAAACGGGGTAATTCCGGCATCAGGCCACTGATTGAAATGCACACCGTTATCGGTGGTGTAGATCACGATGGTATTTTTAGCGACACCCAGATCATCCAACTTCTTTAGAAGCTCGCCGACCTGGCCGTCATGCTCAACCATGCCATCGTTATAGAAGCCCTGGCCCGAAATGCCTTTGGTTTCTTCTTTGATGTGGGTGTAGTAATGCATGCGCGTTGAGTTAAACCAGACGAAGAACGGCTTGTCCTGTTTAACCGCTTTATCCATGAAGTTAAGCGAAGCATCAAGGAACTCTTGGTCAATAGTTTCCATGCGCTTACGGTTCAGCGGACCAAGATCTTCAATCTTGCCATCAGCGGTACTGTGAATAATACCGCGCGGGCGAATGGCTTTATCGATAACCGGGTTCTTGGTCCAATCCTCGTCCTCTGGAGCTTCTTCAGCATTGAGGTGGTAAAGATTGCCGAGAAATTCATCAAACCCGTGATTAGTCGGCAAGAATTCGTCGCGATCGCCCAGGTGGTTTTTACCGAACTGGCCACTTGTGTAACCCAGCGGCTTTAGCAGCTCTGCCAAGGTTGGGTCTTCTTTTTGCAGACCAATTGTCGAGCCAGGCATGCCCACTTTGGTCAGACCAGTTCGTACAGGATGCTGGCCGGTAATGAAGGCCGAGCGCCCAGCAGTACAGCTTTGCTCACCGTAGTAATCGGTAAACATCATGCCTTCGTTAGCGATACGGTCGATATTGGGCGTCGGATAACCCATCATTCCGTGGCTGTATTTGCTGATGTTGGTAACGCCGATGTCATCACCCATGATCACTAAAATGTTGGGTTTATCCGCGGCAGATACCAGAGAGGCGGCGCAAACAGAAGACGCTAACAGCGCTGCCGAGCCGATGGTTTTTAGACGTATTCGTAACCAAGTCATCGCTAAACCCTTTCGATCATTATTATTAGTACGCACTGCAGACGCGGTTGAGTGCATGGCTACCTAGTTGATACCTAGTTAGCCCGCGCTTAAGTCTCGACAGAAAACGCTTTGACTCTTACCTTTGAGCAGCCTTGACGCAGCTTGTTAGCATCAACAATTAGTGCGCATACGCTTGGCGCTACAGTGCCATCCAAATGACAGCCTAATGCTTTATTGAATATCCAAGATTGACATAAGACGACAACAGCTTGTCTTTAAGTGACACTGATATAAAAGCAAAGCTGAAATCACACGGACTCCGCTTTTGTCCGAGTCAATTGGGCACAAAAAAAGCCGCATAAGCGGCTTTTTTTGCAGCAGTAAAGAGTGCTTTACTCAGCCAGGCGCCAAGTAGTACCGCCCTTCCCGTCTTCCAGCACAACACCCAAGGCCGTTAGCTGATCACGGATACGGTCAGATTCAGCCCAGTCTTTATCGGCACGTGCTTGCAGACGCGCCGCTATCAGTGCATCAACCTCAGCGGCGTCAACCTTGCCCTCTGCGCCCGCTTGCAAGAATGCTTCAGGCTCAAGTTGTAGCACACCCAATACAGACGCCAGTTCTTTCAAGCGAGCGGCTAAACCTGCGGCAGCATTAAGGTCGGTATCGCGCAGACGATTTATCTCGCGGACCATTTCAAACAATACGGCGCAGGCTTCGGGTGAGTTGAAGTCGTCATCCATCGCGTCAGCGAAACGCTCGGCATAAGTATCACCGCCAACAGCCGCAACCTCAGGCAATCCCTTGAGTGCGTGATAGAAACGTTCCAGCGCGCCCTTGGCTTCTTTCAAGCTGTCTTCTGAGTAGTTGATCGGGCTACGGTACTGGCTCGACACCAAGAAGTAGCGCACCACTTCAGGATGATACTTTTCCAGCACTTCGCGAATAGTGAAGAAGTTGCCCAATGACTTGGACATTTTCTCGCCATCAACGCGCACGGCTCCAGCGTGCATCCAGGCATTGGCATAGAGCTTGCCGGTAGCGGCCTCACTCTGGGCTATCTCATTTTCATGGTGCGGGAAGACCAGATCAGGGCCACCACCGTGAATGTCGAATGTCTCGCCCAGGCAGCAGGTGGACATCACCGAGCACTCGATATGCCAACCCGGCCGACCCGCGCCCCATGGCGACATCCAGCTAGGTTCACCCGGCTTGGCGCCTTTCCAGAGAACAAAATCAAGTGGATCTTGTTTCGATTCATCGACCTCGATACGTGCACCAATGCGCAGGTCTTCGATCTTCTTGCGCGACAGCTTGCCGTAACCGACGAACTTGCCGACCCGGTAGTAAACATCACCATTACCTGGCGCGTAGGCAAAGCCTTTGTCGATCAAGGTTTGAATCATTTCATGCATGCCGGGAATATGGCCCGTGGCACGCGGCTCGATGTCTGGGCGCAGCACCGAAAGCCGCGCCTCATCTTCATGCATCGCAGCGATCATGCGTTCAACCAGCACTTCAAAATCTTCGCCATTTTCTTGCGCGCGACGAATAATCTTGTCGTCGATATCCGTGATATTGCGCACATAGGTCAGCTCATAACCGCGATGACGCAACCAACGTGCGATCACGTCAAACGCAACCATCACCCGCGCATGACCAATGTGGCAGAAGTCATAAACCGTCATGCCGCAGACATACATGCGCACATGATTGCCTTCTAGCGGTTTGAGCACTTCTTTGGTTTTGCTCAGGGTGTTGTAGATGGTCAGCATAAAAAATCCTTAAACGCGGCCCTTTCAGCCACAAAATCAGGAGTGACAACCCAAGGCCACAGGCGCAATAAACGCCTGTGGCAGACTGGGTTATCGCTCGGCACTACCCGCTGGGTTTAAGCCCAGGAATCACGCAGCGTTACGGTGCGGTTAAACACCAATGCATCCGGCTTGGAGTCTTTCGAGTCAAGACAGAAGTATCCTTCACGCTCAAACTGGAAACGATCCTCAACCGTTGCATTAGCCAGCGATGGCTCGGCACGACAACCTTTGAGCACGACCAGCGACCCAGGGTTGATATTGTCGAGGAAGCTGCTGCCCTCTTCTGCTTTCTCAGGGCTGGCAGAGCGGAACAAGCGGTCATACAGACGCACTTCACACTCAACGCTGGCATCGGCTGGAACCCAGTGCACAACCCCTTTGACCTTACGGCCTTCCGGGTTCTTGCCCAGTGTGTCTGGATCATAGGAACAACGCAGCTCGACAACATTGCCGTCGGCATCTTTGATCGCTTCATCGGCACGAATCACGTAGCTGCCACGCAGGCGTACTTCGCCGCCTGGCTCAAGACGCTTGTAGCCTTTTGGCGGGTTCTCATCGTAATCGCCAGCGTCGATGTATATCTCGCGCGCGAACGGCAGCTCACGGGTGCCGATATCCTGCTTCGGATGACGTGCCAGACTGAGGATTTGCACCTCGTTTTCTGGGTAATTGGTGATAACCACTTTCAGCGGCTTGAGCACGCACATCGCGCGTGCAGCATTGGCGTCGAGATCTTCACGAATAGCGAACTCGAGCATGCCAATATCCACCACGCCACCGGCGCGGTTGACACCGATCATGTCGCAGAAGTTGCGCATTGATGCAGGCGTGTAACCACGACGACGATAGCCAACCAGAGTCGACATACGCGGGTCATCCCAACCGTTTACATGGCCTTCATCAACCAATTGCTTGAGCTTGCGCTTGCTGGTGATGGTGTAGTTGAGGTTGAGACGAGCAAACTCATACTGACGCGGCTGCGCTGGCACAGGCAAACGCGCCAGGAACCACTCATACAACGGACGATGATCTTCAAACTCAAGGGTACAGATCGAATGGGTAATGCCTTCGATGGCATCCGACTGACCGTGAGTGAAGTCATAGCTCGGGTAGATGCACCACTTGTCGCCGGTCTGGTGGTGATGCGCATGGCGAATACGGTAGAGAATCGGGTCGCGCAGATTGATGTTCGGCGCCGCCATATCAATTTTCGCCCGCAGCGAGCGCGCGCCATCAGCGAATTCACCCGCTTTCATGCGCGCAAACAGATCCAGGTTTTCTTCAACCGAGCGATCACGGAACGGGCTGTTCCTGCCCGGCTCAGTCAGATTGCCACGGTAGGCTCGCGACTCTTCTGGCGACAGATCGCAGACAAAAGCGTCGCCCGACTTTATCAGCGCTACAGCCCAGTCATGCAGTTGGTCGAAGTAATTGGAGGCGTAACGCTCCTCGCCAGCCCACTGAAAGCCTAGCCATTGCACGTCCTGCTTGATCGCATCGATGTATTCCTGATCTTCCTTGGCTGGATTGGTGTCATCAAAACGCAAATGACACTCACCGCCAAACTCTTTGGCCAAACCGAAGTTCAGACAAATAGATTTAGCGTGACCAATATGCAGGTAACCGTTAGGTTCCGGCGGAAAACGGGTAATAACCTTCGCGTACTTACCTGACTCCAGGTCAGACTGGACGATTGGGCGAAGGAAGTTCGTTGCGGCGGGAGTCTCTAACTTGCTCATGGTGTCCTTGATCATGCAGGTGCGCGGCGTAGCATCGGCCGACTAAAACAATGAATGCGTTGAAACCACCAGACCAGTATCCAAACCGAACGTTACAACCCTGTATCGGTGCTATCGAGCATCAAAACAGCAAAAAACGATAACCCAACGCTGCGCGGTAATGACTGAGGTGATGGTTTTCCAGCAATTGCAAAGCGCCTATCATAGCCGAAGCTGTCAACCCCCTGACAGGCCTTGAAACCAGTTCATTTGCGCTGCGTAGCACTTAAGTTACGTTTACAATGCATATGGCACCGATGGGCTTATGCAAAAACACACGAAAAACATGGCCAACAAGGCTGCAACAGCGTTGATTTATTGCGCCCCTGCAACAATCTGACACAGTAGTTTCAAGGGCCTGCATGGCTGGCAAGCCAGCGTGATATGGCCTCCTGCTTAACTCGATAGAGCGATTACTCTCATGATCAAGCTGCACACCAACCACGGCGTTATCACCCTCACCCTGTTTGCTGATAAAGCACCAGAAACCGTGGCCAACTTTGAAGAATACGTAAAGAGCGGTCACTACGACGGTACCGTTTTTCACCGCGTGATCAGCAACTTTATGGTCCAGGGCGGCGGTTTTGAGCCGGGCATGAAGCAGAAGCCGACCCGCGCAACCATCAAGAACGAAGCCAACAACGGCGTATCCAACAAGGTAGGCACCGTTGCAATGGCTCGTACCATGGAGCCACATTCGGCTTCTGCCCAGTTCTTCATCAACGTCTCTGACAACACCTTCCTCGACCATACCGCTCCAACCGTGCAAGGCTGGGGCTACACCGTGTTCGGCGAAGTCACCGACGGCATGGACGTGGTCGAGAAGATCAAAGGCGTGCCAACCACTATGAAGTCTGGCCACCAGGATGTTCCGGTTGAAGACGTCATCATCGAGCGTGCAGAGATCGTTGAGTGATCTTACTGATCTCAGATCTACACCTTGAACAGGAGCGCCCGGATATTACCCGGGCGTTTCTGCATTTCCTCAGCACTCGCGCACGCCAGGCTGAGGCGCTGTACATCCTTGGAGATTTCTTTGAAGTCTGGGTTGGCGATGATGCAATCAGCCCATTTCAACGTTCGATTGCCGATGCGCTTAAACAACTGAGCGACAGCGGTACAGCGATCTTTTTAATGCATGGTAACCGTGACTTCATGATCGGCAAGCGCTTTTGTCGTGAAGCTGGCTGCACCTTGCTCAGCGACCCTTGCGTGGTCGAGATGGCCGGCGAACCCGTCTTGCTGATGCACGGCGACAGCCTGTGCACCCGCGATGAAAACTACATGCGCATGCGCCGGTATCTGCGCAACCCGTTGAGTTTATGGATTCTGCGAAACTTACCGCTTAATACCCGCCATAAGCTCGCCCGCAAGCTGCGCAATGAAAGCCGAGCACAAACCCGGATGAAGGCCAGTGACATTGTTGACGTCACCCCCGATGAAGTCAGCCGGGTCATGGCCCAACACGGGGTCAAAACCATGGTTCATGGGCACACTCATCGTCCAGCTGTGCACAAACTGCTGGTTAACGGTGAATCAGCAAAACGCATCGTCCTCGGAGACTGGGACCGCCAAGGCTGGGCCTTGCAAGTCGATGAAAGCGGTTTTAATCAAGCTGCTTTCAATTTCGACACCTGACAAAAACGCTGCAACCGCAGCGTTTCCTGTAACACCAAAACCAGCTTGATTAATGCCCCGCCGCCGCTGGCCCTGCCTTGGCTGCAAAGGGTGGCTTGGCCAACCACACCAGTAATATCAGGCCCATAAACATCCATCCCATCAGGGTGAAATAGTCCACGGTCGAGACCATATAGGCTTGGCTGGTCAAGGTCTGCTCCAACTGAGCATACGACTGCAAATTGGCCCCGCCGAGTTGATCCAGCGCCTGACGCGTTACCGGGTCGTACGCACTGATATGCTCACTCAAGTAAGCGTGATGCACCTCGGAGCGGCGAATCCAGATCCAAGTCGTCAGCGATGCGGCAAAGCTACCGCCCAAGTTGCGCAGGAATGTCGCAAGCCCAGAACCATCGGCAATCTGGTCAGGTGGCAAGTCCGACAGCAAGATACTCAACGTCGGCATAAAGAACAGCGCGACACCAATACCCATAAACAGCTGAACCATCGCGATGTGCTGAAAATCAACTTGCGAGTTGAAACCTGCGCGCATAAAGCAGCTCATGCCAATCGCCAAGAATGCGATACCGGCAAGAATCCGCAAATCGAACTTATGCGCATAGGTGCCCACGAACGGTGACATCAATACCGGCAAAATACCCAGTGGCGCCACAGCCAAGCCAGCCCAGGTAGCGGTATATCCCATCTGCGTTTGCAGCCACTGCGGCAGGATCAAGTTGATGCCGAAAAAACCTGCATAGCCGCCAACCAGAACAATTGTGCCGATACGAAAGTTACGGTGAGCGAACAACCGCAAATTAACGATCGGATGACGGTCGGTCATCTCCCAAATAATAAATATCGCCAGCGAAATCACCGAAACCAGCGTGCCTATCACGATAAAGTTCGACTCGAACCAATCGAGGTCATTACCCTTGTCGAGTACGATTTGCAGGGCACCGACACCAATAATCAGGGTCAGCAAGCCGATGTAATCGATCGGTTGATGGCTGATTACGACCGGGCGCTTACGCATTTGCTGGGTGACGACAAAGGCTGCAAATAAACCGATTGGCACATTGATAAAGAAGATCCATGGCCAGCTGTAGCTGTCGGTTATCCAGCCGCCGAGAATCGGCCCGGCAATCGGTGCCACCACCGTCACCATTGCCAGCAGTGCCAATGCCATCCCCCGTTTCGCGGGTGGATACACAGCAATCAACAGGGTTTGCGTCATCGGGTAAAGCGGCCCGGCCATTAAACCCTGGAGCACGCGAAAACCCACCAGCTCAGGCATCGAGCGGGAAATACCGCAGAGAAATGAAGCCAGCACGAACAACAATGTGGCCCAGACAAATAACTTCACTTCACCATAACGGCGGCTCAGCCAGCCGGTAAGCGGCAAGGCAATCGCGTTGCTTACAGCGAACGAGGTAATAACCCAGGTACCCTGCTCCGAACTCACCCCAAGGTTACCGGCAATAGTCGGCAGCGCCACGTTGGCAATAGTGGTGTCGAGGACCTGCATAAAGGTCGCCAATGACAAACCAATAGTGCAAAGCAACAAGCTGGGCGGCGTGAAAGAAGCTTGAGAGCTCATCACCACTCCTTAAAGCGCAGATGTTTTGACAAAGAGTGGCCCGGCCTGATTAACCCAGACCGGGCCCAGAGAGAGTTAGCGCACTGCAGTCTTTGCAACGGGTTCGCTATTGTCCTTAATCAACTTACTGATCAAGGCATCAGCCTCAGCCAATTGCAGCTTGTACACATTGGTGCTGTACGACGCTTTGACTGGTGGCTGCTGGGCCAGTACCGGGCCGCTTTGATCATGTAAATTGACATCAACTACAGTCGACAAACCAATTCGCAGCGGATGCTTGGCCAACTCATCGCTATTGATATGGATACGTACTGGTACTCGCTGCACAATCTTGATCCAGTTACCCGTGGCGTTCTGCGCAGGCAGCAAGGCAAAAGCACTCCCGGTACCGGCGCCCAGACTGTCGACGGTACCGTGAAAGGTCACGTCATCCCCGTACAGGTCACTGTTGATCTCGACTGACTGGCCAATACGCATGTTGTTTAGCTGTGTTTCTTTGAAGTTGGCGTCGATCCACAATTGATTAAGTGGTACGACAGCCATCATCGGTGTGCCCGGCTGCACCCGCTGGCCCAGTTGCACCGTACGCTTGGCAACATAGCCGGTAACTGGTGCGATCAAGGCGCTACGCGCATTGTTGAGGTAGGCTTGACGCAAATCTGCTGCCGCTGAAAGCACATCCGGATGCGAGGAGATCACCGTGTCATCAACCAATGCCCGGGTGCTGTTGAGCTGCTGCTGCGCGTTATTCAGCGCGCTTTGCGCCGATGTCAACGCGTCGCTTGCATGGGACAACTCTTCACGCGAGATCGCCCCGCCAGAAGCCAGATTTTGCCTGCGCTGGTAGTCTTTTTTTGCTTTTTGCACGGCGGTCTTTTGCGCCTGAACCTGCGCCTGCATCGCATCTACATTGCTGTACAAGCCGCGAACCTGCCGCACAGTGCGCGCCAAATTTGCTTCGGCACTTTGCAGCCCGACCAGCGAATCGCTTGGGTCAAAGTTAATCAGCACTTGGCCTTCATGCACCAAGTCGCCATCGTCGGCACCTATGCTGACAACAGTACCGGTGACCAATGGGGTGATCTCAACAACGTTACCGTTTACGTAGGCATCGTCGGTATTCTCATACCAACGCCCGTAAAACTCGTACCATCCCCAAAAACACAGGCCGCCGACAACGACTGCGATCAACAGTACAAACAACCATTTTTTGCGCTTACGCTGATTGCCCGCATCAGTCGCTTGTTGGTTTTCAGCGGATTCAGAATGAGTGACTGTAGCCATGGCAAGTTACCCTTAATTATTCAGTGAGCGGCGCGGTGGCGTGCGCGTTTATCGAAGTGCTACCGAGGGTTACGTTGTCGGGTTGAAAACCACCACCGAGCGCCTCCATCAGCAGGATCGACAAGTTGATTTGTTCGGCATTGAGATTGGCCAGTTGGCGCTGGGCAGCCAGCAACTGCTGCTCAATGCTCAGCACATCGAGATAATTGCCAACGCCCGAGCCATAACGATCAGCTACGGTGTCGTAAGAGTTCTGCGCAATCTTGGCGGCAACGGTCTGTGAGCTGATCTGTTGATCGATCGAGCGCAGTTGGTTGATCGTGTCACTCACCTGACCCAGCGCCTGCACCAGATTCTTGTTGTATTGAGCGACAGCCAGATCGTAGTCAGCATCACGGGCATCCAGATCCGCACGCAGACGGCCTCCATCAAACAGCGGCAGTGACAAAGTCGGCCCTATCGAGAAGAAACGGCTGGCATTGCCAAACATGGCATCGCCCAACAGTGACTCAACACCGCCGGAAGCACTCAGATTGAGGTTGGGATAAAAGCGTGTTTTGCTCGCATCAATGCTTTTACTCGCCGCCTCGACTCGCCAGCGTGATGCGACGATATCTGGACGTCGGCCCAACAACTCCGCTGGCAACTGACTGGGCAAAGCCACTGCACTGGCCTGCAAAATGGTTGGACGGGCAATTTGCTGACCACGATCAGGCCCCTTGCCGAGCAGAACAGCCAAAGCGATCTTGGCGCTTTGCAGATTCTTTTCTGACGCTAACAGCTGCTCTTTGGAGCTGGCGGCAAGACTCTCGGATTGCTGGTACTGATAAATACTGTCGATCCCAGCGTCCATACGTCGCTTGCCCAGGCTGACCATTTGCTCGGTGCGCTTGAGGTCTTCAACAGCCAAATCATGCAGCACATGCGCTTGGCCGAGGTTGTTGTAAGCGCGGGCCACATCAGCGGCAAGCGTCAGTTGCGCAGCTTTTTGATCGACTTCGGCTGCGCGGGCTTGACCCAATGCGGCCTCCCACGCGGCACGCTGACCGCCCCATAAATCGAAGGTGTAATTGAAGTCGATCGCTGCGGTGCGCAACGTGCTGTAGCGGCCGCCCTCACCCATAGGATCCTGGTCACGGGCCAAACGTGAACGATTGACACCAGCCTGTGCATCAATTTCAGGCATGCGCGAGGCATCAACAGCATAGGCCGCAGCACTGGCCTGATGCGCACGCGCCTCAGCAAGTTGTAAATCAGGACTGTCTTTCAGAGCTTCTTCAATCAGCCTATTGAGCTGCGCATCGCCGAGGTTTTTCCACCAATCAGTTTTAGGCCAGGCGACGGGCGAAACCTTGACATCATTTAGCGATTCCTGCGCCTGCAACTCATTGGCATCGATGCCCGTCGCCGAGGTATTGAGCCCCTTATAATTGGCACAGCCGGCCATACTCAGCACCAGCAGTGCAACGGTAAATTGCTGTTTGAATGCGCGACTCATTGCGAGTCACCTAAACGTTGCATGGTGATAACGTCTCCTGCGCTGAACAGTATTTTCTTGAGGATTCTCTCGAGCGTGGCGTGCTCCTCAGGCGTCAAAGCACCGAGTAACTCATCCATCGCATCAGCACCAAATTTCGGCAGCAAATCCGCCAATGCCTGACCTTCTTGCGGCAACGCCAAACGCACTTGGCGTCGATCAGCCGCACAACGGCGTCGAATAATCAGTCCTTTCTGCTCAAGTCGATCAAGCATGCGGGTCATCGCTCCGCTGTCTAACGACAGTTGGCGACACAGCTCCGCAGGTGTATCAACCCCAAAATGGGCAATCATGATCAGCACCTTGAACTGCGCTGCCGTGACCGAATAAGGCTCCAAGTTACGGTCCAGAATCTGGTCCTTCAGCAAAGCAGTACGACCGATCAACAGGCCCATCACAGAAAAAGGAAATAATGGCGGGGTTGGATTACTCATTGCGCACCCAAAAAGCTGCCTAGGCAGAGAATGCCTGAGATATTACTGCCTAGGCAGCTATATTGCCAAACACTTTGTAGCACTTTTTTTAGGCGCAACAAAGCTGCAAGCCAGGGCTTGCAGCTGAAAGCATCGTTTTAGAGGGGGGCTAACGCTATTTATAAGCCAGTGGGAACGCCACTGTGAAAGCGGAATTCGGTGTCAGGGCTGGCGATCAGCTGCTGCTCAATCTCCCTGACCCGCACGATAGTCTTGTCAACGTCTGCCGCTTCACCGAACTGATAGGCAAACTTAAGATAGTGCTGGTAGTGCCGCGCTTCCGACTTGAGCAAGCCGTAGTAAAACTTGCCAAGCTCTTCATCCAAATGCGGATAGATCTTGGCGAAACGCTCACAACTACGCGCCTCGATAAAAGCACCGACAACTAGGGTATCGACCATCTTCACCGGTTCATGATTGCGCACTGCAGCACGCAAACCCGATGCATAGCGACCAGCCGATAGCGGTCGCAGCGCAATTTTACGCTTTTTGATAATGCGCAGAACCTGCTCGTGATGCACCAACTCTTCACGCGCCAAACGCGACATATAGACGATCAAGTCTGCATGATTGTTGTATTTGGCAATCAAGCTCAAGGCTGTTGATGCGGCTTTGAACTCACAGTTTTTGTGGTCCAGCAGCATCACCTCTTGCTGATTGAGTGCAGCATCAATCCAGCCCTGCGGCGTTTCGCTACCCAGAAATTCATTGATCTCAGCCAGCACAGACACGCTCCTGAGCGTTAAACACGAACGGCAAAAATAGCCCGGCAACGGGCACTGAAGGCCTGCTCGAACGCGATAAACAATCAATTTTGACTAGCAGATGCATAGGTTCACAACAATCAAAGGCGATACCGGCGTAAATACCGGCGGCACATTATACGAATGCCACAGCAAACAACCAGCCCAGCAGATTGATTTGCATCAACTACACAGCGCGCAAGATGCATCTATAGTTGATGAAGATGTGCCGATTCTCTGGGAGATAGTCATGCAAGCAATCCGTAGCATCCTCGTTGTGATCGACCCCCAATTGCCGGAAGGTCTAGCGCTGAAGCGCGCCAAGTTGATTGCAGGCGTCACCGGTTCTCACTTACACCTGCTGGTGTGCAGCAATAAAGGAGACCACTCGGCGTTACTCGCAGATGTGAGCAACGTGATGATTGACGAAGGTTTTAGTATAAGCAGCAACCAAGTCTGGCGTGGCAGCCTGCACAACACCATCATCACTGAGCAGCAGGCCGAAGGCTGTGGCTTGGTCATTAAACAACACCTGCCAGACAACCCGCTCAAGCGCGCCCTCCTCACACCTGACGACTGGAAACTGCTTCGCTATTGCCCTAGCCCGGTGCTAATGGTTAAGACCGACCGCCCCTGGACCAACGGCATAGTGCTGGCCGCCGTCGATGTGGGCAACTCGGATCACGAGCATCAGGCGCTGCACTCTGGGATTATCAGCCATGGCTTCGATATTGCGGGTCTTGCCCATGCCAAGCTGCATGTAATCAGCGCGCACCCAACGCCTATGCTTTCAGCCGCAGACCCAACATTTCAACTCAAAGAAACCATCGAAGCGCGCTATCGTGCCGCCTGCAGAGAGTTCCAGGCTGAATACGACATCAGTGAAGATCGCTTGCACATCACCGAAGGTCCTGCCGACTCGTTGATCCCGCTGACAGCGCACAACCTCGGCGCAGCGGTGACGGTCATTGGTACTGTTGCACGCACCGGGATTTCAGGTGCTTTGGTCGGCAACACTGCCGAGGTCATTCTTGATGCACTTGAGAGTGATGTCTTGGTGTTGAAACCAGACGATATTATCGACCACCTTGAGGCCTTGGTTGTGCAAGCCTGAGGCGCGGTTTTACTAAGCTGCTGCGCGGCTGTACGGCACGTTGCAGTTAATTTCGCGTATCCAGCCTTGTTGCAAGGCATGGCTCAGAACCTGAGCAAGTTGCTCACCACCAATAAATGCTTGCATGGCTTCTGTCGACTCCCAGCTAGCACTGAGCTGCCAACTGGCGCTGAACTGCGGATCGACTTCTATAGCGAAAGCTGTGCAACCGGCAATAGACGATGCCTGATCAAAAGCTTGGCACAAGTATGCCCCGAGCATCTCATCGCAACCATTGTTTGCCCGAATCAGGGCGCGCTGATAAGTCGTCATTTCGCTCTCCATTTATGTAATAACCGCTGCTACTCAGACTGATAAATCAAGTTGCGCTGAGCGGCATATGCCAAATACATGGTTATGGGTAAAAGCCTCGGCACTCATTCACGCTAATCACTTTGCATACTCTGTAGTGAATGCTGATTAGCCTGGGTAATGCCGCTTCGGCAAAAGCTTGTTCGGTGCAGATGTCACATCTGCTGGAATTTTGCGCCAGCTTTGCACTGCGCTTAGATAGCTGGGCATTACCCTGTAGCTAAGATTACTCAGCCAGGTGCTGTTGCCGGTAGCCAATTACTGGATAGTTATTGCCTAAAACTGCACGATTAAAACTTTTTGGATGAGCGCCGATCAGCTAACGAAGCATAAAGCTCTGGCATATAAGCCTCAATTGCCTGTTAAGAGCCAATTTTTGCCTATTCCTGCATTCGTTTATCTCATGTCTCCAATTGCCTGATCTGCCGAGCTAAGCTCTGTGCACTGACCGAGAGACATGCCATGACCAGCCTCGAACAAACACCCCAGTTACTTGCCCAACGCCAAGACCAACTGGCATCACTCATAAGCCGCTTAGTGCCAGCGGAAGACCTTATTGAAACGGCAATAAAAGGCGTATTTCTGGCCCGTGCCGATCAGCCGTCCAAGCCGATGCCGGTGCTGTACAAGCCAAGCTTGTGCATCATCGCCCAAGGCCGTAAAGAAGTGCGCTTGGCTGATGAAATCTATCAGTACGATCCGCTCAACTACTTGGTTGCATCAGTCCCCCTGCCGGTCACAGGACATGTCACTCAAGCTACGCCGGAGAAACCTTATCTGTGCCTGCGCCTTGATATCGACCCAGCACTGGTCAGCAACCTGATTGCCGACACGGGTCCAATCGGGGTGCCTAATAGCGGCCCACGCCGGGGTTTGTACCTGGACCGGGTAGACTTGCCGCTACTGGATGCAGTCATTCGCTTGGTGCAATTGCTGGAGACGCCTCGCGATATCAATATTCTCGCCCCCTTGGTGCTGCGTGAAATTTTCTATCGGTTATTGCACAGTGACCAAGGCCATCAGTTGCATGCGATTGTGATTAACGACAGTCAAAGCCACCGAATTTCCCGCGCCATTGATTGGCTGAACTGCAATTACACCGCCCCGTTGCGGATTGAGGAGTTGGCGCGCGAAGTTAACCTCAGCCAATCAACCCTGCATCACCGCTTCAAAGCAGTCACGGCCCTGAGCCCACTGCAATATCAGAAGCAACTGCGCTTGCAAGAAGCCCGGCGGCTAATGCTCTGCGAAGGGATTGAAGCCTCGGCGGCAAGTTACAAGGTGGGGTACGAGAGCCCATCACAGTTCAGCCGCGAGTACAGCCGGCTGTTTGGTGCTCCGCCACTGCGTGACCTCGCCCGCCTGCGCAGCGCCAGCTAATTAGTAACCTGATGACTGAATGACGCTCTCGTAGGGTGATGCTTCTTCACCCACCACTCTCCCGCAGATATTCAGGTTTTTGCACACAATTTGGTGGACAAGCTTCGCGTTGTCACACCCTACGCGGGAGATGTTTTGCCCACGGTTCTGTCCGCCATGTGCGGCGCGGATATGTGGTTATTGGAAAGCAGCGCGTTGTCGCACCCACAGCCGTTACAGCCCCATCTGCTTGCTGATGATTTCGTTCATGATTTCACGCGAGCCGCCGCCAATCGAAAGAATCCGATTGTCGCGGTACAAACGCTCGACCAGACTTTCTCGCATATACCCCATACCGCCGAGTATCTGCACGGCGTCATAGGTGATCTTGTCGGCAATATCGGTGGCGAAGTTCTTGGCCATGGAGATTTCTTTGATCACGCTTTTGCCCGCAGCCATTTGCGCAGCTTGTCGATAGGTAAACTCACGCGACACTTCCAGCTGCGTCGCCATCTCAGCAAGGCGATGCTTGAGTACCTGGAATTTGCCTATCGGCTTACCGAACGCTTGTCGCTCGCGCGCCCACTGTAAAGACTCTTCAAGCGCCAACTGGGCGGTCATGTTGGCCATGATCGCCAATGCTAAACGCTCACTTTGAAAGTTAGCCATGATGCAGGCAAAACCCATGTTTTCTGAGCCAATCAGGTTCTCGACCGGCACCCTGCAGTCGTCAAAAAACAGCTCTGCTGTATCCGAGGCCCACCACCCCATCTTCTTCAATTTACGGCCGACGCTGAATCCGGGCGTGCCCTTCTCGATCAGCAATAAACTGACCCCACCGAAACCATCGCCACCGGTGCGCACCGCAACCGTGTAATAGTCAGCGCGAACGCCGCTGGTGATAAAGGTCTTGCTGCCAGTCACGCAGTAATAGTCGCCGTCACGGATGGCACGGGTCTTCAGGTTGGCAACATCAGAACCGCCAGATGGCTCGGTAACCGCGAGCGCCATGATCTTCTCACCGGCAAGCACCTGTGGCACCACACGATCACGCAGGGCTGGCTTGGCCCACTTGACCACCGGCGGCAAGCCGATATCCAGCGAGCCTAGCCCGGCAACCAAGCCGCCTGAGCCAGAACGCATCAACTCTTCGCTGGCGGCGACTTTCGCGAATACATCGCCCTCGTGACTGCCACCAAAGTGTTCCGGATAGCCAATTCCCAGAATGCCGGCGGCACCTGCCTTTTGGTAAAGCTCGCGCGGGAACTCACCGGCCTCTTCCCACTCGTCGATATGCGGAAGGATTTCGCGTTCAACAAAACGTCGGACGGTATCGCGAACCAAACGATGGGAGTCGTCGAAATAGTCGTGCATGCTGGTCATGAGTGGTGCTCGCCATTTCTTTCGACCATACCAAGCGCTTGCTAGGCAAACAAGGTGAGATACCGGCCATAACACCGACTAAATCGTCAGCGCGGCAGCAAAACCGCTGGAGCAAGGAAAATAAATCAGCACTCGCCCAGCGCATGATTCAAACTAACCAACGCCGGAACGGAAAGCCCCGGCGCTGGGTCAGCAGCATCAGAAGCTGTAACTAACCGTCGCGGTGACGTTGCGCTCTTCACCGAAGTAGCAGTAGTCAAGACTGCCGCAAGAGGCTACATACTTTTCGTTGCTCAGGTTGTTGGCGTTCAACCGTACATCCACACCTTGCAAGCCCAGCTGACCAAGGTCATAACCCACGGATGCGTCAACCAAAGTGTAGGACGGCACCTCAAGCGTGTTCTCGGCATCTGCCCAGCTGTCGCCGACATAACGCACACCAGCCCCGACTTTCAAGCCATTGAGGCTACCGCCAAGGAAGCTATAGTCGAGCCACATCGAGGCCATGTGCTCGGCCGCCTGGGTGGGTGAGTTGCCCTTATTATCCAGCGTTGGGTCGACGGTACTGATTATCGATTTAGAGTATTCGATATCGGTGTAGGTGTAGCTGCTCAGCAGGCGCAAGGCATCGGTCAGTTGCAGGCGGGCTTCCAGCTCAAGACCTTGCGAACGAACAGCGCCGACTGGGCGGTAGAAGTCTTCATCGGCTGCTTTGGTTGCGAGGTTTTCCTGATCGATATGGAACAGCGCTGCGGTGTACAGGTCGTCCGTACCATTGGGCTGGAACTTCAAACCAAACTCCCACTGCTTGCCTTCGGTAGGTGCCAGCGGGTTGCCGTCCTGGTCGGCATAGGCATTCGGATTGAACGACTCCGAATAACTCACGTACGGCGCCACACCGTTATCAAACAGATACAGCACGCCAGCACGACCGGTGAACTGGCTGGGCTCATCCTTGCTGGTGCCACCGTAGATTTCGTCTTCCGACTCAACCTTAACCCAGTCCTGACGCATGCCCAGCGAGAAGCGCCAGTTGTCCAGGGCAATCAAATCCTGCAAATACGCGCCAGTTTGCTCAAGACGACGCGTGGCACTGCTCGACCATGCCGGATTGATTGTCACAGTGCCACCATAGATCGGGTCGAACGCATCAATGTTGCTGGCAGTGCCAGCGGTGTAATCAACCCGAGTTTTGCGCCGTTGATAGTCAAAACCAGTGACCACAGTATGCTGCGCAGCGCCGGTATTAAATTCGGCCTGAAGCATCGTGTCGATAATCCAGGCATGCAGCTTTTCGTCGGCGCCAGTATAAGCGCGATACAGTTCAGTATCGCTGGCCCAGCCTGCTGCATACACCTGCTCAGCACTGACATCCGAGGTTTGATAGCGGAAATTCTGCCGCGCCGACCAAGTGTCGTTGAAGCGATGCTCGAACTGATAGCCAAACATCTGCTGCTCACGCTCAAAGCTGTCTTGATCCGGCTCACCTTCAAAAAAGTGCTCTGAGATATAACGCCCAGCGTGACGGTTGATCGTGCCTTCTGCTGGCAGACCGCCGTGGTAGCCACTATTCGGATCTTTCTGCAGATACGCCTGCAAGGTCAGATTGGTATCTTCGCTGAAGTCGATAGAAACACTGGGCATCAAGGCGTAGCGCTCTTCATCGGCATAATCGAATTGAGTGTCGGCGCTGTCGACCAACCCAATCAGGCGATAGGCAATGCGCTGCTGATCATCCAATGGCCCGGTAAAGTCGAAACCAACGCCTTTCTTGTTATTGCTGCCGACGGTCGCCTGGATCTGCCCCGAGGACTGAAACTCTGGCTTCTTGGTCGTCATCGCCGCCAAACCGCCCGGCAGGCTACGACCATAAAGCACTGATGATGGGCCCTTTAGAATATCGATACGCTCAAGGAAATATGGATCAACCTGCAAGCTGCTATAGGTGCCGCTGTCACCCATCATTTTCAGCCCGTCGAGGAACAGGTTGTCCACCGAGCCGTCATTAAAGCCGCGCATTGCCACATAGTCGTAGCGGTGAGTCGCACCATACGGATTAGTCATCACGCCAGGGGTGTAACGCATCGCTTCGGCGACAGTTTGTGCGCCTTGGTCATCCATCTGCTCACGGGTGACAACCGACACCGACTGCGAGGTTTCCAGCAACGGCAAGCTGGTTTTGGTGGCGACACTGCTATGGGTCGCGTTGTAGCCATCCATGTTGCCCAGCGCATTACCCAGGGCGAAGCCTTTGACTGTTGTTGCAGGCAACTGGGTGACATCCTCATTGTCCTTACCATGCAGCGTGTAGCCGCCTTGAGCGTCCTGATTGAGGCGCAGGCCAGTGCCTTCGAGCAAACGCCTGAACCCCTCGTTAACGCCGTATTCACCGTTCAAACCCTGAGTTTGCTTACCTTCTGTAAGCCGCGCATCGACCGACAGCATCACCCCCGCCTCACCAGCAAACCGGCTCAAGGCGGAAGACAATTTACCGGGCGCAATACTGTACTGACGCACTTGTTGATCCACAGCCTCATCTTGCGCGGCGGTGGACAACTGCGGCAGAAATGCAAGTGGCAGCATCAGTGCTGCGCAACGCACGGCCTGACGCAGGCTGGTTGGGTGAGACTCGGTAGAACGCATCGGATGACCCTTTGACAGATGGTTATATGACTAAGCCAAACGAGTCGTGAAAAAGGGAACCCAAAAATAAAATTAATTCTCATTCGCCAACGCGCTGGCCGTACTTAGCGCGTCAACTAGCTCGCGGCTCCAGAGTCACCCACCACGGCCAGCGCCGATTGACCCGTATCGGCAAGCTCGCCTCAAGCGCCGCGTAGATACGGTCAAGGTCATGTAACGCAAAGGCGCCGACGATGCGCAGATCAGCAATCCGTGGATCAACTGCCAAATAGCCGGGTACATGCTCGGCAAGCTCGTTGATAAAGTCGCCGAGCGAACGGTCATCCGCCAGCAACATGCCACGCTGCCAGGCATTGCGCGCAGGTGATGCCGGGCTAATGCGGCCAATCTGCAACTGGTCGAAAGACGCCTGCTCTCCGGCTTGTACCACCTCGGTTGCACCGCTTTCACAGGTAATCCGTACCGCGCCAGCAAAGACACTAAGCAAGGTGCCGTTCTGACGTTTGCGCACGCTGAAACGAGTGCCCAGTGCCTGCAGGTGACCATCGCTGGTTTCGACACACAAGGGCCGTGCGGGTTGCTGAGTATCAGTTGCACTTTCGAGTAGCAACTCGCCTTGCCACAGGTGTATGAGGCGTTGCTGGTTGTCGTAAGTGATATCGACCGAGCTGTTGCTGTTCAGCCACAACTGGCCGTCATCAGCCAAGCGTATTTGCTTGATCTGCCCCGTTGTACTGGTCTGATCAGCCAACCAGCCCGGCAATGGTTTACGCGACACCGCCAAGCTCAGCACTGCGCCGCCGCTGAGTAGCAATAGACCGGCAAGTACCTGGCGCCGGGTCCGAGCGCCCGATTGCAAAGCGCTGCGAACAACTCCGCGCTGAGCCACAGGCAACGCCTGGAACTGACCGCTGATTTGCTGCACCTGTTGCCAGGCGTCTTGATGCGCAGGACTGCTCGCGAGCCACAGTTGCCAAGCCTCGCGCTGCTTGTCGCTGACCTGCTCGCTGGCTAACAGCGCGAACCATTGCGCAGCTTGTTCAAGGACTTTGAAATCGCTTGATGAAGACACGCTATTCTTGCGCCAGCATCAAGCAATGCAGCATGGCTTGCGCCATATACTTTTTAATCATGCGCTCGGAAACACTCAGACGCTGAGCGATGACTGCGTACGTCAAACCATCAAGCTGCGACAGCAAAAACGCCTGGCGCACTTTACTCGGTAGACGCAAAAGCATGGCGTCGATTGCCAATAGGGTTTCAACTATCAGTTCGCGCTCTTCGGGCGAAGGCACCAAGGCTTCTGGCTGTGCAGCCAAGGCCTCAAGGTAGGCACGCTCAACTGACTGGCGGCGCCAGAAATTAACCACTAATCCATGGGCGATAGTTGAAAGATAAGCTCGTGGCTGGCGCAGCGAAGCTAGATTTTCAGGGGAGCTGAGCAAGCGCACAAAGGTATCTTGCGCCAGATCCGCGGCGTTATGCGCACAACCCAGACGCCGGCGCAGCCAGCCATTCAGCCAACCATTGTGATCGCTGTAGAGACGTTGTACATACTGCTCGGAAGACAACTGAACCACCGACATTGCGCGCACTCACAGGCATCTTTTACCAGAAGATGCTAATGGTAATGCTTCTCAACAGCAAATATCCAGTGACTTGCAGCACTCAGTGCTTAGGCTTGGCAGACAGCCTGCACAGCTCGCCCACTTGCAGGGAGGCAATGCACAGAGTTAGCGTGCGTTCAGCTCGCTTAAACAGTGATAGGTCGACGCCCTGCTAAAGCGTGCGCCAAGGTCCCACCATCAACTAACTCCAACTCTCCGCCCAACGGCATGCCGTGGGCAATCCGCGAAGCAATCATGCCTTTATTGGCCAGCAGCTGGGCGATGTAGTGTGCTGTGGCCTCGCCCTCAACCGTTGGGTTGGTTGCCAGAATCACTTCGCTAAAAGTGCCTTGCTGCTCAATGCGAGCAAGCAACTGCGGGATGCCAATCGCCTCAGGCCCTAGTCCGTCGAGCGGTGACAAATGGCCCTTGAGCACAAAATAACGACCGCGAAAGCCCGTTTGTTCAACAGCGTAAACATCCATCGGGCCTTCGACCACGCACAACAGCGTGTCGTCGCGCCGCGGGTCTTGGCAGATGTGGCAAATATCTTCTTCACTGAGCGTGCGGCACTGCTGACAATGACCAACACCTTCCATCGCCTGCGTCAGGGTCTGCGCTAAACGCAAAGCACCACTGCGATCACGCTCAAGCAGCTGCAAAGCCATGCGTTGAGCAGTCTTCTGCCCCACTCCCGGCAATACTCGCAGGGAATCGATTAACTGACGAATCAATGGGCTAAAGCTCATGGCAATACTCGTGTGGGCAATACAGCGAACAATTTGAGGGTCATCCAAACCTGTCAGCCGAAGAGCGCGGCAGGATGAAATACATCTGGACTGGTCATTACTCAGCAAAGCACCAGCCCAAATGCATAAGCAGTCATACGATTTGACTGCAGGCAGTCCTTAGAAAGGCATTTTAAAGCCTGGTGGCAGCTGCATGCCGTCAGTCATACCCGCCATTTTGCTCTGGCTGTTCTGCTCAACTTTACGCACCGCATCGTTAACCGCAGCGGCAATCAGGTCTTCAAGGATTTCCTTGTCTTCCTGCATCAGGCTGTCATCCAGGCTGATACGCTTGACGTCGTGACGTCCCGTCATGACAACACTGACCAAGCCTGCACCGGATTGACCGGTTACTTCTGCATTGGCCAATTCTTCCTGCATTTTCTGCATTTTTTCTTGCATCTGCTGCGCCTGCTTCATCAAGCCGGCCATGCCGCCACCTTTCATCATGGTGTTGTCCTCGGTATTCAGGGGTTAACTGGGGTATCAATCGGTTCAATACTTTCCGCACGTATTACTGCGGTGAACTGCTGGATCATTTGCTGCACATAAGAATCGCTGTTGATCGACTCCTCTGCATCACGCTGGCGATTCGCGCGCTTGCGTGCAGCGGCCTGTGCAGGGGTTTCCTGCTCAGGGGTAATCAATTCAATTTTAAGCTCGATGGTGCGGCCTTGCTGAGCATTGAGCGCATCATTCAAACGGCGTTGTTGGGTCGCATTGAACAGCGCGCTATGACCTGGATCAAGGTGCAACAACCAGCTGTCGCCTTCAACCGAGATGAGCGTGCAATTCGCGGCAATGCTACCGGTCATGCCCGACAGACCCAGCTCGGGAAACAACTGCAACCAATCGGCCGCGAGGCCAGTTGCGGGCTGCATGGCGGGTTGCGGCTCTGCCTCTTCCGGCAGCGAAGGCTCAACGGAGTCGAAGTCGTAATCAATCGAGTCGGCATCTGCTTCTACGTAATCATAATCCAGTGGCGGCTCGTCATCATCCGCTTCGTCGGCTTCTGGTTCTGCCACGGCAATCACCTGAGCGCCCTGCTCAATTGCCTCGATGATTTCAGCAGGCGGGTTAACCAACTCAGCAGCAGCCTCTACGCCGGTAAGCGGCTCAGGCGCTTGTTCTTCCCAAGGCAAGTTGGTTACCGCAGGCACGGCACTTTGCTCAGGCTCGGCAGCAACAGCCGGAGCCGGTGCAGGCACAACTTCAGCAACTGGCGCCGGGGCGGCTTCAGCAACTGGCGTATGACTTGGAGTCGCTACAACAGACTCCACTGCAGGCGGAGCAACAGTCTCTGGCTTATCGGCTACGGCTTCTAATGCAGGCTCAGGCGCAGGCTCGGCAACGGGCTCGCTAGCGATTGTTGCCGCCGGGGCCACTGCTGGTCGAGTCGTATCAGGCACAGGCGTCTCTGTTACCGGAGCAACAGGCGCTGAAATAGCTGCCGGGGCTGCTTGTGCAGCGCCAGCCACTGATTCTGTTTGGGGATTAGCAGTGGCTTGGCTAATCCCTACCGGCTTTAGCGCCACCCTCGGCGCATCGTCGGTATCGGCCGGCCTGAACGCAAGCATTCGCAGCAGCACCATCTCAAAGCCACTACGTGGATCCGGTGCCAGTGGTAAATCGCGACGACCGATCAAACCCATTTGATAATAAAACTGGATATCTTCCGCCGGTAACGCCTGCGCCAACGCCATCACTCGTTCGCGATCGCCTTGGCCATTATCGACCGCATCGGGCAGCGCTTGGGCAATTGCCACGCGATGCAATACATTGAGTATCTCAGCCAGTACACCAGCCCAGTCAGGACCTTGCTCAGCGAGGTGACGCACAGCATCAATCACGCCGCGCGCATCGCCTTCAAGCAGTGCATGCAGCACCCCGTAAACCTGGCCATGATCAAGTGTGCCGAGCATTGCCCGCACGTCAGCGGCGAGCACTTTGCCTTCGCCGAACGAGATCGCCTGATCGGTTAAGCTCATGGCATCACGCATTGAGCCATCAGCTGCACGGCCGAGCAGCCACAGCGCATCATCCTCAAAAGGAATCTGCTCGACACCCAATACATGAGTTAAGTGTTCAACTACCCGCTCAGGCGGCATGTTCTTCAGCGAAAATTGCAGGCATCGCGAGAGAATCGTCACCGGCAGCTTTTGCGGATCAGTGGTGGCCAGCAGGAACTTAACGTGCGGCGGCGGCTCTTCCAGGGTTTTCAGCAAGGCATTGAACGAGTGCGAAGAAAGCATGTGCACTTCGTCGATCAGGTAAACCTTAAAGCGGCCACGACTTGGCGAGTACTGCACGTTGTCGAGCAGCTCACGGGTGTCTTCAACCTTGGTACGGCTCGCGGCATCGACTTCAATCAGGTCAACGAAGCGCCCTTCATCGATTTCTTTACAGATCGAGCAGGTGCCGCAAGGCGTCGAACTGATGCCCGTTTCGCAGTTCAGGCACTTGGCAATAATCCGTGCGATCGTGGTTTTACCAACACCGCGGGTGCCGGTGAACAGATACGCATGGTGTAAGCGTTGGCTGTCCAGAGCATTGATCAGCGCTTTGAGTACGTGGGTCTGCCCCACCATTTCGCTGAATGTGCGCGGACGCCATTTGCGTGCAAGAACCTGATAACTCATCGAAACCCGTCGCGTGAGGAAGCAAAAGTGAGCTAATCCTAACGGAGCACCGGGCAAATTGCATCCGCTCTCCAATGCTATAAATGCGGGCCAGCTCACTGACGAATAAAAGCGCTGGCTATTTTTTGATCAAACGGATATCATCCGCGCTGTTCGTACCACGCTGTAAGTCAAATAAGCCAATGTCATGAGACGCTAAGTCGAAGGACTTAAAGGCCCCCTCGTTGGATTCAGGTTCAGAGTGCACTCGTATAACGGTGCTACACAGCTCTCAACCAAGACCCACCCTGCTGACTGATCAGGCTGCCACGCTTAAGCGATGACGCCCGCCTGCCTCCGAAGTACAGACCCGATTAACCAGCCGTCAACGATTTCGTTGCCGGAACTTAGTCGCGCAACTTCGCTCCGATTACATTAAGACCGCCAGCCCAAACCGGGCCGGATGTTGGAGCTCTATCCGCGCAATGATGCGCATGTAGCATTAGGAAACACCCAAAAAAATGAATACACATATACAAATTCAGGATGCCATTCGCACCCTATCCAGCGCATTTGCGCCATTTGATTGCCGCATTCTCGCTGCACGCAAAGGCAGCTTCAGTTTCACCATTGTCAACCAGGCTGGCATAGCCAAGCACAGCCAGCGCCTGTATCCGGGCCAATACAATGGCGAACGCCTGCAGCAAGTAATTGAGCGCGCTCGCGAGTCACTCGCGGCATAAACGCGCAACGCTCTCTCCTGACGCTAAACGGAACCCGTTTCATATAATCAATGAAACGGGTTTTAGTGCTGTGACGCAAAATAATGCTAGTAGCAAAAACACGCCTAACCCGCGGCTCTAGCAGTGTTTTCAAGTACTTTTACCGCTAAATTGCTGCAAAACAACCGACAAACCGCGAACTTTGCAGCTAAACTTGCGTCTAACTGAATCACCACACAGGATGGAATAAGGTAATGGATAACACTATTCAGTCGAATGTAGAGAACCTGTTTGCCCCGCTACGCACCACCTTCAGCTCACCACGCCCAGACGGTAGCATTGTGCTTTCGCTGCTTGATGAGACTGAAACAACGGTCTATAGCCGCGTTCTCAGCGCAGCGCAGCTCAATGATACCGAGAGTTTCGCGCAAAGCCTTGAAGAAATCCGCCTGGAACTGGCCGTACGCTCCGGCTCGATTCCTGCAGAAATGCGCAAAGCCCTGAAAGAGCAGGACAGCGTTCTCAGCTATCGCATCGCATGATGCCAGCTAAAACAAAAAGCCCCGCTATTGCGGGGCTTTTTATGGCGTACAGTTTTTAGCCCGCAGCAGCGATCAATCGCAATAAACCAATGACAAGGATTAGTCGCGTTCTTATGCAGCTAAAGGTATTGAAGAGATAGAGCACGCCACGGGGGCATTTGACTGATAAATCCCCGCGCTGAAGGATTTATAGATTGGAGGCGATCCCACCAGCCACACCCCGGCACACAATGTTCCCGCTGTGGCTGCTTCCTTCCGGATCTGACCAGGTTCACGGGTAATCGTTGCGGGGGGACCGGCAGGACCACCATCACGCTGCCCGCTAGAAGCGAGCCGCGCCATTGTACCGGCTTGGTTTAAAGTTACAACCCGTTCAAGCACTTAGCGATAAAATAGCGTGTCTCCAGCAGTAAACTAAACAGCCTATTACGCTCAACACAACGCGTTATATGAGGCGACTCTCAGCGCCGCGCCCCCATTACTGAAAAATTGATTTGAATCACCATCTGCGCCGGGTAAAAGACCGATGCTACTGTCGGATAATAAAACGCCTTGTATTTACTTCAGCAGAAGCAACGTCATGGCAGCTTCATTGTTCAACTGCCGGAAAATATCAAGTGTTGTCTATGCCGCGCATGTCTAGCGCAGGCATGCTGGGCACGTGGCGCCAATATTATTAATCGTAGAAATGCATTCCCAACGGAATTTCTTGTCGAACTGCGAGTCAGAAACAGGTCGCTTTCTTTAGGCAATAGCCTATAAACAATACCTGCGACTCAAAACGCAGTAACCTGCGTGGGCACGACAAGAGCCCTCAATCAATCAAGGAGCTACAACATGGCTATGACCAAAGACCAATTGATCAGTGATATCGCCGAAGCCATCGACACCCCTAAAACCACAGTACGTGCAGCGCTTGATCAACTGAGCGAAATCGTAAGCGATGCACTGGAAAATGGTGACGAAATCACTCTTCCTGGCATTGGCAAGCTGAAAGTAACTGCACGCCCAGCACGCACCGGCCGCAACCCACAAACGGGCAAAGCCATCGAAATCGCAGCTAAGAAAGTCGTTAAATACGTGCCAGCCAAAGCACTGACTGACGCCATCAACTAGGCGCCGCAGAGAGTCGGCGAGGCCTTATCAAGCAGTAGGCCCGCACGATGCACCGCTCAAGTCGATTCATCTGAATACTTGAGCGGTTACTCTGCCTAGACCGTCACACCGTAACCGGCCAGCACGGCCAGAAACTGATTTTCATCCAGCACTCTCAAGCCCAAGTCATTAGCCTTCGCCAACTTTGAGCCCGCACCGGGACCGGCAACCACGCAGCTGGTTTTAGCCGAGACCGAACCAGCGACCTTCGCCCCCAAAGCCTCAAGCTTTTCTTTGGCGACATCCCTACTCATGATTTCGAGACTGCCGGTCAGCACCCAAGTCTGCCCCGCCAACGGTAAGCCTTCGAGCTGCTTTTTTTCGCTCTGCCAGTGCATACCGAACTCAAGCAACTGTTTCTCTATAGCTAGCGCATGCTGCGCGTTAACTGGGTTATCAAAGAACTCGCGTAATGATTTAGCCGCCTTTTCGCTGAGTCGCTCAACTTGGCGTACATCCAGCCAATCGGCATCAATAATGCCCTGTACTGAACCAAACTTACTGGCCAGTCGTTCGGCACCTGTCGCCGCAATAAAAGCGATGTTCAACTTGGCGATAAAACCGGCGAGCGTGGTGCTGGCTGCAAACTCCGGATGCAAATCACCTTCTTCTTGTAACTCGATACCTCGGGCAATTAGCTGGCTGATTACCGACTGATTATGTTCATCTGCAAAAAAACTATGAATCTCATGCGCCACTTCCAGGCCGACATCAGGCAAATAGGTCAACACCTCGGGCAAAGCCTGACGAATACGCGTCAGCGAGCCCAAGGCGCGAGCTAGCAGTTTGGCTGTCTCTTCGCCTACATCAGGTATGCCAAGGGCATAGATAAACCGTGCCAGCGTCGGCTTACGGCTTTGCTTGATGGCCTCAAGCAGGTTGTTACTCGACAACTCAGCAAAGCCTTCCAGCCCAACGATCTGCTCGAAGGTCAGGGTGTATAAATCCGCTGGCGAATTAACCAGACCCTCATCAACCAGCTGCTCAACGCTCTTCTCGCCCAAGCCTTCGATATCCATGGCCCGGCGCGAAACAAAGTGGATGATTGCCTGCTTGAGCTGAGCGCCACAGGCCAGACGGCCCACGCAGCGGTAGATTGAGCCTTCAGTAAATGACTCCTTACCCTTGCTACGCTTAACCAGTTGCGTACGCTCAACAGCAGAGCCGCACACCGGACACTGTTCTGGAACCTTGACGCTGCGCTGCTGAACTTCTTGCGGACTCCAGTCTGGTCGCCGCTCGGTAACCACCTGCACCACTTGCGGAATGACATCGCCCGCTCGACGAATGATCACCGTGTCGCCAATCATCAGACCAAGGCGGGCAACCTCATCCATATTGTGCAACGTAGCGTTCGACACCGTAACGCCAGCGACCTTGACCGGCTTTAACCGCGCAACAGGGGTTACCGCCCCCGTACGACCGACCTGAAATTCAACCGCAAGCAGTTCAGTCAGCTCTTCTAGCGCCGGGAATTTATGAGCGATGGCCCAACGTGGCTCACGCGCCCTGAAGCCAAGCTCGCGCTGCTGGGCCAGGCTGTTGACCTTGAACACCACCCCGTCAATCTCGTAGGCCAGTGCCGCTCTACGCTGACCGATGTCGCGGTAGTAATCGAGACACGCTTGTGCCCCTTTCGCCAACTTCAACTCACGGCTAATTGGCATGCCCCAATCTTTGAGCGCGTGCAGAATACCGATATGGGTTTCAGGCAAATCACCCTGCACCCGGCCGATGCCGTAGCAACAGAATTCCAGCGGGCGACTGGCGGTAATTTTCGAGTCCAGTTGGCGCAGGCTGCCAGCGGCGGCATTACGCGGGTTGGCAAATACCTTGCCGCCCTGCTCCATTTGCCTGGCGTTAAGCGCTTCAAATCCGGCTTTGGACATAAACACTTCGCCACGGACCTCAAGCACCTGCGGCCAGCCTTCACCTTGCAGCTTCAGCGGCACGTTGCGGATGGTACGCACGTTGACGCTGATATCCTCGCCAGTGCTGCCGTCACCGCGTGTAGCGCCACGCACCAGCATACCGTTTTCATACAGAAGGCTGACTGCAAGGCCGTCCAGCTTAGGCTCACAGCTGTATTCAACCTCTTGGGCCGAACCAAACAGATCACCGTTCACCCCATCGTCAGCAGGCAGGTCCAACCCCTCACGGACGCGACGATCAAAACTCTCCAAGTCTGCCTCTTCGAAGGCATTACCCAGACTGAGCATGGGCACTTCATGCTTGACCTCGCCGAACGCCGACAGCGCCAAGCTACCGACCCGCTGAGTTGGCGAGTCAGGAGTGACCAGGTTGGGATGCTGAGCCTCTAGCGCTTTGAGCTCGTGAAACAGGCGGTCGTATTCAGCGTCAGGAATGCTTGGCTCATCGAGCACGTGATAACGATAATTGTGCTGATCCAGCTCGGCGCGGAGCTGCAAGATACGTTGGGCGGCGTCAGTCATGTTGGTCTCTCAGAAACACAGAAAGCAGCCAAAGCTGCTTTCTGGAAATCACGCGAATGTAAGTTGCGCTTAACGCTTGTTGGTCAGCTGACGACGCTCAAACTCGACGATACGCTGACGATAATGCTCGATGGTTTGCGCGGTCATCACACTGCGCTGATCATCTTTGAGTTCACCGTTAAGCTCATGGGCAAGTTTACGTGCAGCAGCCACCATTACATCAAAAGCTTGCTTAGGATGACGCGGCCCCGGCAGACCCAGGAAGAAGCTCACAGCGCGAGTACTGAAGCCTTCGATGTCATCCAGATCAAAAGTGCCGGGCTTGAGTGCATTGGCCATTGAGAACAACACTTCGCCATTGCCGGCCATGCTTTCGTGACGGTGGAAGATATCCATCTCACCGAAACGCAAACCGCTTTCCAGAATATTTTGCAGCAATGCCGGGCCTTTAAAACCATTGGCATCACGGGCAATCACGTTGATGACCAACACTTCATCAACAGGCGCTTGATCTTTACTGGCGGCCTTTGTCGACTCACCAGAGTTGAGGTCCTCGTCAACGGGATTGAGCAGTGTAGGTACAGGCTCGTCTACATCCAGGTTCAAGTCACCTTGCTGCGGCTCATTGCTGCGACGACGGCTCGACTCACGCGCACTCATAGACGGCAAGTCATGCTCATCCAACGAAGGTTCTTGATGCTGTTTATCAACTACACGCGGGGGGCTCAGCAACTCAGGATCACTATCTTCATCCGGTAAGTTGGACAAGTTCCGATCAAGCTTGAACTTCAGCTTACCTTTACCGCCACGCATCCGGCGCCAGCCATCAAACAAGATGCCAGTAATTACAATAATGCCGATAACGATCAGCCACTCGCGTAGACCGAATTCCATGAAATACCTTAACCCCTAATGACAATTAATATACACAACGGAAGCATTCAATCTCTGCTCCGATAACTCAAAAAACGTGGCACCAACTCTATGTTCTTATTGGCATATTCCACGTGTAACAAAAGTGGGCATTAAGCTAGCACGACGAAAGGTAACTTTACACTGCCGGTGAGTTTGAAAACACACTACAACAGTAGGCTAAAACGATGAAAAGGTGAAAAAAACACCTTATATCAAGTTACCTGTAACATTTTGCTCAAAACTTGATCAATCCACCCTCAAGCATCAACGTCCAAGCTGAGCAACATGGCTAGGCATCCACCATCGCCAACGCCTCTTCGACATCCACCGTAACCAAACGCGAACAGCCCGGCTCATGCATCGTCACCCCCATCAATTGATCAGCCATTTCCATGGCGATCTTGTTGTGAGTGATGTAAATGAACTGCACTTTCTCGGACATCTCTTTGACCAAGCGCGCATAACGTCCAACGTTGGCATCATCCAACGGTGCATCCACCTCATCAAGCATGCAAAACGGTGCAGGATTAAGCTGAAAGATTGCAAAAACCAGCGCCAGTGCAGTCAATGCCTTCTCACCACCGGAGAGCAAATGAATCGTACTGTTCTTCTTGCCGGGCGGCCTCGCCATGATTGTTACACCAGTATCGAGTAGATCTTCGCCCGTGAGTTCCAAATAAGCTGTGCCGCCACCAAAAACCTTTGGAAATAGTGCCTGTAAACCGCCATTTATCTGATCGAATGTCTCCTTGAAGCGATTGCGCGTTTCGCGGTCAATCTTGCGAATGACGTTTTCCAAGGTTTCCAGCGCTTCGACCAAATCTGCATCCTGTGCATCCAAATAGCGCTTGCGCTCGGATTGCTGCTGATACTCATCAATCGCGGCGAGGTTAATCGGTCCGAGTCGCTGAATCCGTGCAGCCATGCGCTCCAGTTCTTCTTCCCATGATTTCTCACTGGACTCGCTCGGCAGCGTCGCCAAGACACCATGCAGATCATAATTATCTTCAGCTAGTTGATCCTGCAGGGCTTTGCGTCGCACTGTCAGCGATTGCCACTCCATACGCTGCTGCTCAAGCTGACCTCGCAAAAGCTGAGATTGTTGCTCGGCCTGGGTCCGACGCTTTTCAGCATCGCGCAACTGCCGATCAGCATCCTCAAGCGTCAAGCGCGCCAGCTTCAACTCATCTTCGACTCCCATTCGACGGTCGAGCAACTCTTCAAGTTTGATCCGTAACTCTTCGAGTGGCGCTGCGCCTTCCTCGAGGTTTAGGTTGAGTTGTTCACGCCGCTCATGCAGGCGCTGAGACTGCAACTGCAAGCGCTCCAGCGCTTGTCGCGTCGAGTCATATTGCGCACGCAGTGAGCCCAAGCGCACCGCTAATTGGTGAGCGTGGTCTTTGTGCTGACGCGCATCTTGGCGAACTCGATCAAGCTGCTCACGCAACTGATCGCGACTGGCGAGCAACGCTTCACGCTGCTCGTTGTCCTGCGCCATCGTATCCAGCGCCTCTTGTAATTGCAGGCGAGATTCACCGAGTTGTTCCTGCTCAAGTTGGCGCTGGCCAGACAGCTCGGTTAACTCGCTGTCGAGCCGCTGACGCCGCAACAACAGTTGCTCGGCCTTGGCCTGAGTCGCCGACAACTGCGCCTTGAGCTCACCCAAGTGCCGTGACTGATCTTGCAACTGGCGCCGCTGCTGCTCACGCAGTTCTTCATGAGCAGTCTGTTTTTCAGCAAGATTGAACAATTGCTCTTCGAGCAGGCCCAGTGCAGCTTCACGCTCAGCACATTCAAGGCTAAGCCGTTCAAGCTCCTGCCCCCGCGCCAGCACGCCACTTTCAGCTTCGCTGGCACGCCGCACACGCAAGAAGTGTTTACCGACCCAATAACCATC
The DNA here is from genome assembly GCF_048265905.1 of Pseudomonas sp. Lineage (GTDB taxonomy): Bacteria > Pseudomonadota > Gammaproteobacteria > Pseudomonadales > Pseudomonadaceae > Aquipseudomonas. The sequence goes on from NZ_JBLXAP010000007.1 coordinate 216,189, forward strand.
ACGACTGATCAGGCTCTCGCCACTGCCCAGACTACTGCGCAAAGCCAGTGCTTGATCAAGGTCCGCAACCGGGCGAACACTGCCCAACCAAGGGCCTAAGTCGAACGCCGACTCAACCTTGTCGAGCAGACTACCAGCAACCCTCTGACCATTTACTGCAGGGCTGAGCAGGCGCAGATCACCTTGCTCAAAACCTGAAAAATCCAGCTCTTCCAGGTTAACGCCATCATCCAGCAGCACGGCTTGCAGGTCTGCGCCAAGCACCGTTTCGACAGCCAGTTCCCAGCCACTCTCAACCCGTAACCCTTCAGCCAGGCGTGGACGGCTGAGCAACTGCTGCGCCCCCAACCATTGAGCGGCGCCCTGCCCCGGCTCTAATGCTGCCTGCTGTAAAGCCTCCAGCGACGCCAGTCGACCTTGCAATCGTTGCAGCTCGCCCTGAGCCTGTTGTTGCGCTTGGCCAGCTTGCGCCAGCTCGCCACGCAGCACCTGCAAGCGCTCACCTTGTTCAGCCTCCGCGACCTGCAACTCCTCGATGCTTAGTTCGCTTACTGCAACTTGTTCACCCAGCTCAAGTATTGCCGCGTCTTCAGGGTCGGCAGCAAGCTGTTCTAGCTCATCGCTGAGGCGACGCTGACGCTCGGCTAAACGCTCAAGGCTCTGCTCCAGCTGCTGAATGCGTGACTGTTGCACCTCCGCTTCGCGGCGAGGTTCAGCCGAGCGCTGATTGAACACTTCCCACTGTTCTTGCCAGCCGTGCATGGCGGTTTCAGCCAGTTCAAGCGCTGCTGCTGACTCCTCAGCCGCAGCAGCGGTCAGTTCCTGCTCAGGCTCAAGTTGCGCCAACTCCTCGCCGAGTGTCGCAGCCAAGGTGCTGTCATGGCCCAGATGCGACTCGGTTTCCTGACGTGAGCGCTCCGCTTCGTTGAGATCATCCTGCAACTGGCGCACGCGCTGCTGGCCATGCTGGATACTTTGCTCAACGCGGGCAATATCACCGCCCACCGAGTAAAACCGGCCTTGCACCAGATTGAACTGTTCAGACAGTTCATGGTGGCCATCACGAAAACGCTCGATACTGGCATCCGCATTGCGCTGCTCGGCAACCAATGCCTCAAAGCCAACTTCCTGATCACGGATAATCGACTCGCGCTGCCCCACCTGCTCATTCAGGGCCTGCCAGCGCAGAGCCGTGAGCTGTGCTTTGAGTTGGCGCTCTTGCGCCTTGTATTCCTGATATTTCTCAGCAGCCTGGGCCTGACGGTGAAGACGCTCCAACTGGCGCTCCAGCTCTTCGCGCAAATCAGTCAGGCGCGCAAGGTTTTCATGGGTGCGACGAATCCGGTTCTCCGTCTCACGACGGCGCTCTTTGTATTTTGAAATACCTGCCGCTTCTTCGATAAAGTTGCGCAAGTCCTCGGGCTTGGCCTCGATCAGCTTGGAGATCATGCCCTGCTCGATAATCGAATAGCTGCGCGGCCCCAGACCCGTGCCCAGAAAGATATCGGTAATGTCGCGCCGCCGGCACTTTGTACCGTTGAGAAAGTAGGTATTTTGGCTGTCGCGAGTTACCCGGCGGCGAATTGAAATTTCGGCATAACCGGCGTACTCACCGACGAGAGTGGAGTCGGAGTTATCGAAAATCAGCTCGATCGAGGCCTGAGTCACGGGCTTGCGTGTGTTCGAGCCGTTGAAGATGACATCGGTCATCGACTCGCCACGCAGGTTCTTCGCCGAACTTTCGCCCATAACCCAACGAACGGCGTCGATAATATTCGACTTGCCACAGCCGTTCGGCCCGACAACCGCCGCCATATTGCTCGGAAAAGTCACCGTGGTCGGGTCGACGAATGATTTGAAACCTGCGAGTTTGATCGACTTCAGCCGCATGCAAAGCGTTCCTTAGCGTTCAGCTAATGCTGCCAGCACCAGTTTAGAATTATGTGCGCAGTAACTTTTTAGCACTTCGCGTGCCTGATGTTCATCGCGTTCAATGATCGCTTGCAACAGCCTAGTAAAGGTATCGATAAACTGCCCCATTTCACTGCGCCGTAACTCAAAGGCCAAATGATAGGTGCGGCTGATCGCTGGCAGTAGGTTTTCCACGATGTCTTGCAGGTAAGAATTGTTTGAAAACCGATAGGCCGCGCGCATGATGTCGAAGCTGTTATCCACGAAGGCGTTAATGTCATCTTGTTGGTAATTAACCGATAGGCGCTTTTGGATGGCAAGGAACGGCGCCAGATCTGCTTGCTCGCGCCAACCGCGTGCAACGGTGCAAGCCAACAAACCGTAGAGTTCAACCACCAGCGCATACAGGCTTTTAACATTGTGCGCAGTGAGTTCAGAAACCTGAGCCCCGCGTCGTGGCTGGATGATAATCAGGTGGCGGCGCTCCAGTATCAGTAGCGCTTCACGCACTGCCCCTCGGCTGACATTGAGCAGTTGGGTCACTTTCTGCTCTTGAATTCGTTCACCCGCCTGCAATTCGCCGCGAATAATACGTTCTGACAAATGCTGCGCAATCTGCTCAGCGAGGCTATCCGGGGCCTTGAAGGTCATGGTTTTCCTTAAAACCTAAAGGGTGCTTGCAAATATTCGACTGGCGCCTGTTACGCATGACCGTTACAGCGCAACCACCAAGAGGTTGCACCAAGCACTTACAGGCCACTGGCTTGTAGTGCTGAAACTCATTCGCAGGCGCCAAAGTGTAACACAGGGCTTTACCGCTCCAGACGCTGCCTCACAGCTTGCGCAGAGGCAAGTTGAACAGCATCGCTTTGTACGCACCAATCCAATGCACAAACTTACCCGCGATGGCGATTCGTGCAGCAATTACAGGGTTGAGGCGAGTGTACACAACTGCAATCCAGCAACCCACGCCCCCCGCGAGGCAATGCCCGGTTTGGCACAAATCCAGCAGTATTACTCGAAGATTTATAGACAACTGACTCACTCATAACCTTGCGGCATGAAATGGGCTGACTAAAGAGTCAAATATTAGTTGACCCAAAAGTCAGAAATCACTAGATTTAGTTAAAAGCGAGTCGCCTGGAGCATTGCTGACTTCTCCTCAGCCAGCCTTAAACCAGAAATCAGCCGCTCAAAGACAACAATAAAATGCCTGGAGGTCTTCCTTGATCCAGTTTTTACTTAACCGGGAGCTGCGCACTGAGCAGCAACTCGACCCCAACGTCACTGTGCTCAATTACTTGCGTGAGCACCTTGGCAAACCCGGTACCAAAGAAGGTTGTGCTTCTGGAGACTGCGGCGCCTGCACCGTAGTGGTTGGCGAACTTGAGATTAAAGAGGGTCGCGAGCGCATTCGCTATCGCACACTTAACTCGTGCCTGACCTTTGTTTCTTCGCTGCACGGCAAGCAACTCATCAGCGTTGAAGACCTGAAACATCAGGGCCAATTGCACAGCGTGCAGCAGGCTATGGTTGATTGCCACGGCTCGCAATGCGGCTTTTGCACCCCTGGTTTCGTCATGTCGTTATTTGCCCTGCAAAAGAACAGCAACGGCTACAACAAGGCTGAAACCCTCGAAGCACTTGCTGGCAATCTGTGTCGCTGCACCGGCTACCGGCCGATTATCGACGCTGCGGAACAAGCCTGCTGCCAGAAACAACCCGACCAGTTCGACACTGCCGAAGCGCAAACCATTGACTTGCTCAAAGGCATCGCTCCGCTTGAAACCGCCGAACTCAACAGTGGTGACAAACGCTGCCTGTTGCCGCTGACCGTGGCCGATCTGGCCGATATCTACGCCGCCAACCCTGAAGCGCGCTTGCTTGCAGGCGGCACTGACTTAGCGCTTGAGGTCACCCAGTTCCACCGAGAACTGCCAGTGATGATCTACGTCGGCCACATCGAGTCGATGAAGCGCATTGAGATCAACGCTGAGACAATTGAGATTGGCGCTGCGACAGCGCTGAGCGATTGTTACTCGGCACTGGCCAAAGATTACCCGGACTTCGGTGAGTTACTGCACCGTTTTGCCTCGTTGCAAATCCGTAATCAGGGCACGCTTGGCGGCAACATCGGTAATGCATCGCCGATTGGCGACGCCCCGCCGCTGCTCATTGCCCTTGGCGCGCAGATTGTGCTGCGCAAAGGCAATGAGTCGCGCACGCTCCCGCTCGAAGACTACTTTATTGATTACAAGGTTACGGCTCGTCAGGAAGCCGAGTTTATCGAGAAGATCATCGTGCCTCGTGCACAAGCAAATCGTGCATTCCGTGCCTATAAAGTGTCTAAGCGTTTGGACGATGATATTTCTGCGGTCTGCGCAGCCTTCAATATCGAAGTGGCAGACGGTGTGGTGCAAAACGCGCGCATCGCCTTCGGCGGCATGGCCGCGATTCCCAAGCGCGCCGCGGCCTGTGAAGCTGCCTTGAACGGCGCAGCCTGGTATCCAGGAGTTATCGAACAAGCATGTGCGGCTCTGGCTGAAGACTTCACACCACTGAGCGATTTCCGCGCCAGTAAAGAATACCGCCTGCTTATCGCACAAAACCTGCTGCGTAAGTTCTTCCTTGAAATGCAAGCTCCAGAAGTTGAGACGCGGGTGACTGCATATGTCTAATCACATCATTCAAAAAACTCAGGCCGAACTGGCTGAGCTGTTCCGCGCCGACCTCACCACCGGTGTTGGCCGCAGTGTCAAACACGAAAGCGCAGCCAAGCACGTTTCAGGCGAAGCCACCTACGTCGACGACCGGTTGGAGTTTCCCAACCAGTTGCATATCTACGCACGCATGAGCGACCGTGCGCACGCGCGCATTATTAAAATCGATACGGCGCCGTGCTATGAGATTCCAGGCGTTGCCATTGCCATCACCAGCAAAGACGTGCCCGGCCAACTGGATATCGGTGCAGTGGCTCCAGGTGACCCGTTACTTGCCGACGGTAAAGTTGAATTCGTTGGACAAGTAGTGCTCGCAGTTGCCGCCGATAGCCTGGAAACCGCACGCAAGGCAGCAATGGCGGCGATTATTGAGTACGAAGACCTTGAACCCGTGCTTGATGTGGTCGATGCGCTGCGTAAGAAGCATTTTGTGCTCGACAGCCACCAGCACAAGATTGGCGACTCTGCTGGCGCCTTGGCAACCGCGCCGCACCGTTTGCAAGGTAGCCTGCACATCGGTGGGCAAGAGCACTTTTATCTGGAAACCCAGATCTCCTCGGTGATGCCTACCGAAGACGGCGGGATGATTGTCTATACCTCAACGCAGAACGCCACCGAAGTGCAAAAGCTGGTCGCTGAAGTGCTGGGCGTGGCGATGCACAAAATCGTCATCGACATGCGCCGCATGGGCGGTGGTTTTGGTGGCAAGGAAACCCAAGCTGCCGGCCCCGCGTGTTTATGCGCCGTGGTTGCGCATCTCACTGGTCGGCCAACAAAAATGCGCCTGCCGCGTGTTGAAGACATGCAGATGACCGGCAAGCGCCACCCCTTCTATGTCGAATACGACGTTGGTTACGACGACGATGGCTTGCTGCACGGTATTCAGCTTGAGCTGGCGGGTAACTGTGGCTATTCGCCCGACTTGTCAGGCTCTATCGTCGACCGGGCGATGTTCCACTCTGACAATGCTTACTTCCTTGGCAACGCGACCATTAATGGCCACCGTTGCAAGACCAACACGGCTTCAAACACAGCGTACCGTGGTTTCGGCGGCCCGCAAGGCATGGTCGCTATCGAGCAGGTGATGGATCATATTGCCCGCGCACTGGGCAAAGACCCGCTCGAAGTACGCAAGCTCAACTATTACGGCAAAAACGACCGCAATGTGACTCACTACTACCAAACGGTAGAACACAACATGCTGGCCGAAATGACCAGCGAACTCGAAGCCAGCAGTGACTACAGCAAGCGTCGCGAAGAAATTCGCGCCTTCAACGCGCAAAGCCCGGTACTGAAAAAAGGCTTGGCGCTGACACCGGTGAAATTCGGTATCAGCTTTACCGCCAGCTTCCTCAACCAAGCGGGCGCGCTGGTGCATATTTATACCGATGGCAGCATCCATCTCAATCACGGCGGCACCGAGATGGGCCAAGGCCTCAATACCAAGGTCGCGCAGGTCGTGGCTGAAGTGTTCCAGGTCGATATTTCACGCATCCAGATTACCGCGACCAATACCGACAAAGTGCCCAACACTTCGCCGACAGCAGCTTCCAGCGGCGCCGACCTAAACGGCAAAGCCGCACAGAACGCCGCTGAAACCATCAAGCAACGCTTGGTCGAATTTCTGGTGCGTGAGCATAAAGTCAGCGCAGAAGACATCGAGTTCCGCAACGGCCAAGTTCGCGTGCGTGATCAGTTCATTGCCTTTGATCAAGTGATCCAGCAGGCCTACTTTGCTCAGGTTTCATTGTCTAGCACAGGCTTCTACCGCACGCCGAAGATCTTCTACGATCGTGACAAAGCTGCAGGCCGTCCTTTCTACTATTTCGCTTACGGCGCTGCGTGCTCCGAAGTAATAGTCGACACCCTGACCGGTGAATACAAAATGCTCCGTAGCGACATTCTTCACGATGTCGGCGCGTCGCTAAACCCGGCAATCGACATTGGCCAGGTTGAGGGTGCCTTCGTTCAGGGCATGGGCTGGTTGACCATGGAAGAGTTGGTTTGGAATGGTAAAGGCAAGCTGATGACCAATGGTCCGGCCAGCTACAAGATTCCAGCCATCGCCGACATGCCGCTGGATCTGCGGGTAAAACTGGTCGAGAACCGGAAAAATCCAGAGGACACGGTATTCCACTCAAAGGCCGTAGGTGAACCGCCCTTCATGTTGGGTATTGCTGTTTGGTGCGCGATTAAAGATGCCGTCGCCAGCTTGGCTGACTATCGCCGGCAGCCAGATATCGATGCACCAGCAACCCCTGAACGCGTGCTTTGGGGTGTTGAACAGATGAAGCAAAGTTTGCAACCAGCCAAATCCGTTGCTCGAGAAGCTGTGGAACCCGTCTAAGCGTGCTTGCTGAACGGCGCGCTACCGTGCCGTTCAGCTTGATTAGATGTTTTCTCAATGGTGAACAACAATGACAATGACCAGCGAAAACTTAACCGAAACAAGCAAAGCGCCAACCCAGACGTTGCCGCCGTTGTTTCTGCTGGAGCCAACAACCGCCGCAGAGCCGCAACCACGCGTTGCTAGCTGGTGTTTGTCACGCCCTGCCAAACCTTTGCACAGCTGGAGGCTGAGAAAATGAGTTGGATCAGCACCCTCGCCGAACTACAAGAGCAAGGCCTGCCTTGCGTACTGGTCACCATCATTGATGAGCGCGGCTCTACTCCGCGCAACTCTGGCTCGAAAATGGTGGTCACCGCTGAACGCATTTACCAAACCATCGGCGGTGGGCATCTTGAATACAAAGCGATGGAAATGGCCCGCGAGATGCTCGAAAGCGGCACTCAGAGCACTCGCCTCGAACGTTTCAGTCTAGGCGCAAGCTTGGGCCAATGCTGCGGAGGCGCGACGGTATTGCTGTTTGAACCGATGGGCCAGCCGCAGGCGCAAATCGCCGTGTTTGGCGCCGGTCATGTGGGTCGTGCACTGGTCCCATTGCTGGCCAGCTTGCCGTGCAAAGTACGCTGGATCGACTCGCGTGAAGCGGAGTTTCCAGAGCAGATCCCAGCCGGTGCCGAGAAAATCGTCAACGATGAAGTCGTCGATGAAGTCGATAACATGCCCGCTGGTAGTTATTACATCGTCATGACCCACAACCATCAACTCGATCTTGAGCTGAGCGCCGCGATTCTTAAACGCGATGACTTTGCCTATTACGGCCTGATCGGCTCAAAAACCAAGCGCGTCAAGTTTGAACACCGCTTGCGTGATCGTGGCTTTAGCCCTGAAGTCGTTCAGCGTATGCGCTGTCCAATGGGTTTAGGCGAAGTCAAAGGCAAGTTACCTGTCGAAATTGCGGTTTCGATTGCTGGCGAAATCATCGCCACCTACAACGCACATTTTGGCGAGCAAAAGCACAGTAAAGCCGCCGGACCAATTGCTCAACTATTACCGGCCTCACGCCGTAATCACGCTTGAAACACACTTAATTCCAACGCTATCTGCCTGTGATTCCGGCGGGTAGCGGCTGACTAACAGACTGCCGAGAATATTATGTCCAGCCCTGCAAAAGCTTACCGCGCCGCCATATTACACTGCCTTGCCGACCCCGCTGTGGTAGGTATCGAGCAATCTTATGAGTACTTTGAGGACGGTATTCTGATCGTTGCAGACGGCCGCGTTGTCAAGGTAGGCCATGCTGCTGATTTGCTCAGCTCGCTTAACGGCATCGAGATCACCGAATATCCCGATGCATTGATCACGCCCGGCTTTATCGATACCCACATTCACTATCCGCAAACCGGCATGATCGCTTCATACGGAGAGCAGTTGCTGGATTGGCTCAACACTTACACCTTCCCGACTGAACAGCAGTTTGCCGACAAAGCCCATGCGGCCGATGTCGCCGGTATTTTTCTCAAGGAGTTGCTGCGCAACGGCACCACAACCGCACTGGTCTTCGGCAGCGTGCACAAGCAGTCGGTTGACGCATTCTTCGAGGCCAGCGAGGCGCTCAATCTGCGCATGATCGCAGGCAAGGTACTGATGGATCGCAATGCCCCCGATTACCTGACCGACACAGCTGAGTCCGGTTATGCCGACAGCAAGGAACTGATTAAACGCTGGCACGGCAAGGGTCGCCTGCACTACGCAGTCACCCCACGCTTCGCGCCGACCAGCACCCCAGAGCAGCTGGAACTTGCAGGTAAGCTGTACCACGAGTTCCCTGATCTATACATGCACACGCACCTGTCTGAGAATCTCAAGGAAATCGAATGGGTTAAAGCGCTGTTCCCTGAACGCAGTGGTTACCTGGACGTCTACGATCACTACAAGCTGATCGGTGCGCGCTCAGTTTTCGCCCACGGTGTGCACCTGTGTGACGACGAATGCAAACGCTTGAGCGAAACCGGCTCGGCAATTGCCTTCTGCCCGACCTCAAACCTGTTCCTTGGCAGCGGCTTGTTTGACCTGAAGAAACTTGAGCAGCATGGCGTTCGTGTCGGCTTGGGCACCGACGTCGGTGGTGGCACCAGCTTCTCGCAATTGCAGTCGCTGAACGAAGCCTACAAAATCATGCAGCTACAAGGCCTCAAGCTTGATCCATTCAAGTCGTTGTATCTGGCAACGCTTGGCAGCGCCAATGCACTGTATCTGGATGACAAGATCGGTAACTTTGAAAGCGGCAAGGACGCCGACTTTATTGTCTTGGACTATAAGTCCACACCGTTGATTGATTACCGCATGCAGCAAGCCAAGACACTGGAAGAAAAGCTATTTGCCTTGACCATTCTCGGTGATGATCGCTCCGTGAAAGAAACCTTCGCTGCGGGGCAATCAGTCCATCGCCGCGATTAACAGGCGCCCGCTGCCGGCCTTGGCTCAGGCAGCGGTTACTATTTATTGCGTTGAATGATTGCCAGCTTAAGCAGCCGAACCACCTCATCCACTTGGCTAGAGCTGTTATAACGCAGCTCGATATAGGCAGATGAAGCAGAGCGTTTTGGGTGCTTGATCGAGTCTTGCGGGTGGTTCAAGCCTTGCTGTTTGATCAACTCTTTTCCCAGGGCAAGGTCAAGCTCATTGTCGTGATGAAAATGAGCAATCTCCTTGCCTCGATAGTTAAGCGTTGTAAAACCGTCAGACCGCTCGCGCCAGACTACAACCTCTATGCCCGGCAACTTCTCAATCGCCTCCAGCAATTGCGTCTTTAATGGATCCATCATGCTCTCGCCGTATCGGCTGCAAGCCAGTAAAAACAGACTATCTCACGAGCTTGCTGATTAACTTCAGACCGCGCCGAGGAAATCCATCTTGCCAATTTTCACACCATTGTGGCGCAAGATTCCGTAGGCAGTGCTGATATGAAAGTAGAAATTTGGCAGAGCAAAATGCAGCAAGAACACCTGCCCAGTGAAACTTAGCTCGCGCGAAGGCAGCTTGATGTTGATAGTTTTGTCTTCGCTGCCATCAATCTGTTCGGCGCTGAATGACTCAACAAAAGCTGCAGTTTTGGCAATGCGCTGTTTCAGTTCAGCAATCGTTGCCTCGCTGTCGACATAGCTCGGCACATCAACCCCAGCCAGACGCGCCACGCAGCCTTTGGCCGCATCTGTTGCAATTTGAATCTGACGCGCCATTTCGAACATATCTGGCGCAAGCCGCGCATCAACCAATACACACGGATCAAAACCTTCAGCTTCAGCGTGCGCCAACGCCTTATCGAGAATTGCGTCGAGATTGCTCAACATACGGACAAAAACCGGAACGCTTGCTTGGTACATGGACAACGACATGGGTATTGCTCCATAGCTAAAGGCAGGTTGGTTTACATATAACCTCGGGCACATTACACCTGCGCCCGAAGTTGTGCGATACCGATCGCTTCAACGACTAGCCCACCTGCAATACGCGCTAAACCTTGAAATATTCGTTAGCACGCTTTGTTTTCAGTTGTATGATGAGCAATCATCGAGACCTTCCGCCGCCATTGCCAACATGGGCCGCTAAATGACGACCGCGCAAACGCCAGCAGATAACTCAACCCTGCAGATTCTGACCATCGTATCTTTTACCTTTATCAGTTTTTTGTGCATAGGCCTGCCGCTTGCGGTGCTTCCCGGTTACGTTTTGTACGACCTTGGCTATAGCTCAGTACTGGCTGGCGTGGTGATCGGCACACAGTATTTTTCAACCCTGCTTACCCGCCCTATGTCCGGCTCTATCGCCGATCGTTTAGGCGCCAAACAAGGCGTACTTTATGGCCTTGTTGGCTGCTCAGTAAGCGGGGCAGTAACTCTGCTCGCCACCTATTTAATTGCATTCCCTTTGGCCAGCTTGATATTGCTGCTAGTCGGCAGGGTCATTCTCGGCGTATCCCAGGGTTTGGTCGGTACTGGCTCAATCAGCTGGGGCATTGGCAGGGTTGGCCCGGAAAACACGGCGCGCGTGATCTCATGGAACGGCATTGCCTCTTATGGCGCAGTCGCATTAGGAGCACCGTTGGGCGTGATGATGGTGTCCAGTATCGGCCTTTGGAGCATCGGCAGCCTGACCATGATATTGGCTGCCGGAGCCTTTTTGTTGGCACGAATCAAAACCCCTGCCCCAATTATTCAGGGCACGCGCTTGGCATTTAGCCGGGTTTTTATGAAAGTTGCGCCAAACGGTGTAGCTTTGGCTCTCGGCTCAATTGGCTTCGGCACTATCGCAACGTTCATCACGCTGTATTACGACAGCCGTGGCTGGAGCAACGCAGCTTATTGTCTGAGTGCCTTTGGTTGCGCATTTATTGTTGCCCGCTTGTTGTTTTCCAGCACGATCAAAAAACGCGGCGGTTATCGTGTTGCAACGGTATGTTTACTAATCGAATGCATTGGCTTGCTGCTGATCTGGCTCGCGGCAACCCCATGGATCACCTTATGTGGCGCCGCCCTCACCGGCTTTGGTTTATCGCTGGTGTATCCGGCGCTTGGAGTTGAAGTCATCTCGCGTATTCCAGCAGCGAGTCGCAGCTCAGCGCTTGGCGCTTACGCAGTATTCTTTGACTTATCGCTGGGTATCGCTGGCCCGCTAATGGGCGCCATTGCTGGCTACTTCGGCTTTGGCTCAATCTTTATGGTCGCCGCCTGCTTGGCGCTGACTGGAATGCTAATGACCATTGCATTGTTGCGTTTAGAGAAGCGCTCAAGCGCTTAGGGAACCTCTGAAAAACTACTGCGCTCGATATTACTGCGTTAAAACACTGCTCAAAATGCTCATTTACAACACGTAAACTCCGCTTTTTCGCAGTTTTTTGCCTTGTCCTATCGTCGCTCGCTACCTTTTTCAGAGGTTCCTTAGAGCCGACTCTGACACGGGAACAAACAGATGACACGCGAACAAATCGCTGCATTTTGTCTGCAATTGCCGGGCGCCCGTACTGACTACAAATGGGGCGAAAACCAGGTGTTCTCGATCGCGGAAAACAAGATGTTCGCGATCATCAACTTCCTCGGTGACAACCTGGCGTTCAAGGTTGATAACGACTTGTTTCTCGGCTTTGTTGATCGTCCCGGAATCCGCCCAGCACCATATCTAGCCCGTGCAAGCTGGATCAGCATGGCTTGCGACCCATTACCGGTTAGCGATAACGAGTTGCGCGAGCTGATCACCCGCTCGCACCAGTTGGTGGTCGGAAAACTTTCAAAGCGCAAACAGATCGGCTTGCGGATTAGCCCCATGAGCGTGGTGCATAGGCGCGGATAAAATCACCTAAATACTCGCCATCCAGCACGCACCAATCCAACCAAAACAACTGGTGGGCAATAATGATTAACCAGAAAACTGACTGGTAAGAGCCCTTCCGGGTTTTATGCCGAAAGCATTGCTGCGCGACCAACGCACCAGGCCAGCCACCTAGTAATTCGACCAAGTGCAGCGTAGTTTCTGGTGTTCGCCACGCGCCACGCATGGCTTTGGCTTTATCACTCCAGTACTGAACAAAGCTGACTAAGCTCATCACCAGATAAGCCAGCAACACCCAGGTAATTCCTGCGTTAAAGAGCAGCTGTAAACTGCCAAGTAACGGCAATACAGATAACCCTGCAAAGATCAGCGTTTTGCCCCCCAGGTTTTGAATAGGTGCAGAGAGTTTACGCCGTGGTTGCTTGCTGGAACCCTTGCGCTGCTTGACCACATTTTTTTGCCGCTGATCAGCTGGGGCAGGCGGCTTACGACGGATATTGGGTTGATCAATTGAAAGCTCACCGGCAAGCCGCAGATGCTCTGCACGTAAACGGCCCTTGTCATCTTTACCGGCGATGAACATCACTTGGTCACCTGCAACCGGTCGGCGGTCACCTCGCATTGCCGAGATATGTGCGAATACTTCTTGGCCGCCCTGCTCTGGTCGGATAAAACCAAAACCCTTGTCATCGTTCCAGCTTTTGATTGAGCCGCGTACTTCCATGATTAGACCGTAACCCCATGCCAAACCCAAAGCCTACAAGAATACTGAAGTTGTGGGCAGTCTGTACTCTGCGTCAGCCTGAGTTAAGCGCTCTCTTGCACGCGGACTCGCAGCGCACTTTGCTCTTGGCTAGGCAGTTTCAGGTATGCCTTAGGCGTAATACCGAGGTGCAAACGAAAGCATGTATAAAAGGCTGAGAGCGAGTTGAAGCCAGCGGCAAACACTAGGTCGTCAATTTTGGCTGACTGCGGTAAATGATCGATTGATACTAATAGGTGCTTAAGCCGCTGGTGATTTACATAACGGTAAAAGCTTTGGCCTAGTACTTGATTCAACAGGTAAGAGATCTGATTACGGCTATACCCGGTTTGGACAGCAACCTGTTGCAGGTTTAAACCGGGATCCAGATAAGGTTGCGCACTGGCGAAGTACTCTTGCAGATCAAGTGCAAGAATCCCTAATTGTCGCGCCGACAAACCAAGTCGACTAGTCGCTGGACGACGGCTATCGGGCTTACTGTTATCGGCATGTTGCTCATGTATCAGCGACGCGTATTCATTGATCCTCCAGATCAACCCGTCGCGAATAGTAATTGCCTCGCTAGAGCGAAACGACACAAGCCCAGGGCCACCGCATAACGTAATCCGATATTGAATAAATGCAGTATCGTCATCAAAACGGATTCGGTCAGTATGCTCGAGCACTTCTTGCGGCTCGAGAGGCATTGAACTGCGTACATATTCACGCAACTGGCCGAAGTGAAATACCCGGTTCTGAAAGAAGTCGTTGTACTCGATTTGCGGGTGATACAGAGCCATCACCGCATCAAGATCGCTAGCTTTCCATGCAAGATGATAGCGCTGCACCACCTCTTGGGTGGTGCCGTTTGCTGAATGGGATAAGCGTTCAGAACTCATCGAAACGACTCACTAATCAAGCTACTGCATGCTTTGAGCAGTGTTTGCCTCAAGGCTACAACAGCTAGCCTTGAGCGGTGCTCCAATCAATCAAATGCAACTGCCAAGTTGCCAAAATCAGCAACCCGAAGCCAATCCGATACCACGCAAAGACCGCATAGCTGTGATTACCGATAAACTTCAGCAATGCACGTACCGCAATCATCGCGAAAATAAACGAAGTCACAAAGCCAATTGCAAATACTGGCAGATCAGCCGGTTGGAACAAGTCCCGGTACTTGTAGCCCGAGTAAACTGCGGCACCGACCATGGTCGGCATTGCCAGAAAGAACGAAAACTCAGTCGCCGCCTTGCGTGAGAGCCCAAACAACAGGCCACCAATGATTGTCGCGCCTGAACGTGACGTGCCGGGAATCATCGCCAGACACTGCGCGAAGCCAATCTTGAGTGCGTCTTTCCAGGTCATATCATCGACCGTTTCAGCATGAATAGTATGCTTGCGACGCTCTGCCCAGAGCATGACCACACCACCGACAACCAATGCTGAAGCGACCGTGATCGGGTTAAACAGGTATTCATGAATCAAGTCGGCAAAGCACACGCCAAGAATAACCGCTGGGAAAAAAGCGATTAATAAGTTGCGAGTAAAGAGTTGTGCCTGAGGTTCTTTGGGCAGGCCAACAACTACATCGAGAATTTTCTGCCGGTATTCCCAGACAACGGCAAGGATAGCGCCAAGCTGGATAATGATATTGAAAGCCATTGCCCGCTCACCACCGAAACCAATCAGGTCTGCAACAATGATTTGGTGTCCGGTACTGGACACGGGTAAGAACTCGGTAATGCCTTCAACAACGCCCAATATCAATGCCTGTATGGCCAACCACACGTCCATCCGATCTCCCAATGTGCGCGGGTTTACTGACCGCACAAAAATTAAATTATGAAGCATTACTGGCGCTATTGAATTGGACTTGCGCAACACGAGCCCATCTCCACAGACAAATTATCCGTGAGCCCTCAGGTTTCTGCGTTTCGGGCCGAAATGCTAACAGAGAATTAGCAATTTATAGCCGGTTACTTGATGTTTACTCAGCGTGTTTCGGCGTAAATCTGCATAGATGGCATAGGGAAATGCCCAAAAAGTCAGCCCAGCTCCAATAATAACAATCAGGTGTTTCCCTATGAACAGCTTACGTAGCCTACCAATCAGCCGTCGCCTATGGCTGATACTTGTTGTCGCAATCGTCATGCTCCTGACCTTGGGTGGCGTATTGCTCAAGCAAATTCATAGTGATCTGTATGCAGGCAAAGCTGAAAAAACCCAGCACCTGGTGCAAAGTGCGACAGGTGTCCTCAAGTACTTCTACACGCTCGAAACCGCAGGCACGCTTAAGCATGAAGATGCGCAAGAGCAGGCTTTGGAAATAATCCGTGGCCTGCGTTACGACTCAAGCGAATACTTTTGGATCAATGATCTGACTCCAACCATGATCATGCATCCCACCAACCCAAAGCTCGAAGGTCAGAACCTCTCGACCTTCAAAGACCCAGACGGCAAAGCATTGTTCAATGAAATGGTCAGTATTGCTAAGGCCAAAGGTGCAGGTCAGGTCGATTACCGCTGGCCCAAGCCCGGTGCAAGTGAGCCCGTGCCAAAGATTTCCTACGTCCAGTTGTTCGAGCCTTGGGGTTTGATTATTGGTTCAGGTGTGTATGTTGATGATCTGCAGAGTGAGTTTGCAGCGCAGGCTACTCGTGTTCTGATAATCGGCCTGACTTTGATGCTACTGATGACTTTCGTCGTCACCCTCATTGCCCGCAGCATTTCCAAACCGTTGAATCAGGCCGTCAGCGCCATGGCCAATATCGCCAGCGGTGAAGGTGATCTGACGCGTAGTCTGGACACCCACGGCAACGATGAGCTAACCGCCCTGGCGCAGCACTTCAATGCATTTACCAACAAGCTACGCCAAGTTATCAAGCAATCCCTTGATTCAGCATCAGAGCTGACTCAGGCCGCGCAATCGCTAGACCACGTGGCAACAGACGCCCACAACCATAGCCAGCAACAATCTCAGCAAATGGAATTAGTGGCTACCGCGATTAACCAGGTCACTTACGCGGTTCAGGACGTGGCTAAAAACGCCGAACATGCATCGTCCGAAGTTCTCTCAGCCGAACAACAAGCCTCACAAGGCCAGAGCAATATCCAGTCGAGCCTGCAGCAAATCGAACAGCTGTCCGCAATGATCGACAATGCAGTTACGGTAATGAACACTCTTGCAGAAGAAAGCACACAGATTGGCAGCGTACTTGAAGTGATTCGCTCAATCGCCGAGCAAACCAATCTACTCGCGCTCAACGCTGCGATTGAGGCTGCCCGAGCGGGCGAACAAGGTCGAGGATTTGCCGTTGTTGCTGATGAGGTACGCTTACTGGCCCAGCGCACACAGAAGTCAACCGCTGAAATTCAAACCATGACCGAGCGCTTGCAGACCAACTCACAAGCTGCAGTGAAGGTCATTAATGAAAGCAGCCAAGCCTCTCAACTGACGATTGAACAAGCTAATTTGGCGGGAGTGAGCCTGGATCAGATCGCCCACTCATTAAAAAACATAACTGGGCTGAACGCCTCGATCGCCAGTGCGACTTTAGAGCAGTCGCATGTCGTTGACGATATCAATCAGAATGTCACTCAAGCTGCTGGCCTCGCCCATGAGAATGCAACCGCAGCGCAGCAATCGAATAAAGCCAGTGAGCATGTAGGTCAACTCGCCACACAACTTAGCGCCTTACTGGGGCAGTTTCGCGTGTAAACGCCAATGGCGCGGCATCAAGCTCGCCCGATCATTGGTGTATGTTGCGGCCTATGTTGGTTGCACAACAAACCAACACACAGCGGTTAATCAAACACCATGATTAACCGCTCACGCCCCAGCTATGCGCAGATTGCCAGCGGCACACCCCGTGAGATCACCCAAACTGTTAATATGAGCGCAGTTACGCGGCACGCTACACTGCGCCGCTCAATACGTTTGTAGAGATGTCTTGCAGAGAGTAAACCAGTGGAATTGTTCAAAGAGTTCATGTTTGAAGCGGCGCACCGCCTTCCTCACGTTCCTGACGGCCATAAGTGTGGTCGCCTACACGGGCACTCCTTTAAGGTTGCGGTTTATATCGAGGGTGAGGTTGATCCGTATACCGGCTGGATTCGTGATTTTTCTGAGATTAAAGCCATATTCAAGCCGCTATACGAGCAGCTAGACCACAACTATCTAAATGATATTCCTGGTCTTGAGAACCCGACCAGTGAAGTCCTTGCGAAGTGGATTTGGCAGGAGCTAAAGCCCTTGCTACCCGAGCTATCACGCATTCGCATCCATGAAACCTGTACCAGTGGCTGCGAGTATCGCGGCGACTAGTCGCAGTAATTAAAAAGCCACCGTCAGGTGGCTTTTTAATGCGTGAGATTCGGTCCTGCGCGGGGTTTAGTGCGGATCGCGGCCACGGCTGCCACGTAGGGTGGACGCTGCTTTATCCATCCACTGTTTACCGTTACTAACCCTGGCCCAGTTGTTGAGCATTGGCGGGCAAGCTGTGCGTTGGGCACCTTACACGACTTTTCTTTTGCACAA
>NZ_JBLXAP010000008.1:0-195618 GCF_048265905.1 Pseudomonas sp.
CACCGAAGCAGATCAGTTCGCAAATAGCCCGCGAAACCGCTCTGCAACCTGATCCGGATCAAGTGCTGGAGTTCAGCCAGTTTCTTGAGCAAAACCAGCTCCTGCGCCCAAACATGCAAGCCACAGACCGCCTCAGCAAACGCAGCGAAGGCAACAAAGGCCTGAGTTGGAAATGGTGGCTGCATCACTATCTATTCTTTCGTATACCGCTGCTCAGGCCGCAACGCCATTTAAGCAGGCTTAACCACGCACTCGGCTGGCTGTTCAGTGCCCAAACAGGGCTGGCAATTTTACTCCTCAGCCTGACCGGCATCGTATTGGTCATGCACCAGTGGGACACCTTTACTCACGATGTGGTCGAGTCGTTCTCAATGGAAGGCCTGCTCGGTTTCGCAATGGCCTTGATCGTCGGTAAAAGCCTTCACGAGATGGGCCACGCACTGGTTGCAACGCGACTGGGCTTGCGTGTCGCCCATATGGGCGTCGCATTCGTGGTGTTATGGCCGATGCTTTATACCGATACAGGGGAAAGCTGGCGCCTCGGCAAGTCTCGTCAACGCCTAGCGATCGCCAGCGCCGGGATCATCACAGAGTTGTCACTGGCCGGGCTCGCCACATTGGGTTGGGCGCTGTGCGATCCAGGGCCGCTACGTAATGGCTTGCTTTATCTGGCGACCACGGGGTGGATCCTTTCCCTTGCGCTGAACGTCAGTCCGTTTATGCGCTTTGACGGCTACTTCATCCTCTCGGATATCCTCGACTTCCCCAATTTACATGAGCGCTCATCGGCACAAGCACGGATCTTTTTGCGGCGCAGCATATTGGGTCTGGATGAACCTTGGCCCGAGCCCTTCAGCACTAGCAGGCGCCGCGCTTTAATTGCCTTTGCTTTCGCGACCTGGTTGTACCGGGTGATTCTGTTTCTAGGGATTGCAGTTGCGGTCTACTTGCTGTTTTTCAAACTGCTGGGCATCTTCCTATTCATCGTAGAGCTTTCATGGTTCATCTTTATGCCGGTCTGGCGAGAATTAAAACATTGGTGGCAAAACCGCAGCGAAGTGCCTCAAGGGCGACGCTACATATTCGTTTCAATCCTTGCAGCTATCACTCTTCTCTTGGCATTACCTTGGCATTCGCAGATTCATATCCATGGCGTCGCGCGTGCGGAACAACAGTTGCAGGTGTTTTCGCCATACCCGGCATACATTCAGCAAATCCACCCCAAAGGAAAAGTCAGTGCCGGTGACCAACTGGCCGTTCTCGATCAGCCAGACATCACCTCCAAGCTGCGCCAAAGTGAAAGCAGCATGCGCAACATTGAGAATCAGCTTACCGGCCTGCAAGCTGACAGCTCAGGCTTAAGCCTGCAAGCAGCCACCCGGCAAAGGCTCTGGGTAGAATACGAGCAAGCGCGCTCGGCACAATCGGAGATCGACCGACTGGTATTAAAAGCGCCTTTCGAGGGCGAATGGCTGGATGTCAATCCGGATTGGAAAGCAGGTCAATGGATCAGCAACAAAGAACCCATCGGCGTATTGATCGCGACGGACCGCTGGCAGGCCGATGGTTATGTCGAGCAGGATGAGGTGCATCGCCTGAGTGTTGGCGATGCTGTGCGCTTCTATGCCAAAGGGCAACCAACCCCTGTATCGGGCAAGGTAATCGCCATCGGCAGCACGCGCAGCAATCAGCTAGCCAGCCCCATGCTCGCCTCACGCTTTGGTGGCCCGCTGAGCACCCAACAGAACAGTAATGATCTGACACCGACCGAGTCACTGTTTCATGTATTGATTCAGTTAGACCAAGCTCCAAACGGCCAGCGTGAAACCTTGGGTGATATCCAAGTCGAAGGCGCCAAACGTAGCTTACTTGCAGAAGGTGTCACCCACCTGTTTGCAGTATTGCTGCGCGAAAGCGGTTTTTAAAGCCGCGAAGATCCGCTCACGCGCGTAATGCTTCTGAAATTAAGCGCCTGAATTAAAAGCGGTCGAGATCAATCACCGCGAAACTGGCAACCGTTTCATGGCCGAGCAGCTCACCGCCCTCGCGCGCTAAACCAATAGTTTGCATACCGGCTTGCTGTGCAGCGTCGAGCTCTTCAACAATATCAGACAGAAAAACGATTTCATCGGCTGGCAACCCAATCGCCCGAGTGATGTTCTGGTACGAGCCTACCTCACGCTTCAGCCCGGAAGTTGTGTCAAAATAGCCACTGAACAACGGGCGCAAATCCCCCGCCTCGGAACAACCAAAGATCAGCTGCTGGGCCTGAATCGAACCCGATGAATAGACGTATAAGGCATAACCGGCCTGATGCCAGCGGCGTAGTGCTTCAACGGCGTCGGAATAAACATGCCCCTTGAGCTGACCGCTGGCATAGCCCTGCGCCCAAACCATGCCTTGCAAGGCTTTTAACGGGGTTGCCTTGCGATCAGCAGCAATCCACTCAAGCAGAATATCGATCACACGAACCGTGTCAGCATCGACCTCTCCCGCCTCGACCCGCACAGCCTGTAATTGCTCGGCAACAGCCGGGTCTTGCGCATGCTGTACAACGAAATCTGGCAGATGCTTTGCGGCAAAAGGGAACAGCACATCGAAGACAAAACTAACGGCGCTGGTTGTGCCTTCGATATCGGTGAGAATTGCTTTGATTGGCATGCTTGCTCCTAATACGCCAACAACCAAAGGCTGGGCTTAGCCTGTTGAGCGAAATAAATCATGTCCAGTTGCTGCGTGAGACTTAAGACGCAGCAACCGATTTAGTCGTCCAAACCAGGGAAATTGCTGGCGATGTCATCGCCAGTGAATTGCGCCACCCAACCTTCAGGATTGTTGAACATACGGATCGCGACAAAGTGGGGGTGCTCCCCCATATCAAACCAATGACGCGTGCCCGCGGGAACTGAGATCAGATCATTTTTCTCGCACAGAACGGCATAGACCCAATCCTCTATGTGCAAGGTGAACAGCCCGCGTCCTGCAACAAAAAAACGCACTTCATCTTCAGCATGGCGATGCTCGTCGAGAAACTTGGCGCGTAGCTCAGCCTTTTGTGGGTGATCTGCAGTGAGGCTGACGACATCGACCGTGACATAACCGCGCTCGGTCATGAGTTGATCGATCTGGCTACGGTACGCCGCTATGACCTCTTCAGAACTGGCACCCGCAGTAATTGGCGCGCTCGCCTGCCAACGCTCAAAGCGCACGCCGACGCTATCGAGCGTGCTGGCGATGTCTTCAAGGTGGGTCAGTACTTTGTTCGGCAGTTCGGGGGACGACTCGTGATAAACACTGAGCATGCTCATAATCTGAGTTCCTTGTACGTCTTCAGGGCAATAATTGTGCGTCAGCCCTGCAATGAATTAATTCTGTTGCAGAGTGCGCAGTCGTAGTTCGCACTCAAACAAAAACTCAAGGGCTTCAATTTGGCGCAGAGCATCACTCATTTGTGCGCCCCAGGTATACAAGCCATGGCCACGGATCAGGTAACCAACACAGCCCGGATGGGCCTCAAGCCAAGGCTGAACCTTGCTTGCCAGACGCGCTATATCCTGATCATTATCAAAAATTGGCACCGTTACTACTGACTCATGAGTGCTTACACCTGTGAAGGCCTTCTGCAACTCATAATCTTCAAATTGCAGGCTGTCACCTTCGGTAATACGCGTAAGTACCGTGGCACCCACCGAATGAGTATGCAGCACTGCACCGATATCCTTGCGCCACTTATACAGCTGGGTATGCAGCAGCGTTTCAGCGGAAGGTTTCTTACCTTCCTCGAGGCTATTACCCTCAAGATCTGTGGCCAGCACGTCATTGAAACCCAGCTCGCCTTTGTGCCGTCCCGACACGGTCAGCAGCGCCTTGTCATCAGATAAACGTGCTGAATAATTACTGCTGGTCGCTGGCGACCAGCCTTTGCCATAGAGAAAACGTCCAGCATCAATAATTTGCTGGGTCAGGTGCTCGCGGCTCAAGTGATGATGTTCGGGCTGCTGTGGCGCTGGTTGCTGTGGCTCTGGTTGCTGATCAAGGCTCACGGCCGATCCTCCTGCAAACGAGTGGCGATGATGATGGCAGCAGCAAGTACTGCCAGGCTGGCGAGCGAAAAGGTCCACGCCGCGCCTAAAGTATTCCAACTGTAGCCTGCGTAAAGTGCGCCCAATGCGCCGCCGATGCCAGCGGTCGCTGCATAAAATGACTGGCCCTGACCTTGCTGTCGATCAGCAAAACTACGCTGTACAAAATGGATCGCCGCAGCATGAAAGCTGCCAAAAGTCGCTGCGTGCATTAGCTGGGCAATCAGCAACAACCACAATTGGTCGGCAAAATTCCCCAGCAACAACCAACGTACAGCGGTGATCAGAAAACTGGCCAGCAATACTTTACGCAATGAAAAGCGCACCAGCAGTTTAGCCATAAACATAAACAGAATAATTTCAGCGAGCACACCGAGCGCCCATAACACGCCGATTGCGCCACGGCTATAACCGTGGTTTTCCAAGTGCAAGCTCAGAAAGGTGTAATACGGGCCATTACTCAGCTGCATCAGGCAAACGCAGAGGTAAAACGCCGCGATGCCGGGCCGCTGCAGTTGCTTGATAAAGCCGCCATCAGCAGGATTATGCGGACGGTTTTGCGGCTGCGCATTAGGCACCCAGAAACTGCTCAAAACGATACCGCTCATGACCAAGATCAATGCCCACGGATACGCATCGAGACTGACCCACTCAAATAGCTGTCCCAGCCCCACCACCGCCACGATAAATCCGATACTGCCCCACAGCCGAATCTGGCTGTAGCGCGCAGTTTGCTCACGCAAGTGCGCAAGGGTGATGACCTCGAATTGAGGCAGCACGGCATGCCAGAAAAAAGCATGCAGGCCCATGATCAGCGCCAACCAAACGTAGCTTTTATCGAGCAAAATACCGCTAAAACAAAACAACGTCGCAACCGCGCCGAATCGCACAATTGCCAAGCGCTGACCAGTGTAGTCGCCCAACCAGCCCCAAATATTTGGTGCAACGCAGCGCATCAACATGGGGATCGCGATCAGTTCACCTATTCGCGCGGGCGCAAAACCCAGGTGGTCAAAATACAAGGCCAAAAACGGTGCCGTAGCACCGAGCAGCGAAAAGTAGAAGAAGTAAAACCCGGACAACCGCCAATACGGCAATGCAGTCGACATTTAGCGCTGTGCCAAGGCGATTAGCCAGCCACTTGATTGAGTCAGGCGTTGGGTTGCTGCAACACCTGACTCAAGCCGGTAGACAACGGGTTTCACAGCTGCGGCAAGACCGGCGTTGCGACTTGGACATTTGCATTTTGACCACGGTGACGCAATAGGTGATCCATAAGAACCAAGGCCATCATCGCTTCGGCAATCGGGGTTGCACGGATACCGACACAAGGGTCGTGACGGCCTTTGGTGATCATCTCGACAGCATTGCCATTGATATCAATCGAGCGCCCCGGCGTGGTGATGCTGGATGTCGGCTTAAGCGCCAGATGCGCAATGATTGGCTGCCCCGAAGAAATACCGCCAAGAATACCGCCGGCATTATTGCTGAGGAATCCTTCAGGCGTCAGCTCATCACGGTGCTCTGTACCACGCTGGGCAACGCTGTCGAAACCTGCGCCAATCTCAACCCCTTTAACCGCGTTGATGCTCATCAACGCATGTGCGAGCTCAGCGTCCAAACGGTCAAAAATCGGTTCACCCAAGCCCGGCATGACACCTTCTGCGACGACGGTGATCTTTGCTCCCACGGAGTCTTGATCACGGCGCAGCTGGTCCATATAGGCTTCAAGCTCAGGAACTTTGTCTGGGTCAGGGCAAAAGAATGCATTTTGCTCAACGCTGTCCCAAGACTTGAACGCAATCGGGATAGGCCCGAGTTGGCTCATATAGCCCCTAACCACAATGCCTTGAGTCGCCAAAAACTTCTTGGCGATAGCTCCGGCAGCAACTCGCATTGCCGTCTCACGTGCCGAACTACGACCACCGCCACGATAATCGCGCAGGCCGTACTTATGATGGTAGCTGTAGTCCGCGTGCGCCGGACGGAACACATCCTTGATCGCGGAGTAGTCTTTAGACTTCTGATCAGTATTGCGAATCAACAAGCCAATCGAACAGCCAGTAGTTTTGCCTTCAAAAACCCCAGACAGGATTTCGACGACATCGTCTTCCTGACGCTGAGTCGTATGGCGGCTAGTGCCAGGCTTGCGCCGGTCAAGGTCGCGCTGCATGTCTTCGAGCGAAAGCTCAAGCCCCGGAGGGCAGCCATCAACAATAGCAACCAGTGCTGGGCCGTGGCTTTCGCCTGCGCTGGTGACGGTGAACAGCTTGCCGTAGGTATTGCCGGACATGTGCAAAACGCTCCGCGATATTATTAACCTTGCACCGCACCATGAATCTGGTCGCGACAATGCCAGCGGTAAGCCTGAGGCACTGAACGTCTATCATGGCAAGCAGGACATTAATGAAGCGCGCAAGTATACCTGCACAGGTGCGACACTTCATCCTCGAACCTTGTTGCATAATACGCGTCGAATAGTTCGCTGATACCAAGATGCCCTCATCGATCTTGCTTAAAGCACTTAACAGTCACGCCAGCCCTTATATCCCAACCTTACTAGACAGTGCCCTCAACATGCTGCGAATTGTTCTCTTGATGCTTCCTCTATTAGCGGGCCTTGCCCATGCAGCACCGACGCCTATATCCCAGCGTCCTGTCAGCTTGCAAACCAGTCAGGGCGAATTATTTGGCACCTTGGTTACCCCGCAAAGCAACGAGGCGATACCTGTCGCCCTGCTAATCGCAGGTTCTGGGCCGACCGATCGTGACGGCAACAACCCAGGTGGCGGTAATAATGACGGCTTGCGCAAGCTTGCCTACGCGCTGGCCAAGCACGGAATAGCCAGCCTGCGCTACGACAAGCGCGGCGTAGCCAAGAGTCAACCCGCTACTCCCGATGAGCGTAACCTCAGTGTTGAACGCTATGTTGAAGATGCCGTGGGCTGGAGCCGCCAACTGAAAGCCGATAAACGCTTCAATAAGCTGGTATTGATTGGCCACAGCGAAGGCGCATTGATTGCCAGCTTGGCCGCTCCGGATGCTGAGGCAGATGCATTGATTTCAATTGCAGGCAGTGCCCGACCAATCGACCAAGTGCTGCGCGAGCAACTCAGCCACCGCCTGCCGCCCAAGCAGCTGGCAATCAGCATGCAAATTCTCGATGCACTGAAAGCTGGCTACACCATCGATAACATTCCTGACGATATGCAGGTGCTGTTTCGCCCAGCCGTTCAACCTTACTTGATTAGCCTGTTCCAGCAAGATCCATCGCAGGCATTTTCTCGGTTACAGATACCAGCACTGATTCTTCAAGGTAATCATGACATTCAGGTTGATGTCGCAGACGCGCTGATGCTCAAAGAGGCGAAGCCTGATGCGCAGCTAGCACTGATTGAAGGCATGAATCATGCGATGCGCATTGTCCCCCTCAATTTGAAAGCGCAATTGGCCTCGTACAACAACCCCAAATTGCCCTTGGCGCGCATGCTGACCGAACAGATAACCGACTTTATTCAGAACATTCGTAGCTGATCCCCTCCAGTTTCCTACAAACTAGCCGATAACTCCTGAGCAAGCGCAACGCTTAGAACAGACCAGCGCACAGGATCGCCACAGATGACCACTGCAAACCCGGCAGAGCCCACTGAAGGGGCAACAATTGAGCCAGAGGAAAAAGTTCACCCTTGGACTGAACTGAAGGCTGAACACTTTCGCCTGCTAAGGCTCACCGCCCAGCCGGTCGATCGCCATACCGGCGCGCGGCCGCTACGTTTTGTGCAATTAGGTCGAGTTGAACGACATAGCCCGCAACTGAGCATGCTACGCCTGACGATCACCCTGCCCGATCAAGCGGTGCGCAAACACATCAATACGCTGGAAGTATGGATTGATCATCGTGCTCGTGAACTGCGCTTCGGCCCTGATAAAGGCTTGCATCTAGAACCGATCAATCGTGGATTAGGCCGTTTTCTAGTTGCTCAAGGTATTGCCTGGGCAAAACAACATTGCGCCCACTATTTGGTCGAGGGCGGTGCATTACCCATCAAATATGCGCCAACGGATGACGCCCGTGCCCGCCGCGACCATTTCTTACAAACCCAAGGTTTCACCATTGAATACCAAGACCCGCTTCAGCTAAAAGCGAGCTATAGCGCTGCACGCGTCAGCGTTTTGCATAGCGACTGGCACAGTGAAAAGGTACAAATAGTCGAAACGCTTGAAGCAGCCGCAATGCTGCAACGCGCTGATCAAGCGCTCAACGAACAAGAAACCAAGCTACGGAAAATGGATGAACGGGCCGCGCAGTACAAACGCGAAGATGGTAGCTTGCGCTTTACCATCGCCTGCCTGGTAACCTTTAGCGTGTTTCAGGCAGGCCTATTGATTTGGATCGCAACGCATTAGTCGGCCCCCAATCTCCGGGCCCGCTCAACGCTCAGGCATTTAAGCGCGAGCGGAACAATTGCTGATGTTCGCGGCAAAGCTTTTCAGGCAACAAGAACACGCCGTGACCACCTTGCTGGAAATCCAGCCAAGTGAAGTCGACTTCTGGGTAAAGTGCCTCAACGTGAACCTGGCTGTTACCGACCTCAACAATCAGTAATCCTTTCTCGTTCAGGTGATCAGCCGCCTCGGCCAACATACGTCGCACCAGATCCAAACCGTCATTGCCGCAAGCCAGGCCCAAAGCAGGCTCGTGCTTGTACTCATCAGGCATGTCGGCAAAGTCTTCTGCATCGACATAAGGCGGGTTGGAAACAATCAAATCGAAGCGCTGGCCCGGTAAACCATCAAAGCCATCACCCTGCACGGTGAATACCCGGTCTTCGATACCATGCCGCTCGATGTTCTGATTGGCGACTTCAAGTGCCTCGAACGACAGATCGCCCAATATCACTTCTGCCTCAAGAAACTCATAAGCACAGGCAATACCGATGCAGCCGGAGCCGGTGCACAGATCAAGGATTCGTGTGGGCTCGCCTGCAAGCCAAGGATTGAATCGATTATTGATCAATTCCGCAATCGGTGAGCGCGGCACCAAAACCCGCTCATCAACCAGGAAAGGCAAGCCACAAAACCATGCTTCACCAAGCAAATACGCAGTAGGAACACGCTCGTCAATACGCCGAGTTAGTAGCTGTTGCAGGAGCGCATGCTCTTCATCTTCAAGACGGCAATCAAGATAGCTGTCGGCAATTTCGTAAGGCAGATGCAAAGCCCCCAGCACCAACTGACGCGCCTCATCCCAAGCGTTATCAGCACCGTGCCCAAAAAACAGCTCTTCGGACTGAAAACGAGACACAGCCCGGCGAATGTAGTCACGAATTGTCCGTAGACGAGTAGGTTGGGCAGCGCAAACGTCAGTCACACACTCTCTCCTTTAAAAATGAAGCGCCAGTTTAACAGTACATAGCAAGGCACTGCGAACGCAGCCTAAGGCAATTAATAACAGTGCCACTAATGCAACCTTGGCCAAAATTCAGTATAAGAATCGCCCCGTGCCTGAAGGCATGTGTATGTGCCCATTAAAGCTGGATAGCTGGCTCGAACAGCTCATATTTTTTAATCAACAACAAAACAGCAACAGAAATCTGAGTGATCAGGCAATTGTGCGGGCTGAGCACTGGCTTTTTGGGCTGGCTTACTGCCATTATTCGCCCCAATACAGATGCACAAAGCTGATCACAAAGTGTGTCATTAGCTGTGCACCACAACCATTTACAAGCAGCAAACTGTCCAACAATTCCAGTCTCCAGACCTGACCAAGCGACTGAACTTTGCGGCTGCATTCAACCGTTAATGCAGTAAGAGGTTCACAGCAGCATCAGACTGGCAGACAATGAATGTTGCCGTTAGAGTCAACAAGGAGCCTTTTAATGTCGCACCCCCAAACGCTACTGCAGCTAACTGGCCGTAGCCATGCCCCTGCCACCTTGAAGACCGCGACTCTGCTGGTTATTGACACCCAAGAAGAGTATCGCAGCGGTGTACTGAAATTACCGCAAGTCGAGCAGGCGGTGGCGCAGATCGCCAAGCTACTCGACGCAGCACGGGCCATTGGCACCCCCATCGTGCACGTTAAGCATTTAGGTATTCCTGACGGCGTCCTGGATCCACGCGGCCCGCGCGGCAACCACATTCCTGAGCTTGCTCCATTGGCAGGTGAGCCGATTATTGAAAAGCGCCTGCCAAACGCATTCTCAGGTACCGAACTGCATGAACGCCTGCAAGCGCTGGGGCGACTGGACTTAATTGTCTGCGGCTTCATGACCCACTCCAGCGTCAGCAGTACAGTACGCGCCACCAAAGATTATGGTTACCGCTGCACCATGGTTGATGCTGCCTGTGCTACACGGGACTTGCCGACCCTTGATGGCCAAGTGATTAGCGGCGCCGAGATGCACCGCGTTGAAATGATTGCACTCGCTGACAACTTTGCAGCCGTGGTTGCAGATGCAAGCGCCTTACTGAGCTAATGAGAGGCAAGTAGCAGCAATAGATTTTGATACAGTCCATCCAGCTAAAGTTCTGAACCACTAGAACCTGTGCCTGTCACACGCCGATACCCAAAAGGAAATCGGAATGAAGCAATCCGATGGTTTCAACGCCCGTCGCCTGCGTCCACGAGAACCGGGAAACTGGCGGATGCGTTTCGCCTTAGCGCTAGCCGCGTTGTTTGCCGCGGCTGGAGTACTCCTCGCCATGGCTGGAGCAGCCACCCTACTCGGCCGACCGCAGGCGCTGGACAGCCTGAATGGTTCACCTGCTGGCTCTGCAGTACTAATCGTTATTGGCTTGCTGTTGCTGTGGCTTGGTATTTCGCTCTGGCGTACCTGTCGCCGCCGATTACGCGGCTCTGGCGATTTGAGCATGTCTCGCCACCTGATGAAAAAGCGCAAGTAATCCTTAATTCAGTCGCACCTGACTAAGCACTTCATATTTTTAACCATTCAACACACATGAAGGCAGCAGGAATGTAGCTGCCTTGGTTACACTAGTGGCCAGTGTGGAGGCCACAATGCAAGACGATGACTTTTCATTATTTCAGGCTCAACTTAAAGGCGTAAGACCGATCAAGCATGATCGCGCCGATACCGGAAAGCCCAAGCTCGATAAATCCAAGCTGGCCACGCTACGCCAGAACGCTACAGTGCGCGCAAACACAACCAAGGTTGATGGTTTGTCGGACCAATTCGTGATCGATGTCGGCCCCGAGGACCCGCTTTACTGGGCGGCAAACGGCATGCAGGAAAGCCAGATGCGCAAGCTGAAGCTTGGTCAGATTGCATTCGATGGCAGCTTGGATCTACACGGCATGAGCGTTGAGAAAGCCCGGGACATCTTGTGGGAGTTCCTAGCTGAGGCCTGCAAGCTCGAAGTACGCTGCGTGCGCGTGACCCACGGTAAAGCTGTGCGCGTCGACGGCCGCAAGCCCATGATCAAAAGCCACGTAAACACCTGGCTTCGTCAGCATCCGCAGGTTCTCGGCTTCACCTCTTGCCAGCCCAAGCATGGCGGTACAGGAGCTGTTTACGTAGTGCTCAAGCGCACGATGATGGATGGCCGCGACGAGGAATAAATGCGCCATAATCTGTAAGATTAGCCAGCGGTATTACCCGTTGACGTTAAATCTGTATCAGCTTGGCGTACGCCGCGCTTGCCAGTCGGCAATCAGCACCCTACCCTGCGCGTCTGTGCATATTTGTTAGTCCCAACAGGAAGATCCATGTCCCTGGAACAGAACTACACCCAGATTCTCGGTCAGCTTGGCGAAGATGTTTCCCGCGAAGGCCTGCTCGACACCCCTAAACGTGCTGCAAAAGCCATGCAGTACCTCTGCCGCGGCTACCAGCAAACACTGGAAGAAGTTACCAACGGCGCACTGTTCAGCTCTGATGCCAGTGAAATGGTACTGGTCAAGAACATCGAACTCTATTCGTTGTGCGAGCACCACCTGCTGCCGTTTATCGGCAAAGCACACGTGGCGTATATCCCAAGCGGAAAAGTCTTGGGCCTGTCGAAAATTGCGCGCATCGTTGATATGTACGCACGCCGCTTACAGATTCAGGAAAACCTCAGCCGCCAGATTGCCGAAGCCATTCAGCAAGTCACAGGCGCGCTCGGTGTTGCGGTGGTCATCGAAGCCCAGCATATGTGCATGATGATGCGCGGTGTTGAGAAACAAAACTCCTCAATGGTCACGTCAGTGATGCTCGGCGAATTCCGCGAAAACGCAGCAACACGCAGTGAGTTCCTCAGCCTCATCAATAATTGAGTCGAGACTGACAACAAAACCGCAATAAAAAGCCGCCTCATGGGCGGCTTTTTAGCATCAGGCCGACGCCTAGACAGCTACAGCAGCGCTACGCCCTGCAATGCGGTCAACGATCACTGCCAGCAGCAGCGTTGCCAATACTGGCAACACCCAGCCTAAGCTCTGCTCAGAAAGCGGTAGCGTCGAGAAGAAACTCGGCACCAGGTTTTTAAAACCAGCGGCTGACAACGCAGCTTCAAAACCGAAAATAAATGCAATCGACATCACAGGGATAAACACCCGGCGTGGAGATAGCCAGAAACGATCAAGCAGGCTTAAGCAAATCAGCACGATGGCCAGCGGGTACAACCCAACCAAGACCGGTACCGACAGGCTAATCAACTGAGTCAGCCCCTGATTCGCTACCAACAAACTGAATACACCCAGCACCAACACCACCACACGATACGGCAGTACCGGCAACAACTCGCTGAAGAACTCACCGCAAGCAGTCAGTAAGCCAACCGCAGTGGTCAGACAGGCCAAGGTAATCACCACGGCAAGCAGCAGGCTTCCGGTCGTGCCAAAGGTGTGCTGCACATATGCAGTGAGAATCTGCACGCCGTTCTGCGCCTCACCGGCAATACCCTGGCTAGTCGCACCGAGGTAGAACAAAGCCAGATACACCAGTGACAGCCCCGTTGCGGCAATCAATCCAGCAATGATCGAGTAGCGAGTGACCAGCTTACTATCTGTCACGCCACGATCACGAATCGCCATGGCGATAACAATGCCGAAGACCAAGGCTCCCAAGGTGTCCATGGTCAGATAACCCTGCAAGAAACCCTGCACAAAGGGTGCGGACTGATATTGCGCAGTGCTTTGACCGATCTCACCTGCTGGCACCAGTAATGCCGCGCCGCCAAGCACCAACAAGGCAGCCAACAAGACAGGGGTGATGAACTTACCGATTCGATCGACCAACCGGCCAGGATTGAGCGACAAGAACATCACCGCCGCAAAATACGCCAAGGTATATATCAGCAGCGGTGTGCCGCCTTCACCGGTGAACGGCGCCACGCCCATCTCAAACGAAACCACTGCGGTACGCGGGGTTGCGAACAGCGGGCCAATAGCCAGATAAACCGCAACCGCAAAGGCAATGCCCGCAGCCTTGCCCAGTGGCGCAGTGAGCAGCGCCATGCCGCCACCAACCCGGGCCAGTGCAACGATGGTTAGCAGGGGCAGACCGACACCCGTAAGCAAGAAGCCAAACGCCGCCATACCCATGTTGTCGCCTGCCGCCATACCAGCGCTCGGCGGGAAGATGATGTTGCCTGCGCCTAGAAAAAGCGCAAACGTCATAAAACCAAGGGCCAGGAGATCCGAGCCTTTTAAACGAGTCATAGAAGGGAATACCACATGCAGAAAATAATGAGTTCCGAGGGTTTCCCGAAGGATCGGGGGAAACGTCGCCGTGCAGGTTAAGCACAACCACTAAGGTGGTCGATGGCCTCTTGTAAAAGCCTTGACCGATTAATCCTTACAATATTAACGAACTTGCCCTTTAAACGGCATTGACACAGGTCCGGGTGTCGAAGCGCAACAACTTCGTGTCGCATCGACTACAGATTAAGCGTGCCACTGGTGCTGAGGGGAACACTTGTTGCGAAACAACTCTCGACCCGGCGTGTTCTGGCCGCATGCTTGCTGAAGTCGATAACAGCCAGCTGTTATGCCGCACACGAGCATGCTTTGCAAACAAAAACACCCTGCGAAAGCGGAGCCTTCGCAGGGTGTCGGGATGACCATCTCATCAACCCGGCACATGACATGTGCCAGGTTTCACGACGGCTTAAAGCTCAGATCAGACTGGAGCTTTAGCGCGCGACTTGTATTCGCCAGTACGGGTGTCGATTTCGATCCAGTCGTCGATCTCGCAGAAGTCAGCAACTTTGACTTCAGTGCCGTTGCTCAGTTTGGCAGGCTTCATCACTTTGCCAGAAGTGTCGCCGCGAGCGGAGCCTTCGGTGTAAGTGATTTGACGAACGATAGTTGTTGGCAGATCAACCGATACCACTTTGCCTTCGAAGAAGACCGCTTCGCAAACGTCAGTCATGCCGTCAACGATGTAAGGCATTACGCTTTCCAGGTCTTCTTTGTTCAACTCGTACTGGTTGAACTCTTCGTCCATGAACACGTAGTTAGGCTCGCTGTAATACGAGTAAGTTACGTCAACACGGTCGAGGATCACAGGCTCAAGCTTGTCGTCAGCTTTGTAAACGGTTTCTGTCGAAGATCCGGTAAGCAGGTTGCGCAGCTTCATTTTAACGATGGCGCTGTTACGACCGGATTTGGTGAACTCGGCTTTCTGGATGAGCCAAGGTTGGCCGTCGATCAGAGCCACACTGTTGGGCTTCATTTCTTGTGCGGTTTTCATACTAATATCCGGATATGAATGGAGTTACAGAATTCTAGGTGGCGTATCATATCCAATTTTGCTGAAACTGCACCAGCGCAGCAGCAAGATCTGCACAAGAAGCCTGTTCTAGACACCATTTTTCTGCATGAATGGTCAGCTCGTCAGCGTTTTCCAGCCAGAAAGACCAGCTTTTAGTCATCGACTGTCTACTATTCCAGTCTCGCCACAGTGAAATTAGCGCTTCTCTAGCAGGTGCAGATAAACCTTCAGTATAAAGTTTCAGGAACGCATTGAGCTTGTCCCAATGAGCGCCCTCCTCTTGCGGATAGATATGCCAAAGCATTGGCCGCCCGGCCCACTGAGCACGTAAGAATGAATCCTCACCGCGCACCGCATTAAAATCACAACTCCACAACAAGCGGTCGTATTGGCTTTGCTCAAGGAATGGCAGCACGTTGATTTGCAGTTTGCCGCGTACCTGACAATCACCAGCTAACAGCTTTCCATCGCCAAGCCAAGCTTGAACATCGCCCAGAATTCGCCCTTCAGGCACCAACAGTTGCGTGGTTTGCGGCAGTGCCGACAACGCATCCAACCAGCTATGTAGCGCCTTGTTCTCGTAAGCGAATAAGGAGATAAGGCGCGCACCAGCGATCGGCTCTACACCGAGCCCACGCAGAAAATTGCCCCCTGCTGCTGCATCCGCCTGGAACGCTTGGCGTTCAGGAACCAGCGCTGCCTCACGCAATAGGCCGCCGGTGTCCGCAGTAAACCCAGGAAAAAAGAAGTATTTCTGCAAGCCATTGGATTGCATTGACGGCAATCCGTGGCAGCCAGCGACCCAGCCCTCAGCACTCAGATATTCCAGATTCAACCATAGCGGCTTGCGCGCACGCGCAGCCATTGCCGCTACATAGGTATCCGGCAAGTGACAGGCAAAGCCTTCTATCACCACATCACCCGGCTCAATGGCTGACCATTGCGCATGCCAGGCGTAAACATCCACGCCCTGCTGCACTTGATGATCAAGCTGTGCATCAGCCGCCGGGCAAATCCGTGCAAAGGCACTGACATCATCGACCCACAGGCGCACGCTCTGATCATGCTCAGCGACCAGTTGCTTGGCTAACCGCCAAGTCACCCCGATATCGCCGAAGTTATCGACCACACTGCAGAAAATATCCCACTTCACAACAGGCACCGCTGGCATTTGATGCGCAAGTTTAGCGCGCAGCGTCGGTCGCTACATCCTCGACACGCCATAGATCGCAAATTAATAGCGGACAAAGAAAACCCGCCATGAAGGCGGGTAAAGGGAGGAGCAACACAAGGGGTAAAACGGAACAGCAAAACTATGGCTGTACTAAAAAATTAAGCAGCAAATGACTGGAGGTCCTTATGACGCATGAGCAGCTCAAATTCCCACACAGACTGGTTGGCAATGGCAGCATCAAGGGATGTGAAAGGTCCTGACTTTTGCACGCCATCAATTACTACATACCAGCAGGCTATAGATCCTGCGGCCCGTAACGCCGCCGGTACTGCACTGCCGACTACTGACATGATATTGATGTGTGACATGGTCGCCTCCAGAACTTTGCTTGAGACAAACGATATGCCAGCAGCTCGGCGAGGAGAAATCAGTCGAATTGATAGTCGTTATCTATAGAAAGCATGCTTTGGGTTGTAACGTTCGAATGAGCAAGACTGCAACCACCGCTCCACACCAGGCTTCATGCCACCCTCCAGCGAATGCCACATCCAAGCATTGATCAGAGCTTGAGCTTCCGATTCCAGACGAAAAACGATCACAACAAGCAATTTTGATCGATAAACGAACGCTTTACTTCATAGCAGCAGATGCTAACTCAAGCTCAAATAAATCCAATAAATCATTAATAAACAATCAGTTAACCGATATTAATAGAGGCAAAGTCTTGCTTGGGTATTTATATCTTAGCTAATAAGCTAGTTGACCAAACTAACTGGTTGGTACATTTTCTCCTCAAGCGTTCTGGGCTTAGTACTCAGAAACACAAAAATAAAAGTGGAGTACCTTTAAATGCCTCGCACCATTTTGGTCCTTAACGGGCCGAACCTGAACATGCTCGGAACACGCGAGCCTGCAACCTATGGCCACGAAACGTTGGCCGATATCGCCGAACTTTGTCGCCAGAACGCTGAACGACACGGCCTTGAGACTGAGTTCAAGCAGACCAACCACGAAGGCGAGCTGATTACCTGGATACATGAGGCGCGTGGCCGTTGCGCCGGAATTGTCATCAACCCTGCCGCCTGGACCCACACTTCCGCTGCCATTCGCGATGCGTTAGTCGCAAGCGAAGTCCCGGTGATCGAAGTGCATCTGTCCAACGTGCACAAGCGCGAAGCGTTTCGTCACCACTCATTTGTTTCAGCAATCGCTGTTGGAGTGATTTGTGGCCTCGGCAGCAATGGCTACCGCTTGGCTATAGAACACTTCGCCCATATTCTGCAGGACTAACCCCTAATGCCGTCTCTTAATACTCCCGGTGTCCTTGCTGGCCTGATAGGCGCAGGTATTCAAGCCTCGCGCACACCCGCTTTGCACGAGCATGAAGCTGATGCGCAAGGCGTTCGTTGCCTGTATCGGCTAATTGATCTCGACGCCTTGAAACTGGATATAAACGCCCTGCCCGAACTTATCAATGCGGCGCAGAACACCGGTTTCACGGGCCTCAACATTACCTTTCCGTGCAAGCAAGCGGTTATCCCACTGCTCGATGAGCTTTCACCTGAAGCGCGCGGTATAGGTGCGGTCAATACAGTTGTATTTACCGATGGCAAGCGGATCGGCCACAACACTGACTGTTTGGGCTTTGCTGAAGGTTTTCGCCGGGGCTTGGGTGATGTTGCCCGTGCTCAGGTTGTGCAGATGGGCGCCGGTGGCGCCGGAGCGGCAGTCGCTCATGCATTGTTGAGTGAAGGCGTGCAAAAGCTGAACATCTTTGATGTCGATCAAAGCCGGGCGCAAAGTCTTGCCGACAACTTAAACCAGAACTTTTCTGGCAACCGTGCTCATGCGGGTGTCGATTTGCCAGATGCGATGCAAAACGCCAATGGGCTGGTCAACACCACACCAATGGGCATGCTCAAATTGCCGGGTATGCCTGTACCCAAGGCTTTATTGCGATCCGATTTGTGGGTCGCTGAAATTGTCTATTTCCCACTTGAAACCGAGCTGTTGCGTGAAGCCCGTGCGCTGGGTTGCCGCACGCTGGATGGCAGCACAATGGCCGTGTTTCAGGCAGTCAAAGCATTTGAATTGTTTAGCGGTGTGAAAGCCGATGCACAGCGTATGCAGGAACATTTTAACGCCATGACCTGAGCAATCAGTGCCTAGCGTTCAACAATAAGAATGGCCCCAGTTGCGCTGCACACTGGCGAGCCTTGCGAGGTCAAAATGACAAGAATCGTCAACCTGTACTTTAGCCTGCTGAAACTGATTATCGTCCTGTGCATGCTGAGCATGGTGGTGATGGTATTTGGCAACGTCGTCATGCGTTATGCCTTCAATTCCGGCATCACGATTTCTGAAGAACTGTCGCGCTGGCTGTTCGTGCTGATGGTGTTTCTCGGCGCCCTGGTTGCCTTGCACGAGCGCGGCCATCTCGGCCTTGATCTGGTTATCAAGAAAATGCCTCCGGCGGGGCGCAACATGTGTCTCGCTCTCGGCCATCTGATGATGCTGTTCATCGCCTGGCTGATACTCAGTGGCAGCTGGCAGCAAGCACAGATCAACCTGGATGTCGCAGCGCCCGCCTCCGGCCTGTCGATGGCTTGGTTTTACGGCGTCGGTGTGCTGTTCGGATTGACTGCAATTCCGATCATCGCCCGCGATTTTGTACTGGCTCTGCGCGGCCAGCTACCGCAAGGCAAGCCTGAGATCGAATCCACACATCTACCAACCAGTGAGAGGGCCAACTAATGACTCTGGCTCTTTTTCTTGGCACCCTGCTTGGCACCATGGCGCTAGGCATTCCGATCGCCTTTGCCCTGCTCATGGTCAGCGTCGCGCTGATGTGGCAGCTGGATCTGTTCGATGCACAAATCATCGCGCAGAACCTGCTTAACGGCGCCGATAGCTTCCCATTGCTGGCTGTACCTTTTTTCATGCTGGCTGGCGAAATCATGAACGCTGGCGGTTTGTCCAAACGTATCGTCAACATTGCAATGGCTCTGGTCGGCCACAAGCGCGGCGGCCTCGGTTATGTAGCAATTATTGCGTCCTGCTTGCTGGCTTCATTGTCTGGTTCAGCCGTTGCCGACGCAGCTGCGCTGGCGGCACTGCTTGTGCCGATGATGGTGCAAGCTGGGCACAACCGTGAACGTGCAGCAGGGCTGATTGCTTCCGGCGGTATCATTGCGCCAATTATTCCGCCTAGCATTGGCTTTATCGTTTTTGGCGTTGCCTCTGGAGTGTCGATCTCCAAGCTGTTTCTCGCCGGGATCGTGCCGGGCATCATGCTCGGCGCCGCCTTGGCTGTTGCCTGGTGGTTTGTATCGCGCAGCGAGAACGTGGAAGTCCCACCCAAGCGCAGCCGTCGCGAGGTAATCAAAACCTTACTTGACGGAAGCTGGGCCATTGGGCTGCCGATCATCATTATTGTCGGCCTCAAGTTCGGTATTTTCACACCAACAGAGGCGGCGGTGGTTGCAGCGGTTTACGCCCTGTTCGTGTCACTGGTGATCTACCGCGAACTGAAAGTAAGCCAGTTGTTTGAGGTCGTACTATCCGCCGCAAAAACCACATCAGTAGTGATGTTACTGGTCGCGGCGGCCATGGTTTCGTCATGGCTGGTAACTATCGCAGACCTGCCCGGCCAATTGACCGATCTGCTCGAGCCATTCCTCGACTCCCCAACCCTGCTCCTGCTGATGGTCATGCTCCTGATTATTCTGGTCGGCATGGTCATGGACATGACTCCGTCGATCCTGATTTTAACCCCAGTGTTGATGCCGGTGATGAAACAGGCGGGCATTGACCCTGTTTACTTTGGCGTGCTGTTCCTGGTCAACACCTCGATTGGTCTAATCACCCCACCAGTGGGCACCGTGCTCAACGTTGTCTGCGGTGTAGCCAAATTGCGCATCGACGAAATTACCCGAGGCGTCTGGCCGTTCCTGCTGGCACAGGTAATCGTCCTGATTCTTCTAGTTCTGTTCCCCCAACTGGTTCTGGGGCCGTTGAAGTTTTTCTCCGGTTGAACGCTTGATTCACTGCAAACCCCGTAACTCAAACAATAACGATGGAGTGCCTAACAATGAACAACTGGTTTAAACCACTGCTGACCTCGGCCTGCCTGGCCGGCCTGCTACTCAACAGCCTGTCTGCCCATGCCGAGATTGGTGAGCACACCTTGCGTTTTGCTTTCCAGAACGTGAAGGACCACCCGCAAGGTCAAGGCGCACAAAAGTTCGCTGACTTGGTCAAAAAGAAAAGCGACGGCAAGATGAAGATTCGCCTGTTTGCCGGTGGCGTGCTCGGTGGTGACTTGCAGACTGTTTCTGCCCTGCAAGGTGCAACGCTGGACATGACCGTACTCAATTCGGGCATTCTTGCGGCGCAGGTTCCAGAGTACGCCCTGCTCGACTTTCCGTTCCTATTCAACAGCACTGACGAGGCTCAA
Source organism: Pseudomonas sp. (assembly GCF_048265905.1). GTDB lineage: Bacteria > Pseudomonadota > Gammaproteobacteria > Pseudomonadales > Pseudomonadaceae > Aquipseudomonas. The sequence goes on from NZ_JBLXAP010000008.1 coordinate 20,431, forward strand.
GCGGTGATCGACGGTCCAGTCGGCCAAGAACTTTCCAAGCGCTTGGAAGGCAAAGGCCTGAAAACCCTCGGTTACTGGGATCTAGGTTTTCGCAACCTGACCAACAGCAAGCAGCCAGTGGCAAAGTGGGAAGATATGGCTGGCCTGAAAATCCGCGTGATCCAGTCTCCAATCTACCTTGAAACCTTCAAAGCATTGGGTGCAAACCCAGTGCCGATGCCTTTCCCTGAAGTCTACACAGGCCTTGAGCAGCGCACTGTTGATGGTCAGGAAAACCCGTTCACGGTAATCAAGGGCAACAAGTTCAATGAAGTGCAGAAGTACCTGTCGGTCACTCAGCACATCTACAATCCACAGTCCTTCATCATCGGTGAGAAGAGCTGGGCCAAGCTGAATGCAGAAGAACAAGCGGTGATTGTTGATGCAGCGAAGGAAGCCACGGCTTACCAGCGCCAAATCACAGCTGCGGCTCAGGATGAGGCATTTGCAGAGCTGTCGAAAGACATGCAGGCCAACACCGTGACCCCTGAAGAGATGGATCGCTTTCGTGAGAAGGTCAAACCAGTCATCGAACAATTCTCGAAAGACATGGACCCAGCCTTGGTCAAAGCCATGTATGACTCAGTTGAGCAAGCCCGCGCCAGCAACTAAGCCATGCATTAAGGTCTGTTAGCGTTCCGGCGCTGCCTGATTTCAACAATCAGCGCAACAGACCTTAAAAAAAGCGGCCATCAGGCCGCTTTTTTATGCGCCGCTATTTTTCAGCGTTGCAAAAACCCTAATACAGATTCGCAAATCATGCGTTTATGGCGCTGTTTGACTTCTTCGCTGGGCAGATCAATCTGGAAGATTGCGCCAAAGGTATGGCGGTTGGAAACCCGATAAAAACTAAATGAGCTGATCAACATGTGCACGTCAACCGGATCAAGCCCCTTACGGAAAAGCCCGACGTCAGCGCCGCGATCTAAAATCTCACCGAGTGACTTGAGTACATGGCTGCTCTCTGTGCGGATAGTTTCTGACTGCCCAACGTACTGACCAAAGTTGATGTTCTCGATACTGACGATGCGCACGAAATCAACGTTTCGGTCATGGTGATCAAAGGTGAACTCAACTAGACGGCGAATTGCCTCGACTGGCCCCAACTCCCCCAAATGCAGGTTCTGTTCGGTAGAGCGAATATCGCCGTAGAGCTTCTCTAGCACCGCCTGATAGAGCTGTTCCTTGCTACCGAAGTAGTAATAAATCATGCGTTTGGAGGTGTGTGTGCGCTCAGCAATTGCATCCACTCGCGCGCCAGACAGACCAAATTGAACAAACTCAGTAATAGCTGCCTGGAGAATATTCTCGCGGGTTTTCTCTGGGTTGTTCTTACGGCTTTTACGCGGCGCGTCTTCAACAGCGTCGGCAAGCCCTGTTGTTGTAGTCATAATTGGCTGATCGCTTACATTGATTAAACGTGATTATGATCGTGTCGGCCAAACGAATAAAGCCCGGTACCTCAGGTTCTAACAAGGTGCCGGGCTCAGAAGTTAGCCTGCATGCCGCGTTTCACTACAACCGTTTTTTCCCACTCACTCCGCTGCGCGCCTTGGCCATGGCAGCAAGCCGTACCGCAACGTTAGCTGCACCATAACCGACATAACCGTTTTTACGCTGCAACAGTTCGAAGAAGAATCGCCCTTCAAAGGGTTCGGTATACACATGGAATAGCTCGCCACCTTGGGCGTCGCGATCATAAAGCACGTTGTAATAAGCCAGCTCGCTGAGAAACTCATCATCGAAATCAAAGCGCGCAGCTAAGTCATCGTAGTAATTCAGTGGAATATCAAGAAGCGGCACGCCTGCATCCTTGGCGCGATTGATCTCGGTGAACAAGTCTTCGCAAGAGAACGCGATGTGGTGTACGCCAGAGCCGCGATAGCTGGATAACGCATGAGAAATCGCAGTGTTACGATTCTCCGAGATGTTCAGCGGCAGACGCACACTCCCGTTACGACTGCGCAAGGCGCGGCTTTTGACCAGGCCATAGGGGTCGGGCAGCACAACTTCATCATCCGCTTCAAAGTCGAATACGCTCTTGTAAAACAGCACCCAGCTGTCGAGGTTATCGGCTGGCAGAGCCAACGCCATGTGATCGATACGTTGTAGGTTACCAGTCGCCTCAGCCTGCGGGTCGACGATAAAATCGCTGTCATAGATGGTCGCACCTGCAGGTGACTTGTCGAGCAGGTAGATCAGACTTCCATCCGGGGCACGCACCGCAGGGATCTCACGCTCGTTCGGCCCGACTAACCCGCGGTAAGGCTGACCCTTGAACTGGCGCGCACGCTCCAATGCATCGCTAGCATTACGCACTCGCAGGGCTGTCGCGCAGAGCGATGGACCATGGGCTTCGAAAAAGCCATGGGCAAAGGAGTAAGGCTCGGCATTGAGCACGATATTGATATCGCCCTGACGCATCAGGCTGACATCTTTTGAACGATGCCGACCTGCACGAGCAAAGCCCAGGCGTTCAAGCCAATTGCCCAGTTTGCTGCCCTGATCACTGTCGACGGCAAACTCAAGAAACTCCACGCCATCGTATTGACTGGCGGCGGGAGGATCAAACAACAGATCAAGGCTTGGCTGCGCTGTTTGTTCCAGTTCACGGGCCTGCTTTTCGAGCAAATCGCGGGTCTTCTCTTCCAGATACAGCAGTGAGCGTAAACCATCAGCAGCATTGGCCCGTGGCGGTGCCGCGCGAAAGCCATCATTGAAGATTTCAAGAGACAACGGGCCGCGATAGCCAGTACGTAGAATAGGTGCGAGAAACCCCGCCAGATCGAACTCGCCCTGCCCCGGGAAACAGCGGAAGTGGCGGCTCCACTCCAAAACATCCATGGCCAGAATCGGCGCATCAGCCATCTGCACAAAGAAAATCTTATCGCCGGGAATATCTGCAATCGCAGCAGGATCACCCTTAAGGGACAGGGTGTGAAAACTGTCGAGCAGCACACCAAGTGCCGGATGATCGGCCTGCCGCACGATATTCCAGACTTGCTGGTAAGTGCTGACGTGCCGACCCCAAGCCAGCGCTTCGTAACCGATGCGCAGGTCACGAGCACCCGCACGCTCAGCCAGTTGACTGAGGTCATCGACCAGAATTTGTTCATCACCTAATGAGTCAGCCGCAACGTTGCTGCACACCAGCACCAGGTCGGTACCCAATTCTTGCATCAGATCAAACTTGCGTTCAGCCCGGTCTAGATTGCGCTGCAAGCGTTCACGGCGACAGCCCTCAAAGTCACGAAACGGTTGAAACAAGGTGATGGCGATACCTAAATCGGCGCACATTTGGCGCACGTCGCGCGGACTGCCTGCGTAGTAAAGCAAGTCGTTTTCGAAGATCTCCACGCCGTCAAAACCGGCGGCGGCAATCGCTTCAAGCTTTTCTGGCAGAGTGCCGCTCAAAGACACGGTGGCAATCGAACGTTGCATGCTCAAACTCCTGTTTTTATTGGCGCCGCCGAACCTGCCGCGACATGTATTGATGTACCCGCAGAGGGCTCGCTGTCGAGCAGATACGGATCAGGGTACATGGAGTATTCGAGCTTATGCGGTAGACCGCAAACATTTTGTACTAAACAGTTACCTTTATGTTCGATTATCGAACACCCAAAAACAGGCAAAACTGGCATATGGCTTTACTCACCTGAAAGTGAGCGAAACGCACAAATATCGACCTGTAAACCAATCAAAATGATGGCTTCAACAAATAAAATGTACCGAATAGTTAATTATCCGTTCGATTAACGAACAAAACAGACCTAAACGAATTGCGCTATTGGGAATGAACTTCCACTATCAAACCCTCAATGAAGTGCGTGTCTCGCGACTGCCGTCTTCACCGATGTGCCAATAAATACAAATAAAGGTTCATTGCCATGTTGAAATCCCCTAGCACTACAGTGTGTCTGCACAGTACTCCCAAAGTGCACAACAGCCTTTGCACTGATACCCGTTTTAGCCGCAACCATACCTTACAAGGCGCATGCCCCTGACGCGCAGGCAAACTCAGATGCCTGGCGCTGCGACTGCTATTAAGCCGCTCGCGCACGCAATTTAAATCAAGCAAAGCAATCCACCTTGCGCTGTTCACTCAGCGAAGTGGCTTAACTGCGCTCGTCTTTCACATGAGCCCATGCATGCGCACCCAAAACAATAAAACAAGGAAATAAACATGACTGCTAATCGCCTACGCATTGTGCCTGCAACACTGGCAATTGCCGTATCCAGTGCCAGCTTGCCCCTGCTTTCCCATGCGGCGGGCTTTGTTGAGGACGCCAAGGTTTCCACCACCTTGCGCAACTTCTATATCAACCGCAATTTCGTCGACTCCAACGCACCGCAAAACTATGCCGAAGAATGGACCCAAGCATTCATTCTTAACGCACAGTCCGGCTTCACTGAAGGCACGGTGGGCTTCGGCCTCGACGCCTTGGGCATGCTGGCAATCAAGCTCGATGGCGGTAATGGCACAGACGGCACGGCGCTGCTGCCTGTTCACCCAGACGGTCCATCGGACGACTTCGGCCGTGTGGCTGTTGCTGCCAAGGCGAAGATTTCCAACACTGAATTGAAGGTGGGTGAATGGATGCCTGTGCTGCCGATACTGCGCTCCGACGACGGCCGCTCACTGCCGCAAACATTCGAAGGCGCGCAGCTGACGTCCAAAGAAATTGATGGTTTAAATCTCTACGGCGGCCAGTTCCGCCAGAACAGCCCACGTGACAGCGCGAGCATGGATGACATGAGCTACGGCGGCGCGTTTTCCGACCGCTTCAACTTTGCTGGCGGCGACTATGCATTCAATGACAAACGCACCCAAGTGGGTGTTTGGTACGCCGAGTTGGAAGATGTTTACCAACAACAGTATTTCAACCTGCAACACAGCCAGCCAGTGGGCAACTGGGTGCTTGGCGCAAACATTGGTTACTTCATTGGCAAAGAGGACGGCAGCGCACTGGCCGGCGACCTTGATAACAAAACCATTTCAGGACTGTTCTCGGCCAGATACGCCAGCAACACCTTCTATGTCGGTCTGCAAAAGCTCACGGGCGACAACAACTGGATGCGCGTCAACGGCACCAGCGGCGGCACCCTGGCCAACGACAGCTTCAACAACAGCTACGACAACGCCCAGGAACGTTCGTGGCAAGTGCGCCATGATTTCAACTTCGCCGGGCTGGGCATACCGGGCCTGACCCTGATGAACCGTTACATCAGCGGTGACAATGTACACACCGCGACCACCAACGACGGCAAGGAATGGGGCCGCGAAACCGAGTTGGCCTACACAATTCAAAGCGGTGCGCTTAAAGCACTGAACATGAAATGGCGCAACTCAACCCTGCGTCAGGACTTCGCCCAGCGCGACATGGATGAGAACCGGATTATCATTAACTATCCGCTGGACATCCTCTAAGGAGCCGCTGAGAAACTTTGCGCTCCAGCCGGGCTGCTCATTGGTAACAGCCCGGTATTTTCAACGCTTCACCCTGCTTGCTCAACTGCCGAAGAACCTACGCGTGGTAAACCCGGACTTTGCACCGCAATGGGATCGCTAAAGTTCAACGGCTTTTACTGATCGCGGTACCGCACAAATAACAAAGCCAGCACTCATCGCTGGCTTTGTTTGATCGGTATTTGCGGCAAGCTGAATTTAAGCGCGTAATCTTAGTCTTGCAGCGACTCGACACCCATCTCGTCCCACACCTCTTCCGCCAGATGGAAGGTGGCATTGGCGGCAGGAATCCCGCAATAGATCGCGCTCTGCATCAGCACTTCCTTGATCTCGTCACGGGTCACGCCGTTGTTTTTCGCAGCCTTGAGGTGCAGTTTTAGCTCGCCTTCGCGATTCATGCCAATCAGCATTGCAATGGTAATCAGGCTGCGAGTGTGGCGCGGCAGGCCGGGACGGGTCCAGATATCACCCCAAGCATGACGGGTAATCATCTCCTGGAACTCTTGATTAAAGGGCGTCATTTTTTCCAGGCTGCGATCAACATGAGCGTCACCCAGAACCGCGCGACGCACCTGCATGCCTGCTTCATAGCGTTGTTTTTCGTCCATCGTATTCACTCCGATCAAGCCAGCAAAAAATCCAGCACGCGCTGAGAGAATAACTCGCCCGCCTCGACATTCGACAGGTGCGCGGCATGGAATTCAACCTGCTGCGCGCCTGCAATTTTGGACGTCATAAATTGCCCGTCGGCAGGTGTTGTTACAGCATCATGCGTGCCGCACACCACCAGAACCGGCAATGCGATTGTTGCAATCTGCTCACGGAAATCCGCATCACGGACCGCTGCGCAATTGGCGGCGTAACCTTCAGGCGAGGTTTGTGCGAGCATGCCGACTATAGGTTCAACCTTGGCCTGCTGGCTGGCGGCAAACCCTTCGGTAAACCAGCGTGCAATTGATGCATCGCGCAGAGCAGACATTGCAGCAGCGCCGTCGCGCAATACAGTTTCAATGCGTGGGTTCCAGATTTCTGGTGAACCGATTTTTGCCGCAGTGTTACACACCACTAATTTACTCAAGCGCTGCGGCGCGTTAATCGCCAGCCATTGACCGATCAAGCCGCCCATCGACAAACCACAGAATGCAGCTTGCTGGATATCCAAGGCATCGAGCAGCGCAAGTACATCGCGGCCATTTTGCTCAATACTGTACGGACCTTTGGTCACCAGCGATTGACCATGGCCGCGAGTGTCATAGCGCAGCACACGGAAATGCTCAGTAAATGCGGGCATCTGTACATCCCACATATTCAGGTCGGTGCCTAACGAGTTCGACAGCACCAGTACCGGCGCATCAGCCGGACCTTCTAACAAGTAATTCAGTTCGCCATCGGCAAGTTGCACAACAGACATCAGAGGCCTCTATTCGCAAAAATTTTGATGTTCAGCCAATGCGCGTTCAACCCAGCGCCTTGCCTGACCGAGATAAAAAGCTGGATCGAGCAGGCGATCCAGTTCCGCAGCAGACAGTTGCTCGGTTACTTCGGCGTTGGCGCCAAGCACTGCGCGCAGATGTGTGCCTTGTGCTACAGCATCGCGGCAACATTGTTCAAGTAAATGGTGAGCGGCGTCGCGACCGATACGCTGAGCCAAGGCAATGCTGACCGCTTCAGCAAGTACCAACCCTTGAGTCAGGTCGAGGTTTTCACGCATGCGCGATGCTTGCACCTCCAGCCCCGGTACAACCAACAAGGCTTGTTGCAAGGCGCCGGAAACCAGGCAGCACAGCTCTGGCAGGCACTCCCACTCAGCGTGCCACAAACCTAGGCTGCGCTCATGCTCCTGCGGCATGGCAGAGAGCATGGTTGAGACCAGCCCTGGCGCTCGCGTGGCCGCACCGATAAGTACCGCAGCACTGACCGGATTGCGTTTGTGCGGCATGGTTGATGAACCGCCCTTGCCCGGCGCGGCTGGCTCGAACAACTCACCCGCCTCGGTTTGCATCAACAGACTCAGGTCGCGGCCCAATTTACCCAAGCTTCCGGCGAGCATGCCCAGCAAGCTGGCAAATTCAACCAAACGATCACGTTGGGTGTGCCAAGGTTGATCGGGCAGATTCAGCTTCAACTCATCAGCTAATGCCTCGCTGACCGGCCACGCTTGATCGCCCAGCGCCGCCAAACTGCCAGAAGCACCGCCAAACTGCAGACACAGTAAGCGTGGTTTCAACTCAAGCAAGCGCTGGCGATGACGAGTAATAGCGCCGAGCATGCCAGCCAACTTCATACCCAGCGTCACCGGTGTTGCATGTTGCAACCAAGTGCGCCCAGCCATTGGCGTGTCGGCATACCGCTCAGCCTGTTGCGCCAGCGCATCACCCAGACGTTGCAGGTCGTGCTCAAGCAATTCAATCGCGGCCCGCAGTTGCAAGACCAAACCACTGTCCATCACATCCTGACTGGTCGCGCCGAGGTGCACATATCGCTCGGCTTCAACGCTTTCACTGGCGACGCGTTTACCCAGCGCTTTAACCAGCGGAATCGCCGAGTTACCAGCACTGACAATCGCCTGAGCCAGCATCGCGAAATCAAAGTGCTTAGCGCTGCAAGCCGACTCGATTGGGCCAACCACTGTCGCCGGTATCAGGCCGACGCGCACTTGCGCACGGGCCAACGCAGCTTCGAAATCGAGCATGCCTTGTACCCTGCCCTGATCACAGAAGATCGCGCGCATGGCGGGCTGGGTGAAATAGGCATCGAATAGTTGGTTGCTCGGGCTGTTCAAGCCGGTGCTCCTGAGTCTAGGAATGTGTGACTGTTTTATAGCAGTGAACGGGGGCAAGCCAGTAGCGGCAAGTAAAAATCCTTGTCGCTACTGGCCTTGAATATTCAGACCCGCTCGATAGCCAGCGCCAAACCTTGGCCAACACCTACGCACATGGTCGCCAACCCCAACTTGCCGCCGGTTTTCTGTAACTGGTGAACAGCTGTCAGCACCAAGCGATTACCACTCATGCCCAGCGGGTGGCCAAGCGCAATAGCGCCACCATTAGGGTTTACCTTGGCGCTGTCATCGGCCAAACCGAGCTCGCGAGTTACGGCCAAACCCTGGGCGGCGAATGCTTCGTTCAACTCGATAACATCGAATGCGTTGATATCCAGGTTCAGCCGCGCCAGAAGTTTACGTACAGCCGGCACCGGACCAACACCCATCACCCGCGGTGCAACACCGGCGCTGGCCATGCCGAGCACTTTAGCGCGCGGGGTGAGGCCATACTTCTGCACGGCTTCAGCCGAGGCCAGAATCATTGCCGAAGCTCCGTCATTCAAGCCCGAAGCATTGCCTGCGGTGACGGTTTTATCCGTACCGTTGACCGGTTTGAGTTTGGCCATGGCTTCGGCGTTACTGTCCGCGCGCGGGTGCTCGTCAGTGTCGACAACGGTTTCACCTTTACGGGTTTTGATCACCACCGGAACGATTTCCTCAGCGTAATAACCGCTCGCCTGCGCAGCAGCTGCACGTTGCTGACTGCGCAGGGCAAATGCATCCTGATCCGCACGGCAGACCGAGTATTCGTCAGCGACGTTATCCGCCGTGACTGGCATGGCATCGACACCGTACTGCTCTTTCATCAATGGATTGATGAAACGCCAGCCCATGGTTGTGTCTTCGATTTTTTGGCCACGGCCAAAGGCGCTGTCCGCCTTGCCCATCACGTAAGGTGCGCGGGTCATCGACTCAACACCCGCAGCAATCGCCAGCTCCATCTCACCCAAGGCAATAGCGCGGAACGCTGAACCCACTGCGTCCAAACCAGAAGCGCACAAGCGATTAAGGGTTACTCCCGGCACCGTTTCCGGGAGGCCTGCGAGCAGCAATGCCATGCGCGCAACATTGCGATTGTCTTCGCCAGATTGGTTGGCGCAGCCCATGAACACTTCATCAAGCGCGTTCCAGTCAACCTGCGGGTTGCGCTCGATCAATGCACGTAACGGGATGGCTGCCAAATCGTCGGCACGCACCGCTGAAAGCCCGCCATTGAGGCGACCTATCGGCGTGCGCACGGCATCGCAGATAAATACTTCGCGACTCATTCATCACCCCCGGCTTGGCCATGGGCTACGGCGGTACGTGCTTCAAGATCGCGCAGCGCAGTCAACTCTTCAAATTTTGGCGCTTCAGTGGTGGTTACCGTTTCAGCAAAGCGGATTTGCCAGCCGGTGTTCTCAATCACTTGCTCGCGCGTCACACCCGGATGCAAGGAGGTGACGATAAATTCATTGCTGCCCGCTTCGGGCTCCATGATGCACAGGTCAGTGATGATCGCCACCGGCCCCTCGCCCGGCAAACCGAGGCGCTTGCGATGATCGCCGCCTTCGCCGTGACCTACCGAGGTAATGAATGCCAGCTTTTCAACAAAAGTACGATGGCCCTGCTTGAGGATGATCAGCACCTTCTTTGCTGAGCCGGCAATTTCCGGCGCGCCGCCAGCACCCGGCAAACGAACCTTGGGCTGATGATAGTCGCCGATCACCGTGGTATTGATATTGCCGAACTTATCGACCTGCGCGGCGCCGAGGAAGCCAACGTCAATCCGGCCACCTTGCAACCAGTAGCGAAAGATTTCACCTGTCGGCACAACGGTGTCGGCAGTCTCAGCCAACTCACCATCGCCAATCGACAACGGCAATACAGTTGGTTTGGCACCAATTGGGCCGGACTCGTAGATCAACACGACTTCCGGTGCATGGGTCAGACGCGCCAGGTTAGCGGCCTTGGAAGGCAGACCGATCCCGACAAAGCAAACGCTGCCATTACCGAGGCGGCGAGCTGCAGCGACGGTCATCATTTCATTGGTATTGAAGTCGCTCATCACTTGCTCTCCCCGCTCACTTTCGCTTGGTACTCGGCAAAATCCGCAGTGCCACGGATGTATTCATCTATCCATGCGGTGAAGGTTTCACGGTCACGGGCGATTGGGTCCCAGGCTTGGTAGAAACGGTTATCGCGCTCGTAGTAACCGTGAGCGTAGGACGGATGCGCGCCCCCAGGCACCACACAAACGGCGGCAATTGCCCAAGTTGGCAACACGCAGGCATTCATCGGTGCCTGTAAGTCATCAACGATTTCCTCAACCGTGACGATGCAGTGCTCGGCTGCCAATGCTGCTTCTTTCTGCACGCCAAGAATGCCTTGAATCAGCACGTTGCCTTTGCGGTCGGCTTTTTGTGCATGAATCACGGTTACGTTCGGACGCACGCTTGGTACGGCGGCCAGTGTTTCGCCGGTGAACGGACAATCAATGAACTTGATACGAGGATTGACCTTAGCCAAATCCGAACCCTGATAGCCACGCAAAACGGCGAAAGGCAAACCCGAGGCGCCCGACACATAGGCGTTAGCCATGGCCGCGTGGCTGTGCTCTTCAATCTCAAGTGGTTGTGGCCAGCCTTTCTCGACTGCGTCACGCAGGCGGTGCAGCGAGCCGACACCTGGGTTGCCGCCCCAGGAGAAGATCAGTTTTTTCGCGCAACCGGCACCGATCAACAAGTCGTAGACCAGATCCGGCGTCATGCGCACCAGCGTCAGGTCTTTTTTGTTTTGGCGAATCAGCTCGTGAGCCGCAGCGGTTGGAATCAGGTGAGTAAAACCTTCGAGGGCAACAGTGTCGCCATCGTTGACGAAGCGTTGGACGGCTTCGCTTAAAGAAATAATGTCAGCCATGGTAAGTCTCGATTGGTAGACGGGACGTGGCAGCACGTCGTGTGGGTAAAAAGTACTCTGCCGATGCAGCCTGAACAATCCGATAATCGACTATATGTGCGATTATCGAACAACACTCAACTCGTGCAACGCCTGACATAGTGGTCGTTGCACGGTGAGCTCACAGGCGGCTTGCGCTTATGTGGCGTCTGCGTGGCTGACCAAACCCTTGATAACAACTGCCGCCGTAGCGATTGCAGCTGGCACGACAAGTGCGGTCAACACCTGTTCAAAGTTCCAGCCCAGTCCGAGTAACGTAGCGCCCATCCAGGCTCCGAGGATGGCGCCGAAACGACCAATGCCGAGCATCCAGGACACACCAGTTGCGCGCCCTTGAGTTGGGTAAAAACGTGCAGCCAACGACGGCATGGCCGACTGCGCGCCGTTAACACACATCCCCGCCAGCAATACCAATGTGGCTAACAACGTGACTTCACCAAGGCTTTGCCCAACCAGATAGGCAAATACGCCAGCGAAAAGGTAAAAAACACCAATGACCTTATGCGGATTGAAGCGATCCATTGCCCAGCCCACGGCAACAGCGCTGAGCACCCCGCCAAACTGGAACAAAGCCCCGATAAACGCTGCTTGCTCCATGCTCGCGCCGCTGTCACGCATCAGCGTCGGCAACCAACTGGTGAGCAGATAAACAATCACCAGACCCATAAAGTAAGTCAGCCACAACAGCAGCGTGCCTGCACTGTAGGTGCCTGAGAAAATCACCTTGAGCACGTTGCGACTTTGCACGGTTTTTTGCTCGGGAACCGTGAATGCACTGACACCTTGCATGGCAGCTGGCGCAATGGGCTCAAGGACTTTACGCACCTTGTCAGCCCCGCGATTGCGCACCACCAAAAACCGCGCGGATTCAGGCAAACGCAGCAACAAGACCAGCGACAACGCCAACGGCAGGACACCACCAATCAACAACAAGCTGTGCCAGCCGTATGCCGGAATCAGCGCAGCAGAAACAAAGCCACCGCACGCCATGCCCAGATTAAAGCCACAGAACATACTGGTTACCAGCAGCGACTTGAGACGCTCAGGGGTGTATTCAGACAATAGAGTCGTCGCATTAGGCATTGCCGCGCCCAGCCCAAGGCCGGTGAGGAAGCGCAGCACAACAAGCTGGTCGACATTGCCGCTGAACGCCGACAACAGGCTGAACAAACCAAACAGGAATACCGCGACCACCAACACGACTTTGCGCCCGTAGCGATCAGCCAGCGGGCCAGAACCCAAGGCTCCAAATACCATGCCGATCAGAGCAGCGCTCATGACCGGGCCGAGGCTGGCGCGATCAACACCCCAATCCTGAGTCAGCGCCGGTGCAATAAAGCCCATCGCGGCAGTGTCCAGGCCATCAAGGAACACAATCAGAAAACACAGGATAACGATGCGCCATTGATAACGCGAAAGAGGCTGGGCATTGATAAATGACTGCACATCAAGGCTGGCAGTCGGGGAAGTTATAGCAGTCATGGTGGTCTCTTATTGTGGTGAAGAAAGCGGCACCTGCAACTTAAGCGTCCACCATGACTCGCTCAATACGATAATCGATTCAGCGTTCGATTAACGATCAAAAATAGACTTTGGTCTATACCGCTTTCCATTAGCCTGCGACTGACTCATAACGGCCTGCGTACAAGGGTTTATCAATGAAACAAACGAGTGCTCAACTCTTTACTGGCCTCTAGCAGCACCGGAAGAAAGCGTGTTTCCAACTCTTGGCGACTGGTGCGGCTCACATGCGTCCCGACGTTTAACGCGGCCAATACCTGGCCTGCTGAGTCTTTAAGCGGCACCGCTATCGAGCGCAGACCAATCTCAAGCTCTTGATCAATGATCACCCAACCTTGCTGGCGGATCTGCTCGATATTCTCGCGCAGCGCCTCTGGCGTATGCAGGGTGCGACTGGTTTTGATCTGCAAATCAGCATGTTCGAGGTATTCATCGAGCGTCAGATTATCCAGCCCTGCCAGCAGAATCCGCCCCATCGATGTGCAGTACGCAGGCAATCGGCTGCCGACGCTGAGATCAACTGAAATCAAGCGCTGCGGCGTAGCTGAACGGGCAATATAGAGAATCTCATCGCCTTCAAGGCTGGCCATTGAGCAGGCTTCATGCAGTTGCTCACTGATGCGATCGAGAATCGGTTGAGCAGTGACTGCAAGGGGTGTCGAAGATAAGTAAGCATGCCCGAGCGTCAGCACTTTCGGCAGCAATGAATAGGTACGCCCATCGGTTGTGGCATAACCCAGCTTGATCAGCGTATGCAGGCAGCGCCGCACAGCCGCACGGGGAATCTCGGTGCGGTGGCTGATTTGGGCGATGGTCAGATGCCGCTTGCGCTCTTGGAATGCATGAATCACGGCCAAACCACGGGCCAGCGAGGTCATAAAATTAGGGTCGCCGGTCAGTGCTTCAATCCTTTTCGCTGGCGAGACCACAATAGGCGGCGCCAGATTTGACAGCGGTTGGCGTTGCTCATCGCTCATTGTAGTTATCCTTTATTGACCATCTAGCCTGTGAGCGATTATCGAACCAATGCTCGATTATCGCAATCCTGGCTTACTGACATATCCCGCACATTACATTCACAAATGTGGCCCAGCGAGCCAGCCGATAAACAGGCTGTAGGTCACAAACGACAGCAGCGTCGCACCAACCAAAGCAGCCGCGCAGCGCCCTTGCAAACCGAAGCGCTGACCGACAATGGGGTAAATACTCATCATCGGCGCACAGGCAAATAACACGCCCGCCACACGTAAGCCCGGATCTTCAACTGGAAGAAAACTAAAACACAGCAGCACCGCCAGAGGATGCAACACCAACTTACCTAGACTGATCTGCAGCACATCGGTGAGCATGCCGCCAATGCGCATTCCCACCAGACTGCCGCCGATCACGAACAAGGCCACCGGGGCAGAAGATTGAGCCAGCATCTCCACCGCCCGCATCGGTATGTCAGGCACATGCAGGCCCAGCAGCGCGACCAGTAAACCCAAACAGATCGCGATAATAATGGGGTTACTCACGAGTCGCTTGCAGGTGACAGCTACGGTTGCGCGCAGGCCCAGACCATGACTCTGCCCCGCTTCAGCCAAGGCAAAAGCGAGCGGCAGCATCAGCAGGTTTTCGATCAACACACCCATGGCCAACCCGACAGCAGCGGCCTCACCGACCACCAAGGCGGCAATCGGATAACCTATAAAGCCGCTGTTGGACATGGACATTCCGACCGCGGTAATCGCGCTGCCGCTGAGCGAATCACCGCGCAAGCGTCGTGATACGACAAAACCCAGCGCAAATACCAGCAGCGAGGCCAAGCCGTATGCCAGCAGGTAATTGCGCTCGAACACCTCATCCAGCGGCCGCTCGACCAATGCTTTGAACACCAGCGCCGGCAGCGCAAAGCTAATAACGAAACGACCCATTCCGGCCACTTGCTCGCGGCTGATCCACTGCAGGCGGGTGGCGATAAAGCCAATGCCTATGATCAGAAAAATCGGTGCGGTGATGCCCAAAATCTGCAACATAATTTCAATACTTCAGTTGGCAGAGTTGCTGTAAACGACTGCGTGTCCGTGAGAAGTCGACATGACTGCCCGGCTGGCACAGATCATCCAAACCCGCCTCACAGCCTAAAAAGAGTTGTACGCCGCTGTCATAAGCAATATCGATAAAATTGAGAAAGCGCTGCTGAACATCAATCCCCTCGGCATCCAGACAAGGCACACCAGTTACCGCAAGTTGCCGATACTGGTCGCACAACCAGAGAAAATCCGCACTGGCACGCGGCCGTCGACATAGCTCGCTAAAATCCAGCCAAAGCTTTGCAGCCTCCCGGGCGCGTAGTTTTAGCAGATGATGATTTAGGACTATTTCGCAGTCATATTCAGCGCTGCCGGTGAAAGCCAAGCGCTTACCAAGCACAGCACTGGACTCATCAATCGGCCATAAATACTCACCCCAGCAATAGCCTGGGCTCTGGCGATAGTCGGTTCCGCCATCGAGTTGTAAAACTGCAAAGCGCTGCTCAAGCAAACGGATTGCTGGCTTGAAACGCTCGCGATACAGCGGATTGGGGCACAAGCCTTGAGGCGCATAGTTGGACGTACAGACCACACCAACACCCTTATCGACCAAAGCCTTGAGTAAGCGCCCGAGCAGCATTGCATCGCCAATGTCATGTACATGAAACTCGTCAAAACAGAGCAAGCGTGTGCTTTTGGCGATGTCACCCGCAACCCGGCCCAAAGGGTCGGCTTTACCTGTGTAAGCGAGCATGCGTTGTTGCAACTCCTGCAAGAACGCATGGAAATGCACGCGGCGTTTGTCTTCCAATGGTGCGGCGGCAAAAAACGCATCCATCACAAAACTTTTGCCGCGCCCCACCCCGCCCCACAGATAAACCCCGGCCACGGGCTTGCTTAGCCAACGCGAACGATGGGCCAGAAACGCCGAAAGCCACTGACCGAGATGGTCAATGGCTAACTGTTGTGCAGGGTCGGCACTAAAGCCTTTTTCACTGAGCAGCGTCGTAAAATGTGCACCAACGAGCTGCTCCGGCAGGCGCTCGCTAGAAGTCAAAAAACACCGTTTCTCCCTCGCCCTGAATAGTGATATCAAAACGATAAGCCAACTGACCGTCAACTTCACAGCGCTGCGCGACCAAAGTCTCACGCCGTTGTGGCTGCTCAATCAGGTTAAGCACCGGGTCTACCGCGTTAGCCTCTGCTTCATCAGAGAAATACAAACGGGTTTGCAGATGAATGTTGATCCCCCGAGCGAACAGGGAAATATTGATATGCGGCGCCATCGGCACACCCGCAGCATTATTCACCACACCGGGCTTGATAGTGTTCAGTGTCCAGCCGCCAGTTTCAAAAGTGGTGGCGGTACGACCAAAGCAATTGAAGGGTTTTTCTAGGTCGTAGTCGCTGTCGTAACGGCCTTGATCATCGGCCTGCCAAAACTCCAGAAACGAGTCTTTAACCAGATGACCATTACCGTCATGGACATTACCAATCAACAGGATGTGCTCGCCCGGCGCCTCAGGTTTTGCCATCTGATTCCAGATTTCCTGTGGCCGCGCCGGGTTGCCTGCGGCGGCCAAGGCCAGACCAATATGCACATAGGGGCCAGCGGTTTGTGAAGGGGTTTCGGCTAGCAATTCAATAGGCATGACAATTCCCCTCAGCGATTTTCAAAATGAGTCTGACGCTGCCCGCGCAGCACGATAT
This sequence comes from Pseudomonas sp., assembly GCF_048265905.1. Classification (GTDB taxonomy): domain Bacteria; phylum Pseudomonadota; class Gammaproteobacteria; order Pseudomonadales; family Pseudomonadaceae; genus Aquipseudomonas. The sequence continues at coordinate 36,944 of NZ_JBLXAP010000008.1, forward strand.
CGAAGCGATAAGCCAGACAATCCATCGGGTTGGCCGCACTCATATCAAGCTTGGCAATAAGGCTCTGCACCGCATCGGGATTGGCGATCGACTTAACAATTGGGCACATCGGAATCAACGGATCACCCTCAAAATACAGCTGGGTAATCAAGCGTGTCGAAATCGCCGGGCCGCTGATGGAAAAGTGAATATGCGCTGGACGCCAGTCATTCGGGCCATTACGCCACGGATAAGGGCCAGGCTTGACCGTGCGGAAACTATAATAGCCATCGCGATCGGTCAGGGCACGGCCCACGCCACCAAAATTAGGATCAAGTGGCGCGAGATAACGGTCGTTTTTGTGACGATAGCGACCACCTGCGTTAGCCTGCCACATCTCAACCAAGGTGTGTGGAATCGGCTTGCCGTACTGATCAATAACGCGGCCAGCAACGATGATACGCTCGCCAACTGGCAACCCACCGTTGTTGAAGTTGAGCAGCAAATCGTTGTCGTACTCGCCCATTTTCAGGTGCGAGAAATCAGGACCAGTCGTCTCTGAAACGGATTGGGGAATACTGACCAATGCCTGGCGCGGCGAGCGGGCAATCGAAGTTTTATAATCAGGCGTCAGCGCCTTCGGGTGCCAATTGCGGTCACGAATGACAAAGCGGCTCTGCGCATCAGACATATCGATTTCCTCTTATTAGAATGAATGAGACTCACTGCTGGCTTATACCGGCCAAGCGCAGTTTCCTGCAGAAAATCGCACATGGATATTGAAAAGATCGCATCCATCCATAACCAAAAGGTTATGGATATCTAATATCCCGTGCATGATTGTTCAAGCTGGGCACTCGGCTAAAAGCCTTTTGCTTGCTGCAAGGGCCATTTCAGCACGCTGTAACGCATTGATACCTTGTTGTTGAACGGGCACTTCCAGACTTAATGGAATGTGCGCCGGCAAGGCATGTAGCAATCCGTGCAGATCACAATCGCCCTCGCCGGGGAAGCGCCGCTCGCTACGCGCCTGACGCAGGATTTCCGCCATGTCATCCGGTCGTGGGCCGAGCACATCGCAAAGTTGTGCATAGCGCATGCACGCCGGATCAACCCGCGCAAGCTGCTCGAGACTTGAAGCCGAGCGGTCAAAATGGAAAGCATCAACGAGCACGCAGCCATTACTGCGCCCTGCCGCCTCAACAATACGCAGCGCTTGATCGAGGTCACGCGCATCGGTCCAGGGCATAAACTCCAGATGTGGGTTAAGACCATACGGTTTGGCCAGATCGCACAACAGGGCAAAATTATCGATCAGTCTTGCTTCATCCGGATCATTACCGGCCACCAGCAATTCGCTGGCAGTAAATTCGGCGCCTACTTCAATCAACCAGCGAAAATCATCAACACGGGTATCAGGTTTTAGCCGCAGTATCTCAACATCCAGCACGCCAATGCCGGTGTCGCGCAAGCGTTGCTGAGTCTGGCGACGCAGCCCGGCATCAGTCATTAACGCAAAGTGTCGCTCCTCTGCGGTAGCCGGTAGCAGACGCAAGCCGACATGGCTATAACCCGCGCGGGCAGCCACTTCCACCATTTCAGGGGGTGACAGTTCAAGCACGGTTAGCGCAGCAAGGGAAAATATTTGTTCGCTCATCGACGGGTCCTGTAGCTGCTTGGGCTTGACCTCAGATCTGTGCAGGCGTGCAGGCCCGCCCTGTTTCTGCGGCTTGGCGTATGGCTTCGATCAAGGCCAGGGTGCGTCCTGCATCTGCGGCGCTCACCATGGGCTCAGCTTCACCCCGTGCGACCTGGATAAAGTGCTCAAGCTGGCGAGTCAGCGCCTCGGCCTCAGGATATGGCTGCACCTGCGCCAACAATGGATCGTGCCAACCAGCATCTGCTGCGTCGTAGCGCCAATGCTTTAACTGCGGCAGGCTCAATGCGCCCTGTGTGCCGGCGAGCAGATAGCAGGGTTGGTCCGCATGCTGCGGATAAATCGGGTTCTCACCAGAGCTCAACTCCCAGCTCCAGGGCGCAACGACCGCATCGGAACCGGTCAGGCTGCCCAAGGCGCCATTGGCAAACTGCAACAACACCGCGACGCTATCTTCGTTGGCGAAGCCACGCGTCCGGTTACTGGTCACGGCCTGCACCGACTGCACTTCGCCGCACAGATGGCGCAGCAAGTCGAGATCATGAATCAGGTTGGTCAGCAGCATTCCAGCACCCGCCTCGCGGCGCCATGGAATGTCGAAGTAATCGTCGGGTTTGCGCAGTTGCCACAAGGCGGTAACCGCTGTCAGTTGCCCCAGCGCACCGCCCTCAAGCATCTGTCGAGCTTTGGCAATCAGCGGGTTGTGCCGACGATGATGCCCCACCAACACGGCAACGCCGGTGGCTTGAGAAACCCTGACCAGCTCACGAACTTCATCAAGGTCGACACCGACCGGTTTCTCAAGCAAAACGGCAACCCCGGCATTGAGGCAGTCGATCGCTGTTTGCACATGCAGATTGTTGGGATTGGCAATGATCGCCGCTTGCGGTTTTGCCTCGGCCAGCATCACTTGATGATTGGCAAAGTAAGGAATACCGCGCGCCTTGGCAATTTCGGAGGCCTGCGGATTGGGATCGGAAATCGCGCAGAGCTGCGCCTGATCCATTGGGTCCAAGTGCTCAAGGTGCTGCTGGCCCATGGAGCCAGCGCCGATCAGGGCGATACAAAGTGGGTTGGTCAATGTCGATCCTCCGGTCCGTTGTGAAAAGTCATTTTATTATTTAGAACTTAGTTCCATTTTTAAATCAAGCACGCAAAAGAGCCGTTTGCTACCAACTGACCGCCGGATCATGAATTGCTGCAGACAAAATTAAGGCCGCGATAGCGGCCTTTGCATTAACTGAACAGTTCCGAGGCCGGACTCGCGCCGGATAACTCCTCGGCAGTCCTGAGTAACATGGTTGCCAAATCATGCATGCGCGGCTCAGTCAGCCGCGCACTCGGCCCGGCGATGCTCAGCACACCAATACTGCGCCCATCAGCAGGACTCTTCACCACCACGGCCATTGCCGAGGTACCGACGGCGGAGCTTTGTTCGACCCAGGCATAGCCGTGTTGGCGCGCAACCTGTAATCGAGCAAGCAAGTCTGTGGTGTTGCGCGGCGCATTGACTCCCAACTGCTGAGGATCGAGCACTGGCCCCTGCGATTCCACCAAAGCCAGGGCGGATGCGTCATCCATACTTGCCAACCAGGCATGTCCGGACGCGGTATATAGCAAAGGTGCATCGCGGCCCATATCCGGGTCATAGCGCAGCCCACCCTTTGCGCCTTGGGCCTTGGCAATCCAGGTCAGACGCTCATTATCAATAACACCAAGACGCACCAGTTCACCGCACTCCTCGGCCAATCGATCGAGAATCGATTGAACAATATCGGAGCCGGCGTTAGACAAATAACGAAAACCCAGCGCAACCAGCTTGGTCGACAATTGATAACGGCTGCTATCCGGATTCTGCCTGACATAGCCCAACCGTATCAGTTCAGCCAGCATGCGATGAGTCGCACTTTTCGGGATGTTCAAATCGTCAGCCAGGCTTTGCATCTGCAAGCCTTGTGGTTCCTGCGTGAGGCTTTCCAGAAGGCTGAGTGCGCGTTCGATCTGACTGCCGGCCATAGTGCTGAAATCCATGCTGAGTTTGGCGAAGATTCTAACGGGATAGTTCAAGCCTGGGAAACTGGCAGGTTCGTTAGCCTGCCCCTCATTCGACAATCGAACAAAGCGTATCCAACGTAGATTAAGCGTACAGCGTAGCCACCATCCAACCTGAAAATAGCGAGCACAGACAATTGTCGCTTGGCGATTCTGGTTAAGCAAAATAGAATGTGGAACATAGTTCTATTTTCAGCAACATGAGACCTTCGCGCCATGCCTATTACAGCTAACCCGCCGTCTCTCGTGTCCACTGATCTCGAGTGCGATTTACTGGTCATCGGCTCTGGAGCTGCTGGCCTTTCAGCCGCCGTGACAGCGGCATGGCATGGCTTGAAAGTAATTGTCGCGGAAAAAGACGAGGTGTTCGGCGGCGCAACAGCTTGGTCCGGTGGCTGGATGTGGCTGCCGCGCAACCCGCTTGCACGTCGCGCAGGGATCATCGAGTCAATTGAGCAACCGCGCACTTATCTGCAAAACGAATTAGGCGAGCAATTCAATGCCGAGCGTGTCGATGCGTTTCTCAACGCTTGTCCATCGATGGTTGAGTTCTTCGAGCAACACACGGCGCTGCAATTTGCCGACGGCAATGCAATTCCCGATATGCACGGCAACACACCGGGTGCAGCCAGCGGCGGTCATCAATTGATTGCTGCGCCATACGACGCCACGGCAGTGCTCGACCTGTTGCCACGCTTACGCAAAACCATGGCCGAGACGTCTTTTATGGGCATGCCGATTATGGCGGGGGCTGATCTGGCGGCGTTCCTGTCGATGACCCGCTCAGCAAAAGCCTTGCTGCACGTGAGCAAACGCTTCCTTAGCCATCTTTATCATCTCGCTCGTTATGGCCGCGCAATGCATCTGGTCAACGGTGTCGCTCTGGTTGCTAGGTTAGCCAGATCCGCAGCAGACCTCGGCGTGCAACTAATCGAGTCGGCGCCCGCCGTGCGCCTGTTAGCAGAGCACGGACGGGTTTGTGGAGCCGTGCTTGATTGCCAAACGACGCAACGTACAGTGCGCGCACGCGCCGTGCTCCTTGCAACCGGCGGCTTTCCCCATGACCAGTTACGACGACAGGCCATGTTTCCCCGCCCCGAACATGAGCACTTGGCCCTACCGCCCCAGTCGTGCAGTGGTGATGGCTTGCGGCTGGCCGAGGCAGTTGGTGGCCAAGTTCGCACCGATCTGCAGTCTCCCGTGGCGTGGGCGCCGGTGTCTAAGGTTGCGTATCGCAACGGTCGGTTTGGCCACTTCCCGCATATTATCGAGCGCGGCAAACCTGGCATTATCGGCGTACTGCAAAACGGCAAGCGTTTCGTCAACGAAGCACACGGCTATTACGACTACGTTTCGGCGATGATCGAGCAGGTGCCAGCGAATCAGGAGCTTTGCTCATGGCTGATCTGCGACCATCGTTTTCAACGCCGTTATGGTCTGGGCTTTGCCCGTCCGGCCCCCTTGCCGGTGGGTCCGCATGTGCGCAATGGCTATCTCAAGCGTGGCGCGACCCTTGAGCAACTGGCTGAGGCTTGCGGTATTGATGCACAAGGCTTGGTACAGACGGTGAAAGGTTTTAATCAAGCCGCACGCAAGGGTGAAGACCCAGAGTTTGGGCGCGGCGGTACCGCTTTTAATCGTAAGAATGGCGATCCACTGCACCACGGCACCAACCCTTGTGTAGCGCCGATCGAACAGGGCCCGTTTTACGCAGTCAAGGTGCAGCCCGGCTGCTTCGGCACGTTCGCGGGCCTGTGCACAGACGGCAATGCATCTGTACTGGGTGCTGATGGCCAGCCAATCGCGGGCTTATATGCAGCGGGTTCGGACATGGCCAGCATCATGGGCGGTTTCTATCCATCTGGCGGCATCAACCTGGGCCCGGCAATGACGTTCGGCTATATCGCCGCGCGCCATGTCGCAGGTGTCGTCCCGTAGGGTGCGACAACGCGAAGCTTGTCCACCAACATCGGGCAAGCGCACTAAGCGGCCGCTGGGCTGTTGCGTGTAAAGAGTCGCTTGACCCCAGGCACGCGGCTCAGTAGTAGCAGAATGAGTACCGAGCACAAAACCAACGACAAGGGGTTGCCGACCATTTCGTAGAACAGCGCAACCGGGCTATCGCCAACTGCAGACATTGCCTGGCGATAAGAGGTGTCCATCAGCGGCCCAAGAATGACCCCAAGGATTACCGGCCCCATCTGGAAACCAAACAGTTTCAGCATGTAGCCAAAGAAGCCAAACCCAAGCATCCAGGTCACATCACTCATATTGCTGTTGATCGAGTAGGTACCTACCACACAGAGAACCAAGATCACCGGCACCAGGATCGACTTCGGCAACTCGACGACTTTGGCAAACAACTTGACACCCATCAGACCGAACACCAGCAGGAAGATATTGGCCAAGGCCAGGTTGCCTACGGTGAACCAGAAGATATGAGGATTCTCCACCATCATCAGCGGGCCAGGATTAATTCCGTGAATCACCAATGCGCCGAGGATCACCGCCGTCACAGCATCACCCGGCATACCCAAGGTCAGCATCGGCATATAGGCGCCGCCCACCGCTGCGCTATTGGCTGTTTCCGGCGCAACCAAACCTTCGTAAGCACCCTCGCCGAATGGTCGCGACGGATTTTTCACTGTGCGCTTGGCATGGTCATAAGCAAACAATGCCGCGATATCACCTCCAGCGCCCGGTAAAGCGCCAACCAACACCCCTATCAAGGATGTACGAATCGACAAGGGCAAGAATTTAAGCACCAGTCGCAACGGCGGAACAATTTTGCTGACATCCTGGCGAACCGGCATCTGCTTCAGATTGTGCAGTTGATACAGCGCCTCGGACACGCCAAACAAGCCAATCATTACCGCGACATAATTGATCCCGCCGAGCAGGTCCATGTTGCCCATTGTGAAGCGGCCCTGTGCGGTAACAGGGTCCATGCCGACCATGCTAATCAACACCCCAAGCGCAGCGGCAAACACACCTTTGGCCAACGAATTGGTGGCCAGACTGCCGACCAGCAACAAGCCCAGCACGGCGATCAGGAAGTAGTCACGTGGGGCAAACTGCAGAGCAAATTCAGACAGGTACGGCGCAACCAGCGCCAACACCAACACACTGATCAAACCACCGATGACCGACATTACGGTAGTCAGCCCGATTGCCCGCCCCGCTTCACCGAGCTTGGCCAGCGGATAACCGTCAAAAGAAGTTGCTACTGCTGCCGGAGTACCGGGCATATTGAGCAAAATCGAGGCGCGCGAACCACCATAAACCCCGCCGACAAATATCCCGACAATCAGCGCCAAGGCATCATTGACCTCCCAGGAGAAGGTAAACGAAACCAGCAAGGACACCGCCATGGTCACAGAAAGCCCAGGCATAGCACCGATATAGATACCGGCGAAGGTGCCCAATGCGGTGAGCATCAGCAGCTGGGGATCAGCCCAGGCCATGGTCAAGAATGAAAAGGTATCAGTCATTTAGGCACTCTCGACTCAAGGCAGGTAAACGTGAAAAACCAATGAAAACAGGGCATAGATAAACAGCAATGAACCGCCTGCAATCAATAGCGCATAAAGCACCCTGCCCCGCATCAGGTAAATCATACTGCACACCAGAAAAGCCAGGGTGCAGGGATAAAAGCCCAAGTAATACATGGCCACGACATAGGCGATGCACAAGACAGAGAACACCAGTATTTCAGCGGGCAGGTGAAGCCTGCGAAACGCGAGCATCTGCTCGAATAAACCAGGCAAGGCTGGTGGCTGCCGACGGTAGGAGCCAATCAAGATGACCAGGGATGATATGCCCAGCGCAACGCCAGCGCCCATCGGCAACGAACCTGGAGAGTTGGCTATTTCGAAACCACTGATGCTGGCAGCTTGATAAATCACTGCCGCACTGAAAATCAGCAGCAACCAATAGAACATGCGTTCAAGCGGTTGCAGCCGATTGTTTGATTCAACATTCATAACAGACCTCCTGACTTGGATAGACAGGCGTGCTATCCAAGTCAGTCAACGGAGCAACGATCAGGGCTTGGGAATGCCCAGCGATTCAGGCGAAACCTTTACTGCACCCGCTTTGTACATCGACCAGGTTGTGACTGATTGCCAGCGGTCAAGATAGGCCTGGGCTTCAGTACCACTGAGGTTCAGCGGTGTCGCACCAAAGTTCTTGATAAAGGTTTGCGCCTCAGGAGTAGCAAGGGTTTTGCTGAATGCCTCGGTCAGCTTTTGCTTGATCGGCTCTGGCGTGCCTTTACGCACCCACACACCCCAGAACGGGCCCCAAGGCAGATAGGATGCAATTTCCGGCAGAGCCTTGGTGATTGGCGGCACGCCCGGTAAGCCTTCCAGCTCTTCAGTACCAAATACCGCCAAGCCCTTGAGCTTGCCAGCCGCAACTTGCTCACGGGCGGCGGCCATGCTCAGCGGCATGAAATCAATGTGCTTACCGAGTAATGCCGCCACACCTGGACCATCGCCCGCGAAGGTAACTTCACGCACATCAAGTGGATGAATCGAGCTAATCATTGCATGCACGCTGCCAGGCAAACCACCAGTACCGGTGCTGCCCATACGCAAGGTGCCCGGATTGGCCTTGGCGTCTGCCAGCAGTTCTTCCATGCTGTTCCAAGGGCTGTCCGGCGGGGTGGCGATAACCGCCATGTTCTGACCAATCAGGCTGATCAGGTCGAGGCCGCTGTAATCGAAGTTAGCCAAGCCAAGGAGCGGATAAAGCTGAGGGTTTTCAGCACCAATCAGCAAGGTATAGCCGTCTGGACGTTGCTTCATGACGAAACTGGTGCCGATCACACCCGTCCCGCCCGGGCGGTTGGAAATAATCAGGCTTTGCCCCAGTTCCTTCTCAACCAGTGCCGCCAGACTGCGTGCAACGTTATCGGTGGCGCCGCCCGGACTCCAGGGTACGACAGCCTGAATGTTGCGCTCAGGGTAATCGGCATGGGCTGGCAAAGCGGCCAACAGGCAAGTAGACGAGAGCAGGAAACCTGCTGCAAGACGTTTAAGCATGGGTAAATCCTCTGAGCTTATTATGTTTGTTGTGCTCTGCCCGTACGACGTTCAAGTCGTCGTCCGTGACAATCCGGCAGCAGTCTTGAAACTGCAAATTAACCAGTTGGTACAACTTATGGTTATGACCTGAGCGCGTCAAATGCTGCAGTGCCCTGTCGTCCGATTACCGCACAGCTTACAAATACGCGATAGCCTTCGACAGTCAGACCTAGCAATCAAAATAGCTGGCTGGATTGACTAGCATGTGATCAGGCATCGTACTGTTCAAGGTATTCAACGGCACTCGCGCGCAGAGCCTCACGGCACCACTGTGCAGCCAAGGTATCGGCCGTTGAGGGGTTACTGCAGATACCGACCGAGCCACCCGGCTCTTTCAAGCCCAGATCGAGCAGCACCAGTTCACCGCGCGCCAGATCCTGACGAACCGCATCATGCGGTGCCACCCATACCGCCGCGCTGGATTGCACATAGCGCCGACTCAGGGCAATGGACAAGGTTTCCAGGCGCTGCTGTGGCAAATGGATGCCGCACTGCACATACAGGCTGTCGGCAAAGCGGCGAATAGTAGTGCCGGCGAGCGGCAACACCACGGGGTAATCACCCAATCGGCTGCGGTCACTCAGGTTAACCTGCAACAGCGGATGTCCGGGGCTGACAACCAACACCATCGACTCGCTGTATAGGTGTTCAAAAGTAAGCCCGGCAATTTGTGGGCTGTCGGTCATACGCCCCACCACCAAGTCCAACGCGCCGACCCGTAATTGGCCGAGCAGATAAGCACTCGGGCCCGTTACCACGCTGACCACCAACGCAGCGTGTTGTTCATGCAGGCGACGAACCACTTCCGGCAACAATGAGCTTTCTACCGTTGACAGCACACCAAGACGCACCACTCCCGCTTCATGTTCACCACTACGCAAACTGCGCACCCCTTCGCGTAGTGCTTGCACGCTTGGCCCGGCGTAGCGCAAAAAGGCCAGCCCGGCAGCAGTCGGTGTAACGCCTTGCTTGCTGCGCTCGAATAAACGGTTATCGAGCATTTCCTCAAGTTCTTTGAGCGTCTTGGAAATCGCTGGCTGGCTGACGGCCAGTTCTTCAGCGGCCCGTGCAAGACTGCCTTGACGCGCCACTTCAAGGAAGCACAGCAGATGACGAAACTTGATGCGATTATCAATATTCATAAGGATTCAGGTTCAACGCTGTAAACGAAAGGCTTTGGGCGTGAACCCACAACCGCGCTTGAAAAAACGTGAAAAATACGCCGGTTCAGAAAAACCCAAGCTATCGGAAACCTGATTAACCGTCATCGCGGTATAAACCAGGCTGCGCTTTGCCTCCAGCAATAACCGTTGATTAATCAGCTGTAAAGCGGACTGCCCGGCCAAACGCCGACACAAGGCATTGAGATGGGCGGCGCTGATCCCCAGTTCGCTGGCGTAAAACTCAATCGGCCGGTGTGTGCGGTAATGCACCTCCAGCAGGCCAGTAAAGCGTTGCAAGTGATCACGCCCCCGGTCCGGGGTCTGCGCCTGGGTGCAATCCAAGGCTTGTGCATGCCGAGCGACCCACACCAGTAACGCACTGATTAGCGATTGCAACATCAACTCACGGCCCAACGCCTGCTCGCTGTACTCCTGCACGATCGAATCAAACAGCTCATCCACATAGCCTTTTTGCGCTCCGAGCGGGTAGCACGCAGCATGTGCCAATGGTGTGCTTTCCAATGCGGCACTGAGCGTGTCAACCAATGGTTGGGCAAGACTTAAAATATAACCCTGCACATCCTCGGAAAAGCCAAATCCGTGCACGCTAAAAGCAGGAACAACTTGCAGCGATGCCTGACTCACCCGGTTGATCTGCCCTTCAACCTCAAGTTCCGCTTGGCCAGCCTTAACATATAAAAGCTGCACCAGATCGCCATGACGATGGGGCTTTATCTGCCAATCATGCAGACAGCTGCGCTCCGGTATCGATTCACAATGAATCAAATCCGGGGTTGGCCAGGCAGTGGTTTCGCCATACAGCTTGAACACAGGAACGCTAGCGACCGGCGCTTTACTCATCGCCAGAAACCCTCGAAAAGTCCATAAAAGTAATCGGATAGTGCCTTCAATTGCACAAGCAATCCACCAAAAATACAGGCGACTTCACCACCATCAAGTTGAATCGTCAGCTTGCAGAGGACAATAACAATGAAGACTCAAGTCGCCATTATTGGCGCCGGTCCATCGGGACTCCTACTTGGCCAACTGCTGCACAAGGCCGGCATCGACAACATCATCATTGAACGCCAAGCCCCGGATTATGTGCTCGGCCGAATTCGCGCCGGTGTGCTCGAACAAGGCATGGTTGACCTGCTTCGCATAGCTGGCGTGAGCCAGCGGATGGACAGCGAAGGCTTACCCCATGACGGTTTTGAATTGGCCTTTGCCGGACGTCGTGAGCGCATCGACCTCAAGCAACTCACGGGCGGTAAAACGGTGATGATCTACGGCCAGACCGAGGTCACCCGTGACTTGATGCAAGCCCGCGAAGCCAGCGACGCTAAAACCTTTTACAACGTCAAGGACGCCCAACTGCATGACCTGAAGGGCAACAAACCCTATGTAACCTTTACCCTCAATAATGAGGCGGTACGTCTTGACTGCGATCATATCGCCGGTTGTGACGGTTTCCACGGCGTGTCCAGACAGGCAATTCCTGAAGGCGTACTCAAAGAGTTCGAGCGGGTCTATCCGTTCGGCTGGCTGGGTGTGCTAGCCGACACACCACCGGTAAACGAAGAGCTGATCTACGCCAACCATGAGCGCGGCTTCGCTCTGTGTAGTATGCGCTCCCACACCCGCACCCGTTACTACGTGCAGGTCGCGGCGCAAGAGAAAGTTGAAGACTGGTCTGATCAACGCTTCTGGGATGAACTGAAAAGCCGCCTGCCCGCTGATATTGCAGAGCGCCTGATAACTGGCCCCTCAATCGAAAAATCTATCGCGCCGCTGCGCAGCTATGTAGTTGAACCGATGCAATATGGCCATCTGTTTCTACTTGGCGACGCTGCGCATATCGTGCCGCCTACCGGTGCCAAGGGCCTGAATCTTGCCGCAAGTGACGTCAACACCCTGTACCGCATCCTGCTCAAGGTTTACCGCGAGGGCCGTACCGACTTGCTCGAACGATACTCTGAAGTGTGCCTAAAACGTGTTTGGAAAGCTGAGCGCTTCTCTTGGTGGATGACCTCAATGCTGCACAAATTCCCCGACACCGATGCCTTCAGCCAACGCATGCAACAAACTGAACTGGACTACTTTGTCGGCTCTGAAGCCGGGCGTAAAACCATCGCCGAAAACTACGTCGGCCTGCCTTATGAGGCCATCGAATGAAGCGTCTAAGACGCAACGCCTGCAGTGAGTCATGCCTAGCCGATTGCCAACCGAGTTCCAACTAATACCTATGAAAACAGGCTGGTTATACACGATTCATAAATAACCCAACCACGTTTACCTGCTTGCAGCAGCCTCGCTTCGGCCTAGTATGTCAGGCACTAACGGCCAGGAAGATTAGCTATGTTCGCTGAGTTCAAAAAGCGCGAAAGTCAGGTTAACGGAGTCAGTATTACCTACCGCATAGGTGGAACCGGGCCTGGCCTTTTGTTACTCCACGGGCATCCGCAAACGCATGTGATCTGGCATAAGGTTGCCGCGCAACTCGCCCGGCACTTCACCGTAGTTGCAGCCGACCTGCGCGGCTACGGTGACAGCAGCAAACCGAGTAGCGATGAACTACACCTGACTTACTCGAAGCGGGCGATGGCACAAGATAATGTCGAGCTCATGCAGTCGCTGGGCTTCGATCACTTCGACGTACTGGCCCATGACCGCGGTGCTCGCGTTGCCCATCGTATGGTCGCGGATCATGGCCCTGCGGTGCGCCGACTTATCATGCTCGATATCGCGCCAACCCTGGCCATGTACTCACAAACCACCGAAGCCTTTGCCCGCGCGTACTGGCATTGGTTCTTCCTGATTCGCCCTGCACCATTCCCCGAGCGCCTTTTGGAAGCTGACCCGGAGTTTTATCTGCGTAGTGTCATGGGCACACGAAGCGCAGGTATGCAGCCATTCACTGATGAGGCGTTTGCCGAGTACTTGCGCTGCTTGAAGCTGCCGGGTACGGCAAGGGCGATTTGTGAGGACTACCGCGCCAGCGCAGCTATCGACTTGCATCACGACCAGCATGATCGCGACTCAGGCCAACGCTTCAATACGCCATTGCTGGTGTTATGGGGCGCGGAAGGTGTGGTCGGCCGTTGCTTTGATCCCATGCACGAGTGGCGCCAGGTCGCGACCAATGTTCAGGGCAAGGCTCTGCCTTGCGGTCACTATATTCCCGAGGAAGCGCCGGAGCTGCTGCTGGCCGAAGCTTTGTCCTTCTTGACTCAGTCGACATAGAACAGTTTTCAGACGCGCCCAAGATTGGCCAGTAGCTGGGGCCAGGACACCTGTGTTAAAGCACCATGCTAGCATTGCTCCATCGCTGACCAAATGGTGATTTATGGAGCCTTTAAACACAGTTCGTGAGCAATTGCCTTTACCGGAAGACCTTCGGGTTTTTCTCACGGTCATCCGCAAACAGAGCTTCGCCGCTGCCGCCGACGAGTTAGGGGCTTCACCGGCCTATGTCAGCAAGCGCATCCAGGTTCTGGAGCACGCGCTCAAGACTCGCTTGCTGCACCGCACCACAAGACGCATTGCCCTGACCGAAGATGGTGAACGCGCCCAGCGCTGGGCGGTGCGCATTCTCGGTGATCTGGATGACCTCTTCGATGAGCTTTCGCAGGCGCGGCATACCCCAAGAGGGTTGGTGCATATCAGCAGTTCTTTTGGCTTCGGGCGTAATCATGTCGCGCCCGCCATTTCACATCTGGCCGAGCAGTACCCTGAACTGGAAATCCGCCTGGAGGTTTTCGACCGGGTTGTAGATTTGGTTGGCGAAGGCTTTGATCTGGAAATCCGTGTAGGCGATGACCTTCCCGGCCAGCACATTTGCAAGCAACTGGTCAGCAATAAACGCATCCTTTGCGCGACACCTGATTACCTGCAGCGACGTGGTGTACCTGAAAGCCTCGACGACTTGCAGCACCACGATTGCCTGGTGATAAAGGAGGGCAAAAACGTTTTCGGCGTCTGGAATCTGGAAAACGCCGGCAAGCAGCATTCGGTGCGGATCAGCGGGCCATTATCGTCAAACAACGGCGAAATCGTGCTGCAATGGGCGCTTAACCACAGAGGCATCTTGCTGCGCTCACTGTGGGATGTGAAGCCTCTGCTGGAGTCGGGTCAACTGATACAGGTGCTCCCCGAGTACAGCCAGAGCGCAAACGTCTGGGCGCTCTACCCGACCCGTCTATCCAACTCAGCCAAACTGCGCGTCTGCGTTGAGTTCTTGAGCAAGCACTTTCAAGCGCTTTCACTGTAACCGGGTTCGGGACTGCGTGCGGCCAGCTGAATGCGACCGCACGCCAGTCACGCCAGCCAAGGGTTGGCTTGCAGATGCCGGGCTTCGAAGGCGTCTATCTGATCGCTGCGTTGCAAGGTGCTACCAATCGCATCCAGGCCAAGCATCAGTGATTGTTTGCGCAAAGCATCAATCTCAAAAGCGATGCCGCGACCGTCTTGCAGGATGATTTTCTGCTGCTCAAGATCAACGCTAATGGTTGCGCTCTGCGTGTGGCCAACCACTTGGCCGAGCGCTTGAATTTGCTCCTCGCTGAGTTGAATCAGAAGCACGCCATTGCGCTGGCAGTTATCAAAGAATATACCGGCAAAACTGCTGCCGATCAGGGCGCGAATACCGAGCTGTTTGAGGCCCCAAACCGCATGCTCACGACTTGAGCCACAACCAAAGTTTGGACCTACGACCAGAAAGCGGCTATCGCACCAAGGCGACTGGTTAAGCACAAATTCAGGGTTTGGCTGGCCATCTGGCAAGAAGCGCAGGTCGAAGAAAACGCCTTTATCCAAGCCGTTGCGATCAATCCCCTTGAGAAACTGCTTGGGCATAATGACATCGGTATCAAGGTTGGCGGCAAGCATCGGTGCGGCGACCCCGGTTACAGTCTTGAAAGCTTGCATATCAGGCCTCCTCAGCCATTGAGCGCACGTCGGTCAGATGTCCACGTATTGCAGCAGCTGCCACCATTGCAGGGCTCATAAGATGGGTGCGTGCGCCTGCGCCCTGACGCCCCTCAAAATTGCGATTGGTGCTGGAGGCGCAGCGATCACCCGGCGCCAGCACATCATCATTCATCGCCAGGCACATCGAGCAGCCAGACTGGCGCCACTCAAAACCGGCATCGATAAAAACCTGGGCGATGCCTTCGGCCTCAGCTTGATCGCGCACCTGGGTAGAGCCCGGCACAATCATCGCCCGCACATGAGTTGCGACCTTGTGTCCGCGCACTACTCTGGCGGCGTCGCGCAAGTCTTCAATTCGCGCGTTGGTGCATGAGCCAATAAAGGCGTGGCTGATCTTTATCTCACTCAGCAGCGCTCCAGGCTCAAGCCCCATATAACGAAGCGCGCGCTGCAAATCCTGACGACGAATCAGGTCGCTTTCTTGCATCGGGTCCGGCACGCAATCACCAATGGCGGCCGCCTGATCAGGACTGGTGCCCCAAGTGACCATGGGTTCCAACGTGCTCGCATCAAGCACAACTTCAGTATCAAACTGGGCATCCGCATCCGTGTAAAGCTCGCTCCAACTGGCTAGCGCCTGCTCCCAGAGTTGGCCCTTGGGTGCGCGGGGCTTTTCAGCAAGGTAGGCGTAGACCTTTTCGTCTGGCGCCATAAACGCACCACGCGCACCGGCTTCAACGGCCATATTGCAAATCGTCATGCGCGCTTCAACGCTCAACGCGGTAATCGCCGGACCGGCAAATTCGATGGCGTATCCAGTTGCGCCAGAGGCGCCAATGCGCCGGATCAAGGCCATGATGATGTCTTTTGACGTCATGCCCGCGCCCAACGCCCCCAGCACAGTAACGCGCATGGTTTTCAGGCGTTTGTAGACCAGTGTCTGCGTCGCCAGCAAGTGCTCGATTTCGGATGTGCCAATCCCAAAGCCAAAGGCACCCAATGCACCGTAGGTTGTGGTGTGGCTGTCGCCTGCCGCCACCACCATGCCTGGCAGGATAAAACCTTGCTCAGGCGCGACCACGTGCTCAATGCCCTGGCGCTTGTCCAGCACATTGAACAACTCAATACCAAAGTCATGGCAGTTCTCCTGAAAATAGGAAACCTGCAAAGCACCACCAGCATCGGCCATCGCCGCGACCCGCTCAGGACTGGTGGGATTGACATGGTCGACCACGGCCAGCGTAGCGTCCGGTCGCCGGACCTTGCGATTCGCCTCGCGCAAACCGCTAAAGGCCTGTGGACTGGTGTACTCGTTGGCCACCTGACGATCGATATACAGCAACACATGCCCTTGATCATCGAGGGTGCAGACGGTATGAGAGTCGATATGTTTCTGGTAAAGCGTTCTGGGGCCAGTCATAGCAATGCTCGCTTGTGCAGGTCGGCTACTGGGTATGCCGACCATGATATTGACTGCGTTCTGCTACTCAACACCCTTAAAGAATTACCTGAATACACGATTCGTGAATACTTACTGTGCTCGCATGCGTCTCGGTCACTAACCTCTCAGGGGTAAGGGAAATAAGATAGCGGCCAGTTAAGACTTATTCTGCGCCACCGTTCCGTTCAAGGCGTAGTAGCTGCGAATCACCTGGCTATCGTCCTCCCTTCCCTCGCCGCGACCCGTGGTTGAGAGAAACAACTGATGTGCCACCGCTGCAATTGGCAGCGCCGCCTTGGCGTCGCGGCCAGCTTCAAGCACGATGCTTAAATCCTTGACGAAGATGTCTACCGCGCTGCTGACTTTCGGAGCCTCCTGCAGCATGCGTGGACCACGATCTTTGAGCATCCAGCTGGAAGCTGCTGACCCGGCCATAATTTCGAGCAGCACCTCAAGATCGACACCAACCTTGGCCGCTAAAGCGAAAGCTTCGGCCACCACAGCGATATGCACGCCGCAAAGCAGTTGATTGACGGTTTTGACCATAGCCCCTTGGCCAGCACGCTCGCCGACATGAAAAATCCGCTGGCCAATACCCTCGAACACCGGTCTCACGGCTTCGAAGGTCGAGAACTCGCAGGCTGCCATGATGGTAAGAGAGCCCGCCGTAGCGCCGGCGGTTCCACCCGACACAGGAGCATCGACGAAACGGCGACCCGTCGCGATCACCCGTGCGGCGATACGCTCCACCGCGGCAGGCGGACAAGTCGCCATAAGGCAGACAATCGCGTCGTCTTGCATAGCCTGCAGAACACCATCGGCGAACAGCACCTGCTCAGCCTGAGCGGCGTTAACTACCATCAGGATCAAGATGTCAGCGCTGCGCACAGCCGCAGCGGCATCTGCAGCAGGTTCGGCACCAGCCGCAATGAGTGAAGCCAGCGCAGCCTGGTTGAGGTCAATTCCACGCACACGGTGGCCAGCGGCAATCAGATTCTTCGCCATAGGCGAGCCCATGGCACCGAGTCCGGCAAATGCAATCGTACTCATACAGTTTCCTCGTCGGTCATACGGCCTCACCTGAACAGAGGCCGTGTCCGATCAGCTGATAGTGAAGGCAGGAACAAAGGAGATAAGACCAAGAACAGTGATTGCCACGAGGTAAAATGGCCACAGCTCGCGCACCACTGCACCGACCTTTTCGTTCGAGATAGCAGAGGCGATGAACAGCGTAGTGCCTACTGGCGGCGTGAACAGACCAATACTGAGGTTCACGGCCATCATGATGCCGAGCTGAGTCAGGTCGAGACCAATCGCATTGCCGATAGCGACAAAAGTCGGGCCAAGCAGAAGAATCGCCGCGGGCAAGTCGAGGAACATGCCCACTACCACCATGATCAGGTTCATCATCAAAATGACCATCCACGGCGACTTCAAGGTTTGCGCCGTCCATTCGGCTACCGCAGTAGGTACTGACTCCACAGTAAGCACATAACCCACCAGGTTTGAGGCCGCGATCACCAGCATCACCACGCCGGTAGTAATTGCGGTATGCACAAGCGCGTCGTACAGCCGACGCATAGTCAAATCCCGATACACCAACATGCTCACCATAAGACCGTAGAACACCGCCAGCACACTGACCTCGGTCGGCGTGGCGATCCCAGCACGCAGAAGAACCACGATAAACAGAGGCATGGCCAGCGCTGGGATAGCTGCAAAGGTGGCGCGTAGCACACTTTTCAACGTGACTTTATCGGTCAGACGCTTGAAGCCGCGTAAACGCCCGGACAGATAGCAGGTCAACATAAAGCCAGCGCACAGAATCAGGCCGGGCAACAAACCTGCGAGGAACAACGAAGCGATCGACTGATTGGATACAGCTGCATAAAGAATCAGCGGGATCGAAGGCGGAATCAGACCCGCAATGGTCGCCGATGAAGCAGTAGCCGCAGCGGCGAATGCGCCCGGATAACCTTCACGTTTCTGCCAAGGAATAAGCATCGAACCCAGCGCCGAAGCCTCCGCCACTGCCGAGCCGGATACACCACCGAACACGGTCGAACCGACCACCGTGACCTGACCGAGGCCACCGTGGAAACGGCCCACGAGCATGGTGGCGAAGTCAATCAAACGCTTGCCCAGTGTGCCGCCCATCATCAGGCTGCCCGAGAGCATGAAAAACGGAATCGCCAGCAATGGAAAACTCTGGGTAGGCTGAAAGATCTTTACCACCGCCGCCACACTGGGCATGCCGCCAACAGCGACTGCTGCAAGCCCCGAACTGATCACCAACGCATAGCCAACAGGCAATGCCAGCACCAGTAAAACACCGAATATGAGAACCATAGCCAGAGTCATACATCCTCCTCTATCTGGTGGGCGCGGACGCTTAGCGGGTCAACGGCAAGCAGTAGGTGTACCAAGGTGGTCAGCGCGGTGAGACCGAGGCCGACAAACCCGACGATCATGGCGAGGTAGGCCCACTGCGCCGAAAGACCAGTGACGGGGTAAACCTCACTGCCGGTAATTTCGATCACGTCAAGACCGACCCAGGCGAGATAGAAGAAGGCGGCGGCAATCAATATCTGGTGGGCAACCAGCAGCACTCGGTTGCCGATGCGACCGATAATTCCCTGAATGGCGGTTACCGCAATATGCTGGCCGCGCTGAGCAGCCAACACTATTCCGCCCATAACCAGCCAAGGGAACAGGATGTTGGGCATCTCTGTCGGCCAGCCCATGCCCTGATTGGTGAGGTAGCGCATCACGACCTCAGCCATCAGAGAAACGAACATGGCGACCAGAGCAGCAATGGCAATCACAACGCCAGCAGCCACAATCGCGCGATCAACCCAGATCACCAGTGGCACCAGAAAGCTGACCTGCCCCAATTGTTTGTTAGAAATATGGGCAGTCATCATAGCTTGCTCGCTTCCGAGACGATCAGTTTGACCAGCTCGGGATACTGCTTGGACCACTTGTCATAAACTGGCTTGGTCTTCTCGGCGAATGCAGTCTGATCTATCTCGTTGATCTGCACCCCAGCGTCGGTAAGTTTGGTGCGCAGATCTATATCCGCGGTATGGGACATCTCTCGATTGAGTTTGCCCGCTTCGATTGCAGCCTCCTTGACTGCCTGTTGATCTTCCTTGGATAGCGTCGACCAAATCATCTTGCTGGCCAACAGTGGCGTTGTTTCGTATTTGTGTCCAGTCAACGAAATGTACTTCTGCACTTCGTAAAGCTTGGACGAATACACATTCATCAGCGGGTTTTCCTGGCCATCGAATACACCTTGCTGCAGCGCGATGTACAACTCAGAGAAAGCCAGCGGCCCTGGATTGGCGCCGAGCGCATTGAAGATGTCAATTGTCATGGTGTCAGGCGGGGTGCGTACTTTGATGCCTTGAAGGTCTTCTGGCTTGAAGATCGGACGCTTGTTATTGCTGACGTGACGGAAGCCGTTGTCCCACAGTGCCAACACCACCAACCCCTTCGCGTTGGCCAGTTCATCAAGCTTGGTACCGACTGGACCATCAATTACCTTGTAGGCGTGATTAAGGTCGCGGAACAGAAAAGGCAAACCGATCAAATTGAATTCGGGGACCACACCAGCGGTGCTGCCCTGGGAATTAGCACTGAAAGCCAGCGAGCCCAGACGCATATTGGTCAACGACTCAACATCATCACCAAACTGGGCGCTTCCACCCACTTTGACTTTGACGCGGCCATCGGTCTTCTGCTCGACCAGTTCGGCAAACTTCTGTGAAGCCACCGCCTTCGGATTGCCCGGCGCGGCATTATGGGAAAGGCGCAAGATCTGCTGAGCCCAGCTTGTGGAGGCAGTGGCCATTGCAAAGGTTGCTGCAATCGCGATCAGTGTCTTTTTCATAAGTTTCACCTGCGTTTCTTATTGATATTGTTTGCATTGCTCGCTGACATTTTTCGCACTTGTACATACGAAATATCAGCCCAACCATGCGGGCGCCCTCACAGGTACCCGCACCTAATCCGATCAACCGTGTATCAGCATGCCTCCATTGACATCGATAACCGCGCCAGTGATGTAGGCCGACAGGTTCGAAGCCAGAAAGAGATAGACTCCCGCCACCTCCTCTGCGTTACCCAGGCGATTCAACGGGATACTGGCGGCGATCTCGGCCTTCTGCTCATCGCTGAGTTTTCCGGCGCTGATATCAGTCTGAATCAGACCCGGGGTTACACAGTTAACGCGAATATTGTCCGGCCCAAACTCCCGCGCCATAGCCTTGGCCAGCCCCAGCACACCGGCCTTGGCTGCCGAGTAATGCGGCCCGCCGAGAATGCCTCCGCCACGCTGAGCCGACACAGAGGACATGCAGGCGATCGCACCGCCCCCTTGCGTCTTCATGTGCGGAATGACCGCCTGTGACAGATAGAGCACACCGCGTAAATTGACATCTAAGATGCGATCCCAGCTTGCCGAATCGATCTCAAGCGTCTTCACCGGTTGAGTGATGCCAGCGTTGTTGATCAACACATCAATCTGGCCAAACTCGGCGACGACGCGCTCGGCAGCCTTAAGGCAAGCATCCTTATCCACCACGTTGCAGGCATAGCCACGATGCTCAGGCCCGATGGAGGCAGCTGCCTCGACAGCAGCACCCTCGTCAAGATCGAGAATCACGACCTTGGCGCCATGACTGGCAAAAAGCTGGGCAGTCGCCAGCCCTATGCCACGAGCCGAGGCAGCGCCCGAAATCATGGCAACTTTGCCATCAAGCAGAAGAGCGTTGTTCATAAGAAAATTCCTTTCAGTGGTACTCCAGCGGAGTGCATTCAATTGTTCGTTACGAGGGACGACCCAAACTCAGCCGAGCCAGCCCTTGATGGTTGCCGACATCGCCTCGGTAGAAATGCCGTAGCGATCATGCAGAGTCGGCAGCGCACCGGCATCAAGGAAAGCGTCCGGCAGCGCAATCTGCCTGAACTGCGGAGTCACGCCAGCGGTCAGAAGCGCAGTCGCCACTGCCTCGCCGAGCCCGCCGACAGAGCTGTGATTTTCAGCAACCACAACCAGACGACCGAGACGGCCTGCTTCGCGCAGGATTATCGCGACGTCGAGGGGCTTGATCGTCGGTACATGCAAAACGCCTACATCAATCCTGTCCGCCTCCAGCGCCTTGGCCACCTCAAGGGCACGCATGGTCAGAATCCCGGACGAAATCACCAGCACATCACGACCGTCGCGCAGCATCTTGGCCTTGCCCAGCTCAAAGCTGTAATCGTACTCATCAAGTACCAGCGGCACGTTGCCGCGCAACAAACGCATGTACACAGGCCCCTTGTGCGCAGCAATCTGCGGTACAGCCTGCTCGGTATCGAGCGCATCGCAGGGATCGATAATCGTCATGCCCGGAATCCCGCGCATCAACGCAATATCCTCAGTGGCTTGGTGGCTGGGCCCGTAACCGGTGGTGAGACCGGGCAACGCGCAACAAATCTTGACGTTGAGGTTTTCCTCGGCGATCACCTGATGCACGAAGTCAAAGGCACGTCGAGTCCCGAAAACCGCGTAGGTGGTGGCAAAGGGTATAAAACCTTCCTTAGCCATACCGCCGGCCGAAGCCATCAGCAATTGCTCAGCCATGCCCATTTGGAAGAAGCGCTCGGGGTAAGCCTGACCGAATAGATGAAGGTCGGTGTATTTGGCGAGGTCAGCGGTGAGGCCAACAATCTCAGGACGGTTGGCAGCAAGTTCAACCAAGGCCTTACCGAAGGGCGCAGCTTTCACACGCTGGCCTTCGGAGGCGATCGAAGCAATCATCGCCGAGGTAGTCAGACGAGGTTTCTTGGCAGTAGTGCTCATCGGGCGGCTCCCTGGGCTTGATCAAGAATATCGAGTGCTTGCTGCCACTCAGGCTGATCGACACGAATGAAGTGGTTCTTCTCGCGGGCTTCGAGGAAAGGCACGCCCTTACCCATCAAGGTGTCGCACAAGATCACCCGAGGTTTGGCCTCGGTCAGGTTACGTGCCGCGTCAAAGGCAGCGATAACTGCAGCGAGATCGTTACCATTCACCCGCTGTACGTGCCATCCGAAAGCGGCCCACTTATCTGCAAGCGGCTCAAAGCCCAACACTTTGCTCGAAGGACCATCGGCTTGTTGGTTGTTGATGTCGACCAGGCAAATCAGATTAGCCAGGCCATGATGGGCAGCACTCATCGCCGCTTCCCAGGTCGAGCCCTCATCCAACTCACCGTCAGACATCGAGTTATAAACGAAGGCTGGATTACCCTTCAGACGCAAGCCGATTGCCATGCCTACCGCAATCGGCAGTCCCTGACCAAGCGAGCCACCCGACATCTCCATGCCCGGGGTGTAGGTCGCCATGCCCGACATTGGCAAGCGACTATCGTCGCTACCGTAAGTCTCGAGCTCCTCCTCGGGGATGATCTTGGCCTCGATCAACGCAGCATAGAAAGCAATCGCGTAGTGGCCGTGGGAAAGCAGGAACCTGTCGCGGCCTTCCCAGGTAGGATTCTCAGGTCGAAAGTTCATCGAATGGCAGAAGGCGGTCGCCAATACGTCGGCGTACCCCAACGCTTGACCCACATAGCCCTGGCCCTGCACTTCCCCCATGCGCAGCGCAAAGCGGCGGATGCGGTAGGCGCTTTCGGCAACCCGGGTGTTGACTGGTGAAATAGTGTTTTGCACGCAGTTCTCCTTGAGCTTGGCCCGGCTTTTTGTGGCGTCGGGCGGCATTGTTTTTATTGGTCGGAGAGATGAACCTCCATGCCCGGCGCCCCATAAAAGTGCGTCCGGTGACTGAAATTAAGCATATGCCCTTGATTTTTCGTGCTCAAACGAATAAACGTGACCGATAGTTGAATTGAGCTCATGTGAACTCCAATGCACAACCGAATCTCTCTAAAGGCAATACAGGCTTTCGAGGCCGCTGCACGACTGTCCTCTTTTGCGCTTGCAGCAGAGGAACTGTTCGTTACGCCTTCGGCTGTAAGCCACCAGATAAAGCTGCTTGAGGAGCAATTCGGGGTTCGTTTGTTCCACCGCGTGCATCGGGCTGTAGTGCTCACAGATGCCGGACGCATTTATGCCGAAGAGGTCTCTGCTTCATTTGCAAAGATCGAGATGGCGACGCGCGAGCTGGGGCGCACCGCCAAAAGCGACATCCTGACAATACATTCGACTCCCAGCTTCGCCACCCAATGGCTAATGCCGCGGCTGGCACGCTTCAACGCCTTGGAACCGGATGTGGACGTGCGGCTCAATGCGTCTTACCCGCCGGCCGCCGACCTGCTGATGCAAGGAGTGGATATCGATATCCGCTATGGCATGAAACGACTGCAACCAGCCGGGACTATGGTGCTGCCCTTCCCGCCTGAGACCATAGTGCCTCTCTGCGCACCCTCGCTCATGATTGGTGCGCTACGGATCCGCACACCTGAAGACCTGCACCACCACACCTTGATCCACAGCGAAGTATGCCTGGTGAGCTGGCGCGACTGGATGCGCCAGCATCGCAAGGTTCCGCTCGATGTCTCGCGTGGACCGCGTTTCGATCGTTCTTTCATGGCAATCAGTGCTGCGGTCGACGGGCTGGGAGTGTGCCTTGAGAGTCTGCTGCTTGCGCAGCGCGAACTCGAGACAGGGCTTCTTGTCGCCCCGCTAGGGTTTGAGGGCCCGAAAATACAGGGCTACACATTCAATCTACTGAAGTCACGCGCAGAACTCCCGAAGATACGCAGCTTCCAGGATTGGCTGTTCAGCGAGCTCGAAGGCCGCACACCTCAAGCTCCCAAGTCTGTCAAAGCTAAGTTTTGAGAGCACTGCAGCTAGGTATGCATCGGGATTTTGGCTGAAAATCTTACCGGATAGACAAACCTATGCATCGCGCGACCTAGCGTCTGCTGGCCTGTTGCTTTTAGGTTTCGCACCTCTTGAGATGACGCGCCCTTCATTTGTGTTTTTTTCAGCCACCAATAATGACCGTTTACTGGGGGCAATGGCCGTCATAAGCCCCATTCGCAGGCCAAACTTGCGCAGTATCGAATCGACAGTGCTCAAAGTCGGGTTGCCCTTGTCCGTTTCCAACTGATACAACGCTCGGGTGGACATGTCACACATGCTGGCAAAAGTTTCCTGATCGAAACCTGTGACCTCCAGACGAAGCCTACGGATAGCCATGCCCAGGCTCAGTTCTCCCTCTGCGTGCAGTTGAATGATCTCCTCGATCAGCTTCTTACGCTGTTCTCCACTCACGGCTTTCATCGCAGCTCCCAATATCCAAGATGCCTATCCAAATCGTTTACTGGAAGCGCATTTGATTGACGAATATCCAGCGGCATTTCTACCAATAAATCAGGCAGTGCTCTGAATTGATTAGCTGCATCACGGATACGCTCGTACAGGTCATCAGGCGAATACCACTGCGGAAAACAGGCACAGATTTCACGCCACTTTGGGCTGCCTTTTATCTCGGACTGCCATTTCGTCACTCTAGTGACCGCCTCTGCATCCAAAATCATCGGGGCTAAATCATAGATCGGTGCCAGATCAAATCTTTCCCGGTACCGAAAAATGGATGTGTTGCGGCCATGATTGTCACTGTTTCCAAGGATTCGGTTGAGCAAGTCTCGACGAATGTACTCAAAGATCAGCTCCGGAACCTCGGCGGCTTGCCCGCTTATGCACCACAACTCAATCAGCTTCGACAACACGATTTCATGTTTGAGCCTCGATCCTGGCTCTGTGTTACCCAGTAAGGAATAAACTGACTCAACAGAGATACGCTCGACGCTCTCACCATCCACGATGCGATCAAAACGGGGCATCCATAGACTGGGTTTATCGGCTTCTTCCAAGCTCAATCCATTTGTGGAAATGGTATTCAAACCTAGGCTGGCCACTGCTTTGTAGTACTGGTATTCGGTGCGGAGAATATTCTTGTCGTTCTCAGTTACCTGGTTCCGAGCAAACTTGACCAACCAATGCGATTGCACCAGCGAATCATCGAGCATTGC
This sequence comes from Pseudomonas sp., assembly GCF_048265905.1. Taxonomy (GTDB): domain Bacteria; phylum Pseudomonadota; class Gammaproteobacteria; order Pseudomonadales; family Pseudomonadaceae; genus Aquipseudomonas. The sequence goes on from NZ_JBLXAP010000008.1 coordinate 62,278, forward strand.
ATCCGCATAAAACTTGTTGTTCTTGCCTTTAGCCAGTAAAAGCTTTGGGGCCTCACCTTGAGCCCCCGTCGCGCCGCCTAATGCCGCCCCACACTCGTAGGCGTACTCAAGAAAATCATTGGTATGCTCAATAACTTCTTGGCGAGCAAAGGCTTCAGCCCCTGAGTCTTCAAGAGCTTCAACTGACTCTTTTACACGCAGGTTCCCAATAGACGATGGCGTGCACCTGCCCAGCAAGAACAGATCAATGTCCATATCCTCAGGCTTTTCATCATTGAAACGCTTTAGCAGCGACTTCCTCGCATGCCCAGCGGGAATGATGTCGTAAACAAAGGCTGGGAAACCTTTGATATCGTCAGAACCCCAGTTAACTGGCAAGTTAACGCTGACGGCGTATTCGAAGATGTTTTCTGTCATGTCATAGAAGGCATGCAGGTATTCCATCTTGTACGAAGTCGTAATGCGCGTAGCTGCAATCTGCTGCGTATTTGAAAAACTCAAATCCAGAGCGTCGTGCCATTGTCCGTTTACGTAAGTTTGTATGGTTAGCGCGTCATACATTACGGCACCACAAATCGGCATTAAGATGCTGATTATTCTGGTTCACAACGGCTTAATCAGCAATATAAATCTTAATAAATGCGTTGAACGGCTCACATTCAGCATTTTAATACTGATTACACAAATGTCTGACTTGTTTTCGTTGTGCATTAGATGCCCGTTCCAGCCTCTAGCATAAAGCCACGATCACTCAGCTTGGAGGGTAACGGGGCAATCAAAGAGCATTGCACTCTGTGCCGTACACCCGGAAAACAAAAAGCCCCGCAGATCATTGATCTGCAGGGCTTTTTTGAAAGTGGCGGTGAAGATGAGATTCGAACTCATGATACGATTTCTCGTATACACACTTTCCAGGCGTGCTCCTTCAACCGCTCGGACACTTCACCGGATCTCGTCAGGCATTGCTGTCTGTCGAGGCGCGCTAATGTATCCGAACAATGCCTTAAAAGCAAAAGTTTTTTCAGAATTTTCATGCGCTTACCCCTCCTTCCCTGCTCCCTTCTGTCAAATCTAGACAGCCCCCTGTTCGCGGGTCTATCAGAGCGGTATATAGATATGCAGACGTAGAGGTATTGCCCGACCAACAGAGGAAGCGACACCATGTTCTCGCACATAATGCTTGGCATTACTGACTTCAAGCGCGCCATGAACTTTTACCGACCGGTGATGGATGCACTGGGTCTGGAGTTTCGTTTTGTTGATGAAAATCACCCTTGGGCCGCGTGGCAACCCGCTGGAAGCGATAGGCCCCTGTTTCTAATTGGCCAGCCCTACAACAAACAAGTGCATGCGCCGGGTAACGGGCAAATGGTTGCGTTTCTGGCTGACTCTCGCCAGCGTGTGAAGCAGGTCTATGCAGCGGCTATGACCGTTGGTGGAGAATGTGAAGGGCCGCCAAACCTGAGACCTGAATACCACCCGCATTATTACGCTGCCTATTTCAGGGATCCTGACGGGAACAAGCTATGCGTGGTCTGCCACGCAGCGGAGTGACACCCGCGTCAGCGATTTTGCAATTACTCACCTCAAACCTAACGCCGTACAAGGAATGTTATGCGCTCGCTAAACCTCTTCTTGCTCCTAATTATCTGTGCCTGCGCACTATTACTCACATTGATAGCCCTGCCCACCTTTGACCATAGACCGCTTGCGCACTGGGCTCTGAATGTAGGCATCTGCGTCAGCGCTTTAGTGATCTCCCTGCTTTACCTTGGTGCTTGGCTGATTGCGCCTGCCAAGCATCAAAAGTCGCAAGTCGTGATTATCTCAACTTATCTCCCAACACTGCTGACCGGTTTGCTCACCGGCGCGGTGTGGGGTGCTGTTGGCCATGTAATGCAGACGGAAGATTTAGATTTCAAAAGTGCAGTTGATCGCGCAGGTTCGTTGATTTACATCGGTTACCTGCTGGTGTTGATCATTACGGTCAGCACAGCGTTGTATTTAACTCGTGTGCGCAAGCGACATGCAGCGCAGCTATATTCAGCGGTGAATAGCACGGTCTAGGATCAAGCTAAAAATCCATTAGCAAACCGTTTACAGGGACGTCTGATGCAAGCTGAGAATCCATATGCAACGCCCAAGTCAGCAGTCATCGACCCTGATCTAGAGGCTATAAATCACAGGATTGACCACCTTGAGGTATCTGATACCTGGAAGGAGCGATTTCGGGCGATCACCGCTGCGGGCGGGCCAGCGCTAAAAAACATTAAAAGCCTGCCCAAAAGCCAACGTAAAAAAGCGTTTAACGTTAATTTTTTGGCGTTTTTATTCGGCCCTTTTTATTACCTCGTCAAACGCATGTGGAAAAAAGCGATCTTTTACACCATTACCATGATGGTGATCATTGTCATCCTCAGCATCATTCTGGATTATCTTGGCTACCCCAGAATCGCAGACAGCCTGCACTTCGGTGCAGCTGGCTTCTTCGCCGCCAAGGCTAATATTGATTTTTATAAGCACAGGGTTTTGCACGACCGTGGATGGTGGTAATCACTGCCGTGGCTTAGAAGGATACGCTCGGGGAAAACAGCGCATTTCCTGACTCATCAGTCGGTCTTAGTGCTTTACCGTCGAGCGCGGTATGGGTAACGTCAGCGCATCTTCAGCATAAGGATTCCGACCATGAGCGACTTGATCAGCTACCAATTAGAAGGTGGCATTGCCACTCTCACCCTGAGCAATGGCAAGGTCAACGCCATCTCCCCGGATGTAATTACAGCTTTTAATGCAGCGCTGGACCGAGCGGTAGAGGATAAAGCAGTCGTGATTATCACCGGCCAGCCTGGGATTCTTTCTGGTGGCTACGACCTGAAAGTCATGACCTCCAGCCCGCAAAACGCCATTGATCTGGTTGCAGCTGGCTCGACGCTGGCGCGACGCATGTTGTCGTTCCCATATCCGATTGTTGTCGCCTGCCCTGGTCATGCAGTTGCCAAAGGCGCATTTATCTTGCTGTCTGCTGACTACCGTATCGGCACTGAAGGCACCTTCAGCATTGGTCTCAATGAAGTCCAGATCGGTATGACCATGCACCATGTGGGCATCGAGCTGGCACGTGACCGTCTGCGTAAGTCGGCGTTCCATCGTTCAGTTATCTGTGGCGAGATGTTTGATCCACAAGGCGCTGTTGAAGCTGGCTTCCTTGATAAGGTCGTACCAGCAGAACAGCTTATGGCAACGGCGCAAGCCGCTGCCCAGCAGTTGAAAAAGATCAACATGACGGCGCACAAAAACACCAAACTGAAGGTTCGCAAAGCATTGCTTGAAACACTCGACCATGCGATTGAGCTGGATAAAACCATCAGCCTGTAAGCTTTACTGCATGACGCTAAAGCCCGGAATTTCCGGGCTTTTTTGTGCCTTTAATATTCACATACAGCTTACTGATCAGCTGTAATTGCTGAAAACAGTTTACAGCCGTACACTGCGCGCCTTTTTGGTTAAACGAGCGTATTAAATGCTTTTTATTCTGCGCATGGCGTTAATGGGCGTGCACTTTATTATCGCCGGTGTGCTGGGTTTGTTAGTGGGCATTTGTCGCCCTTTCAATCCAGATAACAGCCGTATTTGCGCACGTATCTACTCGCTGCCTGCATTGCGCATTTTAAACCTGAACATCAAAACTCAGACCGAAGGGCTGCGCGATCACGCCAAGTCATGTGTTGTGATCGCCAACCATCAATCCAATTACGACTTATATGTACTTGGCCGCGTGGTGCCGTATCGCACGGTTAGCCTCGGTAAGAAAAGCCTGAAGTGGGTACCTTTTTTCGGGCAACTGTATTGGTTGGCCGGCAATATCTTGCTCGATCGTGGCAACTCGCGCAGTGCTAAGCAAGCGATGCTGCAGACCACCGAAACGCTCAAACATAAAAACACCTCGATTTGGGTGTTCCCTGAAGGCACGCGCCATCCTGGCCCACAAATGCTGCCATTCAAGAAAGGGGCTTTTATGATGGCGATTGCTGCTGGAGTGCCAATTATCCCGGTGTGCACCAGCACTTACGCCAATAAGCTGCGCGTCAACCAGTGGAACAGCGGCACGATAATGATCCGCTCGCTGCCTGAGATTCCGACTGCAGGTTTGACTATCGCCGACGTGCCCACGCTGATGGAAACCTGCCAAACGCAGATGCAAGCCTGTATCGAAGCTATGAATAAAGAGCTATCTGAAGCCTAGACTTCTACGCTTTACCCAGCCCGCCTGAGCATGACTGAGGCGGGCTTTTTTATGCATCCATGACGTTTGAATGCAGCGTTTGATGCCTGACTCAAGCTAAGCTGAGCATCTTGTGCAACGAATTGGCCGAGTCAAAAATGGATAAGAGTGTTGTAGCCGCAGCAGTGTACAGCCACGGAAAAAAAGTTACGGACATCAACCTAGATGAGGCTGTGACTTGGCTGGGCAAACCTGGACACTTCGCTTGGATTGGTCTGAAAGACCCTGAGCCTGAGGTGTTGACCAAACTCCAAGCACAATACAACTTGCACGAACTGGCCATTGAGGACGCACTGATTCGTCACACCCGGCCGAAGCTTGAAACCTTTGGTGATGCGCTGTTTATGGTGCTTTATTCACCCACGCTTACCGACGGTGAACTTGAGTTTGTCGAAACTCAATTATTTGCTGGTAACGGCTACGTCATCAGCGCCCGTTATGGCCAGTCTGCGCCCTACTCAACCGTGCGCCAGCGATGTGAGGCGCGGCCACTATTGCTTGAGCACGGTGAAGACTTTGTACTCTATGCCCTACTCAGCTTCGTGACTGAAAACTACCGGCCGATATTAGACAGCTACAACAACACCTTGGAAGAAACTGAACAAACGGTGCTTAAAGACGCTGTAACCATGGCAGATGCGGTAAAAATTCAAAGCCTGCGCCGTGACCTGCTACGTTTGCGCCGTAATATCGGCCCGCTGGCAGAAATTTGCCAAGAGTTGCAGCGCTTGGACTTTCCATTTATCGATAAACAAATGCGTCCGTACTTCAGGGATGTTGCGATCCACGTCAATCGTCTGCTGGAAGACCTTACTGCGCTGCGGGAGATGGCTGACCATGCAATCGAAATTGGCTTGTTAATGGACTCTGCGCGACAAAGCATTACCCAGCGAAAATTTGCCGCTTGGGCAGCAATACTTGCGTTTCCCACAGCGATTGCCGGTATTTACGGCATGAACTTCCACAACATGCCCGAACTGAGCTGGCAATACGGCTACTTTGGTGTACTCGGTTTAATTGGAACAGGCTGCGTAGGTCTGTATGCCAGCTTCAAATACAACGGCTGGCTCTGAAACTAAAAAGCCCAGCACTGGGCTGGGCTTTAAAGGCTAACGCTAACGATCAGGCCTGAACTTCACGGCCGTTGGCTACAAAACGCATCATCCACTCAGCAACTGCAGCGCCTTGATGATCGTCCTTCAAGCTATCAACACCTTTGCGATAGTTGTGCTCACCAATGTGCTGCTGACGGATATCCAGCAAGGTCTTTGAGTAATCATGGATAAACTCAGGGTGCCCCTGGAAGCACAGCACTTGATCATCGATGCAATAGGCTGCAATCGGACAGAATTCGCTCGAGGCCAACAAGGTGGCGTTCTCTGGCAGCTTGGTCACTTGGTCTTGATGGCTGATCAACAGGGTCAGATCATCTAACGCGGGGGTCATCCACTGAGCCTTTTTGGCCAATGCATAGCGGTGAATACCGACGCCCCAACCTTGATCAGCACGCTTGGCCTCGCCGCCCAACAACAGTGCCAGCAATTGATGACCGAAGCACACACCGAGCAATTTATCGCCACGGGCGTAGCGCTCAAGCAAATATGTCTTGAGGGTTTGAATCCAGGCATCTTCGCCGAATGAATCAGCCTTGCTACCTGTTACCAAGTAGGCATCGTACTGCTCGTTGTCTGCCGGATACTCACCTTGCATGACGTTATATACGGTGAACTCAGCAGCAATCGGCTGGAGCGCAAAGAGGCGCTCAAACATCTTGCCATAGCCTTGATATTGATCGATCAGCTCGGGGCGAAGTACGTCTGTTTCAAGAATACAAATCTGCAACGGCATGGAAGTGTCCTGGGCCACGGGTGGTAGTCATTCATTTAGCTGCAAAAAGCTGTCCAAGGTCGATAAATGGCGCGATCAGAGCCGCCCCTCATATTGGTTTTTGCAAGCGTCAGTAGCCTGCCTTGTGGGGCCTTTTAAGGCAAGCACCTGATGTTAAGGATTAGACATATCAGACCGTTACCAAGACACAGCGTCGCTGATCTATCAGTGGTCTTGATAGTTACCATAACGACCATTCACTTCTGTTAATACCAGCCACGGCGGATTATCACTCCATCGGGCAGCTGCCCACATTGGATAAAAGGATACTCGCCATGAACAGTTTCGCCGCAATTGCCAGCTTGATCGCCGCCTCAGCCTTCACCAGTAATGTCAGTGCAGACAGTCAGCGTCACGTTGAGAAAGCGCAAAGCGCTCAGACTCAAACGCTGAAGCCCGCAGTTTCGTCCAGCAAATAAATCGGACAACGGCTCACTTACAGCGCGGGGAAACGAGTCATGACTGTCGAATTTATCACTCAGCAAAATGTTTACGCAGTGACTTACGCAACCTTTGATGAGCGCGGGATTCACTATGAATCTGAACTGGCAATCCAGTTGGCTGACGGCAAGTTAACCACGCTACGAATGCCGACTCAGCTCAGTGAGCGCAAGGCAATTGAACAGGTGGTTTGCCAGCAATACAGCTGTTAAAGAAAGAAGGTTTTCCCCAGCCCTGAGCATTTGCTACAGCGCTGGGGAAAGCCGGATAGTCCAGGCTTATACATCGCAAAAAATCACTGGGAACATCCAGCCCTGAGGAGTGCAGACGCTTTAGTACTGCTCAAAATCAGCGTTCACAAACTCAACGCTCATCAACCAAGGACCCATAAAACCTCATTGAAGGCCAGTGCATCATGAAACTGAAAAATCGAAATCTGCTTATCATCGCGGCACTGGCAATCATGACCAATGGCCTGTCTTTAATGGGATTCAACTACGGCTCAGCGGGCGCGTTGGCGCGCACTATTGAGTGCAATTCACAAATTGCGCGTAACCTACAGGTCGCCAAAGGCTTGAAACCCATTACTGGCAATCCGCCAACCAGGGCTGCGCTTGCGTTTGCCAATCGGTTCGAACTGGTAAATTTCGTCTAGGCAAAACTGCTGGGCACAGCATAAAAAAGCCGGCCCTGGCGGCCGGCATTTTTAGTGCAACCAAGGCGTCTTAAAACGTTTCGCCTTTGGCTGCCTTGTCCAGCAACAGCCCCGGCGGATTGAAACGTTCGCCATATTGCTGAGCCAGGTACTCGGCACGCGCGACAAAATCCTTCAAGCCATATTGGTTGATAAACTGCAGCGCACCGCCAGTCCAAGCCGCGAAACCAATGCCGAAGATTGAACCGATATTGGCATCTGCAACCGAGGTCAATACGCCCTCTTCCAGGCAACGCACAGTTTCAATTGCCTGAATAAACAGAATACGGTCGCGTACATCCTGTTGCGATATTTGCGCAGACGCTTGCTCAAAGCGAGTTTTCAGCTCGGGCCACAGGTACTTCTTGGCGCCCTCCGGGTATTCATAAAAACCACCGCCGGCAGCCTTACCCGGACGCTTGTACTCATTGAGCATCATATCGATAACCGCAAAGGCCTTGTGCTCCGGCAGTTGCTTACCTTCTGCGGCAAGGTCTTTGATGGTTTGTTGACGCACGTGATTCATCAGGCTCATCGAGACTTCATCACTAATCGCCAACGGCCCCACTGGCATCCCAGCTTTACGTGCTTCATTCTCTATCAACGCCGCACTAATTCCTTCGCCAAGCATGGCGATACCTTCATTGGTAAAGGTGCCAAACACCCGCGAGGTGAAAAAGCCACGGCTGTCATTCACCACTATCGGGGTCTTTTTAATCTGCATCACATAATCGAAGCCTCGCGCGAGGGTTTCATCGCTGGTGTGCTCACCGCGGATAATCTCAACCAACGGCATTTTGTCGACCGGGCTGAAAAAGTGCAGACCAATAAACTTATCTTGCTTCTCAATAGCCGTGGCTAAGCCAGTAATCGGCAAGGTTGAAGTGTTTGAAGCAATAACCGCATCACTCAACGCATTACGCTCGGCAGCGGCTGTAACCTTGGCCTTGAGATCGCGGTCTTCAAAAACAGCTTCAATGATCAAGTCGCAGCCAGCGAAATCCGCTTCGTTATCGCTTGGGTTGATCAAGGCTAAAAACGCTTCGCGTTTTTCAGCCGTCATATGACCGCGCGAAACTTTCTTATCGAGCAGCTTGGTGGAATAGGCTTTGCCCTTCTGCGCAGCCTCCAGCGACACATCCTTGAGCACCACTTCGATGCCTGCTGCGGCTGAGACATAAGCAATACCAGCGCCCATCATGCCAGCACCCAGCACACCAACTTTGCGTGTAACACTCGGCTCAAAGCCTTTGGGCCGCGAGCCGCCCGCGTTGATTTCATTGAGTTGGAACCAAAAGGTGCCAATCATGTTTTTCGCCACTTGGCCGGTCGTCAACTCGGTGAAGTAACGGGTTTCAATCAGTTGAGCGGTGTCGAAATCAACTTGCGCGCCCTCAACTGCTGCGCACATGATTTTCTCGGGCGCAGGGAAGCAACCCTTGGTTTTATCGCGCAAAACAGACGGCGCAATCGCCAGCATCTGCGCCACGCTTGGACTTGCCGGAGTACCGCCCGGAATCTTATAGCCTGGCGTATCCCAAGGCTGTTTGGCAGCTGGATTATCATTAATCCAGGCCCGCGCCTTGGCCATCATCTCGTCTTTATCAGTCGCCAATTGATGGACCAACCCCGCCTTCAGCGCTGCATCCGGGCGTACTTTCTTGCCTTCAGCCAGAAACGGCAAAGCCTTCTCAAGCCCAAGCAAACGCACCATACGCACCACTCCACCACCGCCTGGCAACAAACCAAGGGTGACTTCGGGCAAACCGATTTGCACACTGCTGTTATCCAGAGCAATACGCTGATGACACGCCAGGCAAATCTCCCAGCCGCCACCCAATGCGGCGCCATTAATGGCCGCCACTACCGGCTTTCCGAGTAGTTCTAGGCGGCGTAATTGCGCCTTGATACCGAGTACCATGTGATAAAAGTCACTGGCATCAGCCTTTGTGACTTTGACCAGTTCGTTCAAGTCGCCACCGGCGAAAAAGGTTTTCTTGGCGGAGGTAATGATCACGCCGGAAATGTTGTCTTTTTCGGCCTCAAGTCGGTCAACAGTTGCGGCCATCGCTTCGCGGTAAACCGCGTTCATGGTATTGGCGCTTTGCCCCGGCATATCGATGGTCAGGACGACGATATTGTCCTGGCCTTTTTGGTACTGGATAGCATCTGTCATGTCTTGATATCCCTGCAGTTGGGAGAGGTTTAGCGCAAGGTGGCAATCCGCCTATTGGGTTAGCCAGCAAGCATGCGCTGAACGCCGATTAAATTCGTTCAATGATGGTGGCGATACCCATGCCGCCGCCGACACACAAAGTGGCCAGGCCGTAGCGCAGTTCGCGCTTTTCCAGCTCGTCGAGCAAAGTGCCGAGGATTGCGCAGCCTGTTGCACCTAACGGGTGCCCCATTGCTATCGAGCCACCGTTGACATTGACCTTGTCCTCGCTGACGCCCATGTCTTTCATGAACTTCATCACCACCGAAGCGAAGGCTTCATTGACCTCGAACAGATCGATGTCATCAACATTCAAGCCCGCCTTTGCCAGAGCCTTGCGCGTTGCTGGCGCAGGTCCGGTAAGCATGATGGTTGGATCGGTGCCGGTAACTGCCGTGGCGACGATACGAGCACGTGGCTTTAGCCCCAACTCGCGCCCCTTGGCCTCGGAGCCGATTAGCATCAGCGCGGATCCATCGACGATGCCTGAGCTATTACCCGGCGTGTGTACATGGTTTATACGCTCAACATGGCTATAAACTCGAAGCGCCGTGCTATCAAAGCCCATCTGCCCCATCATTTCGAAGCTGGGCTTTAGCTTGGCCAGACCTTCGACAGTAGAATCACCGCGAATAAACTCATCGTGATCAAGCAGCACGATGCCGTTTTGATCGACAACCGGAATCAAGGACTTATTGAACGAACCGTCAGCGCTGGCCCGCGTCGCTTTTTGCTGCGAACGCAGTGCGTAGGCATCCACATCAGCACGACTGAACCCCTCAAGCGTGGCGATCAAGTCAGCACCAATGCCTTGCGGGGTGAAGTGAGTATGCATGTTGGTTTCGGGGTCCATTACCCATGCGCCACCATCCGAGCCCATGGGAATCCGCGACATCGACTCAACGCCGCCGACCACCACCAAGTCCTCAAAACCTGAACGGATTTTCATTGCACCAAGGTTGACGGCTTCAAGGCCTGAGGCGCAAAACCGATTAAGCTGCACACCCGAAACACTTACATCCCAGTCGGCAACCATCGCTGCGGTTTTAGCGATATCTGCGCCCTGATCACCGACCGGGGTCACGCAGCCCAGGACGATGTCATCCACATGGCTAGTATCGAGGTTGTTACGTATTTGCAGGGCGTGTAGCAAACCTGCAATCAGATTGACCGGTTTAACGCTGTAGAGCGCCCCGTCCTTCTTACCTTTACCGCGGGGCGTGCGCACCGCATCAAAAATATATGCTTCGGTCATAACGTCCTCAAACTCCCTCAGGAGGCTGGCGGCCAGCGCCAGGCGTCTTGTTGTAATTAGCTCGTCAGGTTGCTTTGTCGCGGCCAGCAACGCCAATACGTTCCTGATGATCACAATACGCCGCATGGCTCTGGCCTCAATGACCGATGTGCTCAGCACCATTGACCGCTTTGCTCAAACCCAGCAAAACCGCATCGAGAGCCATTATCAACTCTCAGACAAACGGTTCTGTAGTGGCACTTTGTTATAAAAAAGCAATGAATGCCTCTGGCTCAAGGGTTGCCCTTGGCTAACGGTGCGCTGACATAACAACAAGTTGTTAAAGCAACGCCAATTACAACCAAGTCATCTAGATTTTTTGTGACACAAGCCTAATATTAGTTTGCTACCGACTGTTGTTTAAGGTCGTGGCCTGCTGATCTTGATTGGGCATATCCGCCCTCCCGAAGTACCCGCAATGTCAGTCAAAACTTTGAACGCGAAGTTTCTTCAGTTGAAGAGTCAACGGCCGCGTTCATGTAACAGTTGTTGTTCCAACAATAAAAGGCAATTGCCATGCGTAATCAGCCAAAAATCCGCCAAGCCAGTTTGATTGTGTTCGTCATTGCAGTCGTACTGATCATCCCTAACCTGACGCATATCATCAGGTAACTCTCGCCCTCACCGGGCAACTTAACCGTTAATACGGACAGCTTCCGCAGTACAACACACCCACAACACAGGGAAGTTTGCTGGTATCTTGACGCTACCAGTAATGGTCAAAGGAGACGATCATGCGCGTTCTAATGGGTTTGTCCGCACTGTGCTTAAGCGCGACTATTTCCGCTGCCAATGTTGACCAGCTAGAAGCAATAGATGCGATTCAAACAAAGGATGCTCTGTTGATTGATGTGCGCAGCGACAAGGAAGAAGTCGCGCAAGACCAACTGATCAAGCTGAGTTACAGCCACATCACAAACACACACAACCATGACCGATTAAAGACTGTGCAGGAGGCTCGCGATTGAAACCGCACATTCCTCTTAGCGTTGCGCTGTTTTCAGTATTTTTCACCTGCGCAAGCAGTCATGCAGCGCAACTGAACGTCGAGCTAGACGAGCAAAGTAAAAGCTGGTCGACCGCTGAGCTGCTGGCTTTGCCGCAGATGCGAGAAATCAATATTCCTGCTGATGTAAGCTACAAACGCGCCATGAGTTACAAAGCAGTACCAGTTGCCGTTCTGCTCGAATCAGTTAAACCCGATGAGCATATTCAAGCCGTTGCCGCTGATGGATTTGCCGCAGAGCTACCCGCGGCCCGATTGCTGAAAACCCAAGGAGCAAAAGCTTGGCTGGCGATCGAGGAACCCTCAAAGCCATGGCCGGCGCTGGGTAATAAAGGCTACAGTGCTGGGCCTTTTTACGTGGTCTGGCAAAACCCTCAGGCGGGCAATATAGGCCCCGAACAATGGCCATATCAAGTTGCGACTTTGCGTCGCCTGCCTGCGGTTGAAGAACGTTTTCCGGCGCTTTTGCCGGCCACTGATGCGAGTGAAGAGGTGAAACTCGGCTTTGCTCAGTACCAAAAAAACTGCATGGCTTGTCACCGTTTAAACAAGGCTGGCGACTCGCAGTTTGGCCCTGACTTGAACCTGCCTCACAACCCAACTGAATACTTCAAATCTGAATTTCTCAGCCGCTACATTCGCGACCCGCAAAGTATGCGTCACTGGCCACAAGGCAAAATGCCAGCCTTTAGTGAGGCCAGCATCAGCAACGTGGAGCTGAAACAACTATTGGCATACTTGGGCCATATGGCAGGGCGCAAGCTCCAGTAAGTCCTTGCGCATGCAACAGCTGTTGCATGCGCCTTTTTACAGCAGGTATTGCTCAGGTGTTGACGGCAGCTCCAACAGCAACTGCTTCAATGTATCGCCCCACTGCTGGCGAATGCCTTGGTAATAAACATCATCTTCATTGACACGAAAACCGCTTGGTACATGCAAGCTGTTAGCGTTGTAAACCAGTACATCAAGAGGCATGCCGACAGAGAGATTACTGCGAATCGTTGAGTCGAATGAGATTAGTGCAGTCAATAGTGCATGCTGCAGGCTCGCACCATTATCCAGTGAGCGATCGAGGATAGGTTTGCCGTACTTACTTTCACCAATCTGAAAGTAAGGTGTGTCTTCAGTTGCGGCGATGAAGTTGCCCTGCGGATAAATATTATAAAGCCCCGGCGCCTCACCACTCACCTGCCCGCCGACGATAAAAGAACAACTCAGGTCAACGCCTTGCATCATCACCCCATTACTGTCGCGCGCCAAAACCTCGCGCATGGTTTCACTCACAAGTGAAGTCGCTTGGTAAAGATTAGCTACGCTGTTGAGGTTGAGACACTCGCCATTCAAGCGCTGTTGTAACAGGCTGATCACTGACTGAGACGTCGCTAAGTTACCCGCGGTTTGCAGAACGATAATCCGCTCACCCGGCACACCGAATACATGCAACTTACGGAATGTAGCGATGTGATCCACACCGGCATTTGTGCGTGAATCCGACACAAACACCAAGCCTTGCTCCAAGCTTATTCCAACGCAATAGGTCATAACCAATCCTTTACATGACAAGGCCCAGCAATACTGGGCCTTCTGTGTTTCAGTTCTTCGTGCTACTGCGCTTGCACCATGAGTAGTGGCGAGACATCAACGTGAGCGTGCATCTGCTCGCCTCCACCGCCACGTCGCATGCCACGGACCGGGCACGCATCCAAATAATCAAGACCCACCGCAAGCTTCAAATGGCGTTCAGGCAGGGTCAGGTTATTGGTGATATCAAAGCTGTACCAGGCCCCGTCGAGCCAGGCTTCCGCCCAAGCATGGCTGGCCAAGTGGTCACTATCATCGGTGTACAAATAGCCTGAAACGTAACGTGAAGGCACGCCCAAGCTGCGCGCGCAAGCCAAGAATGCATGGGCGTGATCCTGACAAACACCACACCCGGCAGCGAAAGCCTCACCAGCGCTGGTCTCGGTTGTGGTGACACCCTTCTCATAACGAATATGCGCGTTCAGGGCCTGCATCAAATCAATCATTGCAGTGCGATCACGCCGCGTTTTGCATTGAACATTGGCAAACTCACGCAATGCTTGATTAGGCTCGGTCAGCCGCGTTACACGCAAGAACGGCAGAGCCGATTGTTTCTCGTGTATTGACTCACACCTGTCATCAATATCAACCTGGCCGTGCGCACCAATGACGATACTGTCATGCGGTACATCCACGGTCAGCACATGCAAGATATTGCCGTAAGGGTCGCGCTGGGCACGGACTGGACGTGGCAGGTTGAGCTCCCAGCTGAGCACTTGTTGCTGTTCATTTTGCTGCGGCGTGATGCGTAAGTACTGGATGCTGGAGCGGACTTCCTCGTCGTATTTATAGGTAGTGTCGTGGCTAATGGACAGTCTCATGCGACCTCCAGATAAGAGCTATGAATGGCTTGGCCCAGCTCACGAATCAGCAGAATTAAATCATTCAGCCAAGTGTGCAGGCCTTCGTCCAACACTTCATCGATGGTTGTGTAGCGCAAACGCGCTTCAAGCTCTGCTGCCAGACGTTGCGCCGGACGACCGTTGTCACCGGGCAAACTACTTAGCATCAAATACAGCTCTTCTGTGCACGAACGCAGTGAGCGTGGAACTTCAGGGCGCAGCAGCAATAACTCAGATACTTTGCGCGCGCCTGGCGACCCACGATAAATCTCGGCAAAAGCCTCAAATGAAGACAGTGCACGCAACAAGGCAGTCCACTGGTAATAGCTACGTGCCGAACGCCCTTCGATTTCGTCGATGTCCTCACCCAGCAACTCATAGCGCGCATCTAGCAGGCGCAAAGTGTTATCAGCACGCTCGATAAATGTGCCCAAACGGATAAACCGGTAGGCTTCGCCGCGCATGATGGTGCCGAATGTGGCGCCGCGAAACAGATGCGAACGCTCCTTGACCCATTCGCAAAAGTGACTGATTCCGTATCGACCAATTCCCTGCTGGGCGATGTCACGAATCTCTAGCCAACTGGCGTTGATGTTTTCCCACATATCGGCGGTGATACGGCCGCGCACAGCGTGTGCGTTGACCCGGGCAGCTTGCAGGCAGCAATAGATACTGGCTGGATTATTAGCGTCGAGCCCGAAAAAGTTGAGCATACGCTCTGCGTGCATTTCTCCGTTCAGTTCCAAGTACTCATCCAGCGTACCGGTGATGATCAACGGCATGGCTAACTCATCGAGACCATTGCCGTGATCATCCTGCGGCATCAAAGAAAGCGAGTAACTGACCTCAAGCATACGCGCAAGATTCTCTGCACGTTCTAGGTATCGCGACATCCAGTACAGATTGGAGGCTGTAGTACTGAGCATAATTAGTCCCCCACTATCCATGTGTCTTTAGTTCCGCCACCTTGCGAGGAGTTGACGACCAGCGACCCCTCACGCAGCGCGACGCGGGTTAATCCTCCGGGTACAAGACGGGTTTCCCGTCCTGACAAAACAAAGGGACGCAAATCGATATGCCGTGGCGCAATACCGCTCTCAACAAAGGTTGGGCAGGTCGACAGCGACAAGGTTGGCTGGGCGATATACGCCTCTGGCCGAGCAATCAAGCGTGCGCGGAACTCCTCGATCTGAGCCTTGGTTGAAGCTGGCCCGACCAACATCCCATAGCCACCCGATCCTTGTGTCTCCTTGACCACCAGATCAGGCAGGTTGGCCAACACATGCGACAAGTCTTTAGGCTTGCGACACTGCCAAGTCGGTACGTTCTTCAGAATCGGCTCTTCTGACAGATAGAAGCGAATCATTTCATCGACGTATGGATAGATCGACTTATCATCTGCAACCCCTGTCCCCACCGCATTTGCCAGCACCACATTACCCGAACGATAGCTTGCCAGCAGTCCCGGCACGCCCAACATGGAGTCGGGGTTGAAGGCCAGCGGGTCAAGGAAAGCATCATCAAGACGGCGATAAATCACGTCAACGGGTTTTGCGCCAGCAGTGGTGCGCATGTAAACCTTGTCATCGCGCACGAACAAATCGGCGCCCTCGACCAGCTCGACCCCCATTTCACGGGCCAAGAACGCATGCTCGAAGTAGGCGCTGTTGAAGCGTCCCGGGGTTAGCACCACCACCGTTGGATTTTCCATCGGGCTGGATGACTTAAGTGTATCGAGCAACATATTCGGGTAGTGATTGATCGGAGCTACACGCTGAGCCGCGAACAATTCTGGGAACAGACGCATCATCATTTTGCGATCTTCGAGCATATAGCTCACGCCACTTGGCGTACGCAGGTTGTCTTCCAGCACGTAATAGCTGCCGTCACCGTCACGCACCAGATCAACGCCAGAGATATGCGAATAGATGTTGCGGTGCAGGTCGAGGCCCTGCATTGCTAACTGATAACCTTCGTTGGCCAGCACTTGTTCCGGCGGAATAATTCCAGCCTTAAGGATGCGCTGATCGTGATAAATATCGGCAAGAAACATGTTCAGCGCTTGCACCCGCTGAATACAACCACGCTCAACAATGCGCCATTCACTAGCCGGAATGCTACGAGGGATAATATCGAATGGAATTAATCGCTCAGTGCCTTGATCGTCACCGTAGAGCGTAAAGGTAATGCCAGCACGGTGAAACAGCAGGTCTGCTTCGCGCCGCCGCTGCGCCAACACATCGCTGGGCGTATCTGCCAGCCAACGGGTAAATTCCCGATAATGAGAACGGCACTCACCATTCGCAAAGTACATCTCATCATAAAAGGTGTGGGTCATACTTAACTCCTTGTCACCCGTATGTGCCATAACGCTGCAAAGCTCGAGCCACCTGATATTTTTATTAAAAATCAAACAGTTAGTTATTAATCAAAAATATCAAGCACCGAAACTGTGCAACGTATTAAGCGCCTCAGCTTGTCCTGCGCTAAGGCGAAGCATCCGTAATCTAATTCTTATCCCCCTGTACTTTCAGTTTTAATATAGACAATGCCGACGCATTTAATTCAAATCGCTCGAGTGAACATCCAGCCCTGTGGCCAGATTCAGCCAATGCCGGTAGAAACCCTCGGCCACCTGGTTTAACGCCTTGACCTTATCATCAAGCTTATCCAGCATGAACTCTTGCGACTGCTGGCTAGGCTGGCTGGCATCCAGTAAATGCGACCAGTCGTACAACCATTGACTGACTAATTCTCTGGTCATTTCGGGATGCCCCTGTAAAGCCAGAACTTTATCGCCCCAAGCAAATCCTTGGTTAGGGCACCAGCGGCTACTGAGCAGCGGCTGAGCGCCATCAGGCAAGGCAAATGTATCGCCGTGCCACTGGAAAATACTAAAACTGTCAGGAAGGTGTGCAAGCCAAGGGTTTTGCTCTGCGCCTGCGACAATCTGCAGTTGCTGCCAACCACTTTCGGTATAGGCCATTTTGCTGATTTGCGCACCTAATGCTTTAGCCAATAGCTGCCCGCCCAAGCAATGACCAAGTATAGGGATGTCCCGCTTAATAAAGTGTTGCAGCGCATTGATTTCAGTTTGTAGCCACGGCAGAGGATCATTAACGCTCATGGGCCCACCCATAATCGCAACGGCTTTTGGCCGATTCAGATCGTAGCCTTCAAGCTGGTTGAGATCTGCCCGTAACTCGGTAAACGATAGCTGCGCGTCATCAAGCACCTTGGCCAGATGACCCGGTGTGCAATAGTCAATATGGGTAATAATCAGAATGTCAGTCATGCACCCTCCTTTGCGCCAGTCTCGCGCATTAGTTTGTCGGAGGTCGATATGTTTCCTGTAAAAGATGATCAATCTACACGCCAGCCAACCGCAGTTGGCCAACGTGTATATAGCGTCTACCAGCCTCAATCGACCGGCAGCAAATCCTTACGTTCCTGCGTTACACCCCAGCCTTCAAGCTTGCCACCCAATGGGTGAACAACTGAGCCCAGGTCCTGCTCAAAATCACCGATGCCGTAATAGGTCGCGAACATTACTTTGCTGACCTGCAAATGCCAGACACCATCTTCACGCGGTGTGACTTGCGCATTAAGTGATTCACCACGAAAGTTTGTGGCCGCCATACGGGCCCGTTCCTCGTCGGGGAAAATGGCGTAGAACTCGATGGGATGAAAGCGCGCGAAATCAAAACCACCTTCTTTCATGCGCTTTAGGACGTTGCTGCTGACATCATCTTGCATGACTATGCTCATGATACGAACTCCTCAGGCGATGGTTGGATGCTGCTCTTCCATTGCAACCGCTTGAACCTCAGCGGTGTCGCGACACCATGAAGCGTGTCGCCCGAGTATCAACAAAGTGCAAACTAGGTCCTGACTGATGTGTCACGGCCTTGAAGTGGACCCAAGGCCTTAAGACGCTGCGTTATAGAGCGTGATCCCCCTCCGCTGTTACACGCCCTTTACAGATTTCACGCGACGCCTCTGATTGCAGAATAGCGCTGTTAAAAAGTTTATGCATGCTTTTGCTGGTGACCGGCACCCGACCTGCTCAGCATAGCGCTCGGTTTCCATGCCAAGCACCCACAAAGCCACAGCCACCCTACTTACGGCTTAACCAGCGCATACTCAGGCGTGACATCCATGCAGGTGAAATCTGCCCTGCCCAATACATCAGCTTAAATTGCAGGCTAATCGGTCGGTGTACAGCGTTGCTATCAATCTGCTGCCACACTGCGTTGGCTATTTCGCGAGCCTCAAGGTTCACCCCTAAGCGCGACAAGGTTGCTGGCGTGTGCTTCTGACTGCTAACCATGGGCGTATTTACAAACGGCGGCATCAAATCTGCAACCCGGATATCGTGACGTGCCCACTCAATATCCAGCGCCTCGGTAAACCCACGAATAGCAAATTTTGAAGCTGAATACGTGGCCATTTCGGGCACACCATAGAGGCCAGACGCCGAGCCCATATTAATAACCTGCGCATTAGGCGTGGCTTTCAGGTAGCTAAATGCAGCATGGGTCATGTTGAATACCCCTTCCACATTGATCTGCATGATGCGCATATGCTCTGCGTGTTCAATTTCTTCAAAATAGCCGAACCGTAAAATACCTGCGCAATTAAACAGCAGCCGCAACTGGCCATCATGCTTGGTACAGAACTCAGCGAGCGCCGCTTTAACCTGATCAATATCAGTCACATCAAGCTGGCGATACCAGCTACCTCCCAGCTCAGCAGATAAACTGGCTAACGCCTCGGCGTTGATATCCAGCAAACCCACTTGCCACCCGCGCGAATGAAACAAGCGAGCAGTAGCTTCACCGATACCCGAGGCCGCGCCGGTAATCAAAATATTATTCATACAAGCCCCTGCTCGCGGATGAAGCTGACAACCCGTGCCAGTGCATAGTCAGATACTTTGAGTAAGCCAGCATGCGCCTGAAATACATGCCAGACACCGGGGTAAAACTCTAGCCGTACATCAACACCCGCCTCTTTAGCACATTGCTCAAACCGCAAGCTGTCATTAAGTAGCAGCTCTTGCTCCGCAACCTGAATCAGTATCGGTGGCAACCCGCTTAGGTCTGCAAATACGGGAGATACAACTGGGTCCTGCGGGGCTATATGCGTAGAGAGAAAATCACGTCTGGATTGCTCCAACCAAGCTTGACTGAGCATCGGGTCACCCCCTTCAGGCTTATGCAACTGCGCAAGGCTGAAATCCGTAAGCGGCGACAAGCAGACCAATGCGCGAGGCAGCGCCAGTCCCAAGTGTCGAAGATGCAACACCGTGAGTAGCGCTAGATTTCCGCCAGCAGAGTCGCCCGCAATAATGATTTTACTCGGCGCATACCCCTGTTCCAGCAAGGCTTGGTAAGCTGCGACAGCATCATCACGGGCTGCCGGAAACGGATGTTCAGGTGCTAATCGGTAGTTCAGTGCGCAGAGCTGGACCTGAGCTTTGCTCATGAGTGTTTTACAGATAGCCCGGTGTGTATTGGCCCCGCCAATAACATAGGCGCCACCGTGAAAATAAAGAATGACGCAATCACTTTCCTGGCTCGGCTTGTACCACTCACATGAACGGCCAGCAATCTTGCCTTTAGTGCGGCTGCCATCGGTTTCGACCCAATGCACCGTGGTTAAGGCTGTCACCAGCCAGCGTTGCAGCGCAACCGGTACAGGCGGCCTGACTATTCCGCGAAACAGCACCTTCAGCCCACCGCGCAATACTGTGCGCAAAACTGGCTGGGCATCCACCGGAGGCGTGAAGCGTGCGGGTACGGTTTGATAATCCTGAAGTTCGGGTGCTCGGGTAATCCGCCGGTAATTGAATGTATAACCTGGCCAGTTATTTGTGTGCTTGCCCGACGCTGTTTGATACCAACTTGTGCACCCTTGGTCCCAGACAGTACGGTGGATTGCGCTTTGAATCTTGTCATTGAACTGGCGCTGCACATCTGGCTTAACATCAAGCGCCGTCAGGTTGTAGCGGTCTAAAGCATCTATACACCCAAGTACATAGCGAAACTGGCTCTCAAGCATGTAAATGATCGAGTTGTGCCCCAGGTTAGTATTGGGCCCGTACAACAGAAACAGGTTGGGGAAGCCACTGACACTAATGCCTTTATAGGCCTCCGCACCCTCGCGCCACACTTGGTTGAGATCGAGACCATCGAGGCCGGTGATAGTCATCGGCGACAAAAAGTCTGTAGCCGTAAAGCCCGTGCCGTAAATCAGCACATCACAAGGGTGCGCAACACCATCTTCAGTGATAACCGCATCGCTGCTGATCTGCTTGATACGCTGACTGACCACACTGACATTGGCTTGGCTCAGCGCCGGATAGTAATCATTGCTGATCAAAATACGCTTACAGCCGATTGGGTAATCGGGCTCTAATTGACTGCGTAACTGTTTATCGGCAACACCACGCGCCAGGGCACGCTTAAAGCTAAAACGCACGCTTTTGAGCAACAGTGGAAATGACACAAACGCCAGCGCACGCGACTCATGCTGAATGTACTTAAGCCCACGATCAATTTTCTGCAACCAGCCAAAGCGACGCATAACAGCCAATTCCCATGGCCGATAGGCACGATCAGGTTTGCTGATCACGTAAGCCGCCGAGCGCTGAAACAGCGTCAAATGAGCAGCATTTGGCTGAATTTGCGGCACAAATTGAATAGCGGATGCGCCCGTGCCAATGACCGCGATGCGCTTGTCTGTTAAATCGATATCGTGGGGCCAACGAGCCGAATGGAAAGCTTCCCCAGCAAAGCTGTCACGACCCGGTATCGAAGGGTATGCAGGTTGATTCAACTGGCCACAAGCACTCACCAGTATTGGCGCAACGAATTGCTCGCCGCTCACGAGCGTAACGCGCCATTGAGAGTGCGCAGCCTCGTAAGTGGCACTTGCCACTTCGCTGTTAAAGCGAATATGCCGGCGCAATTGATACTTGTCGGCGCAATGTTGCATGTAACTGTGGATTTCAGCCTGCGGAGCAAACTTACGTGTCCAGTCTAGCTTGGGTTCAAACGAGAAGGAGTACAGATGCGATGGCACGTCACAGGCGGCCCCTGGATAACTGTTGTCACGCCACGTCCCGCCAACATCTTCTGCCTTCTCCAGCAGCAGAAACCTATCGATACCTGCCTTTTGTAGTTGTATGGCAAGCCCCAAGCCCGCAAAGCCGGTACCAATAATTATTACGCGCACGTCCGCGGATGTTTCGGGTTTTTTATCCATTGTTATAGGCCCAATGTGCTGACATCAATCAGGTTTGCTGTTTTCCAGCGACTCCCAAGAGTTATGACATAGGCCGAGGATTGATTGTGGGGGGATGAAAAATAGTCCTGTGAAATGACTGATATGTCGCACAATCAAGCGATAAATCCGGCATGACTATTCTTATAGCCGGGTATAAAAAGTAACCCAATTGGCTTGTAGCCCTGCAAAAAAAAACCGCACGTTCAAGTGCGGTTTTTCGAAGTCAGACAAAAATTGCCAACCGGTTAATTACTGCTTGTTGAGACTATCCTTTACCCCGGCACTGTTATCGAGCAGGCTCTTGGTAGCGGTTTGCAGAAAGGCTTCGAGGTCCTTTTGCAGTTTCGGGTCGATATCAGTGTGCAAGCGTGTTGCACTCGGCTCGGCACCCAGTTGGTACTCGTATAGGCGTGGTTCAATGTCCTTTGGCTGAATCAAAATTCGCTCAGGCGTTACGATTGCAACTGTCTGCCCACCGCCGGACGGCTTGATCACACCTATGCCTTGATCACCTTCCGGCAAGTTCAGCAGATCACGGCCCCAGCACTGGTGGCGCACCTCACCTCCGAGACGGCCCATGATGGTTGGCACGATATCAATCTGCGTACCGACATTATGATTAACCTTGCCAAACTTCTCTTGGATACCCGGTGCAATCAATAGCAGCGGTACATTGAAACGAAACAGATCCATCTCTGTTAGCTGCTCGTCACTGCCAAAACCATGGTCACCAACGATCACAAACAAAGTGTCTTTATAGTATTTCGACTTCTTAGCCTTCTCGAAAAACTGGCCCAACGCCCAGTCCGAATAGCGCATTGCAGTCAGGTGCTGATCGGTGGAACCGTGACCTGTGACAGGCTCAACCGGTAGGTTTTCAGGCAACGCGTACGGCGTGTGGTTAGACAGCGTTTGCAGCAAGGCATAGAACGGCTTGTCTTTGCCAGCAAAGTTCTTCTCCAGCTCTGCAGCACCACGGTCGAACATATCTTGATCAGACACGCCCCAGGTTTTGTCCATGTAGACCGGGTCAACGAAGTCTTCACGACCGATGAAGTTGGTCATGCCCTGATTGCTAAAGAAACCCGATTGGTTGTCCCACTGAAAGTTACCGTTGTAGACATACAAGTCGTCGTAACCCCGGGCACTGAGCAACTGTGGCAGGCCAGAGAACTGGTGAGCGCCTTCTGGCATGCGCATCAGGTATTCGAAGCTAGGCAAGTTGGGGAAGCACGCCATGGTCGCAAACATACCCTGATGGGTGTGCGTACCGTTAGAGAAGAAGCGATCAAACAACAGACCGTCCTTGGCCAGCTCATCGAAGTACGGGGTGATATTGCCCGGCGCCCCGAGCGCACCAACGAAGTGTCCAGCAAAGCTTTCCATGAGGATCACAACCACGTTTTTCACCGGCAAGGTGTTGTCAGCTGGCGGGGTGAAGTCTCGACGGATTGCTGCAGTGTCAGCATCGACTAGCTTGTCATTCGGCGTCAGCAGCATCTTGCGCACCGCTGCCAATGCTTCTTCGTCGGGCATGGTTGATTTCCATGCATTGTCACGATGCGAGGAAAAACTGGCCCTTGCTGCGGTAACCAACGTCAGCGTACCGTTCAGGCCCAACTGATTAGCGAACATAGAGTCAGTGGTATAAGCATCGCCCCAACGCAATGGCGGGCCTTGACGCAGATGGCCGCGCGCAGCGATGACCGCAATCAACAAACACACAACAAACACCGAACCACGCAGATACCATGCAGGTGCTTTGCGAGGGCCCGCTGTAGAGACACTCGGTCGGCTGAGCAAATCCAGTGCTTTGAACAACTTGGCCAATAACCATGTCGCGACAGCCCAAGCGATCAAATAACGCGCCACTGGAAAACCGTTCCAGATCATGCTCATGACGGTTTTAGTGTCTTCTTCGAAGTACTGGAAAACCAAACTATTCAAGCGCTGGTGAAACTCGCGATAGAAATCCAGCTCGGTAATTCCAAGGAACAAGGTGACGCTGGCAAAGAAGGTTAACCAAGCTCGATGAAAGCCACGAGCAGTCATGGCTTTAACGCTCAGCAGCGACAACAACAACGGCGCGCAGGCATACACCACCAAGCGCAAATCGAAACGAAAACCGTTGTAGAACGCCTCGACGAAAGTAGACACCGGCGCATCATTAATCAGCTCACGGTTATAGACCAGCAGCGCCACACGCAATAATGCGTATATAACTAATAGCGCCACAGCGCTGAGCGCAGTGAAGCCCAAGTGGCTTTTAATCGTCGGTGTGAAGTGCGCCGCGGCAGGTGACTCAGTGCTCGTCTTGTTAACCTTGGTAGCCATGTAGTTCCGAATCCGTTGGACAATCATTTTAAGCTGAAGTCAGCACGTCAGGTTTTTATCTAAATACACATCGAGCCGCACAAAACGCTCGCACGCACGGCAAAAAAACTCGTGAATAGATTCAACGCGGGTAGACACTTACTATTTCGAGATGCTCTTGATAAACGCACAGGCATAATCTTGCTCAACGCGCCTGAACGGTGACGAGAATAAAGCAACCTGTTGCGTTAAAGTGTGAAAATTCCGTCTTTTACTCGACTTTTCAAACGCAGTATCTGCTGCAAATCGTGTCACACTGTAACAACCTGCCCATTCCTGAAAGAGGTTTACACTTTCTGATTTGTTTATAGGACGGGTCAACATGCACAAAAAAGGGCCGAATCAGGCCCTTTTTTACGACTTTAAGAGTTACTCTATACAGTCATTGCTCGGCTTGTTGATTGCTTGCAGAACATACTGCGGCAATGCAAATGCAGCGATATGAATCGCCGGATTGTAGTACCGGGTAACAATCCCGCTGCCGGTGAAACGAGCACATAAAGTTTCCAACGAGACTTTTCGATAAGCCGCATCAGTACTGCCCCACGCGAAGGTCATGCTGCCGCCAATATAGGTCGGTACCGCTGCCATATAAAAATGCCAGTCGCTGAATAAGCCATTCATCCGCCCTGCCGTGGTTTGCACTTCAGAAAGTTGCATGAACGGCGTGCCATTTTGCGTTACCAAGATTCCGCCATCGTTCAGGCAACGTCGGCAGGCTTGGTAGAAGTTGTCTGAGAATAACACCTCGCCCGGACCGATTGGGTCGGTTGAGTCAGAGATGATCACATCGAACTTCTCTTCGGTAGTTGCAACAAAGCGCATACCGTCATCGATGACCAAATTCAGCCGTGAATCGTCATAGGCACCACTTGAATGATTGGGCAGAAACTCTTTGCACATATCGACCACGGTGCCGTCGATTTCAACCATGGTGATGTGCTCAACCGAGTCGTGCTTGCACACCTCGCGCAGCATGCCACCGTCACCACCCCCAATAATCAATACACGCTTGGCCAGACCATGGGCGAGAATCGGCACATGGGTGAGCATTTCATGGTAGATAAACTCATCGGCCTCAGTGGTCTGGATCACACCATCAAGTGCCATCACCCGGCCCATGCGCGCATTCTCAAAGATCACCAAATGCTGATGCTCGGTGCGAACTTCGTGCAATAGTTTATCCATTGCAAAGCGCTGGCCGTAGCCTGGGTAAAGCGTTTCTTGGTAATCGCTCATGGACGTGCTCCTAGCAAACTCAAAACATGACTGGCACACGCTGCAATTGCGAATGCCGAGAAAAAATCGTCGAAATAATGTATCGCGGCAGACCAATATGGCCGTGCGATTGACAGCCATACTGGCGGCCAAATAAATCAAGGCGGCTATTCTACGTTGCGCCATATGACAGGTCGAACCTGTATTACCGATAACACCTGACAAAATAGCCTCGCGGCGTTATTGTCGAGGCATGAAAACCTCCAGCGAATCACCCGTTTCACTGCCTTACAGCGCGCCGTGGCACTGGCAACAATTTCATGCACATTTTGCTTTACGCAAGCTACTTGGCGTCGAGCATCTGAGTGATGACCGCTACACACGCAGTTTCCAGCTGGGCGCACACGCTGGTTGGTTCAGTATTGAGCCGCTAGCTGAGCAAAATGCGCTCAAACTCAGCGTCAGTGAGTCAGCACTCGACGCGATTGATCAACTGATTCCGCGAGTTCGGCGCATGTTTGATCTTGACGCCGATCCGCTGGCGATTGCTCAACACTTCAGTGCTGATCCACATGTTGCTGAGTTGGTCAAACGCAACCCCGGCCTGCGCTTGCCCACTGCGTTTGACCCGTTTGAACAGGCGGTGCGCGCAATTGTTGGTCAACAGGTCACGGTAAAGGCTGCTGTCACAGTCACCGGTCGCTTGGTCAGCCGCTTGGGTGAGCCGTTAAGCGGTGCCAACCCAGAAGGTATTGAGCGCCTGTTCCCATCGCCACAAGCCATCGCCGAGGCGAATCTTGATGGTATCGGCATGCCCGGCAAACGTGTGCAAACGCTGCAATATTTTGCCGGACAAATTGCCAGTGGTGAATTGCAGCTGAGCATGCAACAGGGTTACCTGTCGCTGGTGGAGAAACTCTGCGCCCTCCCCGGCATTGGCCCTTGGACTGCTGAGTACATTGCTTTGCGCGCATTTGGCGAACCAGATGCTTTTCCAGCAAGCGACTTGGGTCTACTTAAGGCACCAGTCTGGGGTGAGCAAGGTATCAGTGCTAAACAACTGCATGCTCATGCAGAAGCATGGCGTCCATGGCGAGCCTACGCGGCAGCACATTTATGGCAAAACTATTCCGAGGTATGAGTGTGTTTTATCGTTATCACGACAGTGCAATCGGCCGCTTATTTCTCAGTGGCGACGATAGCGGCTTGCAACAACTTTTAATGGACGTAGAACGTCACCCATGGACTATCGGCACGGACTGGCAACTTGCGGGCAAACAGTTTGACGACGTCTGCCTACAACTCGATGAGTACTTCGCCGGTCGCCGCAAAAGCTTTGATCTGCGCCTGGCGCCACAAGGCACGGTGTTTCAGCAGCAGGTATGGAAAGCCCTGCAAGACATTCCCTACGGCCAAACCAGCTATTACAGCAGACTTGCCGAGCAGATTGGCAATCCCAAAGCCGTACGCGCCGTCGGCACGGCTAATGGTGCAAATCCAATATCGGTGATCATTCCCTGTCACCGAGTCATTGGCCGCGACGGTAGCCTTACCGGCTATGCTGGCGGCTTGCAACGCAAGGCGCAGTTACTAACGCTGGAAGGCGCTTCATTCCCTGAACAGGCATTGTTGTCGTTATAGCTTGACGTTCCCCCGTGGGCCCATAAGCGCCCAGATAATCAGGCCAATCACTGGCAACAACAGCACCAGAATCACCCATAATATTTTCTTGCCAGTCTCTGCATTGCTTTTGACGATATTGATGATCGCCCAGATATCCAGCACCAAAATTATCAATGCGACAATGTTAGATAGCATGTGCTATTTCCTTGATTTGGGTTACCAAACTGAGCATAGACTGCAATTAAATGACTCCCCAAAACAACCACGCGATAATCTGCGCAAAGCTAAGCTGAGACATTGTCATGACCCCAGCAAACCCAGCAAACGAATACGGCAACGCTGACGCTTCATATCAAGCGGCAGGAGGGATTGATGGCATACGCAAGCTCGTCGATGACTTTTACCTGCTGCTCGACAGCGAGCCGCTAGCACGGGATGTGCGGGCCATGCATTCAGCTAGCTTGGATATGGCGCGTGACAAACTGGCATGCTTTCTCAGCGGCTGGCTGGGTGGCCCCAGACTTTTTAGCGAGAAGTACGGCTCAATCTCGATCCCGGCATTCCACGCTAAATGGCCGATTGATCAAGCGCACAGTGAGGCATGGCTACACTGCATGAAGTTGGCAATAGAACGGCAAGACTACTCTGCAGATTTCGCGCAATACCTGTTACGTCAACTACGGATTCCAGCTGAACGCGTGGTTCAAGCCAGCACTAACCGCCGCGCAGCACAACAATAGCCGCCACGATGTGGCTTCACGCAGGCTTGGGGCTCGGGTCGCCAAGCCTGCGATGCTTTAAGCCTTAACGTGGTCCGCCCTGCTGCTGTAATTGCTGCAAACGTGGATCGTTAGGCGCGACTTGTTGCATGCGCTGATAGTATTCAGCAGCTTTTTCACGATTGCCCGACGTTGCATTCATAAACAACAACGCATACAGCACATCCGGATCATTGGGGTTTAGTGCAACGCTCGCTTCAAGCGCTTTTACCGCTTGCGCCGGACGCTTCATCTGCATGTTGAGCAACCCTTGGTTATAGAGAATGCGTGAATTCTCAGGCAGCGCCTGCGCGGCAATATCCATCCACTTCAGTGCTTCCTCCTGCTGCCTGGCCTCAACCAGCAGCAACGCAAACATATAAGCCAAATTACCGCGATCGCCTTGCGGCATATCTGGCAGCGCCAGGCCTTCGCGCAAGGCGCTGATGGCCTCGCTCTGACGCAGATTGCTATTCGCCAGCGTAACCAAATTGACCCGAGCTGGTGAAAAGTATGGGTCAAGCTTCAAGGCTTGACGATACTGATCAAGTGCTTCCAGCACGCGCCCTTGCCGCTCCATCAGCACTGCAAGATTGAGCCGATTGCCAGGCAGATCGGCATTCGAGCGCAGGCGCTTTTCATAGTCTTGCAAGGCGGCGCTGAAGTCTTCACGACTATCCTTGGGCAGAGCAATCAACGGAATGCCGGCCAGTGCGCGCACGGCTTCATCTCTAACCGCCAAATGCGGGTCATCCATTAGCGGCAATAAGCGCTTAACTCGCTCGACCGGGCTCAGCCCAACAAAACCCGAAGCGGCACTTGCGCGTACCCAAGCACTGTCATCCTTAAGTGCCGGTTCTAAAGCCGAGACGGCTGGAGCCCCCATATTTGCCAGTTGATCAGCAGCCGTTGCACGAACAATTTCAGGTTTACCCAAGTCATTAATCAAGCCGGCCAGTTGGCCAATTGAGTCTGGGTGGCCTTGGCGCACAGCCTGAAACGCCTCACCGTAATGAGTCGGCAATGCGGGTGTACCGAACCAGCCCTTGATTGCATCAGCGGCCCATTTCGGCTTTTGATCGGTATGACATGCCGTGCAGGCATCCGGACTACCGGTAATTTCATCCAGATCAGGTCGTGGAATGCGGAAGCTGTGGTCGCGTCTTGGGTCAACCACCATGTACGTCTTGGTCGGCATGTGGCAGTTGACGCACTGGGCCCCCTCTGAACCCGCCGGGTGATGATGATGCTCGGGACTGTCATAATTTTTCGCCCGCAGACTTGGAAAGCGCTCAGGCGGGGTTTCAGTGTGGCACTGCAAGCACAGACCATTACCTTCAATCTTGACATTACCGCTGTGTGGGTTGTGGCAGTCAGTGCAGGTCACCCCGGCCGCAGACATTTTGCTTTGGGTGAATGAACCATAAACGTAAACCTCTCCGTCAATCTGGCCGTCCGAATGATAAAGATCAGGGCGCAAAGTCGATGGCAGCATCGTGTTCAACAGTGGCTCACCCGGTAGCGGGCCTACGCCCAATGACTGCCGACGACTGTGGCAGCGCGCACATTGTTCTACCTGACCGTGACTCCCTAGCTTTTTGAAGTCGACCGGCAACCCGATATCCGCAGCAATGCTGTAGCTTTGTTCTGTTGATGCTTGCTCTTTAGCCTCGCCGGCCCAATCGACATGCGCCTGGCCCGGGCCATGGCAGCTTTGACAGCCGACATTCTGCTCATGCCATGTGGTCGCGAATGAGTCAGTTTTGTCGTCGTAGTTTTTTTGCAGGTTGCTTGAATGGCAATCTGCACACATCGCATTCCAGTTCTGATAGCGCCCAGTCCAGTGCAATGCATCATCAGGGGTAAATTTCTGCCCCGGATACAGAGAGAACCACCGCTGGCCACCAGCGGCCTTGGCACGAGAATCCCAAGCGATAGTCAGGCTTTGCAAACGACCGCGGTCAAACTCAACCAAATATTGTTGCAGCGGATCATGACCAAAGATGTAGGCAATTTCGAAATCATGGAGCTTGCCGTCTTCGCCCTCAATATTGACGAAATACTTGTGATCGCGCTTGAAAAAACGCGCCTGAATTTCACCATCTTTGAATATCGCGTTATTGAAGTCACCCAACACATTATCTGCAGTGGCTTTGCGCATTGCCCATGCATGATCAGAGTCTTTCCAGTCTTTAACTTGCTGAGTATGGCAACTGTCACAGGCCCCTTCTGGCGCGTAGCCTTCAGCCTGTTGAGCCATAGCCGGTACTGGCGCCTCACCTGCGAATACAGCTGTATTCCCCAACACAACAACCAGCAAACTAATCATGAAAGAGCGAATGTAAAGCAAAGCGTAATCCTTAAATATGCTTGGAGGCGCTAACGAACCGCTGGAACTATTGCGCTAGGGATGCTTGGCAACCGGTGCAGCGTTGTGAAGCTGTTACGAATGCACATCGAGCGCGAGTCGCTTTCAGTGGTTTCTAACCCGTCTGATGATCGCTGCGTCCTGATGCCGATTGAATAGTCACTTCATTGTGTTTGCAAGCATTAAGCAGCAACATTTTCTCAACCAACCGAGCCATGATGAAAAACAACCAAAAACTTGACATTTCATGACAACAACAAGACTATCAGCGCCACACTAACCATTTAACTTTTCAACATATAACAATAAATGGCCCCAACATGAGCGACTTTGCACGCGCCTCCACACTGTCCGGTTATCATGCATTTGCCCTTAGCAAGGGGCTCAACCCGACCGAACTTCTTGCTCAAGCCAAGCTGCCTAGCGATACCCTCAATAGCCAGGAAACGTTGATTTCATATCGCAAGTTTGTCAACTTGCTGAACATTAGCGCCCTAAAATGCAATGACCCTTTATTTGGACTGCACTATGGTCTACACCAAGGCATAAGTGTATTTGGGCCGCTCATTTATTTAATCCGTAATGCTCGCAATGTCGGTGAGGCGTTACGCGACCTTGGTAACTACTTCCACCTGCATATGGGCGCCGCAGAAGTACGTATCGAAGTTCAAGGCAGCCATGTGCTGTTGTGTTATCACATAGAAGAACAAAATCTGCCGGGTTTACCCCAAGCAGCTGAACTGGCTATTTCAGTTGGTGCACAACTTATGCGCACCCTGCTCGGCAGCCGCTGGCAACCGCAAGGTGTACTGCTACAGCATGCGCCACTCGCCAGCAAGAACAGCTATCGACGTGCCTGGGGTGTAACGCCCCAGTTCAACAGCCCTTATCACGCATGGTTATTTGATGCCAAATTACTGGAAATCCCTTTAAGTTCTGCCGATGAAGAACTACACAAGCTGCTGCAAAAACATCTGGATAACCTCGATGAGCTGCAACTCGGTGAACTGCCCGGCTACGTACAGCAGCTTCTGCGTAATTTCTTACCCAATGGTCGCGTCACAATTGAACAGATTGCTGACTTCATGATGCTGAGCACCCGGACCTTGCAACGTTATTTAGCCGAGGAAGGCACCTCATTTCAGAGCTTGCTCGACCAGACCCGGCAATCATTGGCAACGCGCTATCTACGCGACTCATCAACCAGCCTGACTCAACTTGCCGAACTGCTTGGCTACTCTGAGCTAAGTGCTTTTTCACGCGCATTCCAACGCTGGACTGGCGTAAGCCCCCGTCAGTGGAAGAAACAAAACACCAGCCAGCAACTAAACAAACGCTATCGAGTGAGATCACAACGCCTGTAGTATTTACCGCCAAACAAATACTTGACTATTAATGTACGTCTCAGGCAATCAGCTTTACTGTATTTATCTTGCAATAGTCTCTGCACAAAACTCAGT
Source organism: Pseudomonas sp. (assembly GCF_048265905.1). Taxonomy (GTDB): domain Bacteria; phylum Pseudomonadota; class Gammaproteobacteria; order Pseudomonadales; family Pseudomonadaceae; genus Aquipseudomonas. The sequence continues at coordinate 93,610 of NZ_JBLXAP010000008.1, forward strand.
AATGTCACACCCCCGGCGTAGGAGTTATTAACTTTTAGAGTGAGAGTCATAAAACATAACTTCAATTCCAAATATTTTTAGCTCGCAGCCACTAGAACATGCTCTAATTTGCTCAGCAAACTGACCACGACGTTGTTACGCGCACCTATCAAGCGTGTGTTTCTAAGTCCCATGCACGTTTGCATCATTTCTTAAGCCCAGCTGCGTTTACAGGAGTTCCACATGCGTAGATTTATCCTTACCACTCTCGGTATGGCGGTAGCGTGCTCTGCACAAGCTTTCGACCGAATCCCAGAAAAAGATGGCTTCAGTGGTTATGCATACCTTGGCGCCAGCACCAACCGCATGGAAAGCAACACCGTCGCAACGTTGGCCGGAACAGATGTCAGTGACAGCCGGATAGACTCTTTAAACAGCTCCCCGGACAGCAAAAGCTTCAGCAAAATTGTGCCTGCTTTTGGCCTGTCCTATAAATTGCAAGGCAGCCGCACCGTTATCTTCGGCGGTACCGAACTGGAAGACTTCCTGACCCAGGATGGCACCCTTGCTTTGGGTGTGCGCCAGGGCATTGGTCACTTCGGCAATGTCAGCGCCAGCGTACTTGCCTCGACGCCAGTGGAAGTTTGGGAAGATCCTTATCTGGTTAATGGCAAACGCAAAGAAACCGACCGCTCAAGCTCCGGTGCGCGCATGGCTTGGGAACACATCTTTGAGTCTGGTTTCGATGTGACCTATACCCATCGTAAGGTCGAGATCGACGACGAAAACAGCGGCGATGCATTGGGCCTGACTTCGGCGCAGCGCAGCTTGCTTGATCGTGAAGGCGATGAGTCCAAACTCGACGTGCGTTATGTATGGGGCATTGGCAGTGACCACATTGTGATCCCAACCCTCAGCTACATAAATCGTGACCTTGATGGCGATGCCATGGCCATGGACGGTTATCAAATGGAGCTTAACTATGCTTACACCGGTTTTGACCGCTGGGAGCTGGTGACCAATTTGACAGCCGGACATTTGGAAAGCGATGACAGCAACCCGATCTACGACAAAAAGGCCGACTTGGATCGCATGGGTATTTCCTTTGCCGCGACCTACAAAGAGCCGTTTGGCATGAAGAATTGGCGTGCTCGAGTTGTTGCCAACTACGGCGAGGAAGACAGCAATATCGACTTCTACGACACCAGTATCAAGAGTCTTAGCTTAGGTATGCTCTACAACTTCTAGGTTGCAGCCTAAACGCTCCGGGCAAGTGCGGTATGACACTTGCCCGGCTCTAGCCTAATTCAAAGCAACGACTACCCGGCCAACCATCTGACCTTCGAGCAGTTTTTCCAGCGCTTGCGGGACTTGCTCAAGGCTGACCTCAGTCACCAAGCTGTCTAAGGTATCGAGCTTCCACTCGCTTGCCAGCTTATTCCAGACTGCTGTCTTTACTGCCAGCGGCAATTCAACTGAATCGATACCTAATAAGTTGACCCCGCGCAAAATAAACGGCAATACAGTGCCGTTCATGTCTACACCCGCAGTTAAACCACAGGCCGCGACGCTTGCGCCATAGCGCAGTGATTTGATCACGTTGCATAGAATCGCGCCGCCAACCGTATCAACAGCCGCTCCCCATTGCTCTTTAAGCAGCGGCCGCTCAGTGCCTTGCTGTAAATCACTGCGTAACACCACCTCGGTAGCACCAAGCGCCTTGAGAAAATCACTCTGCCACGCTTTACCCGTTGAGGCCGTAACGCTGTACCCCAGCTTGGTCAGCAGTGACACCGCAACCGTGCCAACGCCACCGGTTGCACCTGTGACTAATATCGGCCCAGACTCTGGACGAACGCCCACCGACTGCAACTTATCAATACACAACGCAGCAGTCAGGCCGGCAGTTCCCAGAACCATAGACTCACGCAGAGTCAAGCCTTGCGGGCATTTGATCGCCCAAGCGGCAGGAATGCGAATGTATTCAGCCAAACCTCCGGAGGTATTCATACCGAGGTCGTAACCGGTGACGATCACCTCATCACCGTCCTTGAAACCGCTCACAGTTGAGCGTTCGACAATACCTGCAGCATCGATGCCCGGGGTATGCGGAAAATGCCTGGTCACCGCCTTGCTGCCACTGGCTGACAATGCATCTTTGAAGTTTACCGATGAGTACTTAACTCGAATCAACAGGTCGCCAGCCGGTAAGTCGTTGATGTCGCGCTGGACAACAACTTGCTCAAATTTACCGTCAGCGCCCTCGCGCGCAACCAAAGCATTGAATGTACTCATCGCAACTCTCCAAAACTACGTTATCAGCTGCTGTTAGCTGGGGTTAACCGGCACACAGTTATTGCGCCAGCTTAGTACGACTAATAAGTAACCAGGTTTTGACAGACCAATTTACATTAATCTCTACCAGAAACGTTGCTGAGTCAGGCGGCTTAGCCAGTTCAGCACAAAACGGTCAAGCGCAACACTTGCGCCCATCCCGATGCGCTCTTGCAATGTCTTTTTCTGGGCAAAATGCAGGTGAAACAATTCAGCGTGTTTCGCTCTGTTTGCCAGATATTCATCACTGGTTTTCAGCTCGTCAACCAGCAGTTTTTCCTGCGCAGCCATGCCTAGCCATACTTCCCCGGTGGCAATGGCATCAATATCAAGCTGCGGGCGATAACGCGAAACGAAGCCCTTGAACAACTCGTGTGTAGATTGCAAATCTTCTTGAAACTTCTCCCTGCCTTTGTCGGTATTTTCGCCAAACACCGTCAAGGTGCGCTTGTATTCGCCGGCAGTGAGAACTTCAAAATCAATTTCATGTTTTTTCAGCAGACGATGCACATTGGGTAACTGGGCAACTACACCGATAGAGCCGAGAATCGCGAATGGTGCAGAAATAATCTTCTCGCCAATGCACGCCATCATATAACCGCCGCTGGCTGCGACCTTGTCAATGCAAATGGTCAAGGGCACACCTGCATCCCGAATACGCACCAGCTGTGACGAAGCCAAGCCGTAGCTGTGGACCATTCCACCACCACTTTCAAGACGTACAACAACTTCATCCTGAGCAGTCGCGATACTTAGCAAAGCGGTGATTTCATGACGTAGATTATCGGTAGCCGAAGCTTTGATATCACCGTCGAAATCCAACACAAAGACGCGAGGCTTTGTCGAAGGGGATTTCTTTTCCTGCTTGGCCGCTTTGGCCTCAGCCTTGTGCAATTGCTTTAGCTGATCCTTATTCAGCACCGACTCTTCGAGGCCATGACGCAACTGCTTATAAAAGTCATTGAGCTTTTTAACCTGCAACTGCCCCGGCGCACGCCGCCCCTTACTACGTGCCGCACCCATGGCTAGAAGTACAACTAAAACTGCAACAACCAAAGTAACTGTTTTGGCCAAGAAACCTGCGTAATCAGCAAGAAAATCCACGTTATTCCCTCAAAATAGAGTCAACACTACAGCGCACAGGGCTCATCCGAATCAGTTGTCGGAAGCAGCTTAGTGGCAGATCGATCAAGCATACCGATCTCCCCCGATAACGCCTAGGGAGTGGGTCAAACCCAATCACAACAACTAATGCCAACCCATACAGCAACGCAGAGGTACTAGGCCAGGCGCACGGCATCCGCTATTACAGTGGAACAGCTGCGGGATAGTTCGATTACCCAGCAACTTCGCAGCGAGGGAAGCACTGCAACACAGAGATTCAAACAAGCGTATGTTTTTTCGTTGACAGCATCCCTGTGAAGCTCATACCCTCGCTAAACTTCAACGTACCTGGATACCAGCGCACGTGGGCAAAATTTACCTGATTCGACATGGCCAAGCCTCCTTCGGCAGTGATGATTATGATGTGCTGTCGCCGATAGGAATCCGTCAGGCTGAGATAGTAGGCGCGCATTTGGCCGCCCAGGGCATTCGCCTTGATCGCTGCATCAGCGGTAACTTACGTCGCCAGCAACATACAGCCAACTCAGCCATGGCTGAGTTGAGCAAGTCGGGTTATGCAGCACCGCAATTACAAATTGATTCAGCGTTTAACGAGTTTGATGCCGAAGCGGTTATTCGCGCTCTGCTCCCGGACATAGCAGCGGAGGAACCGCAAGCGCTGGAGATATTACGCAACGCCAAACAGCAGCGTAACGAATTTCAACGTCTGTTTGCCCTTCTGATCGGTCGCTGGATCAGTGGTGAGCACGACAAACCGGAGCTTCAAAGCTGGTTCAGCTTTGTTGCCCAAGTTGAGCAAGGCCTCAACCGCTTGCTGGAAACCGCGCACGACAAAGAAAGTATTGCCGTATTTACCTCAGGCGGCACAATCACCGCCCTGCTTCAGCTGATCACTGGTATACGCCCGGATAAAGCTTTTGAGCTTAACTGGCAAATCGTTAACAGCTCGCTGAGTTGCCTGAGGTTTCGCGGCAAACAAGTGAGCCTGGCTTCCTTCAACAGCAATGTGCATTTAGCGCTGGAGAAGACCCCAGAACTCATCACTTATCGGTGAGTTCTAAATACATGCGCCTAGGCGCAATAAAACTTGAAAATAAAGGAATACACCATGAGCGTTGCAGACATCGTCCAATCCATGAATTCCAAGTTCAACGCCGATGCAGCCGCGGGCCTGGACCTGGTTTTCCAGTTCAACATCGAAGATGGCGAGAACCACTACCTGGTCGTTAAAGACGGCACCTGCGCCGTTCACCAAGGCGAAAGCGATGACGCCAACGTGACTCTGATCATGGACACTGAAACCCTGAAAGGCATCACCAGCGGCGAAACCGACGGTATGCAAGCGTTCATGGCTGGCAAACTACGCGCCGAAGGCGACATGATGCTGGCAATGAAACTGGGCGAACTATTCCCAGTTTGATAGCTGCTTGATGACCGGCTGAGCCAAGTGACCTGTTGCTCAAGCCCAGTTATCAAGACTGTTATGCAGATATCTGTAAAACCGGAGCCCAGGCTCCGGTTTTTTTTCATCAGAAATAACCCCTGTCGATCACTGCAAACACGCGGAAGAACCTCGCCTATCCTTACGAGCTGGTGATCTGGAAAACCTCACAGGGCACGCAAGAATCAGGCACCTTGATTTAGCAGAAACAACCCCGTCTATAACGGTGCGAATTGCTTGTAGCGGTGCAGTCTCGGCATTAGATTAGTCAATAATCTCGGACCCTAATCATAAGTAAAAGGGATAAGTATGGCGCTTACTGATCAGTCCACCCGCATCCGCGAAGGCGAAGAGCTTGATGCGGCAACAATCGATATCTATCTCAAGGCGCATATTCCAGGTCTGAGCGGCACACCGCGCATCAGCCAGTTCCCAGGCGGCGCATCGAACCTGACGTATTTGCTTGAATACGCCGATAAAGAGTTTGTGTTGCGCCGCCCTCCTCATGGACACAAAGCCAAGTCAGCTCACGACATGGGTCGTGAGTTTCGTATCCTCAACCAACTGAATGATGGCTTCCCATACTGTCCAAAAGCCTATGTTCACTGCACGGACGAGAGCGTGATTGGCGCTGAGTTCTACGTCATGGAGCGGGTCAACGGCATTATCTTGCGCTCAGACATTCCTGCCGAACTTAACCTGGACGCCGAGAAGACGCGCCAACTGTGCATGAGCTTTATCGACAAAATGGTCGACCTGCATAACGTTGACTACAAGGCCTGCGGCCTGGCTGATCTGGGCAAGCCTGAAGGCTACGTACAACGTCAAATCAACGGCTGGTCAGACCGCTACGAAAAAGCCCTCACCCCTGATGCGCCGCTATGGGAGCCGGTCAAGGCCTGGCTGCGCGACAAAATGCCGGCAGACCATCCAAAGTCTGCCATTGTGCACAACGATTATCGCTTCGATAACGTCATTCTCGACCCGAATAATCCAATGCAGATCATTGGTGTACTTGATTGGGAACTGACCACCATTGGTGATCCACTGATGGATCTGGGCAACACCCTTGCCTACTGGATCGAAGCGAATGACTCGGCCCCCATGCAACTGATGCGCCGCCAGCCAAGCAATGCGCCGGGGATGCTTACGCGCCAGGAGTTTGCCGATTACTACGCCGAACGCGCCGGTATCAAAATCGCCAGCATCGATTTTTACTACACCTATGGCTTGTTCCGTCTGGCTGGGATTGTCCAGCAGATTTACTACCGCTTTTACCATGGCCAGACTCAGGACAAACGCTTTGCGCAGTTCATCCAGATGAACAAGCTACTCGAGCAAATGAGCCTGCAGGTCATCAATAAATCACAACTTTAAGCTGACCCAATTTCAGGAGAATTGTATGTCCAAGACGCAACTGTTCGACCTCGACGGCAAGATCGCATTTGTTTCCGGTGCTAGCCGTGGCATTGGTGAGGCCATTGCCAAATTGTTGGCCCAGCAAGGCGCTCACGTGATCGTCTCCAGCCGCAAAATTGATGGCTGCCAAGCCGTTGCCGATGCGATCATCGCCGAGGGTGGCAAAGCCACTGCAATTGCCTGTCACATTGGTGAGATGGAGCAAATCCAGAATGTCTTCGCGCAGATCCGCGAGCAGTTTGGTCGCTTGGATATTCTGGTCAACAACGCAGCGACCAACCCACAATTCTGCAACGTGCTCGACACTGATCTCTCGGCCTTCCAGAAGACCGTCGATGTCAACATTCGCGGCTATTACTTCATGTCGATCGAAGGCGGCAAGCTGATGAAGCAAAACGGCGGCGGCAGCATCATCAACGTCGCCTCGATTAACGGCGTATCGCCTGGCGAGTTCCAGGGGATTTACTCGGTAACCAAAGCAGCCGTTATCAGCATGACCAAGGTTTTTGCCAAGGAATGCGCGCAGTTCGGCATCCGTTGCAACGCCCTGCTGCCAGGTTTGACCGACACCAAGTTTGCCTCGGCACTAACCAAGAACGACTCGATTCTCAAGATTGCACTGCAACGCATTCCGCTCAAGCGCGTGGCAGACCCAAGCGAAATGGCCGGGACCGTGCTCTACCTTGCCAGCGACGCCTCAAGCTACACCACTGGCGTTGCGCTGAATGTCGATGGTGGCTTCCTTTCATAGCAGCCACTGGCAGAATCAAGACCTAAACAAAAGGGACCATCAAGGTCCCTTTTGTTTAGGCGGCACAAACAGCTCAGTGGGTCACTTCCAATCCTTGAGCGCCTGTTTAGCAGCCTCATTAGTCGGCTCTGCAAGCAACCCAGTCGGCGTCAGGCTCACCGCATACTGTGCATTGTCGGCGATAGGTAAATAGGTCACGCGAAGCGCCTGCGGATCAAACATCATCAAGTCGTGTTTACCTAAACGCATCCAGCGCCACAGATCAATACCGTAAGGGCTTTTCCCAAGCTCCGCTTGAGCGTGTTGCGACATGGATTGCTGCTCGATCGCCAAAAAGCGTCCGGTAAGCTTTTGCAGGCGATAGCCCGGTTTAAGTCCAATAAGATCAGCGATGCCTTTCCAGCGCAGTAAACGCGCATCCAGCTGCCACAAGTCACCCTGAATGATCACCCTGTGCACAGCTTCACCTTCAGTGATTTGCACCTGATAGCGATCGCCATCCGCCTTAAAGCTCAAAGTTGCAACCGGCCCGCGTTCTGGCAACGGTGAATAGCTATAAAGGTCGTAGGCAACCAAGCCTATAAGGGCTGCCAATCCCAAGAAAAGCAAACCACAGGTGCCGCGCAGCCAACCCAGTAGCCAGTTGCCGCCAAATAAAATACGCGCAGCAACCAGCACCGTAATAATCGCCAGCAGCGCTGTTGCCCATGCCAAGCCATCGTATTGCATCAAGCACATCCCTTATTGATGAAAATGCTGGCATTATGCGCAGCGACTGCATCACCGCCCAGCGCCAGAGCTGAACAACCGGACACAGGTCTTCTTTTCTTATGCTACTGCCTTTCGAGCTTGCTGTTGACCCAACTACTTTATTAATTCTGGCGGGCGTCGCATTTATTGCCGGTTTTATTGATGCAATTGCTGGAGGCGGCGGTCTGCTCACCATTCCGGCACTACTCACCGTGGGCTTGCCACCCCATCTGGTGCTCGGCACCAATAAACTCAGCTCCACATTTGGCGCAGCCGTGGCCAGCTATACCTTTTACCGGCGCAAGCTGTTCAGCCCAATAAACTGGCGTAATGCCTTAATCGGTACCGCTATTGGTGCTTTGCTCGGCGCAGCAATCGCTCAATGGCTACCTGCAGAGTGGCTCAACCAAATGCTGCCTGTGGTGGTATTCGGCTGCGGACTGTATTTGCTTTTCGGCAAGTCACCGGACGCCCCACTTAATCCTGATGCGCCAATCGCCAAAGGTCGTCAGTGGCCCCAAAGTATCACCCTCGGTTTGTATGACGGCGTTGCTGGGCCTGGCACCGGAGCCTTCTGGACGGTCAGTACACTGCTGCTCTACCCGCTTGATTTAGTTCGCGCCAGCGGTGTTGCACGGACCATGAATTTCGTCAGCAACATCTGTGCGCTCGCGGTGTTTATCGCCAGCGGCCAGGTGGCTTGGGTACTCGGGATCTGCATGGGTTCAGCGCTGATGGTTGGCGCCTATATTGGTGCGCGCACCGCTATTAAAGGCGGCTCAAAGTTTATCCGCCCGGTGTTTATTCTGGTGGTGTTAGCACTGACTGCACGCCTAGCTTGGCAACACTGGTTCGGGCAGGCCTAAACGCTGCGCCACATACACATCAATCAAATAACGAGCGATTGAACGGCTGGCCGGCAATGGCGGCAGTTCATGCACGTTAAACCACTGCGCATCTTCGATCTCTTCTGGCTGCATGACGATATCGCCAGAGGCATATTCAGCATGGAAACCGAGCATCAACGAATGCGGAAATGGCCAACCCTGACTGCCTAGATACTGGATGTTTTTGACTGCAACGCCGACTTCCTCAAAGACTTCACGAGCCACACATTGCTCAACTGACTCACCCGCTTCGACAAAGCCGGCCAAGGTGCTGTAGATACCGCTGACAAAGCGCGGCGAGCGCGCCAGAAGGATTTCATCGCCGCGTGTTACCAGAACAATCATGCTCGGCGATAAACGCGGGTAATTGCGCAATTCGCAGCGGGTGCATTCCATCGCGCGCTCGCCCGGTACTTGCTGCATGGCTGCGGCGCAACTGCCGCAAAAACGATGCTCACGCGACCAAGTACCAATTTGCGCAGCAAAACTCAGCAAGCGGAACATATCCGCATCACCCTGCAGCATGAACTGACGCAGACCCTGCCAACTGGAACCGGCGAGTTCAATCGGCTGATCGACTTCGAGCAAGTAGATGGCATCGCCATCGAAATGCCCAATACCGTGCTCGCCGATGACCTCAATGTCTTGTTTTTTTAGCCACTCACGTGGGAACAAAACACCATTACTGTCGGCCAGAAAGTGTTGCTTACAATGTGCTATTGCCCAACCACCCGGCTGGTTGTGATCGATAATTGATGGCTGCCAGCGCGTATTCATCAGGCAGCAACCGAGAGGCCCAGCGTACGCACGCTATCAGCCGCAAGATCCAGCACACTTGGGCGAGTTTCTTCACGCATCACCGCACCCGCTTCCAGGTAGTACTCAAGGCTACTGAGCGCATCAGCCAGCGTTTCGAGCATATGCTCGCTTGGCATCTGGGTCGTATCAACCATTTGAGTTTGAATATAGGACGCACACGCACCGATCAACTCAGCAGCCCGCTCCTGCCCGAGGAACCACAGCCCGCCACGTACCGCTTGCAGACTGAATGGCACGTTTGCCAGATGCATACGGTCACCATTGGACTCCAGATAAGCGGTAATTGCCCGCTTGCTCAAGGCCAACCCCGCTTGCGCCTCATCGATCACGACAATTCGCGCTTCGAGCAATTGATGGTAAGCAAACAACTCTGCTTCGCTACGCTGTGGCTCAGCCGGTGCCCGCATCCGCGGCTGATCCGTGTTGAGACTGGAGACCATACCCTCAACATAGAGAATCGTATCAGCCAGTTTGTGCAATTCGGCAGTCGACGGCACAGTGCCCTCGCTCCAACCTGCCACGACCAGCACTTGTTCACTCAATGAGTTGCCGGCAGAGCTTAAACCGACCATGCCCAGGGTTTTGCTCATTTTGCCAAGCAAGGCATGCAGACTCATTAGAACATCGGCCTGCACAGTACCGCGCTCAATCAGGTCGAGCATGTCTTTGACGCTAGAAAGCTCTTCACGAATCGCGGTGCTAAGCGAGCGCATAACCGACTGTCCCGGCCCAGCCAAACGCTGCGACTCTTGCTCAAGAAGGTGATCGGTAAAGGGCAGCGGGGTTAGACCAAACACCTTGCGCAAGGCAGACACCTGCGGCCCGGCGCTATCGGATAATGCGACCAGGTAAAGCAGCTCTTTGAGCAGGCTGCGTGGCGGCTCATAGGTGCTGTTGAGAAGGATTTTTTTCAGCTCACGATCAACCCGGCCAAACAATTGCTTACGTGGCTGACGCGATAGCAGTAACCCTTCGTTCTGCGCTTCTAATGCGGCCGCACAAATCCAGCAAAGACGGCCACGGGGTTCATTAGCAAACAGGCCGTCGAGGCGCTGCATCGCCCGAGTCATCAATTTAAGGCTGCTTTGCGGATTCGGCTCGCGAATAAAACCGAGCAGACCGACCTGATACATCTGCCGTAAACGACGACCTTCCACCTCTTTAGCAGCAGCATCCAGCGCAGGCGGCGCCGTACGCGGACGCGGCTGATCGATTCGCACACTAAAGAAAAAACTTTCTGGCAATGCATGCTGGCCGCCCGCTTTACGCAGATCATTGATTGCGGGCAACAACAGCTCAGGCATTTCCTGACGGTGCGCATCAAGATTTTCAAGGTAGCGACGTAACACGTGCAGCGCATTGCTCAGCGCAGCGATCTGCACATCTCGCTCTTCACCGGCACCTGCAGGAATATCGGTGGCTTGATCGAGCACTTCTTGAGCCAGTAACTCAGCACCAGCCAGCTCAATCAAATTGAGCGTGCCTCGCACCTGATGCAAGCTTTCTACAGCTTGCTGCAACAGGCTGCCGTTGTGGCGCTCGAGAATGAACTGCTCAAGGCTCGACTCTGCCTCGAACATTGTGGCGAACAGTTCTTCACGAACCAGATTAAGCGAAGTAGCACCGGAAACCATGAGCTATTGCGCCTCCCGCGCTGTAGGTAATAAAAATTGCGGGCATTGCATTAGTCGGCGAACTCCGGCTTTTGCTTACTCATGTGAGCAGCCATGGCCACGCGCAAGTCTGCCGACTGCAGCATGGCGGCGTTCCAGGTAGCAATATACTCAAGGCCATCATCGACACGGTGATCACGCATGTAGCGAATCATCTCTTTGGTGCCGCGGATTGCCACAGGTGATTTCTCGCTGATTTGTCTTGCAAGCTGCATGACCCCATCGAGCAAGGCGTGATAGTCGGCGTAGGTGCGGTTAACCAGACCAATACTGCGTGCTTCAAGCCCGTCGACAGTGCGGCCGGTAAAGGCCAGCTCGCGCATCATGCCATCGCCGATGATACGTGGCAGCCGCTGCAATGTACCCACGTCGGCGGCCATGCCAATATCGATTTCCTTGATCGAGAACTGGGCATCTTCAGTGCAATAACGCATGTCACAAGCCGACACCAAGTCAATCGCACCGCCCAGACAATAACCATGAATTGCCGCCAGCACAGGCTTACGGCACAGATCCACGGCAGTAAAAGACGCTTGCAGCTCTAGAATTTTGCGGCGCAGGGTTTCGGCGTTGCGCCCCACATCCTTGCCTAAGTCATTACCAACCTGCGCCAGCATCATCAGGTCGATGCCCGATGAAAAATGCTTGCCCGCACCTGAAAGCACTACAACCCGAACTTCGTCCGTGGCATCAATCCAGCGGAAGACTTCAATGATCTCTGACCAGAAGTCTGCATTCATTGCATTGATTTTTTCAGGGCGGTTGATTTGCACATGGGCAATTTTATCTGCCAATTCAACCTGAAAGGCTTTGTATTCGGCCATGGCTTGGTTCCTCAGCGGCAGATTGAGCGCGCAAAATTTTCTTCTAAAAATAGCCGCCCAACTATATCAAGCACGACATAAATGTCGATCCTATCCACTGTGACGCAGGCCACTTTCTCAGGCTAAAGCATAGCTTTGATAAGCGTAGCTAAGGTATTGATCTACCGAGAATCGATATCGGCCTATGGCCGATTCGGTCTTTGCGGATAACATCTTGGCGGATAACAACGGGTGGTGGCGGAACCCAGCAACCCGTTGCCGTCGGTGCGCGGTGCAAAGCACGCAACAGAAGGGTTTATTCGCGGATACAGTCGACGGTATAAACCACTGCACCAGCATCTTCACGGCGTTGCAAGCCATGCACGTCAGCGTCGAAACCTGGAAAGCTGTCATCGAAACGACGGGCGAACTCTAGGTAATCAATGATTGAGCGCGTCGCCGCAGTGAACCGCTCACCTGGCATGATCAGCGGGATACCTGGCGGGTATGGAACCAACATCACCGCAGCCACGCGCCCTTGCAGTTGGCTCACTGGCACCGCCTCAACTTCACCACGTACTAGTTGGTTATAGGCATCAGCTGGTTTGATGGCGATTTCAGGCAACACCGTGTACATGCGCTTAAGGGCTTTAGCCGTGGCATTTTCACGGTAACAATCGTGCAGCGCATCGCACAAATCACGCAGCCCTAGCCCGTGATACTGCGCACCACCGGCCTTGGCAATGGATGGCAAGACACTGCTCAAAGGCAAATTGGCGTCGTAGCTGCGCTTGAACTCCAGCAACTCGGTGAGCAGCGTGCTCCATTTACCTTTAGTAATGCCCATTGAGAACAATACGAGGAAGGAATACAGGCCAGTCTTCTCGACCACCAGGCCGCGTTCCCAGAGAAACTTGCTGACCACAGCCGCGGGAATCCCACGCTCATCCAGCTTGCCGCCAGCGGTGAGCCCGGGCATGACCAAGGTGACCTTGATCGGGTCAAGCAGCACATAATCTTCGGCAATGTCACCAAAGCCATGCCAATCAGCCTGCGGTTGCAACACCCAGTCAGCGGTTGCGATGTCAACCGTGCCTTCAGCTTGCGGCGGCTGCCAGATAGTAAACCACCAATCATCGGCGCTGAGATTTTGCCCGAGGTTGGCCAATGCACGCCTGAAGCTGAGCGCTTCATCAAAGGTTTCCTGAATCAACGAACGGCCAGCCGGACCTTCCATCATCGCCGAGGCTACATCCAGCGAAGCGATGATGCCGTATTGAGGCGAGGTTGAAATGTGCATCATGAAGGCTTCATTGAAGCGATCAGTGTCGAGCTGACGCACGCCGCCATCCTGCACATGGATCATTGATGCCTGACTGAATGCCGCGAGCAACTTGTGCGTCGAATGTGTGGTAAACACCAGCGGCGTGTTCTCGGTACAGGTGGTGCCCATACCGTAACGACCACGGTAAAACTCATGAAAGGCCGCGTAGGCAAACCACGCCTCATCGAAATGCAGCACTTCAACACTATCGCCAAGGGTTTGCTTGACCAGTTCAGCGTTGTAGCAGAGCCCGTCATAGGTCGAATTGGTGACCACAGCCAGTTTGACCTTAGCATCGCGGCCGCGGGCCAGCGGACTGGCGTCGATTTTCGCCTGAATCGACTCGCGACTGAACTCGCTCAAGGGAATCGGTCCGATGATGCCCAGCTCATTACGCTCCGGGCACAAATACAGCGGAATCGCACCAGTCATGATGATCGAATGCAAAATCGACTTATGGCAATTGCGATCCACCAGCACCAAATCATCACGTCCGACCATGCTGTGCCAGACAATCTTGTTTGCGGTTGAGGTGCCATTAATCACGAAATAGGTGTGATCAGCGCCGAAATTACGCGCCGCGCGCGCCTCAGCCTCAGCCAGTGGCCCGGTGTGATCGAGCAGTGAGCCAAGCTCTGGCACGGAGACAGACAAGTCCGAACGGAGGGTGTTTTCACCAAAAAACTGGTGAAACGCCTGTCCCACCGGACTTTTGCGATAGGCCACACCGCCACCATGCCCCGGCGTGTGCCAGGAATAGTTGGACTGTGAAGTGTGCTGCACCAAGGCCTTGAAAAACGGCGGCAACAAACCATCAAGGTAATTACGTGCAGCTCTGGCCACCTGACGAGCGAGAAATGGCACGGTATCTTCAAACAGATAAAGAATGCCGCGCAACTGATTCAAATCAGCCATTGCCTCGGCGGGCGCGTTTTCGATAGTGACTTGCTCACCAAGGGCGAAGATTGGCAGTTGCGGAGCACGCGCACGGGCAATGCGGATCAGCTCAACCATATCCTGCAGCAGGTGCTTGTTTCCCCCCGCCCCCTCGGCGGTCACCAGAATGCAGGCCAGACCGTGGTGGGTTGAAGCAACGATGCGCCCTTCAGCCGAGCTTGCTGTCGACAAAATACTGAAGCCATCCTGCTCCAGCTCTTGCGCAATCGCCCGCACGCGATCACCGGCGACGGTATCGGCCTTGATGTCGCGATGAACAATGAGTACAGGAAACTTTAGATCTTTATGCATTGTGTTGTCCCTGAAAGTGACAGGCCACGGCCTGCCTATCACCTCAGGTTAGAGCTTGCGCAACGCTGGCGGAACCCCCACTGCTTCACAGTGTACGAAAAGGTCGCGCGCGAATAATTCTCAAGACTCGGCTTCGACCTTGGGCAGCTCCATTTGCAGCCACAACGGCAGCGCCCCGGCAGACTTTTCAATCGCAGCCAACCGCGCCGCATGCTCGCTCAACTCCGTCTCATTGGCAGCAATAATCCTGGTCATGGGACGATCCGCTGGCAAGCGTTTGATTGGCGTCGGTTGCTGACGCCCGCCAGTACCATCACCTTCGGAGCCGTCACCAGCCAACGACAGGTTGGTCTGGCCGCCGGTCATGGCCAGGTAAACATCAGCCAGAATCTCGGCATCGAGCAAGGCGCCGTGCAGATCACGACCCGAGTTGTCGACATCGTATCGCTTACACAGCGCATCGAGACTGTTGCGCTGGCCTGGGTGACGCTCACGGGCCATCACCAGGGTATCGAGGACCGAGCAATGATCGGTCAGATCAGAACGATCCATTCGACCTTGCAGCACAAACTCATTGTTGATGAAACCAATATCGAACGGTGCGTTATGGATGATCAACTGGGCGCCGTTGATAAACTCAAAGAACTCGTCGGCGATGTCTTTGAAGTGCGGCTTGTCGGTGAGGAACTCGTTGGTAATACCGTGGACGGCGATGGCGCCTTCATCGATCTCGCGATCAGGCTGCAGGTACACATGAAAGTGACGCCCCGTTAAGCGTCGGCCGATCATCTCAACACAACCGATCTCGATAATCCGATGGCCATCAGTAACCGGCAAACCGGTCGTTTCTGTATCGAGAACTACTTTTCTATCAGTTGCTTGATTGTTAACCGTCATCGTATACCCGCCTCTAAACACAGGCTGAATCTTAACATGGGTAAATCCATCCTAGGGCCTGTCAGTAGTCTCAATTAGCTTCTCGATCAACGCTTTTGCCGCAGCCGAAAGCGTTGTCCCGGCCAGATGAATCAAGCCCACCCGCTGCTCAACCCGCGGCTGACTCAAGGCCACGCAGCGTGCACCGAGTGCCTGCATTTGCTCGCGGCATAAACCTGGTACCACGCTGACACCCAAACCCTGGGAAACCATGCGCCCTACGGTCACCAGTTGATGGCTTTCAAACGCCACAGGCAAGCGCCCATGACGTTCGCTTACACACCGCTCCAGCAAACTACGCACCGCCGAGGGTCGTTGCAGGGCAATAAAAGGCTCGCCCAGCAAATCACTCCATTGCAGTTCTTCGTTGTCGGCAAGCGGGCTGGCTGCAGGTACCACAGCAATAAATCGATCCAGATACAACGGGATAAAAGTCAAACCCTCAAGTGACTCAGGCTCCAGCACTACCCCCAACTCAACGCGGTGGTTGCGCACCATTTCCACCACCTGCTCATTGATCACATCATGCACTGTGACATTGATATTTGGGTGCCCGTCGCGAAACGCCTTGAGCGCTACTGGCAGCAGGCTTGCGGCAAATGACGGCAGCGCCGCAATCGCCACCCGGCCGAGCTGGAGGGTGAAGTGTTGGCGCAGGTGTTCTTCGGCATTGTCCCAATCGGCAACCAGCCTACGCGCCATTGGCAACAGCACCTCACCTTCACGGGTCAGCGCCACGCTACGGGTGGTACGCACCAGTAACGGGCCGCCAAGCGATTGTTCAAGGGTCTTGATCGCCAAGCTCAACGCTGGCTGGGACAGGTGCAAATGCTGGCAAGCCTGCGCAAAGGACAAGGACTGAGCAACAGCCAGAAAAGCACGAAGCTGCTTGATCGACATTATTCAGAAAAACCTATCAATACTAATAAAAAACAAACTTAACAAATAATACCTGGCAACCGACACTGAAGCCATCTCCGGTCCCCGACCGATGCCACTACCACAGGAGCAACGAGATGGCAGGACTAGATAAACGCGTTAACAGCTATGCGGAGGCCCTTGCCGGTCTCACCGATGACATGACTGTACTGGCCGGTGGCTTCGGCCTTTGTGGAATCCCTGAAAACCTGATCGCTGAAATACGCCGTCTTGGGGTAAAGGGCCTGACTGTGGTTTCCAATAACTGCGGCGTTGATGGCTTTGGCTTGGGCGTGCTGCTTGAGGACCGGCAGATTCGCAAGATGATTGCCTCCTATGTCGGCGAGAACTCACTGTTTGAACAACAACTGCTTAGCGGCGAGTTGGAAGTGGAACTGACACCACAAGGCACACTTGCCGAGAAGCTACGTGCAGGCGGTGCAGGCATTCCGGCGTTTTTTACCGCTACCGGTTACGGCACGCCAGTTGCTGAAGGTAAAGAAGTACGCGAGTACGCAGGTCGCAACTACATCCTGGAACCGTCGATAACCGGCGACTTCGCCATCGTCAAAGGTTGGAAGGCAGACCACTTCGGCAACGTGATCTATCGGCACACAGCGCAGAACTTCAACCCACTGGCCGCCACTGCAGGGCGCATCACCGTGGTCGAAGTTGAGGAAATCGTCGAACCCGGCGAACTCGATCCGGCACAGATCCACACTCCCGGCATCTACGTCGACAGAATCATTCAAGGCCGCTTCGAAAAGCGCATTGAAAAACGCACCGTGCTGGCGTGACCCATCCGAACTGACAAGAGGCGACTATGGCACTTACCCGCGAACAAATGGCTCAACGCGTGGCGCGCGAACTCAAGGACGGCTACTACGTTAACTTGGGCATTGGCATTCCAACACTGGTGGCCAACTACGTGCCCGATAACATCCAAGTGATGCTGCAATCAGAGAACGGCTTGCTCGGCATGGGCGCCTTCCCCAGGGACGATCAAGTCGATGCTGACATGATTAATGCTGGCAAACAGACCGTTACGGCAGTCAAAGGCGCCTCTATTTTTTCATCCGCCGAATCCTTCGCCATGATTCGCGGCGGTCATGTTGATCTCACCGTGCTCGGCGCTTTCGAGGTCGATGTCGACGGCAACATCGCCTCGTGGATGATTCCGGGCAAGCTGATCAAAGGCATGGGCGGCGCCATGGATTTGGTGGCGGGTGCCGACAATATCATCGTGACCATGACCCACGCATCCAAAGACGGTGAGTCCAAACTGCTACCACGCTGCAGCCTGCCCCTCACCGGTGCCGGTTGCATCAAAAAAGTGCTGACCGACCTCGCCTACCTGGAAATTGAAGGCGGCGCCTTCATTCTGCGCGAGCGCGCGCCAGGAGTTAGTGTCGAGGAAATTGTCGAGAAAACGGCGGGGCGGCTGATCATCCCCGAGCAAGTGCCGGAAATGACATTCTGACTCCGTCACCGCCAGGCAGCGGTGGTGAAGTCAGGCGTGCTTCAAAGCCCTGACGTCATCAACCCCACGATTAGCCAGTTGGTCGGCGCGCTCATTGCCGGGATGGCCGGTATGGCCGCGCACCCACTGCCAGGTCACTTTGTGCCGGTTAACCTGCTCGTCTAGCTGTTGCCATAGATCTGCATTCTTGACCGGCTGCTTGGCGGCAGTTTTCCAGCCGCGTTTTTTCCAGTTAGGCATCCAGTCTTGAATACCCTGCATGACATATTGTGAGTCCGTCACCAGACGTACATCGCATTCGCGCTTGAGTTCAGCCAGCCCACGAATTGCCGCAGTCAGTTCCATGCGATTGTTGGTGGTCTCGGCTTCACCGCCCCACAACTCTTTCTCGACACCTTTGAACACCAGCAAAGCGCCCCAGCCACCTACGCCAGGGTTACCCTTGCACGCGCCATCGGTATAGATTTCAACTTGTTCTGACATGCAGAGCATTTCTCTCAATAATTAAATCAAACAGGCGAACTCGCCTTCATCCCCTAAGGTTTGTCGGAATCTCGGCGACTGACCTTAGCCACCGGCATCGGCACCATTGCGCCCATAGGCTCACGACGGGACTGACGCAGTGGCCGCAAACCCACGACCAACTTGCGCGCTACCAATAGATAGAAACCACCGCCAGGAGCTTGCCAAGCGCCACCCCATGATTCCAATGGGGTCAATCGCGCCTGCCAGGTACGGGAAGCAAGCGGCGGACGATAGCATCCGAAGCGGCGTTTCTCCAGCGCAAAACCAAGCAGATGCAGCCAGTCACACACCCGATTGGCTGAGATACAGCGCGCCTGATGCAAGGCATCGCGCGTCAACACATGACGCAGGCCCCAGCAGCTTGCCGGGTTAATTCCGACGATCAATAAATGTCCACCGGGCCTAACGCTGTGCGCCGCCTCACGCAACAATCCGTGGGGTGACAGGCTGAAATCCAAACCATGCTGTAACAACACCACATCAGCCGCATGTTCGGTCATTGGCCAAGCCTGTTCTTCGCAGGCGATATCAACTCCGGCAAAGGGTGCGCCGACCCGCACACTATGTTGAATTTGTGCAGCGTCAGGCACCTCGCCGGCAAAAGGTCCGTAGTGCAACATATAGCTGCCAAAAAAGCGTGCGAGCTCTTCCTCAAGCAAGGGCTGCTCACTTTCAAGCAGTAGTTGCCCATAAGGCCCTTGAAACCATTCCCGAGCATTGGTAATCAAATTCAACCATTGGGCATCGGCGTCGGCAAAAGGTGTTTCTGAGCGATGCTGATCTGACATTAATCGGTTCCTGCGTAGCCCTTAGCGCCAGTGAGGCCTAAGATGCACGTTTGTTTAAACCTTGGCGAATGACGACCATGATAAACATCGAAGCCCTACCTGCATTCTCCGACAACTATATCTGGTTGTTACAAGACCCCGCGTTACGCCACTGCGCGGTAGTGGATCCAGGCGATGCAGCGCCCGTTGAAAAGTGGCTGAACAGTCACCCGGACTGGAAGCTAACCGACATCCTGGTTACCCACCATCACTTTGATCATGTGGGCGGTGTTGAGCAGTTGAAAACACTCACCGGCGCCCGCGTTACTGGCCCCGCCAATGAAAAGATTCCAGCCCGCGACCTGGCGCTAAGCGAAGGCGATGAACTTCAAGTGCTTGGACAGACCTTAAGGGTTATTGAAGTTCCAGGCCACACATTGGGGCATATCGCTTATTACCAAGCCGAGAATAACTGGCTGTTCTGTGGTGATACCTTGTTCGCTGCGGGTTGCGGGCGATTGTTTGAAGGAAGCCCGCAACAGATGCATGACTCCCTGACCCGGTTGGCAGCCCTGCCCGCCTCTACCGCCGTCTACTGCACCCACGAATATACGCTGAGCAACCTGCGCTTTGCTTTGGCCGCAGAACCTGACAATCAGGCGGTTGCCCAGCGCATCAGCGATGTCACGCAATGGCGCCAGAACGATCAGATAAGCCTACCTTCCAGTCTAGAACTGGAGTTGGCAACCAATCCTTTTTTGCGCACAGATAAGCCCAGCATCCTGCAGAAATTAGACGAGCGGAGCGGCCCCCATGAGCGCTCCCCAGTACAGGCATTTGCGGAACTTCGTGCTTGGAAAGATAACTTTTAAAAAGTCGACACAACCACAAAACGCTGGTCAAAACTTGACCAGCGCGAAAACGGTTTCTAGAATCGCCCGACCTTTGCATCTGGAAGACCATCACCGCTAATGCTTTTATCACCACGCAAACCCTTGAATTCAAAGGCATTAGCACAAAGCGCTCAAGCGCTCGTGGTGGTGTTTTGTGCGACCCTGGCTGGTTGTCAAACTGCGCCAGAAGCCAGCGACGAATTAGCCCTGGTTAAACGTCAAAAACCAGAGCCTGTGTGGCTTGATACGCAAACCCAAAAGACCGTGGCCACTGACATTTGGGAACGCGTGCGTGACGGCTATCAGATGCAAGATATCATTGGTATAAATCCACGCATCGAACAGCAGCGCCTTTGGTTTGTAAGCAACCCCTCGTTCATCGAAAGCGCCAGCGAGCGCAGCAGTCCCTATATTCATTACATCGTAGAGCAGCTCGAAGAGCGCAATATGCCGACTGAACTGGCATTGCTACCGATGATTGAAAGCGCCTACAACCCTCTCGCACTGTCTCATGCTAAAGCAGTAGGTTTGTGGCAATTCATGCCAGCCACCGGCAAACACTTCAACCTTCGTCAAACCAGTTGGTACGACGGCCGCCGCGATGTCACCGCCTCCACCAATGCAGCGATGAATTACCTGACGCGTCTGCATGACATGTTCAACGGCGACTGGCTACTCGCGCTCGCGGCATACAACGCAGGCGAAGGACGGGTCAGCAGAGCGATTGAGCGTAACCAGAAACTTGGCCTGCCAACTGATTACTGGAATCTCTCGCTACCAACTGAAACCCAGAACTATGTGCCTAAGCTGCTTGCCCTTTCCCAAGTAGTAATGACCCCCAAAGCCTATGGCGTCAGTCTCAGCCCAGTTGCCAACGAACCCTACTTCGAGCAAGTTGCGCTAAAACAGAACATGGATCTGTCGAAGATCGCTGAAATGATGGACCTTGATGAGGATGAGCTGTACCAACTCAATCCAGCCTTCAAGCGGCGCATCACCATGGACGGCCCTCCAAGCTTATTGGTGCCCATCGAAAAAGCCGAAAAATTCACCGCCAGCTTGTCGACCATGAAGCCTCAGGACATGATCAGCTGGCAGGAATACAAAGTTCGCCGCGGTGACACACTGAGCGGCATCGCTAGCCGCTATAACACCAGTATCAATGGTATCCGTGAGCTGAACAAACTCACCAGCAACAGCCTACGCGTTGGCCAGACTCTGAGCCTGCCAATGCGCGCAGGTGTGAAGATTGACTCTGGCCAACAGATTGCCAGTGCCCGGGCCATGAAGCCACGCAGTTATCGAGTCAAGGCAGGCGACAATCTCTGGTCGATCGCAAAAGCCAACAAGGTTTCAGTCAATCAAGTCAAACGCTGGAACAAACTCAGCGGCAACTCGCTGAAAATTGGTCAAACCCTGGCCCTTGCAGATACGTCCAGCGCAAGTTCAACCGTCAGCCGCAAGCAAAATACTGTCACTTACTACAAGGTGCGCAAGGGCGACTCATTATCGATGATCGCGCAGCGCTTTAAAGTACCGGTCAAACACCTCAAGACGTGGAATCCACGTACCGGCAGCGCATTGCGCCCCGGCCAAACCTTGACCCTGCGCTTGCCCCGCTAATTTCTGATAACGGCCAAGCACCCGCTTGGTCGTGCATATCCCGTACCTGAAGGCACAGGATCTGCGTACAGTGCACCTTACTAGCGCTATCCTGTGTCCGCAGTAACGACAAATGACTCAAATAACCGGTAAGAAAATTAGCCACGCAAAACCAAGTCGAAATTTTGCACATTGAGTCCATGCGGGCATAGGGTATGCGGCCGTAACACCGCTCCTGAGCGGCACCCGGCACCTGTCATGGGCAAGATTCATTTTTAATCACAGTACGCTTACAAGACACTCAAGAGCCTGGTCTTTTTCCTGTCGATACAAGCTGTTACTGTACCGGGCAAGATGCCCATAGCCGCCACGGATCGGATATATCACTTGATACGTCGCCTCATCCCATTACTGGTCAGCCTTGTTGTGTGTTTCCCCGCAGGGGCAACCATCATCAAAAGTCATGGCTATGCTCAATTTGGTGCACTTAAGTACTCAGCTAGCTTCACCCATTTCGATTGGGTGAACCCTGATGCGCCAAAACAAGGCACCATGCGCATGATGGCTTCAGGCACCTTCGATACACTCAACCCTTATACTTTCAAGGGTTCCAGTCCGATCTCGACCGCAAACTTCCTGCAGTACGGCGTCAACGAGATGAACGAACCGTTAATGGTTGGTACCGGTGCTTATGACCCTTCAGGGGATGAGCCCGCATCGAGCTATGGTTTGATCGCCGAGACTGTCGAATACAGCGAAGATCGCAGCTGGGTGGTCTTCAACCTGCGTAAAAATGCCAAGTTCCACGACGGCAAGCCGATTACCGCCTATGACGTTGCCTTCTCCTATCGCACCCTGCTCAAGGAAGGCCACCCGCAATACCGCACCAATCTGCAGGAAGTGAAGCGCGTCGATATTCTCAATCGCCACCGCATCCGCTTCGTGTTCAAGCGCGCGGGTAATCCTTTACTGATACTGCGTCTGGGCGAGTTGCCGGTATTGCCGCAGCACTACTGGAAGGACCGTGACTTTACAGCCACCACTTATGATCCTCCGCTCGGCAGTGGTCCCTACAAAATCAGCGAAGTGAGTCCGGGGCGCAGCCTGACCTTTGAGCGCGTGAAAGACTGGTGGGGCAAAGACTTGGCCGTAAACCGCGGCAAGTACAATTTCAATAAGGTTCGCGTCGACTTTTATCGTGACAGCAATGTTGCCTTTGAGGCATTCAAAGCGGGCGAGTTTGATTTTTACATCGAACAGCAAGCTAAAAACTGGGCGAACGGCTACAACTTCCCTGCCGTGCAACATGGCGACGTTATTCGCGCAGAAATTCCGCACAAAATCCCAACTCAGACCCAAGCGCTGTTCATGAACTCACGACGTCCGCTGTTCGCCGACGCCAAAGTCCGTGAAGCGCTGGGACTGATGTTTGATTTCGAGTGGACCAATCGCACCCTCTTCAACGGCTCCTACACCCGCGCCAGCAGCTACTACCCGAACAGTGAGTTCTCTGCGACCGGCAAGCCTGTAGGCGCGGAGTGGCTGCTGCTATCGCCCTACCGCGATAAGCTGCCGAAAAAGCTGTTTACCGAACCCTATGTGGTGCCCAAAACCCAGGGTCATGGCATTCCGCGGGAAACCTTACGCCGCGCCCTGAGTCTATTTGCCGACGCTGGCTGGAAGGCTTCGGAAAATGGTCTGGTCAACAGTAAAGGTGAACAGTTCCAGTTTGAGTTACTGCTGGTCAACTCTGGACTGGAACGTATCTATGAGCCATTTACCAGAAACCTGGCAATGCTCGGGATTCAAGCGAATCTGCGCACCGTCGACCGCGCCCAATACAAGCAGCGATTGGATCAATTCGACTTTGACATGATTTCCCTGACCCTCCCGCAAACACTGAGTCCAGGGCTTGAGCAATCGCTGTATTTCCACTCCAGCCAGGGCAAAGTCAAAGGTGGCAAGAATTATGCTGGTATCGACAGTCCAGTGGTCGATGCCATGGTTGAAAAGCTGCTTTCAGCGCAAACCCGCAACGAACAAGTCGCAGCAACCCGCGCCTTAGACCGCGTGTTGTTGTGGGGCTATTACAGCATCCCCAACTGGTACATCAATTATCACCGGCTGGCTTATCGCAATCGCTTTGCTCATGTCCCCACACCGCCTTACACACTAGGGCTGCGTACGTGGTGGCTGAAACCCACGGAGAAAACCCGATGACGCATTCACTGCGCTCATTTGCAGTACAAAGTAGCGCCATTTTGTTGCTCGGCCTGTCCTGTTTGACCCAAGCAGCGCCGCAACATGCCGTCACCTTGTATGACGAACCGCCGAAATACCCGGCCAACTTTACCCATTTTGACTACGCCAACCCCGACGCCCCCAAAGGTGGCACCCTACGACAAGCTGGCTTCGGCGGCTTTGACAGCCTCAATCCTTATATCAACAAGGGCGTTTCGGCCGATGATCTGGGCCTGATCTACGACACCCTCACCGTCCACGCCCTGGATGAGCCATTCACCGAATATGGCTTGATCGCAGGTAAAATCGAAAAAGCCCCTGACAGCAGTTGGGTGCGCTTCTATCTGCGGCCTGAAGCCCGCTTCAATGACGGTACGCCGGTCACCGCCGAAGACGTCAAGTTCACCTTCGACACGCTGATAAGCAAAGGCTCACCGATGTTCCGCGGCTACTATGCGGACGTTGAAAGCGTCGAGATCGAAGGCCCACTGAAAGTACGTTTCAAGTTCAAGCATGCTGGCAACCGCGAGCTGCCGCTGATCGTCGGACAACTGCCAGTGCTGCCCAAACACTGGTGGGCAGAGCGCGACTTCAGCAAGAGCAATCTGGAAATCCCGCTGGGCAGCGGCCCTTATCGCATCAGCGAGGTTAAACCCGGCCGTAGCATAAGCTACAAGCGGGTCAAGGATTATTGGGGCAAAGACCTCGCGGTAAACCGTGGTTTCTATAACTTCAATACCATGCGCATTGATTACTACCGCGATAACGACGTTGCCTTGCAAGCGCTCAAGGCCGGTCAGTTCGACTACTGGCTGGAAACCAGCGCCAAGAACTGGGCAACCGCATATGAAACATCAGCCGTTGCTAACGGCCAGTTGATGAAGGAAGAACTCAAAAACTCCAACCCAACCGGCATGCAGGGGTTTGTCTTCAATATTCGCCGTGACCTGTTTAAAGATTCGCGCGTACGAGAGGCATTTGGCCTGTTGTTTGATTTTGAGTGGGCCAACAAACAGCTGTTCAATGGCGCTTACACCCGTACCCATAGTTATTTCGACAACTCTGAACTGGCTTCAAGCGGTCTGCCGGATGCGGCCGAGCTAAAGATACTTGAGCCGCTGCGCGACAAGATTCCAGCCAAGGTATTTACCGACGAGTTCACGCTGCCAGTGACTAACGCCACCGGCATGATTCGTGAGCAACAGCGCCGCGCTTACCAGTTGTTGCAAGAAGCCGGTTGGCGGGTCGAGGGCGATCACATGCTCGATGCGACCGGCAAACCCGTCAGCTTCGAATTCTTACTCGCCCAAACCGAGTTTGAGCGTGTATTACTGCCTTATAAACGCAACCTGGCTGATTTGGGCATCGACATGGTAATCCGCCGCGTCGACGTTTCGCAGTACATCAATCGCCTCCGTTCGCGTGATTACGACATGATTGTTAGCGGCTTTGCGCAATCCAACTCACCGGGCAACGAGCAACGTGAGTACTGGCATTCGAGCAGTGCAGACCGACCTGGCAGCCGCAACTTTATTGGCCTCAAAGACCCGGCCATTGATGAGCTGGTAGTTGGCCTGATTGGCGCCGACTCGCGGCAAAACCTGATTAATCACACCCGCGCGCTTGATCGGGTGTTGCTCTGGGGCTTCTACGTAGTGCCCAACTGGCACATCAAGACGTGGCGCGTAGCCTACTGGAATACCCTGCAGCATCCCGATGTCACGCCGATGTACGACATTGGCCTGAATACCTGGTGGGCACGTCCAAAATCACCAGAAGCGCAAGCTGCGGAGCAGGCAACAACAGCAACTGATGACCCTGAAGAACAAGCTGCCCCCCCAAAAAAGCCGAATGATGTGCTAACAACTGAAGGCACGGAGCAATAATATGCTGGCGTATATCATCCGTCGCCTCTTGCTCATTATCCCGACGCTGTTTGGCATTCTGCTGATTAACTTCATCATCATCCAGGCCGC
Organism: Pseudomonas sp.; assembly: GCF_048265905.1. Taxonomy (GTDB): domain Bacteria; phylum Pseudomonadota; class Gammaproteobacteria; order Pseudomonadales; family Pseudomonadaceae; genus Aquipseudomonas. The sequence goes on from NZ_JBLXAP010000008.1 coordinate 119,501, forward strand.
ACCAGGTGGCCCAGTTGAACAGATGATTGCCAAACTTGAAGGCTTTGAAGGCGCAACCAGCCGGATATCCGGTGGTGGCTCAGAAGTGTCCGTCGCTGGCTCGAACTACCGCGGGGCACAGGGTCTTGACCCTGAACTGATCGCTGAAATCGAGCATATGTATGGCTTTGACAAACCTGCACCAGAACGCTTCTGGATAATGCTCAAGAACTACGCACACTTCGACTTTGGTGAAAGTTTCTTCCGTGACGCCAAGGTCCTCGACCTAATCATCGAGAAGATGCCAGTGTCCATCTCGCTGGGGCTCTGGAGTACCTTGATCATGTATCTGATCTCGATTCCCATGGGCATCGCCAAGGCCACCCGGCACGGCAGTGCATTTGACGTCTGGACCAGTTCAGCAATCATCGTTGGCTATGCGATTCCGGGGTTTCTCTTCGCGATTCTATTGATTGTGGTCTTCGCTGGCGGCAGTTATCTCAACTGGTTTCCTTTGCGCGGACTCACCTCAAACAACTTTGAGGATCTGAGCACCACCGGCAAGATTCTTGATTACTTCTGGCACTTGGTCCTACCTGTTACCGCATTGGTTATTGGCAACTTCGCAACCCTGACCCTGCTGACCAAAAACAGCTTTCTCGATGAGATCAACAAACAGTATGTGGTTACCGCCCGCGCCAAGGGCCTGACCAACACGCGCGTGCTGTACGGCCACGTATTTCGCAACGCGATGCTATTGATCATCGCAGGGTTCCCGGCGGCCTTTATCGGTATTTTCTTCACCGGCTCACTGCTGATTGAAGTCATATTCTCACTCGACGGTCTGGGCTTAATGAGTTTTGAAGCGGCGATCAACCGTGACTACCCGGTGGTATTCGGCACCCTGTTTATCTTCACTTTATTAGGTTTGGTGGTGAAATTGATCGGCGATATCACCTACACCCTGGTCGATCCGCGGATTGACTTTGAAAGCAGGGAGAATTGATATGGCCCTATCTCCAATCAACAAACGCCGCTTTGAGCGATTTAAAGCCCACAAACGCGGCTGGTGGTCATTGTGGATCTTCCTCGCCTTGTTCACGCTGACTCTGGGTGCCGAGTTGATCGCCAACGACAAACCCTTGGCCGTGCGTTACGACGGTGAATGGTACTTTCCTGTATTCAAACGCTACCCAGAAACCGTATTTGGCGGCGAATTCCCGTTACAGGCCAACTACAAAAGCCCTTACATCAAAAAACTGATCGAGGACAAAGATGGCACGATGATCTGGCCGCTCATCCCGTTCAGCTATTCGAGCATCAACTACGACTTGCAGGTTCCGGCTCCTGCACCGCCCTCCTCGGTCAACTGGTTAGGCACCGACGATCAAGGTCGTGATGTATTGTCGAGAGTGATATACGGCTTCAGGATTTCGGTGATGTTCGCCTTGGTCCTGACTATTCTCAGCTCGATCATTGGCGTCTTTGCAGGCGCCTTGCAAGGCTTTTACGGGGGCTGGGTTGACCTCGTCGGCCAGCGCTTCCTTGAGGTCTGGTCGGGCCTGCCAGTGCTCTACTTGTTGATCATTCTGGCCAGTTTCGTGCAACCCAACTTCTGGTGGCTGCTGGGCATCATGTTGCTGTTCTCATGGATGAGTCTGGTCGACGTGGTACGCGCCGAGTTCCTGCGCGGACGCAACCTTGAATACGTACGGGCCGCGCGAGCCTTGGGCATGGAAAACGGCGCCATTATGTTCCGCCACATTCTGCCCAATGCCATGGTTTCAACCATGACTTTTATGCCGTTTATCCTCACTGGGGCGATTGGTACGCTGACCGCGCTGGACTTCCTTGGTTTTGGCTTGCCGCCAGGCTCACCATCGCTTGGTGAACTGGTTGCGCAAGGTAAATCCAACCTACAAGCTCCGTGGCTGGGAATCAGTGCTTTCGCCGTGCTGGCAATCATGCTCAGTTTGCTGGTGTTTATTGGCGAGGCCGCTCGCGATGCCTTCGACCCGAGGAAATAAGATGACCGACACAGACAACCTCATCGAAGTACGCGACCTCGTCGTTGAATTTGTCACCGGCGATCATCGCCAACGCGTGGTGGAAAACATCAGCTTTGACATCCGCCGGGGCGAAACATTGGCGCTTGTGGGTGAAAGTGGCTCCGGCAAGTCAGTCACCGCGCATTCAATTCTGCGCCTGCTGCCTTACCCCTTGGCGCAACACCCAAGCGGCACCATTCGCTACAAAGGCGAAGACTTGCTGAGCATGAATGAGAAGAAGCTCCGTGGTATCCGTGGCAACCGCATCGCCATGGTTTTTCAGGAGCCCATGACCTCGCTCAACCCGTTGCATTGTATCGAGAAGCAAATCAACGAGGTGTTGGCGCTGCATAAAGGCCTTAGCGGCAAGGCGGCTACCGCGCGCACCCTTGAACTGCTTGATCTGGTAGGCATCCCTGAACCGCGCAAACGCCTCAAGGCTTACCCTCATGAGTTATCTGGCGGCCAGCGTCAACGCGTGATGATCGCCATGGCGCTGGCGAATGAGCCAGAGCTATTAATTGCCGATGAACCCACCACTGCGCTCGACGTCACCGTACAGCTTAAAATCCTTGAGTTGCTCAAGGAACTGCAAGCGCGCATGGGCATGGCGCTGCTGCTGATCAGCCACGATTTAAATCTGGTGAGAAGAATTGCTAACCGCGTATGTGTCATGCAGCGCGGAAAGATCGTCGAACAGGCGTCATGTGCAGATTTGTTCGCTGCCCCGCAGCATTCCTATACTCAGGAACTGCTCGGAGCGGAGCCCAGCGGTAACCCAGTCGATAATCCCCCTGGGGATCCAATACTGGAAATTGACGACCTGCGCGTTTGGTTCCCGATTAAAAAAGGACTCATGCGCCGTACCGTTGATTACGTGAAAGCAGTGGATGGCATCAACTTTAGCCTGCCACAGGGCCAAACCCTTGGCATTGTTGGCGAGAGTGGTTCCGGTAAATCCACACTCGGCTTGGCGATCTTGCGCTTGCTGGGAAGCCAAGGCGGGATACGCTTTCAGGGGCAAGCGGTTGATGGCCTTCCGCAAAAGGAAGTGCGACCGTTACGCCGACAAATGCAGGTGGTGTTTCAGGACCCCTTCGGTAGTCTGAGCCCGCGTATGTCAGTGGGCCAAATCATCGGTGAAGGTCTGGACATTCACAACATGGGCAGCGCAGCCGAGCAGGAACAGGCTGTGATTGATGCGCTCATAGAGGTAGATCTCGATCCGGAGTCTCGGCATCGCTATCCTCATGAGTTTTCTGGCGGGCAACGGCAACGTATTGCCATTGCCCGGGCACTGGTACTTAAACCGGCGCTGATACTGCTGGATGAGCCCACTTCGGCGCTCGACCGCACCGTTCAGCGTCAAGTTATTGAGTTGTTGCGGTCATTGCAGGCCAAGTACAACCTGACTTACCTGTTCATCAGCCATGACCTGGCCGTTGTCAGGGCAATCAGCCATCATTTAATGGTGGTTAAACACGGTCAGGTGGTTGAACAAGGCCCGGCAAAGGCGATATTCGCTGCACCGCAACATATTTATACTCAGCAACTGCTGGAAGCAGCCTTTTTGGCACCAGCAACTGCTGACTAATCCTTGCGAATAGGAAGAGGAACAACACATGGGTTTTCTAACCGGTAAGCGCGTACTGATCGTTGGCGTTGCCAGCAAACTCTCCATTGCCTCGGGCATTGCTGCTGCGATGCACCGTGAAGGTGCTGAACTGGCGTTCACCTATCAGAACGAAAAGCTTAAAGGCCGTGTTGAAGGCTTTGCCGCTGATTGGGGCTCAAGCGCTGAACTGTGCTTCCCGTGTGACGTGGCCAACGATGAAGAAATCGTCTCTGTATTCGAAGCACTGGGCAAAAAGTGGGACGGCCTTGATTGCATCGTTCACTCAGTCGGCTTTGCTCCAGGCGACCAGCTAGACGGCGACTTCACAGACGTCACCACCCGCGAAGGCTTCCGTATTGCCCACGACATCAGCGCCTACAGCTTTGTGGCTCTGGCCAAGGCTGGTCGCGAACTGATGAAAGGCCGCAATGGCAGCCTGCTGACGCTGTCCTACTTGGGCGCTGAGCGCACCATGCCTAACTACAATGTTATGGGCATGGCCAAAGCCAGTCTCGAAGCTGGTGTTCGTTATCTGGCCGGTAGCCTCGGCCCGGAAGGCACTCGAGTCAACGCAATCTCGGCGGGCCCGATCCGCACGCTGGCCGCTTCTGGAATCAAGAGCTTCCGTAAAATGCTCGCAGCCAACGAGAAGCAAACGCCGCTGCGCCGCAATGTCACCATCGACGAAGTCGGCAACGCTGGCGCTTTCCTCTGCTCCGACCTGGCTTCGGGCGTAAGTGGTGAAATCATGTACGTCGACGGCGGTTTTAACACCACCGCAATGGGTGCAATGGACGAGTAATCTCTCGCCCCAAAAAGTACAGTTGCCCCAAGAGCCCGGCGTATTGATTACGCCGGGCTTTTTTATTGGAAATAACCAACAACGAGGCCATCTCGATTTGCCTTGCAGCGCTTTAGCTCGCGGCATATTTGATTTTTTCACCACGACTGCGGCAGAGACGTCTATTCTTTGTTGACGATGTTTTTCTTGTGCATGGAGCCATGTCGATGTCAAAAATCACTGCCGGTCGTAGCGGAAATCCTTTCAAACCCAGCAGCCGTACGTTGGCATTGGAACCAAGGATTCTTTTCGATGGTGCAGCCGCAGTTGCCACCGAACAACATACGACCGACAACTCTGCACAAGACGGCCAAAACAACCAGGACAACAGCCACGTTCCTGCAACGGCGGTTGAAACTGCGCGCTCGGCCCCTCCTGCCGGATCTGCCGCACGTGCCTTGCTGGTCATTGACAGTCGCCTGGAGAATAGCCAGCAGCTCACCCAGCAACTTCCGCAGGGTGTCAAAGCCATCATTGTCGACACGCAACAAGATGGCATCGCCGCCATTGAAAAGGCCCTTGAAACAATGGGTCAGGTTGATTCTGTACAAATCCTCTCGCACGGCGCCGCGGGCCAATTCACTTTAGGCAGCACCACCGTATCAAGTGACAATATTGACCAGCTCGGCAGTCGCTTCGCGCAATGGAGCAATAACCTCAGCGCTGGTGCGGATATTCAACTCTACGGCTGCAAGATTGGGGCGGGCGAGGCTGGCAAAACTCTGGTCGGTGAGTTGGCGCGTTGGACTGGCGCTGATGTCGCCGCGTCCAACGATGACACGGGCAATAAAGCGGCAGGTGGCGACTGGGAACTTGAAGTGCGCCACGGCGACATTGATAAATCAATCGCTCTTAGCGCTGCAGCCATTGATAGCTTTTCAGGGTTGTTGCCTGACGCAGCGCCCACGCTGTCTGTCAGTGGCACAGGAGCCGATGTTCAACTGGGCAGCAACTTTACCTTTACCCTGAATTTCTCCAACACCTCGTCAGACTCTGGGTATGCGCCCTTTGTCGATGTATTCCTGCCTACAACAGGTATCGATGGCGCGGGCGCGGAGATTGATGACGGCATCAGCTTTGTTTCAGCCAGCTACCTTGGTCAATCACTGGTCGCTCACGTCATCACCTTCGACGCCAATGGCCAGGCCGTTCATCCCTTGGCCGTAGGTACTGATGGCCAACCACTTGTGGTTAACGCCGCCACTTATGGGATGCAAGCCGGCGACCAAATGGTGGTGCTCGAGTTACCATTTGCCAGTGTCAGCCAGGGCCAGCCGAATATCGGCATTCAAGTTACAGCAACGCTGAGTGACTTAGCCGACACCGATTTCTCGTCTTCCGCGGCCACCCCTGATTTAACTATTCGCGCTCGCAGCGGCTTCCAATACGGCAACGATGCGCTGAATAACCCAAGCGTGGACCCAAGCCTGGTGCAGTCAGGCTTCGTAAGCTATGTCGTACACCCAACAGTGATCACATTCGATCAGGAAATCATTGCCCCCGAAGGTGAAACTGCGACCGGGCCAAACTATGGCCGCGAGCTACAAATTACAGTTAGCCCGGCAACCTCGCAGACCATCACCGACCTGGAGATCACCCAACCGGTACCCGACGATGTGATCATTACCCAGATTACACCTGGGGCAAACGGCACCCTCACCTCGATCACCTTGTATAACGGCGACACCATCAGCAACCCGACATTGATCAATGCGGTATTTGCGCGCAACAACGATGCCGACCAGACCAACGACATTTATATCCAGTCGTTTACCGTCTCCTACAGCGATTTCTCGGCACCTGTAACGACCAATGTTGATTTCTTTGTACCGGATGCCGACGCCAATGGTAATCCGGTACTCAACCCAATCACCGGCGATGACAGAACCATTACCTTCGCCCCGCCTACTGCTAGCGGCCAATGGCAACCGGTAGACCCGCGCGACGTGGCAAATCCGGGTGACACCATTGCCTTCAGCGGTGATGGGCTGGCAACCAGCATCGTCGCCAAGTCGATCACCCTGGAAAAACAAGTCAGCCTGCAAACCGATATTGGCAGCGCTGGCTTAAGCCCGGGTGACACGCTTAACTACGTCATCAATATCAACGTCTCTGACTATTTTGCATTTGGTAAGACACTCCTCAACGAAGGCAGCTTCGTTATCAGCGACACCCTGAGCGACGGCCAGACGCTGGTCGATGGCACCTTGATCTTGTCCGCCAATATTGACGGTATCAACTATCAAATCCCGGTCATCTTCACCCAGGTTGTGAATCCGGACGGTACCACCTCGTTGGTGTTCGATATCGCCGCCTCGGTTGAGAGCTACTACCCCGACCATCAGTGGATGAATGGCGATCTTTCTTTTGATGACATTCTGCAGGGGGCCAGCACAGCGGTACTCAGCTACCAGGCGGTTATTGGCCAGAGCTATACACCGCCCGCAGGCACACCACACAGTGAGATCAACGAAGGCGACTCATTCGGCAACAATGCGACGGTTACGGCGACCATAATGGAGGACGAGGTCAACCTCACGGGTGATGACCAGTCCGACTCCTCAAGCACCACCAGTACCATTCCAACCAGCACGGTTGATATCGATATTGCCGACCTGAATGGCAATGGCGCACCGCCGCCTGGGACAGAACTGCGGCCGGGCGATGAAGTCACTTTCAGCCTCACCTATGACTTGGTTACCGGTGACTACGAAAACTTCAGCATCACAGCTTATCTACCGCTGCCACTGTTCGACCTAACTGGTCTCGATCCCAATACCCTTTGGCAGCTAGGCACTGACAACACCAACCCCAACAGTCCAAGCTCGGTGACTATCGGCCCAGGCAACTCGTTGATTTTCACCTTCGACAACTACGTCAACAGCGGGACTGAAGGCAGCACCATCCAAATTGATTTCACCCTGACAGTCAGCGACCAACCCTTTGCTGACCAGCGTTCTTTCAACGTGCTGGCAGAGTCAAGCCAAACCACAACGCTCGACAAGAACGAAATCCTGTCCTCTGATGACGTCACCCTTATCGCCTCGGTCGCCGAGCCTGATCTGAGCATCACTCACGGCGTGGTTTCCTCCAGCAACGGTACAGTCACCGGTACAACCGGTAGCTGGAACGCACCCGGAACGGGCGGTGCGCCGTTTACCGGCAGCGTTACCGATATCAATGCGATTGAAGGCAGCGTCAGCGATATCGACGCCAGCGACACCATTCGCCTGGCCACTGCAATCGAGAACTCCGGGGGCGGCAATGCTTATGATGTCAGCACCCAGATTACCCTACCGCCAGGCCTGTCTTTCGTTGGCGGCAGCCTGTCTAGCGCCAACCTGCTGATATTCCGCGGCGATGGCTCACAATTGATCGCCGGGGTCGACTTCACCGTCGACAACGCCACCAACACCATCACCTTTGTTGATGGCGCCGGTGTTGGCGCCCTCCTCGCAGGTCGTCCTGGGACGGATGCCGATAACAGTGGTGCAAACCTGATTGTCATCACCTATGACACGCTGGTTGCAGGCAATATCAACGCCAGTGCAACCCTTGAAAGCACCGGCACGTTGCTCAACTACGCCAGCGTTGAGGGCGGCGCGAACTTCCTTGATAGCGGTCTGCTGAGCGATACAGCATCGCAACAAGTTGCCGCCCCGGAAATCAGCAAGGGCTTTGCTGGTGGAGGCTTAGATAACTCAGACTCAAGTGCCAGCCACACCACAGGCGCTGATCTGGTCGTCGGCGAAAGTATGCTCTACGACATCATTGTCACTCTGCCTGAAGGTGTCACCCAGTCACTCAACATCAACGACCTGATTCCGCCCGGCATGCGCCTGGACACCAGTTTCAGCGGCAGTGGCTATCAATTGATCACCACCGCCGGAGGCTATCTCACCCTGGACTTCGGCGGCACAGTGGACATCAGTCAGCTCAACACAACGGGCACTGATGGTGGCGATGCAAACTTCGTGTTTAGCATTTCCTCGGCCAATGGCGACAACAACACCGACAACAACAAGTTTGTGATTCGGGTGCGCTTGATCGCCACCGACGTCAGCAGCAATCAGGCCAATACCGTTCTTCAAAATGATGCGACGCTCACCTATACCGATACAGACGGTGATACCCCGAACAGCACCGACCCGGCCGATAGTATCGACCGTGACGTCGCACTCAGCGGTGCTAAACCTGCAATCACAGTGCGTGAGCCGACGCTGCAAATCAGCCAAACAATCGACACCCCGACCGACTTCGGTTTTGACCAGGATGACCCTGTCGACTTCACCATTACCATCAGCAATGGCAACAGCGCCACTGACTTCGATGCCTTCGACATCGACTTCAGCGATACACTGCCCACCGAGCTAGATGGCCTTACGCTGAACAGTGTTATCTACACGGTCAATGGCGTAAGCACCGATATCACCAGCAGTTTCAGTCTCGACCCCGGCACCCGTATGCTGGTTAATACCGGTAATGTTGATATTGCCAAAGGTGGCAGCATCAGCATCAGCATCAGCGGTGTGGTCAACGCCAGCGGCGCTTCTGTTCCAGATTTCGACAACCAGGCGCAAGTGCAATGGACCAGTATCGACGGCGTCAACAGCGACGAACGTACCGGCGTGGACGGCCCGCTCAATAGCGGAGTCCTCAACGATTACCGCCTCGACAGCGCGCTGGTGTTCCCTGTCGCTCAGGGCATCAGGATTTCCCGTGTTGGTGGTCTCGATGACACCTCCGCGCCGAACCCGACCAACGCCAGTGTCGAGAATGTCGCAGTCGGAGAACTGGTTCGCTATCGCGCTGCCGCCCTGATTCCAGAGGGTGCAAACCCAAACTACTCAATCAGCATCACCCTTGAGGCCGGGCTAACGCTGGCCGACCTCGCCAGCATGCGTGTGGCGTTCGTCTCCAATGGTGGCCTGGTAACAGACCTGACCGATTTGATTACCAGCGGTGTGCTAGCTATTGATGGCGACGAGAACTCCGCCGAAGCCCTGTACATCACACCGGACTTGTCTGGCGCGGGACCAACCGGGGTGCTTAATTCTGATTATGTAACAGTCACCACTGATGCCAATGGGCGCCAGGTCATAACCATCAACTTCGGCAATGTCACCAATGGTGCAGGCGGCGCAGGTGATGACGGCAACGATGACAACCTTGAAGGGATAGTTATTGAATTCAGCGCCCGGGTAAATAACCAAGTCAGCAACCAGGCAGGGGATCAGCTTGGCGTATTTGTTCAGGACCGTGTAGACAACGTATTACGTGCAACCAGCGACACCCTGTTTGAGCGTATTGTCGAAGGTGGTTTTAGCGGCCTGGACAAAACAGTCAGCAACTTTGACCCCAATGTCGGCGGCAGCAGTGGTACCGCGACCGTGACTATCGGTTTTAACCAGAGCGGTGAACTGCCCGCCTATGACGTCAATTTAAGCGACAGCTTTGCAACCGGCAGCAACTATCAACTGGTCAGCATCACCGTGGGCGGCACCACTTACGCGGCAGCTGACTTGCCGGCTGATGGCATTAGCTTCAGCACCGCTGGCGGCCTGAGTGTTGACTTCAGCCAGGTTGATATTGGCAGCCAGATCAGCGTGGTCTACACCGTCGATGTACCCAACGACGCAATAGTTGCCAGCACCGACGCCAGTCTCACCTGGAGCAGCCTGCCGGAAACCTTCACCACTTGGGGCGGCAGCACTGTCGGCGCCGATGGCAGTGCCGATGGCGAGCGCACCAGCGCTGACGGTGTTGGCCCGGATAACGACTTGGTTCTCAATAACTATCAACTGGTGGAAGCCGCAGGCCTGGGCATCATCAGTGGCACACTGTGGAACGACACCAGCTCAGCCGACGGCTCCACCACGCCAGACGGCCCGGCCATTGCCGGTCAAGACGTGACGCTGACCTGGGCCGGTAATGATGGAGTGTTCGGTAACACTGACGACGCAGTCTTTACCGCCACTACCGACGCAAATGGCCAATTCATCTTTGGCGTGTTGCCTTCGGGCTTGTATCGCATTGACGCCCCTACCGAGGTTAACAGTATTGTCGCCTTTGGCGACATGCGCATTCGCATCGACACGGATGGTGCGACCCTCGGCCAAGTCAATATCACCCTCGGCGAAGCTGACAGTCAGGACGCCAATTCCGGTTATGTCGAGGTCAACGACGCGCCGGTCAATAGCCTTCCCGGCACACAAAACGCCCAGGAAGATATCGCCTTGGCAATATCTGGAGTTTCCGTCAGCGATGTCGACGCCGAGCGCGACCCGGATATCACTGACCGGGCCATTCAGGTGACCCTCAGCGTGACTCAAGGCACGTTGTTTTTTACCGGCGCAACCACCGGAGTCAACGTCAGTGGCAACAACAGCAACTCAATGGTGCTGGTCGGCCGTATCGCCGACATCAATGCGGCACTGGCCAGCCTCAACTACCTGGGCAACGCCAATTTCAATGGTAACGACACCCTGACCGTACTGACCAATGACCTGGGTAACTTCGGTGACTTTGACGGTAATGGCATCCCCGGTGAGCCGACTGACGCCCGCACCGACCAGGACTCATTATTGATCGTGGTCGCCGCCGTCAATGATCCACCGACGGCTGTTGACGATGACGCAACCGCAGTCGAAGCAGGTGGTCGTGACAACCAGACACCCGGGGTAAATCCAGCCGGTAACCTGACCGATAACGACCTCGATGTGGACTTGGTGACCAATCCGGACACCGAAAATCTCATCCTGGTTTCGGTCACTTTCAATGGTACGACCGTCCCCGTCCCTGCGATTGGCACCGTTGAAATCGAAGGCAATTACGGTAGCCTGTTTGTCGATAGCAGCGGCGCCTATGAATATGTTGTCGACAATGAAAACCCTGAAGTCCAGGCCCTGCGCCTGAGCGGCCAAACCCTGAGCGAAACCTTCAGCTATGAGATTAGCGACAGCGGTGTACCGTTGGCGACGGCCAACTCCACTGCCGAGCTGGCCGTGACCATCGAAGGCGCCAACGACACGCCAGTCGGCGTAGACGATACTGGCACGGCAATCGAACAAGGGGGCGTCGACAATACCGACATCGGCAACCCTGGTGACACCCCGCCAAACGGCTTCCCCATCTCTGGACAGGACGCAACCGGTAACGTGCTCGACAACGACACCGATGTTGATGGCGGCGCTGGCGATCCTATCAACTATGGCGAAAGCAAAAGCGTCACCGCCATTCGTGATGTGCCTAAAGATGAAATCGGCACACCGCTAATCGTGCCTCCAGGCGGATCGGTCAGTATCGATGGCACCTACGGCACATTGACGATCTTTTCTGATGGTGAATACAGCTACGTCATTGATGACGACAACATTGCCGTGCAGCGACTAGGCCCGAATGACACGCTGACCGATCACTTCAGCTATCAGGTCACTGATGCGCTGGGCCTTAATGATCTGGCTGACTTAACCATTATCGTCCAGGGCAATTACGACAACCCGGTTGCCAGCGATGACCACGCCCAGGCCCAAGCCAGTGAAGTCGATGACGACGGCAACGAAGCCAACCCGACTGGTAATGTCATTACCTTTCCAAGCCGCCCAGACGATACAGGTACGCCAGGCGGCAACGGTATTGACCAGGATGTCGACAGTGCTGACCGCCCTAACACCAATCTGACTGTCACCGGCATCCGCAATGGCACTGAAGTTGCCGGGGGCGCATTGGACCCAGTGACGGCTGGCACCACGCTCGATGCCATGTACGCGCAAGGCTCAAGCAATGTCAGCGGCATGTCTTACGGTGAGCTGACGATCAATCCAGACGGCTCGTTCAGCTTTAACGTCAACAGCGATCATCCAGAGATTATCGCCTTGGCTGTTGGCCAGACCCTCGATGTTGTGGTGACCTATGAAATCACAGACACCGCTGGCCTGACCGATACTGCCCAACTCGTCATAACCGTCACCGGCGCCAATAACGTGCCGTTGGCAAACAATGGCTTTGCACTGGCAACCGAAGCGGGAGGCGTCAACAACACAACCCCGGGTATCAATCCCACAGGCGATATCTCGGCCGAAGACCCGGATGGCGACATTCTTATTGTTAGCGCAATTCGTACCGGCGCGGAGAACGCAAGCGGCACCTCTGGCATCGTCGGCCAAGCACTGCAAGGTCAATATGGCCAGTTGACCATGAACAGCGACGGTAGCTACAGCTATGTAGTCGACAATACCCTGCCAGCAGTTCAGGCGCTGCGCCAAGCGAGCGACACCCTGATAGAACGCTTCACCTATACCGTGGCAGACCCCGGCGGACTCAGTGACAGCGCCGAAATAATCGTGGTGATTCGCGGCCAGAACGATAACCCTGTTGCGGCTAACGACACCGCAACAGCAATTGAAGCTGGCGGCGTGAATAACGCCACGGGAGGGTCTGACCCGACAGGCAACGTACTGACCAATGACACCGATGTCGACAGCGTCAGCAATGGCGAAACCAAGGCTGTCGATTCAGTGCGTACTGGCGCAACTGAAGGTGCAGGCACCGCAGGCTCACTGGACGTTGAACTGCGTGGTACTTATGGCTGGCTGACCCTTGGCGAGGACGGAGAGTATCGCTACCGCCTGGACAACTCTATGGCTGTAGTCCAAGCCTTGCGCGCAGGCAATACCCTGACCGACAGTTTCAACTACACCGTTATTGATACCGCTGGCGCAACCGATGCAGCGGTATTAACCATCACCATTCAAGGCAGTAACGATACCCCGGTCGCCAACGATGATACGGCTGCCGCTGTTGAAGCAGGCGGGTTGAATAACTCGACTCCCGGGGTCAACCCAAGCGGTAATGTGTTGAGCAATGACACAGACGTTGACCTCAATGGTGAGGTCCTCACTGTTTCCGCGGTTACTGGCGGCAACATTGGCAGCGCTTTCTCAGGTATGTACGGCAGCCTGACGCTCAATAGCGACGGCAGCTTCACCTACACCGTCGACAACGACGATCCGCTGGTTCAGGCGCTGCGCACCAATGCCAATAAACTCAGCGAAAGCTTTACCTACACCATCCGCGATTTGGCGGGTGCAACCAGCAGCGCGATACTGACTATCACCATTTCAGGTCGCAACGACAACCCAGTCGCAATCAACGATACCAATACCGCGACGGAAGCTGGCGGTGTCAATAATGCCACGCCGGGCAACAACCCTAACGGCAACCTGCTCGCTAACGACACAGATGTTGACAGCGGCGATAGCAAAACCATCGATGGCATTCGCACCGGCTTGGAGCTGGCTGGAGGCAGTTTCACCAGTGTTGGCGCAATCCAATCGATCGCCGGCCAATACGGCACGCTGACTGTACTCGCCAACGGTGACTACAACTACGTGGTCAATAATAATCTGGCCGCAGTGCAAGCCCTCAAGCCAGGTGACACCTTGCGTGAAGCCTTTAGCTACCGCATGCACGATGCCGCTGGCGCGCAAGATATTGCCCAGTTACTGATCACCATTGAAGGCGCTTGGGATACCCCGGTGGCGGCCAATAACCTGGGTATTGCGGTGGCCGACAATGGTGACGGGCTGTTCTTCGACCCAAGCGGAAATGTACTGACCAATGACACCGATGTTGACGCTGGTGACAGCCTGACCGTTACCGCGATCCGCACCGGCCAGGAAGCGGGCAGCGGCACCGCGGGCACTGTCGGCAGCGTACTGGTCGGTCAGTATGGCAGCTTGATCCTCAATGCCGACGGCAGCTATCAGTATGTGCTGGACAAGACCAACCCAGATGTACTGGCACTCGACCTACTCGATAGCCTGTTCGACTATTTCACCTACACCGCGACCGACGATGGTGGTTTGAGCGACCCTGCACAACTGTCGATTCTGATTATCGGCCGCAACGACCCGCCGGTGGGTGTTGATGACAGCGCCACTGCCGTTGAGGCTGGCGGGATCAACAACAGCACGCCCGGAGTCAACCCGAGCGGCAATGTGTTGAGCAACGATACCGACTTGGAAAACGGAGTGCTCACCGTGACCGGAGTGCGTACCGGAACAGAGTCAGGCACTGGTACCAGCGGTGCAGTCGGCACCAGCTTGCGTGGCCTTTATGGCAATTTGACGCTTAACAGCAATGGCAGCTGGAGCTACGTGCTCGATAACAGCCTCGCAGCTGTTCAAGCATTGCGTATCAGCGGCCAGACCCTGACTGAGACGTTCACCTATACCGTCGAAGACCCTTACCTTGCCGACGACACCGCACAGCTTGTCATCACTATCGACGGGCGCAACGACACCCCTGTCGCGGCGGACGATAACGCCACGGCGGTGGAAGCCGGCGGTATTTTCAATGGCACGCCAGGGGTCAATCCGCAAGGCAATGTGCTGGATAACGACACCGACGTTGACAGCGTAGCCAACGGCGAAACCAAACAAGTACTCAGCGCCAGCAGTGAAACCGGCAACACCTCCAGCGCAGGCCAGGTGTTGGTGGGCCGCTACGGTAGCCTCACACTTAACGCCGATGGCAGTTACCAGTATGTGCTGGACAATAACAACCCAACGGTTCAGGCCTTGCGTACGGCAGGTGAAACCCTGCGTGAAACCTTCACCTACCGCATGCGCGATACCGCTGGAGCAGAATCCACTGCACGGCTGAACCTGTTGATTCAAGGCGCCAACGATAACCCGCTGGCAGTCAACGACAGCAATGTGGCCAGCGATCAGGTTCCTGCCCCGCAAACCAGCGGCAACGTGCTACCCAACGACAGCGATGTCGATGGCGGCGACAGCCTGCAGGTCGTGGCGATCCGCACCGGCGCCGAAGACGCCACGGGTACAACCGGCGCCCTCGGCCAGCCACTGGTCGGACGCTACGGCACCTTGGTACTCAACGCCGACGGCAGCTACACCTACAGCATCGATCTGACCAATAACGAAGTCCTGGCCGCCGCAGGATTGGGCCAGGTACTCAGCGATGTATTCACTTACACCTTGGGTGACTTGGCCGGAGCCACCGATCCTGCCGAGCTGGTGATTACTCTCGATATCACAGCGCCGTTCATTCCAGCGCCCAAAGACGGTCCGTTCCACCACGAAGACGACCGTGACCCTGCAGATCAATATCAACCACTGCTCAAGGATATTGATCCTGCGGTGTTTATCAGTCCGGTGGTGGAGCGTGATAGCAGGATCAACGCCTTTATGGCCCGCGAATCAGACGGCAGCAAGCTGCTGCTTGGTTCTGCTCACGGCTTACTCAACGACATAGTTGAGATTAATCCGGTGGCGGGCCAGTTCGTTCACCAGCAAGTGCTCGACAGCCAGTTCGACAGCGAATTGGACATGGCCTGGATTCTAAGCCGTCAGCAGCGGGTCGACTTAACCGCTGACGGCCTGCTCAGTGATCCTTCCTTATTTGGCACCAGCGTCGATGGCTTGACTCAACCATGGCAGGCTCCAGAACAACAAGAGCAAGAGCAGCAGCAAGATCAACAAGAGCAGCCCACGCCTGCGCAAACCGCGAGCAGCTTCCACAACCAACTGAAGAATGCTGCGCTACAGCGCAGCCTGATCAGGCCACAAAGCTAACCAGCTGCGCGACCAAAGGCAGCCCGCCACCACTCATGGTGACGGGCTTGCTTTAGGTTCAGTCCGCTTTGGTCACTTTGCAAATACTGTGCTCACGCAGCTTATTGGCAATAGTGGTGTGCGATACACCAAGCCGTTTCCCGAGCTGGCGACTGCTCGGATGCTCACTGAACAGGCGCTCAAGCACGGCTTTTTCGAAGCGCCCAACAATCGCATCCAAGCCGCCTTCAAGCGAGAACTCACCAATCGGCTGAGGCGCGCCGTAATCGGGCAGGCGAATGTAGTCCGCTTTGATCATCGCGCCGTCACACAACGAAACCGCCTGAAACAACACGTTCTCTAGCTGGCGCACATTACCCGGCCAGTGATATTGGCTGAGACGCTCAAGCACCTGCGGCGCGACCTTGGGCAACGCACAGCCAATTTGCCGGCTGGCTTGATCGAGAAAGTGATCAACCAACGGAGCCAAACCATCCAAACACTCCCGCAATGGCGGGATATGCAAACTCAGTACGTTGAGCCGGTGATACAGATCCTGGCGAAACTCGCCGCGGGCGCACAGCTCGGACAAATCCACCTGAGTGGCGCACACCACGCGCACATCGAGATACACCTCTTCATCACTGCCGACCCGGCGAAAGCAGCCATCCTGCAAAAAGCGCAGCAGCTTTGCCTGCAAGCGCGGGCTCATCTCACCGACGCCATCAAGAAATAACGTACCGCCAGCCGTCAATTCAAGCAGGCCCAGCTTACCTTCGGGCCTGGCGCCTTCGAATGCGCCCGGTCCATAGCCAAATAACTCAGTTTCAGCCATCGATTCAGGCAAACCGGCGCAGTTGAGTGCCATAAATGGTGACTGGCCACGCGGGCTGGCCAAGTGGCAAGCGCGAGCCAGTAACTCCTTGCCCGTGCCGGTTTCACCTTCGATCAACAGTGGCGCATCCAATGGCGCCATCCGCCGCGCCTCGCGCACCACTGCTGCCATCACTTTTGAGCTTTGAAAAATGCTGTCGAAGCCACGCAACTCCTGCTTGCGCACGTTGTAGATCCGCTCACCTACACGGTCTGCCCGGTGCAGCGTCAGCACGGCACCGGCCAGCGCCTCGCTCTCATCGTGCTCGGATTGCAGTGGCGCGATATCAGCGAGAAACACATCGCCCTTGACCTTTACCCGCAAACCATTGATCCGCGATTTATTCGCACGCACCAACTCTGGCAAGTCGAAGTCTTCGGCGTAACGCGACAGCGGAATACCCGGCACTTCATCGACCCGCACCCCAAGCAACTGCGCCGCAGAGCGGTTGGCGGCAACAATCGAGCCGCCCATATCGATCGACAGCACCGGAAAATCCAAGGCACCGAGTAAAGCGTTCAACTCAAGATGACGACGCTCGCTGGGCATCAAGCCCACACGTTTGACGCCGAATACGCCAGTGATGGCTTCAAACTTGGCCCGCAGCGATTGAAACTGCAAATTGATCAAGTTCGGGCAGTGCAGATAGATGGCGTTGCCCTGCTCTCCACCGACTTCGCCGCGAGCTACGTTGATGCCGTACTCAACCAGCAAATTGAGAATGTCACGAAGGATGCCAATGCGGTTTTGACAGTGAACTTTGATACGCATGACTGAGCTCTGATTGTATTTTTATGGGCCGCAGCGATGAAAAATCGACGATTGCGAGAATTATCCGTCAAGAATATGTGACAGATTAGCAGTTCAGCAAGATGATAGTGGGCCTGCGCCATCATGCCGTAATCATTTCTTTACGAAAAAACGCCTTCATTCGCCATTCAGGCTGATGTTCTGGGGCTGTAAACACCTTCGCTGCTGGGTTATCCATAGATAAACACAACAACAAAAGCTCCATCAGGAGGCGAATAGATGAAGTGCACGCAATACGTCGCTCGGCAACCGGATGACAACGGTTTTATTGAATACCCAGAAACCGAGCATCAGCTTTGGAACACCCTGATCACTCGTCAGCTGAAAGTGATTGAGGGCCGTGCATGCCAAGAATACCTGGACGGTATTGAGCAGTTGAACCTACCCCATGAGCGCATCCCGCAGCTTAAAGAAGTCAATCAGGTGTTGCAGTCAACCACTGGATGGCAAGTTGCCCGGGTGCCTGCACTAATCCCCTTCCAGACTTTTTTCGAGCTGTTGGCCAGCAAGCAATTTCCGGTCGCGACCTTTATTCGCACCCCTGAAGAACTTGATTACCTGCAAGAGCCGGATATTTTCCACGAGATATTTGGCCACTGCCCTTTGCTGACCAACCCATGGTTCGCTGAATTCACCCACGCCTATGGCAAGCTTGGCCTGCAAGCCAGCAAAGAACAGCGCGTATTTCTGGCTCGTTTGTACTGGATGACCATTGAATTTGGTCTGGTCGATACCAGCCAAGGCCGTAAAATTTACGGCGGCGGGATTCTTTCATCGCCCAAAGAAACCGTGTATTGCTTGTCTGATCAACCCCAGCATCAGGCCTTCGACCCAGTTGAAGCGATGCGTACACCGTATCGAATCGACATTCTGCAACCGGTTTATTTTGCTCTGCCAGACCTCAAACGGCTGTTCGACCTTGCCCATGAAGACATCATGTCGATGGTCGTTCAAGCCAGTCAGCTAGGGCTGCATGCTCCACAATTTCCACCTAAACAAGCGGCGTGAACGCCTGCACTTTTGCGGCGTCTCAAACCTATATTGCTTTTATCTACTGATTTTAAGGAGTCATCATGACTGCTCTTAACCAAGCTCATTGCGAAGCCTGCCAAGCCGGTGCCCCTCAAGTATCTGATCAGGAGCTGCCTGAATTGCTCAAGCAGATTCCGGATTGGAATATCGAAGTTCGTGACTCGATCATGCAGCTGGAAAAGGTTTACCTGTTCAAGAACTTCAAACACGCACTGGCGTTTACCAATGCCGTTGGCGATGTTGCGGAAGCTGAAGGTCACCATCCAGGCTTGCTCACCGAGTGGGGCAAAGTCACTGTGACCTGGTGGAGTCATTCAATCAAAGGCCTGCACCGTAACGACTTCATCATGGCTGCGCGTACTGACGAGGTCGCTACGCACGCCGAGGGCCGCAAGTGAACCACTTCGCGTCCATTGCCCGGGTTCCGGGTGACCCGATCCTCAGCCTGATGGAGGCCTACCGCGCCGACAGCCATCCGGGCAAGCTTGACCTTGGCGTTGGTGCCTATAAAGACGCCCAAGGCCAGACAGCGATTCCCAAGGCGGTCAAACTTGCTGAACAGCGTCTGCTTGATAGCGAAACCACCAAGAGCTATATCGGTGGTCACGGTGATCCGTTATTTGGCCAACTACTGACAGAATTAGTTCTGGGTGCGGACAGCCAAGTCCTGACTAAGCAGCGCGTTGGCGCCTCGCAAACACCTGGCGGCACGGGCGCATTGCGTCTTGCGGCAGATTTTATTCGTCATCATCTGCCCACACGCGGCATTTGGTTGAGCGACCCGACCTGGCCAATCCATGAAAGCATCTTTGCCGAAGCTGGCTTGCAAGTTGGGCATTACCCATATGTCGGCGCGGACAACCGGCTGAATGTCGAGGCGATGCTCACGGCGCTTAACCAAATTCCGCAAGGCGATGTGGTGTTACTGCATGCCTGCTGCCACAACCCGACCGGTTTTGATTTGAGCCATGCAGACTGGCTACAGGTGCTTGAGGTGGTAAAAGCCCGCGAACTGCTGCCACTCATCGATTTTGCCTACCAGGGTTTTGGCGAGGACCTTGAGCAAGATGCCTGGGCACCTCGACTGTTCGCAGATGCGCTACCGGAACTGCTGATTACCAGCTCATGCTCGAAAAACTTTGGCCTTTATCGCGAGCGTACAGGTGCGCTGTTGGTCTGCGCACGTGATACTGAAAAGCTGCTCGACATCCGCAGTCAACTGGCGTTTCTGGCGCGTAATCTATGGTCAACGCCACCAGCGCATGGCGCAGCCGTTGTCGCTACCATTCTGGCTGACCCAGAGCTTAAAACGCTATGGAGCGATGAGTTATGCAATATGCGTCAGCGGGTAGCCAGCTTGCGTGATGGTCTGGTCACTGCACTGGAGCCCCACGGTTTGGCGCAACGCTTTGCTCATATCAGCCAGCAACGCGGCATGTTCTCCTACACTGGTTTGTCGCCGTTGCAGGTGCAACGGCTACGCGAAGAATTCAGCATTTATATGGTGGGTTCCGGTCGGGCTAACGTCGCCGGGATTGATGGTGAGCGCTTTGCGCAGCTCGCTCAGGCCATTGCTCACGTCTGCGTAGAGTAACCGAACCGCCTAAGCCGCTTGGCAGCCCTGCCAAGCGGCCAGATTACTGCGTACTTAAGATGCTCCCCGCAAACGCACCACGCTTAATCAGGCGCTCGGCCGGAACATATTATTTTATGGCCCAAGGCTACTTAGCTATAGTTCGATGACTGCCTGATTAAGGAGCACCCGTGATCAACCCATCGAACATGCTTTTTCGCGTCTATCAGCGAACGATCCATAGTCTGGCCTTCTACCCAACGCTAATTGCCTTGGCTTTTTTTTTCGCCTGCCTGTTGAATATTTCTATCGAATATCAACCATGGCTAATGGCGATTAAAAGCAAGATTGATATCGGCCTGGTGCGAAATGCGGATAACGCCCGATTAATTCTTGGCACCCTCGTCGGCAGCTTGGTGTCACTGATGGTGTTCAGCTTTTCGATGGTCATGGTTGTACTCAACAATGCCGCCACAGTTCTTTCACCACGCGTTATGCCCGGACTGGTGAGTAGCAAAAGCCATCAGAAAACCCTCGGCTTTTACCTCGGTACAATCATCTATGCGCTGCTGCTGATTACCACCATTGAGCAAAATGGCGGCGATAAAGTCCCCAGCCTTGGTGTATTGGTTACTCTTGGCCTGGGCATTGCGTGCCTTGGGCTGTTCGTCCACTTCATTCGCTCAATCTCGCAGTCGATCCAAGTCGAGCATATCCTCACCAATCTATACCAAGTGACTCGCGGAAAATTAGACGCCCGCATCAGTAAAATGGCGGCACAGAGCCCCGCAGCAAGCTGGCCCGATGATCAAAAATGGCAGCAGGTTCGCTCTGAGCGTAGCGGCTATTTCAAAGAAATTAACGCTTCGCTGACCAATGAACTGCTTTGCGAACATAATTTAAAAATGACCATTCAGGTGCATCGAGGATTCTTTGTTATCGAAGGGCATCCGCTGTTCAAGCTCGACCGCAAGATCGATGACAGCGTGATAAATAAATTGCTCGACTGCTTTGACTTCTTTATAGAGGAATACCCCAGCACCCATTACTTGTTTGGCTGCAAACAGATATCTGAAATTGCAGTCAAGGCACTGAGCCCCGGGATTAATGATCCGGGCACCGCGATTAAATCCATCGACATGCTCAGCGTACTCTTCAGCCAGCGCTTGAACCTGCCGACCTTTGACTTTAGCGAGTTGGAAGACGAGCCACCGCGCCTGTTTATCAATGAATTGCCGCTCGACCAATTGCTGCAGCAAGTTCTCGGCCCCATCCGCACCTACGGCGCAGCAGATCCAAGTGTGCTGGTAAGCCTGCTACAGGCCTTCAAGAACCTGCTCCATCAAAACCCCAAGCCTGAGCACAAAGTGCAGCTTCTACGCCACGCACGTAGCGTCATAGAAAGCGCCGATGAACACTTGACGACTCCGCGCGACCGCGAAGAAATCAATGATTTTATCGAACGAATCAACAGTGCAGCCAAGGAAAGCCTGCCTGCACTATCAAGGATTAAGACCAAGTAGCGACTGGCAACGCGCACCAAACAAGTGCACCTGTAACTCTCGAAAAATTAGTCAATCTTTTTAATAACGGTTTTTATTGTTTAAAATCAAACACTTAACAATACCAACCAAAAGATTGTGGCGCGCTTTGTGCTTGCTATATTGCGACTAGTTCCCTAGGGTAGCTCGCCATGTGGTCCCTTATTGCCCCTATCAGCTCATTGCTGAGCGGGGTCGCTTTACTCCTGCTCGGCAATGGTCTGCTCAATACACTTCTGACCCTGCGTGGTGTAGCCCAAGGCTATTCCACTGGGATGCTCGGACTGATAATGTCCGGGTACTTTGTCGGTTTTCTCCTCGGCACCTGGCTAGCGATTCCGCTGGTACGGCGCATCGGACATATCCGTGCGTTTGCATTTTGTGCGGCTCTCGCAGCCATCACCGCCCTGCTCCACGTGCTTATTGTCGACCCTTGGGTTTGGCTGGGCTTGCGGGTTATCTATGGCCTGGCGCTGGTCAGCCTGTACATGGTGATCGAAAGCTGGCTAAACGCGCAGGTGCCCAATGACAAGCGCGGCACTGTGTTTGCGATTTATATGGCGGTCAACCTGGGCGCACTAGCCGCCGCGCAACAGTTGCTTAATCTCGCCGAGCCAACTGAGTTTATGCTGTTTGCATTGGCTGCGATTCTGATCAGCGCGGCATTGATGCCTATTACCCTGACCCGGCAGATCCAACCGACTGTGCCTGAAACACTGCACACCGATGTTCGCCAAGTCGCCAGAATCGCTCCGTTATCGATTGCCGCCGCGGGCTTATCCGGTTTGGCCCTTGGCGCGTTTTGGGGCATGGCGCCGGTCTACGCCAACCTCAGCGGCTTTGACGCAAAGGGTGTTGGCCTATTGATGAGTAGCGCCATTCTTGGCGGCGCATTACTGCAGCTGCCGATTGGCCGTTATTCGGACAAACACGACCGACGCCTGATCATGTTCTGGGTCGTCGCGCTCGCGGTTGTCGTGGCCCTGCTGATGAGTTTCGTACCTGCCGGCCCCATCCTGCTAGGCTTGATGTTTGTCTGGGGCGGCTTGGCATTTGCCATTTACCCAATTGCCGTGGCGCAATTGATTGACCAGTTGCACAGCGACGAAATTCTCGCCGGTTCCAGCAGCCTGTTAATGGTCAACGGTATTGGCTCAGTATGCGGGCCATTGCTTGCGGGTGTGCTTATGCAACACATCGGCGCCCACGCATTGCCACTTTATTTTGCTGTGGTCTTGGGTTTGCTGGCCGCCTATACGCTCTACCGTCTGCGCCATGTCAGCGACTTGGTCAGTGGAGATCAGGCGCACTTCGTGCCCATGCTACGCACCAGCCATACCGTATTGGAACTCATGCCTGACACACCGCATGCAGACCTAGACTCAGGGACCAATAACGCTGGACCTGAACCCGAATCACCGTAACGACAGACACAGTCTGGCGCTACATAACAATGAAGGCAGTCACCCACTTTACGGTGCGTGCAACTGCTCGAAACGCAGAGCTTGTTGTTGATTAACAGCGCAGTTACTCAACAGCGAGTTCAAGCTCGTCGGCCGATGTCGGCGCGTCAACTGCACCCACTATATATGGACAGGGAGACAGCGCATGTTACTTGCAACCGATCTTGATGGTACTTTTCTAGCTGGCGATCCCGAGGATCGTTTAAGCCTTTACCAAACCATTGCCGCTCACCCAGAAATCAAGCTGGCCTACGTCACCGGTCGCAGCCTTGAGGCAGTACTGCCCTTACTGGCAGACCCTACTCTGCCGCACCCCGACTACATCATTGCCGATGTTGGTGCGACCCTGGTTCATGGCGACAGCCTGCAGCCCATTCAGCCGCTGCAAAACGCCGTCGATGCACTCTGGCCCGGTGAAAGCCTAGTGGCCAGCGCCATTGAAGGCTTTAATCTTGAGCGTCAGGATGTACCGCAAGTGCGCCGCTGCTCCTACTTTTGCACCCCGGAGCAAGCCGCAGCGCCAGAATTGCAAGCCGTTGCCGACTCGCTCGGATGCGACCTGCTCTACTCCGCCGCGCGTTACCTGGACTTTTTACCCAAGGGCGTGAACAAAGGCAGCAGCCTCGAAGCGCTGGCCGCATGGCTTGAACTGGATGACGATCAGGTACTCGCCGCAGGCGATACACTCAACGACCTTGGCATGCTCGACACCAAGTTTCATGGTGTCTGCGTGGGTAAATCCGAACAAGCCTTGCTCGACGCCACCCTTCACCACTCACGGACCCTGCATGCACAGCGCAGTGGCTGCGGCGGGATTCTCGAAGCATTTGCCCACTTTGGCTTTCTCGGTGAGCACGGTATCGCCGCTGAAAAACGCCAAGCCGCGCAACCGGGCAAATCCGAAATGGTTATGGTTTATCACCGCCTGCCATACGAAGAATATCGCGGCAATGACGGCAAGCTGCAACGCCGTCGCCCCACCTCACCCAACGGCATCATTCCAACCCTGCTGAGCTTCTTTGGCGACGGCCGTCCCGGCTCGTGGGTCGCCTGGGCGATTCATGAAGGTGATGAAGAAGAACCCTTTGAAACCCACACCACAGTTGATGCTGAGCGCTATCCAAAACTCAAGGCTGCGCGTGTGGCGCTGACCAAGGACGAAGTCGATATCTTCTACAAGCGCTTCTCAAAAGAAGCCTTCTGGCCAACGCTGCATACCTTTTGGGAGCGCGCAACCTTCCGTGAAGATGACTGGCAAGTGTTCCTCAAGGTCAACCGCGCCTTTGCCGAGCGCACCGCCCTTGAAGCGGCTGAAGGCGCAACTGTGTGGCTGCACGACTACAATTTGTGGATGGTGCCAGGCTACCTGCGTGAGCTGCGCCCAGACCTGAAGATTGCCTTTTTCCACCACACCTACTTCCCATCGGCTGACGTTTTCAATGTACTGCCTTGGCGCCGCCAGATCATCGGCAGCCTGCTGCAGTGTGATTACATTGGCTTCCATATCCCACGCCAGGTTGAGAACTTCGTCGATGTTGCGCGCGGTGTGACGCCATTGCAGACGGTCAGCCGCCAGAACTGCGCACCGCGCTTTATCACCTACGGTTGTGCAGTTGGCCTTGAGCGCATGACCACCGCCGTCGACACCGGCAGCCGCACGGTCAAGCTCGGCGCGCATCCGGTAGGATTGGACATCGACCGGGTACGCAGCGCGCTGGACAACCCGAAAATTCGCGAAATGATGGCGCGCCTGCGTGAAGAACTCACCGGTATCAAGCTGATCTTATCGGTCGAACGCCTCGATTACACCAAGGGCATTCTGGAAAAACTCAACGCCTACGAACGCCTGCTTGAGGAAAATCCAGAACTGCTCGGCAAGGTTACGTTGGTTACCGTTTGTGTCCCTGCCGCAAAAGAGATGACCATCTACGACGAGCTGCAATCGCAGATCGAACAAGCTGTTGGCCGCATCAACGGACGCTTCGCGCGTATTGGCTGGACGCCACTTCAGTTCTTCTTCCGCAGCTTGCCGTTTGAGGAAGTCAGCGCCTGGTATGCGATGGCCGATGTAATGTGGATCACTCCACTGCGCGACGGTCTTAATCTGGTTGCCAAGGAGTTTGTCGCAGCACAAGGCTTGCTCGGCGGTAGCGGCGTACTGGTGCTCTCCGAGTTTGCCGGCGCAGCAGCTGAGCTCAAGGGCGCACTGCTAACCAACCCCCACGACCCAGCCGACCTGACCGGCACCTGTTACTGGGCGCTCAACTTGCCAAAAGACGAGGCACAAGCGCGCCTGCGTGAACTGTTCGATATCGTCAGCTACAACGACATTCGCCGCTGGGGCGACGAGTTCCTTGGCGCAGTTGCCGAGGCGCCGTTCGAGGTGGAAAAGCCTGAAAATGTCAGCGCGATTGGCCTGGCCTCTTAATTTGCCCAAAGCCTGAAAAAGCCCGCTACAACCATGCAGTTGTAGCGGGCATTTGTTTTACTCGGTGACTTCGCAGTTGATCAGCCAAGGCACACCAAAACGGTCCTTCACCGAACCGAAGCGAGTCGCCCAGAACGTTTGCTCAAACGGCATCTCAATGGTCCCGCCTTGAGCCAGGGCATTGAAGATCCGCTCGCCCTTTTCGATACAGTCCAGATTGATTGCCACCGAATTTCCTCGAATGCCTTCATAAGGACTCATGGGGCATGAATCTGAAGCCATCAAGACCTGATCATCCACAACCAGACGCGCATGCAAAATGCGCTCGGCGAGTTCGGGTGGAACTTCCCCCGCCTCAGCAGGCATCTCGGAAAAACGCATGAGCGCCTCAACCTTGCCGCCCAGGCAGTCAGCATAAAAGTTGAATGCTTCTTCACAGTTGCCATCAAATGTCAGGTAGCTATTAATTTTCATGGTTAACTCCTAATCCTCAAGTAGTAGCCAAGGGCTCAGTTCTTTGAGTCAATTTGTGCGCGCAAGCGGCGCTCTTGCTCTTGCAACTCCGGGGTAAATTCTTCGCCGAAATCCTCTGCCTCGAATATCTGGCGAATTTCGATTTCAGAATCACTGACCATTGGGTTTGGACACCGCTTGACCCAATCGATCGCTTCTTGCATCGAGGAGACGTTGAAGATCCAGAACCCCGCTATCAGTTCTTTGGTTTCCATAAACGGACCGTCAACAACCGTGCGCCGCTCACCAGAGAACTGCACGCGCACGCCTTTACTGCTCGGGTGCAAACCTTCACCTGCGAGCATGACGCCCGCCTTGACCAACTCTTCGTTGAAGTTACCCATCTGCTCAAGCAAATCTTCAGTGGGCATTTCACCGGCCTCTGACTCTGGGCTGGCTTTGACTATCACCATGCAACGCATAACAAACTCCTTATTATTTTCGGTTTAACTATGCGTTAGTCGAACGGGCATACGGCAAATCGACAAGGCCAGACAATTATTTTCAGGCCGGGATAATTAGGCACTGTATGGCTGATCAAGGCGCAGCTGAAAAAGCCCGTGAGCGACAGAATGCAACGCGCAGCGACGGCTACTGCACATTCAAAGGCTGTGGTTTTCAGCGGCTGGCTAAGACTGGTCGAATGACCATAGGCGAGAGATCAAGCTGTTGCCAGCCTGATTGACTGACGGTAAATCCGTGGAAGGAAGCAGGTCGGCACGTTGTCCGCCGACCTGCTGGTCGAGCTTTACTGCGCCAATAGCGTCAGGGCTTCAGCACTGGTCTGCTCTACGCGCGCCCAGTCCCCGGCTTTGATCCAGGCACTGTCGAGCATCCAGGTCCCGCCGACACACATCACATTCGGCTGTGCCATGTAGCTTTTGACATTAGCCAGACTGACGCCGCCAGTCGGACAGAAACGTACAGCAGGGAATGGTCCACCCAGAGCCTTGAGTGCTGCAGTACCGCCGCTGACTTCAGCCGGGAACAGCTTGAAGCGGCGGTAGCCCAAGGCATAGCCCATCATGATTTCCGAGGCACTGGCGATACCCGGCAAGAGTGGGATATCACTGGTCAAACTGGCCTCGAGCAGTTCACGGGTGCAGCCAGGGGTGACAATAAATTGCGCGCCAGCTGCTTCTGCGGCGGCAAGCATATCGACGTCAAGCACTGTACCCGCACCGATCACCAAATCCGGGCGCGCTTCACGCAAGCGGCGAATGGCGGTAAGTCCATGCTCAGAGCGCAGCGTCACCTCAAGCACAGTAAGCCCGCCAGCAGCCAATGCATCCGCCATCGGCAGAATATCTTCTTCACGGGAGATGGTGATTACCGGCATTATTTTCGCTTGCGCGCAAATAGCGTCGATCTGCGCAATTTTGGCAACCATACGCTGCTGGTTCGTCTCATGAATTGTCATTATTGAAGTCCTTAAAAATTAAAGCTACCGGGCTACGCGCACCAGTAAATTTCAAGAGGTGGTTGTAAAAAGGCACGCACTGGCATCAGCGCCAGCTCATCAACCTGAAGCGCTTGAGTCAGCGTTGACAGCTTGCTCTGACCTTGGATCGCCAGCAGCGTCAACCTTGCTGTAGCAAGCAACGCCAAGGTCATGGTCAAGCGTTGATGTGGAACACTCGGCGCGAGCATTGGCAAGCAACGACGCTCCCCGTCCGGCGCCAATGCCTTAAGCAAATCAGGGCTATTGGGAAACAGCGATGCGGTGTGCCCGTCATCGCCCATGCCCAGCACCAGCACATCTATCGGCGGCAAATCCCGCAGCGCCTGATCAGCCGCCTCAGCCGCCTCTTCATGCGATGCAGCATTGAAATACAGCCCCAAAAAACAGACAGCTGCAACCGGCCCTTGCAGCAGGTGACGGCGCACCAAGCCTTCGTTGCTGTCGGCATGGCTGGTAGGCACCCAGCGCTCATCCGCCAGACTTACCACCACGCTTGACCACTGCAACTCTTGCTGTGCCAGCGCTTCAAGGAAGGCCACGGGACTGCGTCCGCCTGACACCACCAATGTAGCTTGGCCCTTATCAGCGATTGCCGATCGCAACATATCGGCAACGTTAGCGGCCAATGTGTTGGCAAGCTGGGTCGAGCTGTTAAGGCTGTGAGCGACCACGCCTGTCGGTAACTGCAAATCAGAGATCGCCATACCAAGCCCTCCCGTCACGCGTAATTAAGGCGATTGAAGCCATTGGCCCCCACGAGCCTGCGGCGTAGGGTTTAGGTTTATCGCCAAGACGCTTCCAGCCAGCGATCAGTTGGTCACACCAGAGCCACGCGTGTTCGATTTCATCTTTACGCACGAACAGGTTCTGATTGCCACCGATGACTTCAAGCAGCAAACGCTCATACGCATCGGGGATACGTGCACTTTGGTAGGTGTCAGAAAAACTCAGCTGCAATGGGCCACTGCGCAACTGCATACCTTTGTCGAGACCTTGATCCTTGGTCATGACCTGCAGCGATATCCCTTCATCTGGCTGCAGACGAATGATCAGCCGGTTGCTGATCAGCGGCCGCTGTTCGGCAGCAAAGATATAATGCGGCGGCTCCTTAAAATGGATCACGATCTGTGACATTTTTTCCGCCATGCGCTTGCCGGTGCGCAGGTAGAACGGCACGCCCGACCAACGCCAGTTACGGATATCGGCACGCAACGCAACGAAGGTTTCAGTATCACTTTCGGTGTTGGAGTTCTCCTCCTCAAGGTAGCCCGGCACTGGCTTGCCAGCGCTATTACCGGCCACATACTGACCGCGCACTACGCGCTGGCTGATTTGCTCGGCAGTAATAGGCTCAAGGGCTTTGAGCACCTTGACTTTCTCATCACGGATGCTGTCGGCGGACAAGTCGCTGGGCGGGTCCATCGCGATCAGGCAAAGCAACTGCAACAGGTGATTCTGGATCATGTCGCGCAGTTGGCCAGCCTGATCGAAGTAGCCCCAGCGGCCTTCGATTCCGACTTTTTCCGCCACGGTGATTTCAACGTGGGAGATATGATTTTGATTCCACTGGGTTTCAAACAAACTGTTCGCAAAACGCAGTGCAATCAAGTTCTGCACGGTCTCTTTGCCCAGGTAATGGTCAATCCGGTAGATGCGGGTTTCCGGGAAGAAGCGCGCGACAGCATCGTTTACTGCACGCGAAGAGGCTAAGTCATGGCCAATCGGTTTTTCCAGAACCACTCGTGTGCGTTCTGCCAAACCGACCCGTGCAAGGTTTTCGCAGATGCCGCCGTATACCGAAGCCGGGGTGGCGAAGTAGGCAATCAGGCATTTGTCACCAGCAATTTGTTCCGCCAGTTGCAGATAATCATCAGCCTGCAAAAAATCCATCTGCAGATAGCTGAAACGCGCCAGAAAGCGCTGCATGACAGCTTCATCGATGCTCGGTGCATCAATGTAGCCGCGCAGGGCCTTTTCAATCGTATCGATATACTGCTGCGGCTCACTGGCATCGCGCGCCAGTGCAAAAATTTGCGTATCGGCGTGCAATAATTCAGCTTGATCCAACTGAAAAAGTGCCGGGAACAGTTTGCGCAGTGCCAGATCACCCAGCGCACCAAATAAGGCAAAGGTACAAGGTTCAACAGTTATGCTTGGCATGATATATGTTCTTCTATCAACTTAAGCGAGAAACACCGGATTTATCGGCATACTACACCGCAAGATGTAGTAATAAAAACAACATTTAGCGGAAATTAACATAACAAGTGGTGACAATCAGGGCTGATCAGTACGATAGGCCTGCATTTCCGTCGTCTGCATGTCTACATAAGGAACAAAAATGGATCGCGTGCGAAACCTTCTGGAGCAAATCCAGACCCGCCTCGACAGCCTGAACAAGGCAGAGCGCAAGGTTGCTGAAGTGATTTTGCACAACCCGCAGCAAGCCACACGCTTGAGCATAGCCGCACTCGCGCAGGCAGCTTCCGTCAGCGAACCGACCGTTAACCGCTTCTGTCGCTCATTCGGCGTCAACGGCTATCCCGAACTGAAAATGCAACTTGCGCAGAGCCTTGCCAGTGGCGCGGCGTATGTCAGCCGAGCAGTTGAAGCAGACGACGGTCCGGAAGCCTATACCCGTAAAATTTTTGGCAGCGCCATCACCTCGCTAGACAGCGCTTGTCAGTCACTTGACCCACAACTCATCAGTCGAGCTGTCGACCTGCTGATTCAGGCTAGACAGATACACTTCTTCGGGCTCGGCGCATCCGCCCCAGTGGCGCTGGATGCACAGCACAAATTCTTTCGTTTCAACCTTGCCGTAACCGCCCACGCCGATGTGCTCATGCAACGCATGCTAGCCTCGGTGGCGCATACCGGCGATTTGTTCGTGATCATCTCCTACACCGGGCGCACCCGTGAGCTGGTTGAAGTGGCGCGTATCGCCCGTGAAAAAGGCGCTTCGGTATTGGGCCTCACCGCGGCCAATTCACCACTCGCCAAAGCCAGCACCTTGAGCCTGGATATTCCCTTGCCTGAAGACACCGACATTTACATGCCGATGACTTCACGCATCATCCAACTAACCGTGCTTGATGTGCTCGCGACTGGCGTTACCTTGCGCAGAGGCGTCGATTTCCAGCCACATCTGCGCAAAATCAAAGAGAGCCTCAACGCCAGCCGCTACCCGACCGATGAAGATTGACCACTTCGACAATCCGCTCGATCAGCAAGCACCTCAACCGCCACAAAGGTTACTTCCACCAATACTCGACTTGCACACCGAAATTCGAGCCATGCCGCGCGTTATCAAATACACCCGTATCCGATAGCGCGGAGCCCGCTGCCATCTGGCTCGCTGCACGCTGCGCCGCTTCGTTCCAGCTGGCATAGGTGTAGTACAAACGGAACTCAGGACGCGCCCAGAAACCAGGCCCCGTCGGTGACCAGGTGGGAGCAACGGTAAACTTGGTCAGTTTGCGGGTGCCATCGGCGGCATCCACTTGGTCGCGGCCCAGTTCACCCACCAGCTTGAATTGATCAGTCAACGCATAGGTGGTGCGCCCACCGACCGACAACCAGTCCTGATCATCAGTGTCGGGGCGAATATCCTTTTGATAAACCACCTCGACCTGACCGCCTAATCGCGGCGTGATCTGCCAGTCAAAAAACTCAACCAATCGGTAGCTCTTGCTGTCGCGATCCAGCCCCACATCGCCAGTGGTGCCCAATCCGGTGCCCGGCCCCTGACCGTATTGCAAGGCAAACTTGTTGGTGCCGCCGAGGAAAACCTTTTGCACATGCTGCCCGGTAATCGCCCAGCCACTGCTGCTGTCACCGCGATCAGGGTTGTCAATGTAGCTGTAGCCAACCTCCACTTCACCGCCCGGATTGGTCTTGAAACCGCCGACGTTGAAGTCATGACGGGTGGTGTAGTCTTCTTGAAAGTAGCTGTCTTTACGCGAGAACACATAGCTGTACTTGAGATCCCCAATAACCATTTCATCGACACCGAAACCGGTCGCGCTCTGGTTCCAGTAGTAATAGTCAGAGATATGAATGTCATTACGCTTGTAGAAACGGCGACCGGCCCAAAGTGAGCCGCCATTCAACGCTGGCATATTGCTCCACTCGGCATACATCTGGTTCATTCGGGCAAAGCCATAATCACCGGTGAATTTTGGCGTGTGGCCATACTCGTTGTAGAGCTGAGCCATGCCTTCAACGCTGACGGTGGAGCCGTCGTCAAAACTCAGCAAGTCCTGGCGCAAGTCCAGCTCCGCATAGGTTTCACACTCGTTACCCAAACGATACTTGGACTGCGCGCCGGGCAATTGGAAACATGACTGGCTTCCTCCATTTTCCGAGCTACCCGCGCCGCTGCGCACATAACCACTGAACTCCAGCGCGTTTGCAGCCATTGGCATAGCCAAATAGCTCACCGCTACCGCAAGACTCATACGTGTTGCTGCTCTCATTTCAACTCCATTTATTTTTATTGTTAAGTTCGTCAGAAATCAGTTCATGTGACCAAACAAGGCAGCCGCCGCATAAACTGCTAAGCGATATCCATATCCACGCAAAACTCCCTCAGCCGGGCGTAAAAGCCTGGCTGAACAACACACAAAATGGTTTTCAGCGCGGCGTTCAATCCGCCGCACAGCCACCGATCAATTCAGCGACAGTTAAAGACTTCTCAAGCGAGTGACATTGCTGGCTGAGTGATCTGCCGTGAATGACACCGGGCGAAGGCGCTCGCCGATCTGGGCGTCGAACAACATGATTTTTTCTGGATCGAGTTGCAGCTCAAGAACCTGTCCAACCCGCGGCGCCTCATCGGGCGACATGCGGCAACACACCTTGGTTTGATTGAGGGTGACAAATACCAGTGTGTCCGGGCCGGTCGGCTCGATAATCTCGACTTCGGCAGCGATCGGCACCAGCCCCGGCGTGCCTGCAGTGGTCTGGATCTGTTCTGGGCGAATACCCAGAATCACTTCACGATCCTCAACACCTTCAGGCATCGCCGCCAAGGGCAAGGCACAGCTAAGCTCGCCTTTTTCACCGCTGTGCAATTGCGCAAACAGCTGATTGTCACCACGCTTCAACTTCACCGGAATAAAATTCATCGGCGGTGAGCCAATAAAACTGGCGACGAACAGATTGGCCGGATCGTTATAAATCTGCTGCGGCGTACCGAACTGCTGAATGATGCCCTCCTTCATCACCGCCACTTTGTCACCCAGGGTCATAGCCTCGATCTGATCGTGGGTGACGTACACCGTGGTGGTTTTAAGGCGCTGGTGCATCAGCTTGATTTCGGTACGCATCTCGACGCGCAGCTTGGCGTCCAGGTTGGATAAAGGCTCATCGAACAGGTAGATTTTTGGGCGTCGGGCCAGTGCACGCCCCATCGCCACGCGCTGCTGCTGGCCCCCGGATAATTGCCCCGGTTTGCGCTTGAGCAGGTGTTCGATCTGCAGCAACTTGGCAACACGGGCGACTTCTTCATCAATCGCCTCGGGTGCCATCTTGCGCATCTTCAAGCCAAAGGCAATATTGTCGCGAACGCTCATGGTCGGATACAGCGCATAGGACTGAAAAACCATGGCGATGTCACGGTCTTTTGGGCTCATACCGCTTATATCAGCGCCTTCGACCAGGATTTCACCGCCACTGATGCTTTCCAGCCCAGCGATGCAGTTCATCAGCGTGGACTTACCACACCCGGACGGGCCGACCAGAATCAGGAACTCACCCGAGTCGATTTTCAATTTGATATTTTTCAGCGTATCGGCCAGACCGCTGCCGTAGCTCTTGTGTACATTGCGTAGTTCAAGCGTTGCCATGTTGTCTCTCCAAACAGGTCAAGGTCGAAAGCGACCTGTTAGCCTTTCACCGCGCCGGCTGTCAGCCCGCGCAAGAAGTACTTTCCAGCCAGCACATAGACCACCAGCGTGGGTAGCCCAGCGATCATTGCTGCCGCCATATCGACGTTGTATTCCTTGGTGCCAGTGCTGGTGTTGACCAGGTTATTCAGCGCTACCGTAATCGGCTGGGTATCACCACTGGCGAACACCACACCGAACAAGAAATCATTCCAGATCTGGGTGAACTGCCAGATCAGGCAAACCATGATGATCGGCACTGACATCGGCAGCAGAATGCGTCCGAAAATGGTAAAGAATCCGGCGCCATCCAAACGCGCAGCGCGCACCAAAGCATCCGGCACGCTGACGTAGTAGTTGCGGAAGAACAGCGTGGTAAAGGCGATGCCATAAACCAGATGCACCAACACCAAACCGGTTGTGGTGTTGGCCAGACCCAGCTTGCCGAGGGTGAATGACGCAGGCAGCAACACCACCTGAAACGGCAGGAAGCAACCAAACAACAGCAAGCCAAAGAACAGTTGCGAGCCCTTGAAGCGCCACATCGCCAGCACATAGCCGTTAAGCGCGCCGAGCAGCGTGGAGATCAGCACCGCTGGAACGGTGATCTTCACCGAATTCCAGAAAAAGCCACCGAGACTGTCCCAGGCCTTGACCCAACCAATCGCAGTAATTACATCAGGCCACGACAACAGGTTGCCGCTGCGAATATCTTCGGGCGTCTTGAAGCTGGTGAGCAGCATGACGATCAACGGCACCAGATAAACCGCACAGGCCGCGAGTAATGTGGTGTAGATGGCCAAGCGGCTGAAGCTGAACTTGTTTGAGTTAATCATGGCGCTTGCCCCGCAACTCGGAATACAGATACGGCACCAGAATCGCCAACACCGCGCCCAGCATCAAAATCGCACTGGCCGCGCCGAGGCCCATTTGGCCGCGAGTGAAGGTATGGGCATACATAAACATCGCCGGCAAATCAGATGAATAACCGGGGCCGCCAGCGGTCATCGACGCAACCAGGTCGAAGCTTTTGATTGCGATGTGCGAGAGGATCATCACCGCACTGAAAAACACCGGACCAAGGCTCGGCAACACGATCCGCAGGTAGATATTCGGCAAGCTGGCGCCATCGACTTGCGCGGCGCGAATGATTGATTGATCAACCCCGCGTAGCCCAGCCAGAAACAGCGCCATAACGAAGCCCGAGGCCTGCCAGACAGCGGCAATCACCAGGCAATAGACCACGCGATCGGTGTCCACCAACCAGTCAAAGCGAACACCTTCCCAACCCCAGTCACGCAGCAGCTTATCCAGCCCCAGCCCCGGGTTGAGCAGCCACTTCCAGGCCGTACCGGTGACAATCATCGAGATCGCCATCGGATACAGGAAAATGGTGCGGATAAACCCTTCGCGGCGGATGCGCTGGTCGAGCAGCACCGCAAGCAATACCCCGAGGATCAAGCTGATACTGATGAACAAGCCACCAAACATCATCAGGTTCTTGCTCGCCACCCACCAACGATCGTTATCCATCAACCGCTCGTACTGCTGCAGGCCCACCCACTTGTAGCTGGGCATAAACCGCGAGCTGGTGAAGGACAATAAAAAGGTCCAAAGGATGTAACCATAAAAACCAACCAGCACGATCAGCATGGTCGGCGCCAGCACCAGCTTAGGCAGCCAGCGTTGCAGCGCATCCAGTGGTGAAGCTTTGCTCATAATTGCTACTGAGCTCATACAGGCCTCTCAAGCTGCGTAAGACAAAATTCAGGCAAAGCGCTGCTCACAGTGCCTGTTAATGCACCGAAAGCGCTTTACATGAGAAATAGGAACCTCTGAAGCTGCCGGCGTACCGGCAGCCGGGCTATTTACTGAACCGCTTGAATTGCCGCAGCCAGTTGCTGTGCAGCTTTCTTCGGATCAGCATCGGCGTCATTGAAGAAGTTGGTCACCACGTCAAACACCGCGCCCTGCACATAGCTTGAAGCCGCCATGCCATGCGCCAGACTTGGCTGTAGACCACCATTGCTGGCGGCCTCCTTGAAGTCCTTCATTGACGCCTGGGCGCAACTGTCAAAGCTGCTCATATCCATGTCCTGACGAACCGGGATCGAGCCTTTGTTCTTGTTGAAGATGGCTTGGAATTCCTTGCCCATTACGATTTCGGCGAGGTCTTCCTGAGCTTTGCGGTTGTCCGCATCGGCGAGCTTGAACATGGCCAATGAGTCGATGTTGTAAGCAAAGCTACCTTGCGTACCAGGGAACGGCAGGCAGGTGTAGTCCTTACCTGCAACCTTGCCAGCAGCAGTCCATTCACTCTTGGCCCAGTCGCCCATAATCTGCATACCGGCCTTGCCGTTGATGACCAGGCCCGCTGCGGCATTCCAATCACGCCCTGCAGCGTTTGAGTCAATGTAACCGTGCAGTTTTTTCAGGGTGGCGAAGACTTCAACCATCTTGTCGCCAGTCAGCACCGCTTCGTCTTGGTCGACAAATGCTTTGCGAAAATCAGCTGGCCCCAGAATGGCGAACGCTAAATCTTCAAACACAGTGCCGTCTTGCCACGGCTGGCCGCCGTGGGCAATTGCAATAAAGCCAGCGGCTTTGAGTTTGTCGGCAGCAGTGAAGAACTCATCAAGAGTGGTTGGCGGCGTAGCGCCAGCTTTGGCAAACACCTCCGGGTTGATCCATAGCCAGTTAACCCGGTGCACGTTGACCGGCACGGCGACGTAATCACCGTCGTACTGCATGATTTCAACAACTTGTGCAGGCAACAGTTCATCCCACTTCTGGCGCTTGGCAACGTCATTCAAGTCGGTCAGCAAGCCCAGCTCACCCCACTCTTGAATGTCTGGACCCTTGATCTGCGCAGCTGCAGGTGGATTACCAGAAACAGCCCGGGTTTTGAGTACGGTCATGGCCGCTTCACCACCGCCACCGGCGACCGCGAAGTCTTTCCAAGTGTGGCCTTTGGCTTCAACCATTTGTTTGAGGGTATCAGCAGCGCGCTTTTCACCACCCGACGTCCACCAGTGCAGAACTTCTACTTCACCAGCGTGGGCAGCAAACGGAATAAGGGAGGCAAGACAAACAGCGGTTGCCAGGCGAGAGATAACTTTCATTAACAGTACCTTTCTTGTTGTTATTCGCGAACAAGTCTGACGCTTGTGCTGCATTGGATACTAACCAAGGCATTGGCGAAAACGGGTAACGAAGGGATATAGAAACGTCACAGGATGGTTACAAAAGACATGGAACCTCTGAAAACTACTGCGCTAGGGATTGCTGTGTTGAAAAACTGCTCACAGCCTTTAGGCTGAACGCACTTTAGTGCGGCCCCGAAGGGGTGAGCAAAGCGAATCAAATGCTCATTTACAACCCGTAGACTCCGCTTTTTCGCATCTTTTCGCCTTGCACTCCCTTCGCTCGCTACATTCTCAAAGGTTCCATAACCCTCAAATTAATCAGCGAATCGCGGCAAATACAGCGACACGCGCAAGCCGCCTTCGCGCAGGTTTTTCAGGGTCACTTCGCCGCCATGGCTATGCGCAATGTTGCGCGCGATGCCCAAGCCAAGGCCGTAACCCAGCTGCTGTGCAGACAAGCGAATATGCGGCTCAAATACATGCTCCAATTGTTGCTCGGGCACGCCCGGCCCCTCATCGTCCACATGCAAGACAAACGCGCTGTCATCATCTTCGATAGATAAATGCGCACGCTTACCGTATTTCAAAGCATTATCAACCAGGTTGCCAATACAGCGTTTCAGCGCCAAAGGCTTGCCCTGATAACTTGCGCATGTCTGTCCCTGTAGTGTTACCAAGCCATTACCGGCAGGTGCCAGATAAGGTTCGATCACGCAATTGACCACATAATCGAGGTCTATCGGCTCTATATTCTCGTGAATATCAGTGTCCTTAACACACTGCAGGGCACCTTTTACCAGCAACTCAAGCTCATCAAGATCGCGGCGAAACTTATCCTGTACCGCCCCATCGTCAAGTAACTCAACGCGCAAGCGCAAACGGGTGATGGGGGTGCGTAAATCATGGGAGATAGCGCTGAATAACTGGCTGCGTTCACGCAGGTAACGACCAATACGCTCGCGCATGGTGTTGAATGCACGGCTCACCTCCACCACTTCGCTGCCGCCCGCCTCTTTAAGCGGCTCAACCTCGGTTCCCA
This sequence comes from Pseudomonas sp., assembly GCF_048265905.1. GTDB lineage: Bacteria > Pseudomonadota > Gammaproteobacteria > Pseudomonadales > Pseudomonadaceae > Aquipseudomonas. The sequence continues at coordinate 157,329 of NZ_JBLXAP010000008.1, forward strand.
ATGACATTTCACGCGCAGCCACTGCCAGATGCTTAAGCGGACGGCTTTGCCAATGCACCATCAAACCAATGAACAACAACAGAAAACCACTGGTCAAAATGATGAACCAAAGTTGTTGCGCAGGCAGGCCCGGCTGCTCAAGGCTGACGTAAGGCTCGGGCATCAGCGACGCCAGATAAAGCCACTCCTGCGGGCCAATTCTTATCTGGGTAACCAGCACTGGCGGGTTCATCGGCTCAAGACTTAGCGCGTAGTGCGCCCACGATCGCGGCAACTCATCGAGCTTCACCGCGTTGTTGAAAATACGCAGATCATTCGGGCTGACAAACTGTACCGACACATCAAGGTCGTGACCCAAGCGATCACGCAAGGTCGCGTCAACGGCATCCAGTACTGCGCGCTTTCGCGGCGTGACTGGCAACACATCCATGCTCAGCGGTTTGTCGTTAAGCGATACGAAAAAACGCGTACCTCCCATATTGCGCAACTGATCCAGCACCATCGGCCGATAGCCCAGCGGCAATGAACGGAAGTAGCTGACGCTGGCCGCCATCGACTGCGCCAGACTGCGCGAACTGGTGACCAACCCCTCAACCTGACTGGCGCGCAACTGCGAGACCCAAATAACGCTCGAAAGCGCTTGGGCAATCAATACCACCAACAGGGTCAAGACCAACATCCTTGCCAGCAACGAGCGCGGCACCAGCTTGGCGAATAAGCGCTTAATAACCTTGCCCCTGATGTGGCTCGACGTTAGCTGCCAGCAAATAACCACTGCCGCGAACCGTGCGAATCAGTCGCGGTGGTTTTTCTACATCGCGCAGGCGCTGACGCAACCGACTGACAGCCATATCGACAATTCGCTCAAGCGGCATCACTTCACGCCCGCGCGTGGCGTTGCCGATGGTGTCGCGATCAAGGATTTGCTGCGGGTTATCGAGAAACAGTTTGAGCAAGATAAAATCAGCCCCGGAAAGAATCACTTCTTCACCATCGGCATGAAACAAACGATGGCTGACCATGTCCAGCCGCCAGCCTTCAAATGCCAGCACCTCAGCGCCACGCTCCAGACTAAAGTTGACCCGGCGCAACAAGGCTTTGATACGCGCCTGCAACTCACGCGGACTAAAGGGCTTGCCCAAGTAGTCATCAGCGCCCAGCTCGAGACCGATCACCCGATCAGCTTCGTCAGAACTGGCGGTCAACATGATTATCGGAATATGCGCAAAGCGCTGATGTTCACGCACCCAACGACACAGACTGAAACCGTCTTCATCGGGCAGCATCACATCCAAAATAACCAAATCAGCAGAATTCGCCGTAAGATCTTGCCGGAATCCGGCGCCGTCACCGACTGCACGCACCTGAAAACCAGCGCGACTCAAATAGGTTTGCAGCAGTTCGCGAATTTCCTGATCGTCGTCAACCAGCAAGACCGACTTTCCGCTCTGACTCAAGACATCACCTTTTCTTGTTATGAGTGGCCGCCGATAACGGCCAACGCAGACTCGCTATCCCCGGCTGTTTTGCTGCAACGCCACCCCGGCTCCCATCAAGCCCGGGTATTCAGCAGTTACCAGCCACACCGGAATCCCGGCAAAATAACCACTCATGCAACCTTTGTCGCTGAAGCTGCGCGCAAAACCACTGTTACAAAAGAACTCTGCGAAGCGCGGGACAATACCGCCAACGATGTACACGCCACCGCGCGCGCCCAGACTCAGCACGTTATTGCCTGCAGCGCGCCCAAGCCAGCAGCAGAATTGCTCAAGCACAGCACTTGCCGTGGCGTCACCTGCAAGCGCCGCCGTGGTGATCTGTGCAGGGCTAGCCAATTGCGGTGCAACATTATCCAGCTCGCACATGGCGCGATAAAGCACCAGCAAACCATTGCCACTGAGCACATCCTCAGCGCGCACATGGCCCAATTGCTTGAACAATACTTGCCACAGTTGCGCCTCGCGAGCACTGCCAATGGGCAGATCAACATGCCCGCCTTCACCGGGCAGCGCAGCCCAACTGCCGTCCGCTTGCTGCAGTAATGTGCCAACCCCCAAGCCGGTGCCCGCACCGATCACCACAAATGGACGACCCGCATCAGACTCGCCCGGACACACCTGTAACCGCTCACCTTCAGCCAGGCGAGTCATTCCCAGCGCCATGGCCGAGAAGTCGTTGACCAGCAACAACTGCTCGATCTGCAAGCGCTGACAAAACTCAGCGCGGTTGATCCGCCAATGATTATTGGTAAAACGAAACACCGCATCGCTGACCGGCCCGGCACATGCCAGGCAAACCGAGCCGAGCGAGCCAGGCGCCACATTGTGCTCAACCAGATACTGCTCAATTGCCGTTTCCGGTGTCGTGAAGTCAGCCGTAGCCAGCACACTGACCGACTCCAACTGCTCATCACGCCATAACGCAAAGCGTGCATTGGTGCCGCCAATATCACCAACTAGCGCTAGCTTCACTTAAGCGACTCCAGGCTTTCAGTGAACGCACTCGCACCCTGCTCTGCGGTACTGAATGAGTGGCGCATGAAGGTAAACAACTCGCGACCACAACCCTCGCCACTTTCCACAGTCCGGCTCGCCAACTCGCGCGCAGCCAGCTCTTTGTCATCCACCAGCACTTGCAACTCTCCGGTATGACCGTTCACTCGGATCATGTCGCCATCACGCACGCGCGCCAATGGGCCACCATCAAATGCCTCTGGGCAAACATGAATCGCCGCCGGAATTTTGCCCGAAGCGCCCGACATACGTCCGTCAGTGACTAGCGCGACTTTAAAGCCACGATCCTGCAACACGCCGAGGAACGGCGTCATCTTGTGCAATTCGGGCATACCATTGCAGCGCGGGCCCTGAAAGCGCATCACCGCCACCATGTCATGTTCAAGCTCGCCAGCCTTGAAGGCATCAGCCAGCTCTTGCTGGTCCTCGAATACTCGCGCCGGCGCCTCAACAACCTGATGTTCAAGGGCGACTGCCGAAACTTTCATCACGCCGCGCCCAAGATTACCTTCCATCACCCGCAAACCGCCTTCCGCCGAGAACGGGTTGGCCACTGGACGCAGTACCGTTTCGTCATAGCTCTTGCCCGGACCGTCGCGCCACACCAGCTTGCCATCTTCAAGGAACGGCTCTTGGGTGTAACGGCTCAGACCATGGCCCGCAACAGTGTTGACGTTTTCATGCAACAAACCCGCATCAAGCAACTCACGGATCAGGAACGACATACCGCCAGCCGCCTGGAAGTGGTTGATGTCGGATTTACCATTCGGATAGACATGCGCCAAGGTCGGCACCACAGCGGACAAATCAGCCATGTCCTGCCACGTCAGCATGATTCCGGCCGCACGAGCAATCGCAGGCATGTGCAAGGTGTGATTGGTTGAGCCACCGGTCGCACTCAAGGCGATAATCGAGTTAACCAGGCAACGCTCATCAACGATTTCAGCCAGCGGCATAAACTGCCCGCTTTGCTTTGTCAGTTGGGTGATCTGCCGCGCCGCTTCAACAGTCAAGGCATCGCGCAGCGGCGTATTCGGATTGACGAAAGAAGCGCCCGGCAGATGTAGACCCATCACTTCCATCAACAACTGGTTGGTGTTGGCTGTGCCGTAAAAGGTGCAGGTGCCGGGGCTGTGATAAGCGCTCATCTCGGCCTCAAGCAATTCATCGCGAGTCGCCTTGCCTTCGGCATAACGCTGGCGCACATCTGCCTTTTCTTTATTCGACAAACCAGAAGGCATTGGCCCGGCGGGAATAAACATCGTCGGCAAGTGGCCAAAACGCAATGCGCCCATCAGCAAGCCCGGAACAATCTTGTCGCAAATACCCAGACAAAGCGCAGCATCAAACATGTTGTGCGACAGCGCCACCGCAGTCGACATGGCAATCACTTCGCGACTGGCAATGCCCAACTCCATGCCCGGCTCGCCTTGGGTAACGCCGTCGCACATGGCTGGCACGCCACCGGCGAACTGGCCAACCGAGCCAACTTCGCGCAGGGCCTGCTTGATTTGTTCGGGATAACGCTCGTACGGCTGATGCGCCGAGAGCATATCGTTGTATGCAGAGATGATTGCCACGTTGGCAGCGTTCATCAGGCGCAGGGTTTGCTTGTCGTCAGAGCCACAACCGGCAACGCCGTGAGCAAAGTTGGCGCACTGCAATTTGCCACGCTGCGGACCGTCACTTGCAGCCGCACGAATCATCGCCAAATAGCGCTCACGAGTAGCACGGCTGCGGGCGATAAGGCGGTCAGTTACCTCTTGGACACGGGGATGCATGTTGTCGACTCCAGGCTAGCGGGCAAATTTATTTGTACCTTTAACAAAATACTGCCACTTAAAAGACTTGATTTCTACATTCACGGGAATAATCTTGTAATTCCAACAACAAAATAATTAACGGACTGCATTTATGACACTGCGTATCGCTATCAATGGCTTTGGGCGCATCGGCCGCAACGTGTTGCGTGCGCTGTACACCCAAGCCTACCGCCAGAACATCCAAATCGTAGCTATCAACGACCTTGGTGATAGCGCTATCAATGCTCATTTGCTGAAGTATGACAGCGTGCATGGCATCTTCGATGGCAATGTTGAGTTCGACCAGGAAAGCCTGACCGTAAACGGTGATCATATCGCTGTCAGTGCAATTCGTAATCCTGCCGAACTGCCCTGGAAGAAGCTGGCAATCGACGTGGTATTCGAATGCACAGGGCTATTCACCGCACGCGATAAAGCGGCTGCACACCTTAGTGCCGGAGCACGCAAAGTGATTATCTCTGCGCCAGCCAAAGGCGCTGATGCAACCATAGTTTACGGGGTCAACCACCGTATTCTGCGTCAATCTCATCAGATTATCTCCAATGCGTCCTGCACCACCAATTGCCTGGCACCCGTTGCCCAGGTCTTGCATCGCGAACTGGGCATCGAGCAAGGCCTGATGACCACCATTCACGCCTACACCAACGACCAGAACTTGTCTGACGTTTACCACAGCGACCCGTACCGCGCGCGCTCGGCCACGCAATCGATGATCCCGAGCAAAACAGGTGCAGCCGAAGCTGTAGGTCTAGTTCTACCTGAGCTTGCTGGCAAGCTAACGGGCATGGCTGTGCGGGTTCCGGTCATCAATGTATCGCTGGTCGACCTGACGCTGTTGGTCAGTCGTGAGACCAGCGCAGAAGCGGTAAATGCACTGATGAAAAGCGCCAGCGAAGGCTCAAATGTACTCGGTTACAACAGCCTGCCGCTGGTTTCATGCGACTTCAATCATAATGCTCTTTCGTCGATCTTCGATGCCAATCACACCAAATTCAGCGGAAAAATGCTTAAAGTGATGGCTTGGTACGATAACGAATGGGGCTTCTCCAATCGTATGCTCGATACCTGCCTGGCCCTGTGCAACGCACCCGAGTAGCAGGAGTTAATGCATGAGCCGTATCAGCTTTACGACCGCAACACTGGCTGCACGTAAACGGATTGCATTGGTCGCTCATGACCACTGCAAAGTGTTTCTTCTGGACTGGTGCCAGCGCCATCGCGATAAACTGGCTAATCACCAATTACTGGCAACAGGAACGACCGGTGCCTTGTTGAGCCGCAACTTGCAACTGCCAGTCGAAAGCATGATCAGCGGCCCACTGGGCGGTGACCTGCAAATAGGCGCACGCATCGCTGAGCAGCGTGTCGATATGCTGGTGTTTTTCTGGGACCCGTTCGAGCCACAACCCCACGATCCGGATATCAAAGCCCTGCTGCGGGTGGCCGCAGTTTGGAACATTCCGGTAGCCTGCAACGAAAGCAGCGCCGACTACATGCTCAGCAGTAGTTTGTTAGAACAACAACATTCTTATCGGATTCCCGACTACAGCCGCTATTTGGCTGAGCGCAGCTAAGGAACGTTCGCAGGATGGCTGAGCTTTGTTCAGCCATCCTTTGACATTCAGCTTATTGAATCAACGCTGGCGGGCAAGCTTTGCGTTGCCGCACCCTGCGCCGCATCCATCTCGTGAAGTGGCGCGCAGCATTGGCGATTATCGAGCGCCTCGAGCAGCCTGCAATGTTCCGCCTCAGAACTGGTGCAATTTGCCATTCGTGACAACTCGGCCTGCATTTTTTGCAGGTCGCGAATACGATCTTCGATGGTCACCAGATGGCTTTGCACCAGCTTATCCGCCTCGACACAAGGGCTGTGAGGCCTGTTTGCCAAGTCCAGCAGGTTGCGGATTTCATCCAAGCTAAAACCCAGCTCGCGGCCACGGCGGATAAACAACACACGCCGCACATCGGCATCTTGATAGTTACGATAGCCAGAAGCGGTGCGCTGCGGCTGCGGCAACAATCCACTGCGCTCATAAAAACGAATCGTCTCAAGATTGACGCCGCTCTGCTTACTCAATGCGCTGATGGTAAATGGCTTTTTCATGCTTGACTCCGTAGCGACTACAGGGTTTAGCGTAACGCCTATCGCTATTGAGGAGAAGTCTTATGGGCGCCAATTGCTGCAATCACACACCCGATCCATCAACCCAACAACAGCCAGAGCGTTATCGCAAGATTCTGTGGATTGCACTGCTGATCAACCTTGGGATGTTTTTTATCGAGATCGCCAGCGGTGTTAAAGCCAGCTCTGTGTCACTGCTTGCCGACTCACTGGACTTTCTCGGGGATGCCGCCAATTACGGCATCAGCCTGTGGGTTCTGGGCATGAGCATCGCATTACGTGCCAAAGCCTCATTAGTAAAAGCCGCATCGATGCTGGTATTTGGTGTAGGCGTTCTCGCCATGGCTGTTTGGCACGCGATAAATGGCCAGGTGCCGGAACCGCAAACCATGGGCCTGATCGGCACCCTGGCCTTGCTCTCAAACCTCGGTGTGGCCGCCCTGCTCTACGCCTACCGAGAAGGTGACAGCAATATGCGCAGCGTGTGGTTGTGCACACGTAACGATGCACTGGGCAATGTTGCGGTACTAATCGCTGCACTAGGTGTGTTCGGCACCGGCACCGCATGGCCAGACCTGCTGGTTGCCAGCGTAATGGCGCTTTTGGCAATTACTTCAGCTTACCAAGTCATCCGTCAAGCGCAACAGGAACTGAGCGTTGAGCACGCGCACTCATAAGGTTTCAGCCTGAAAAATCAAACCGCCACAGCTCAAAACTGTGGCGTTTTTATACCTTTCGTCGATTTATAATTCATAAATCGTACACAATGTTTTTTAACTGAATGCACGGACAACTTGTCAAAAAGCCCTGTAACAGACGGTTGAGAGCTTATGCAGATCAACTTAATTTGACTGACCAGTCGGACAGGTTATCCAGTTTTTATGACAAAATTGTATACAAGTACTAGCCAAGTACACCCATTGTTCCCTACATTACGGTCACAAGAAAAAAACGGGAACACCTCACTATGCAATCGCAATCAGTTGAAAGTGCTTCATCGCAACGTCCTGAAGATGAGAACCTCGGTACCGGAGCCAACATGGCTTACGGCTTGCAGCATGTTCTGACCATGTACGGCGGTATTGTTGCAGTACCGCTAATTGTTGGTCAGGCAGCAGGCCTATCACCAAGCGATATCGGCTTGCTGATCACCGCCTCACTCTTTGCGGGCGGTTTAGCCACACTCCTGCAAACCCTCGGCCTGCCATTTTTTGGCTGCCAATTGCCACTGGTGCAAGGTGTTTCCTTCGCCGGTGTTGCGACAATGGTCGCAATTGTTACCAGCGACGGTGGAGGCGGTATTCAAGCGGTGTTCGGCGCCGTGGTGGTTGCCTCACTGATAGGCCTATTGATAACCCCCATATTCTCGAAAATCATCAAATTCTTTCCGCCACTGGTGACCGGCATTGTCATCACCACTATCGGCTTGACCTTGATGCCAGTGGCCGCCCGTTGGGCCATGGGCGGTAACAGCAACGCGCCAGACTTCGGCAGCATGGCCAACATTGGCCTGGCTGCGATTACCCTGGTTTGCGTACTGATACTGAGCAAACTTGGCAGCGCCAGCATTTCACGCCTGTCAATTCTGTTGTCGATGGTGATCGGCACGGTGATTGCGATGAGCCTCGGCATGGCCGATTTCTCGCGCATTGGCGACGGCACCATGGTCGCGATGCCCAGCCCTTTCCACTTCGGTATGCCGACCTTCCACATTGCCGCAATCATCTCGATGTGCATCGTGATCATGGTGACACTGGTCGAAACCAGCGCTGACATCCTTGCGGTTGGCGAAATCATCGAAACCAAAGTTGACTCCAAACGTCTCGGCAATGGCCTGCGCGCCGATATGCTTTCCAGCATGCTGGCGCCAATCTTTGGTTCGTTTACCCAAAGCGCCTTTGCCCAGAATGTCGGCTTGGTTGCAGTCACGGGAATCAAAAGTCGCTACGTGGTTGCCACCGGCGGTGTATTTCTGGTGCTGCTCGGCTTGCTCCCAGTCATGGGCCGGGTCATTGCCGCAGTACCCACTTCGGTTCTAGGCGGCGCTGGCATCGTACTGTTCGGTACTGTAGCGGCCAGCGGGATTCGTACCTTGTCGAAGGTTGATTACCGCAACAACATGAACCTGATCATCGTCGCCACATCGATCGGTTTTGGCATGATCCCAATCGCTGCGCCAAGCTTCTACCATGCCTTCCCCGCCTGGTTCGAAACCATTTTCCACTCGGGCATCAGCTCTGCTGCAATCATGGCGATCGTGCTTAACCTGGTGTTCAACCACATCACGACCGGCAACTCAGACCAACAATCGGTGTTCGTTGCCGGTACCGAGCGCAGCCTGCGCTACCGCGACATTGAAGCACTGGAAGACGGTGATTACTTCAAAAGCGGCAAGTTGTTCAATGCACAAGGTGAGGTCGTACCGATAATTGGCAGTGAAATGCCGAACGCGACGCCCAGCCCAGCAGACAGCCAACCAAGCATCGTAGGCAAGCCGTCTACAGAGCACGTTTAGGCCGGCAGTGGCGGATGAAACAAGTGTCATCCGCCCTACCGTTTGGGCGTGGTGAAGCGAAGCTTGTCCACCATTACTCAAAGGCATAGCACATAAAAAACCGGCACTGCGCCGGTTTTTTTATGTGGATTCAGCCTGCTGCAACGCGCTTCAGGGCTCAAGCATCTGCTGACTGAGGTAATCAATAAAACAGGTAATACGCGAAGCCAAAGCGGTATTGCGGTAATAAACAGCATTGATCGGCTGCAACGCTTCAACAGTGTCGCGCTTAAGCACCTGCTGCAGACTGCCGCTTTCTCGGTCCTTGTCAGTCATAAAACCTGCCAAACAGACGATGCCTGCACCTGCCAAGGCTAGCTGACGTAAGGTCTCACCACTGGAAGCCGATAAACTGGGGTTGATTGCGTATGAATTGCCCTGTTCGTTGCGTAACGGCCAATGGTTGAGCGACTCTGGCTGAGTGAAGCCAAGCAAACTGTGCTGACTTAAACTCGCAACTGATTTCGGCTCTCCATGCAGCTTTAGGTATTCGGGGCTGGCCAAAATACGCCGCGGACTACTCCCAAGAGGACGCGCATGCAGGGTTGAGTCACGCAGTGGGCCAATCCGAATTGCAATATCTGTACGCTGCTCAAGCAAATCAATGATCTGATCACTGCTATTAAGCTCAAGCTCGATATCCGGATACTGCTGTCGAAACCCTGCAACCAGCGGCACAATGCTGTGCAGCATAAATGGCGCAGCAGCATTGACCCGCAAACGCCCTGCTGGAAGCTGACGACGCAAGGCCATCTGCTCCTCAGCTTCTTCAACCGAAGTTAGGATCTTGCGCGCCTGAGCCAGGAAAACCATGCCCTCTTCGGTAATTTCCAAGCGCCGGGTTGTGCGACGCATCAGGGTTACATCAAGTTTTTCTTCAAGACGGCTTAATGCGCGACTAACCCCCGAAGCGGTTTGTTGAAGTTGCTCTGCAGCTCCGCTGATAGAGCCGCTGTCGACCACAGTCACATAGGCCTGTAATTCATCTAAAGTCGTTTTCATTATTGAATTTTAGTCAATTATCTTTCACCTGCAACCGTATTACTCCGCATGAATAAAAGCTGCAGAATTCAGTGCAAGCAACATCAGTTGGCGGCCATTGATTGGGCAACCCGGACGAAACGACGGGCCAATTACACTGTCAGCTAATCTATCGCCCTAAATTAGCTGTTACTAATCATTCACGCCGTTAGGAGTAAAAGATGTCTCTTCCAGCATTTGGCCTTGGTACTTTCCGCCTGAAAGACCAGCAAGCCATCGATTCAGTCACCACTGGCCTTGAACTCGGCTATCGCCATATCGACACCGCACAGATTTATGGCAATGAAGCCGAAGTCGGCCAAGCGATTGCTGCCAGCGCAATAGCGCGTAAGGATCTATACGTCACCACCAAGATCTGGACCGATAACCTTGCCAGCAATGATCTGATCCCAAGCCTCAAGCAAAGCCTGAGCAAGCTGAAAATGGATTATGTCGACCTCACTTTGATCCATTGGCCATCGCCAGACGATAAAATCCAGGTTAGCGAATACATGAGCGCCCTGCTCGAAGCCAAGGCTCAAGGGTTGACCCGCGAAATTGGCATCTCCAACTTCACCATCAAGCATATGCAACAGGCATTTGAGACCGTCGGCGTTGAGCAGATCGCGACCAATCAGGTCGAAATCCACCCTTACTTGCAAAACCGCAAGGTGGTTGAATTTGCCCGTGAAAACGGCTTGCATCTGACGGCTTACATGCCTCTGGCGTATGGCAAGGTAATGAATGATCCGCTGCTGCAACGTATCGCCAGCACCCATAACACCACACCCGCCCTGGTTTCACTGGCCTGGCTGCTGCAGTCGGGTTTTTCAGTAATTCCTTCATCGACCAAGCGTCAAAACCTGCAAAGCAATTTGCAGGCGATGAACCTGAGACTGAGTGAAGCTGAAATGGCTGAAATCGCGCAACTGGATCGTGGCGAACGCTTGGCCAACCCGGGCTTTGCGCCTCAATGGGATTAACCAACAGCTGATCATTGGCGACTTGCTGACGACTAAAAATCTACGCGCCCGCGTCCCGCCTTAATGGCTCCGCGCTTGGTCTTACCTTCCAGTCGGCGTTTCTTTGAGCCCAAGGTCGGTTTGGTCGGACGCCGGGCCTTTTCGGTTTTGCCGGCACTGCGAATCAGCTCGCACAGACGCTCCAGTGCATCCGCGCGGTTTTTCTCTTGGGTGCGAAACTGCTGGGCCTTGATGATCACCACACCATCGGCGGTAATCCGACTGTCACGCAGCGCAAGCAGGCGTTCCTTATAGAATGGCGGCAATGATGATGCCTGGCTGTCAAAGCGCAAATGCATGGCGCTGGATACCTTGTTGACGTTCTGCCCACCCGCACCTTGAGCCCTGATCGCAGTCAGCTCAATTTCGTCATCGGCGAGATGAACACTGTTTGAAACCACCAACATGACAAGACCTTGCACAAAAGTAAGGATGCAGAATAACCCGATATGCCGTCACAGTTGGCACTTAGCCAAGCTGAGCCAGTGTATTGAGCTTTGTATTGAAATGTTTTTTAGTACATTTCAATGCATTGGCGCGAGCAAGATCCGGTTAACGTAGGCGTTATTCGAATATGAGGGGCAGCAATGGATTCGCTTACACAGGTTGTGCTTGGCGCTAGCATTCAAGGTGCACTGCTTGGCCGCTGGCAAGGCCGCAAGGCACTGCTGTATGGCGGACTGCTCGGCACCCTGCCGGATATGGATGTACTCATTCATTACGGCGACGCTGTCGCACAGATGACTTATCACCGCGGCTTTAGCCACTCGATCTTCGTCCTCAGCGGTGTAGCCCTGCTATTGACCTTGCTGATAAGGCGTTTTCAGCCCAACCCCGATTATTCCAGCCAGCGTTTGCTGCTGACAATCTGGCTGGTGCTGGCCACTCATCCGCTACTCGACAGTTTCACCAGCTACGGCACGCAGCTGTTCTGGCCTATGACCACAACACCCATCGCCTGGTCGAGCATTTTCATCATCGATCCGCTCTACACCTTGCCCTTGCTCGGTGCGATGATACTCGGGCTGATTTACGGGCTGCGCGACAAGGTCGCCAAAGCGCCAGCTATCGCGCTGGCAATTTCGACCGCATACCTTGCTTCAAGTCTGGTCGGCAAAAACGTTGCCGAGCATCGTGTCGAGGCTGAGCTCGCCCGCCAAGGCATTCAAGCACAGCAAATATTCAGCTCGCCGACACCGTTCAATACCTTGTTATGGCGAGTGATCGTGCTTGATGGCGATAATTACTACGAGGCGCTGTCTGGCTGGTTTGATAGCGAGCCACCAACACTTGAACGCATTCCGCTGGGCACCGAGCAGGGTAAAGCGTTAGCCAATTCGCCAGCGTTGGCCCGCCTTAGCTGGTTCACCAATGGCGTATTGCGTTATGACCGGATTGATGACCGCCTGATCGTCACTGACCTGCGCTTGGGGATGACCGGCTTTCACCCGTTTCGCTTCGACTTTGCCCACTGGAAAGACAATAAGTGGCAGATTCAGGATGAGATCCAACGCTGGCCGGTCGAGCGCGGCGACCTTAACCGCCTGAAGCTATTGTGGACGCGCATTTGGCAGCCGCAAACGCCTATTCCACTGGCGAGTTGGGCCAGTGAACTTAGCAAACCCTTGATCAGCCGGAACCGACTGTAGAGCGGACAGCGCTTTTCTATCCGCCATTTACCACGCGAAAAGGCTTGCCTGCCGACCTGTGGTGGACAAGCTTCGCGTTGTCACACCCTACGCAATGTAGAGCGGACAGCGCTTTTCTATCCGCCATTTACCACGCGAAAAGGCTTGCCTGCCGATCTGTGGTGGACAAGCTTCGCGTTGTCACACCCTACGCAGTGATGGCGGACGACGTTTTTTGCGTCCGCCATTCTTGGTTTGCATCGAAGGTTTACTGAACCCTGAACCGCTTGACCAAACCTTGCAGCTCGACCCCAAGGCGTGCCAACTCGGCGCTGGATTCGGCGGTTTGCGCGCTGGCCGAGGCGCTTTGCTCACCGATATCCCGGACTCGGGTGATGCTCTCGCTGATATTTTCCGCCACGCTACTTTGCTCTTCGGCGGCTGCGGCGATTTGATGGTTCATCTGCTCGATAGTGCTTACCGATTGAGTAATCCGGCCCAATGCATCGCCAGCCTGGCCAGCAAGCACTACAGTGCGCTGAGTCAGACTCAAGCTGCTGTCCATTTGCGTGACTGCATCTTTAGCCATGGATTGCAGGCCAGCAATCAACGCCTCGATTTCCTCGGTTGAACTGTAGGCGCGCTGCGCCAACGCACGAACCTCATCGGCAACTACTGCGAAACCACGGCCCTGCTCGCCCGCACGCGCCGCCTCAATGGCAGCATTCAAGGCCAATAAATTGGTCTGTTCTGCAACTGAACGAATCACCTCAAGCACGCTGCCAATGCGCTCGCTCTCAAGGTTAAGAGCCTGAATGGCTTGAGCGGATTGCTCAACCTCACCTGCCAGACTATTAATTTGGCCAACCGCCTGCTGCACAACTTGATTACCCTGCTGCGCTTCCTGGTCTGCTTCACGTGCCGCGACTGACGCTTGATCAGCATTCTGCGCAACTTCTTGCACAGTCGCCGCCATTTCATGCATCGCGGTTGCAGTCTGCTCCGTTTCAAGCTTCTGCTCTTGCACGCCTGAACTGGTTTGCGCGGTAATTGCCGACAACTGTTCGGCTGCCGCAGCAATCTGCCCGACGCCACCGCCAATATGGTTGATCAACTCACGCAGACTCAAAGTCATGCGCTGCATGGCAGACATGAGCTGACCGACTTCATCACCACGGTTACTCGCAATGTTTTGGCTGAGATTACCTTCGGCGATTTGTTCGGCAAAGGTCACGGCTTGGCGCAATGGCGAGACAATCGAACGAGTAATCAATAGCGCAGCCAGCACTCCAACGGCCATCGCTGCCAGCGCCATGACACTCAAACCTAACAGCGACTGATTGCGAATATCGAGCATCCGCTTATCTTCGGTTGATTTGGCGACCTCAACCAGGCTCAACACCGTCTCTGCTTTCTCCACCATGCTTTTTTCAGCGTTGTCGCCCTCAGTAATGACCTGCTGATAATTGGCAAACGCCTGCTGATAAACCTTCAGTGCATCCAGTGCAGCGCTGATCGCACTTTTTTGCTCATCGGTGAGCCAGATCATTAAGTTGCGAGCGACAGTTTCCAGATCTTCATTGGTGTACTTCCAGTCTTTCAAAGCGTCTGCGGATTTATCAATGATGTACAAGCTTTCATTGCTGCGCAGATCAAGCATGCGCTTGCTCAAACCTGATGCTGTCTCAGCCAGAGTCAGCGGATCACTGCCTTTGAGGTTGTCGCCCTGCAAGCGCAACTCACGCACGGCGTCGTACATTTCAAATTCAATCACATCAAACTGATCACGCGCCTCACCCGCAGCCTTGCTCATTTGTTCACGGGCTGAGCGCGACCGGTCATTGAGTTGGACAAAGCCGTCGAACTGTTGCCGGTATTGATCAACCGCCTCATCCATCGCCTGCAATTGGGCTTTTTTGTCGCCAACCGCCGCGCTCGCTTGCGCCGCAATCAACTGCTTGACCAAGGTTAACTGTTGAGTGGTTTGTGCTGCGGCTTCTGGGGTTTTCTTCAGAGCGAACATACTTTCAAAGCGCCGAGCATCCAATACAGCCAAGTCAATTTCCGAGAACCGGTTGACCTGCTCGTGTCTATTCGCAACAGCCTCCACAGCCCAATAACCGGTTAAGGCAACTGCCAGAGTTAGCAGCAACACAATGGCAAAACCGCCGAGCAGTTTTTTACCTACGGCAAGGTCACTGAATAGACGTGAGACAGACAAAGACATGGGGCTACTCCGTTATATTTATTCACTGAAATCGCCAGCCTGCTCGCAAGATTGAACTGGCACAGTGTTTGTTGGACCTGCCTCCATCGCAAGCCTTGTGCCATTAATCCGCCATAACCCGTAAAAGCCTTTATTACGGGTACAACAAGGCAACAGACAATCCGTAGGTGGACAAAATCACAACATCTAGATGAGCTGTATCGGCAGCTTTACGCTGAGCTGAACCATTACTTTGGCGGCATCTCGCCATTATTTTATCGGCAAGCACTCGGCTAGAACGTCAAGCCGACTCAGTTCACGGACACAAAAAAAGCGCAGGGTTTTCGCCCTGCGCTTTTTCAGTTGCATGTAGCTTGATCGATTAACGGCCTGCCAGAGCTGGCATCACCCGTGGCCGAAAAACTTCGCCAAAGATAGTCAGCACGCCAATTGCTCCGGCAATCCAGTACCAGCCTGCAATCGGGTCAAAACCCAGCCAGCCAAGGGCATTGAGGAACACAATCATAATCAGCACCGGGCACACATAGCGCACCATAAACAGCCAGAGTGCGTACCCCAGCGGCGGCAGATTAAGCTCGTCACGCATGATCTCGTCACGCAGCGCATAACCGGCAAACAATACGATGAAGATTCCGCCCAAAGGCATCATCCAGCGTGACGTCAGGTAATCCAGCCAATCGAAGAAATTCTTATCCATCGGCGTCCAGCCCGCGAGCAGGTTGAACGAGAGCATCGCCAACAAGCTAATGACCAACAGCACCGAACCGGACACGACGGCGGATTTGACACGACTGATACCGTGCTTTTCATTGAGATAGGCAACAGTCGCCTCGATCATTGAAATCGCCGAGGTCAGCGCAGCAATTGACACCATGGCGAAAAACAACACGCCAAATGCGGTGCCAAAAGGCATTTGCTGGAAGGCCAGCGGCAAGCTCATGAAGATCAGGCCAGGACCCGCACTCGGGCTCATGCCGTTGGCGAAGATAATCGGGAAAATCGCCAAGCCAGCTAACAACGCAACAGCGGTATCGCAGATGGCAACCATAAAGGTGGTTCGTGCAATCGACTGGCCGTCGGGAATGTATGAGCCGTAAGTCAGAATCGCCCCAGAGGCCAAACTCAAGGTGAAGAACGCATGGCCCAAGGCGGCGAGTAAGGCTTCGCCGGTGATTTTCGAGGCATCAAAGCTGAACAGGAAATCGAAGCCCGCCGAGAAGCTGCCGCTGGTAAAGGCATAACCGACCAACGCCACCAGCATCACCGCCAAACCCGGCATCATCCAGCGCACCGCGCTTTCGATACCCTTCTGCACGCCCTTGGCAACAATCCACAAGGTTAGCAGCGCAACCAAAACACTCCAGCCGCCGAGCTGCCAAGGATTGGCATTGTGCGCCTCGAATACCGCGCCTAGGGCGTCAACGCTGGTCGCTGCGAGTGAGCCATCCAGCATTTTCCAGGTGTAGGCAAAAGCCCAACCGGCCACGACCACGTAGAAACAAAGAATCATGAACCCGGCAAGCATGGCCATACCGCCAACCGCCTTCCACAACGGATTACCGCTGTTTTCCTTGACCACGCGACCAATCGCATCAATCGGGCTGCCGCGACCCCGGCGACCAATGGCGATCTCAGTCATCATCACCGGAATACCAATGGCCAGAATGCAGGCAAGGTACATCAGTACGAAAGCCCCGCCGCCGTATTCACCGGTGATGTAAGGGAATTTCCAGATATTACCCAGCCCCACGGCGGAACCAGTCGCGGCAAGGATAAAGCCCCAGCGAGAGAGCCAGAGGTTTTTCGGTTTTTCTCGGGTCATGCGTCACCTGTTGTTTTTATCTGTGACGGAATCTAACCCGCTGCGCTTGTGGCGCGGCGGAGTGATGAAGAGCTCAGTGGCACCAACATTGGCACGCCTGTCTCCCCGCAAGGCTGTAAACCTCAAGTTGCGTCGGGTTGCACCTCCGGAGCGGCCTTCTGGAAGGCTTCGAGGGCTTCACAACGCGCCGTCATGGCGAGAATGCGCGGATACGCATTTAAGTCACAGTTAAAACGGCGCGCATTGTACACCTGTGGGATCAAACAGGCTTCTAGATATCCAGGCCGCTGACCAAGGGACAAATTGTCAACAAATACCGCCAGCCCTTGCTCAACTGCCTTCAAACCGCTGTGCACCCAATGTTGGTACCACTGCGTCTTGGCATCATCGGCAATGCCCAACTCGGTCGACAGGTACTTCAGCACACGCAAATTATTCAAGGGGTGCACATCACAGGCGATGTGCAGCGCCAGCGCCCGAACTTGCGCACGCAATGCTGGCTCGACTGGCAGCAGTGCGGGTACGGGAAACGCTTCTTCAAGGTATTCGATGATCGCCAGCGACTGAGCAATTTTGATTTCATCAGCGCCAGACACTTGATCGACCAGCAGCGGCAACAAGCCTTGTGGGTTGAGCTGCTGATACGCTGGCGCCAATTGCTCACCACCATCCTTGACCAGATGCACCGCTACCTGTTGATACGCCAAGCCTTTGAGGTTGAGGGCAATGCGTACGCGATAAGCGGCACTGGAGCGCCAATAGGAATAGAGCGTCAGCTCAGCCATCGTAGCGTTCCACTGCTTGGTCAATCGCGCCGAAAATGCTCTGCCCAGCGGCATCAAACATCTCAATGCGTACGCGGTCGCCAAACTTTAGAAACGGTGTTTTGGCTTCGCCCTGCTCAATCACTTCGAGCATGCGTTTTTCCGCCAGGCAAGATGATCCAGCGCTGCGGTCATAGTTGGAGACGGTGCCAGAACCGATAATGGTGCCGCTGCCCAATGGACGGCTTTTCGCGGCGTGGGCCACCAGCGTCGGGAAGTTGAAGGTCATGTCAGTACCCGCATCCGGCTCACCGAACAACTTACCATTGATATGCGAAACCAACGGGCGGTGAACCTTGCCGCCCTTCCAGCTATCACCCAGTTCATCAGGGGTCACTGCAACCGGCGAGAAGCTAGACGAGGGCTTGCTCTGATAAAAGCCGAAGCCTTTAGCCAGCTCACCCGGGATCAGATTACGCAACGACACATCGTTGACCAGCATCAGCAGTTGCACGTGATCGACGGCCTCGGCAGCGCTAACGCCCATCGGCACGTCGTCGGTGATCACCGCCAACTCGGCCTCAAGGTCGATACCCCATGCCTCGTCAGCCATAAGAATGGGGCTGTGCGGAGCGATAAATGCGTCAGAACCGCCTTGATACATCAAGGGCTCGTGCCAGAAGCTCTCTGGCATTTCGGCACCGCGCGCCTTGCGCACCAACTCCACGTGATTCACATAGGCGCTGCCGTCGGCCCAGTGAAAAGCCCGTGGCAGCGGGCTGTGGCAAGCGCTCTGCTCGAACGCGAACGCCTCGGCTTCAAGGCCATCGTTCAAGCGCTGGTAACGGGCTTCAAGTTGCGGACGAATAGTGGCCCAGTCATCCAGTGCGGCCTGCAGTGTTGCGGCAATGGTTGGGACTTTGAGCGCGCGGCTGAGATCGCGGGAAACCACGACCAATACTCCGTCGCGACCTTGCTTGAGTGAGGCTAACTTCATAATCAAACCTTAAATTGGCAAAAGCAGCTGACGCAGTTTAGATCGCTGCGCCAGTCCTATATCAGTCATAAAGGAGCTTAGTCGGCGGCGATCACACCACGACGAACCTGGTCTTCCTCGATCGACTCGAACAAGGCCTTGAAGTTGCCTTCGCCAAAGCCCTGATTACCTTTGCGCTGGATAATCTCGAAGAAAATCGGACCAATTACCGTATTGGTGAAAATCTGCAGCAAGATACCGTCATCGCCCGGCGCGCCATCAATCAGGATGCTCAGCTCACGCAGCATCTCAGTTGACTCGCCATGGCCTGCGACACGGGTATCAACTTTGTCGTAATAAGTGCCTGGAGTACTCATAAAGTCGACGCCATTGGCGCGCAATTGACGAACGGTGGCGAAAATATCATCGGTGCTCAGGGCGATGTGCTGGATGCCTTCACCCTGATATTCGCGGATGAATTCCTCGATCTGCGATTTGTCATCCGCCGACTCGTTGATCGGGATACGAATCTTGCCGCAAGGTGCGGTCATTGCCCGCGACAGCAAACCGGTGAGCTTACCTTCGATATCGAAATAACGAATCTCACGGAAGTTGGCGATGCGCTCATAGAAGCCGGACCAAACGTCCATCTGCCCGCGCTTAACGTTGTGGGTCAGGTGATCGAGACTGACCAGGCCCACGGCATTGTCGTTGGGTGTACGGCCCTCGATGAACTCGAAGTCCACGTCATAGATAGTGTTTTCGCCAAAACGATCCACCAGATACAGCAGAGAACCACCAATCCCTTCAACGCACGGGATATTCAGCTCGCCAAAGTTGGCGTGGCTACCCACCAGCGTAGCGCCTTGCGACTCAACATAGGCAGCAGCTTGCGCAGCGTTTTCAACCCGGAAAGCCATGGCGCAGGCACTTGGGCCGTGCTTGAGACCGAACTCACGAACATGACCCGTCGGGCTGCCATTGAGTACGAAGTTGATGTCGTTCTGCTGGAACAGAAACACCTCCTTGGAGCGGTGCTTGGCGGTTTCCGTGAAACCCATCGCCGTGAACAACTCGCGCAGTTGTTCAATACCTTCAGGCGTCGGCGCTGTGTATTCAACGAATTCAAAGCCATCAGTACCAATCGGGTTGTGCTGTTCGATTTTGTTCACGGCGTTCATTGCGCCTCCTTGTTGTTTTCGGGCGGTTGTAAGCTGCCTCAAAGCAGCCCTATTGCAGCCATAACACCCTTAGAACGCTGGACGAACAAGCGCACAAGCACAGTGCTTTTCCGTTGCTACGAGGCTTGGGTGGCACGTTTTCCTTACATCCCGGTTTTATAGCAATAACCACGCGATTAACGCTCAAACTGCGTAAAGTTATCGTTACAAGGCGGTTCAATAAGCTGCCAACTCAGCGGCCAACCCTGCGCAACATCTTGCCGCTAGATATCTATAGGCATAAAAAAACCACCCGAAGGTGGTTTTTCTGGGGTGTTTACAGCATGCGGCTTACTCACCGCTCTCCAGCTCAGTGGTAATGACAGGGTCGGACTCAAGGGTTTTATGCACCGGGCATCGATTGGCAATCTTCAACATGCTTTCGATCTGCTCTTGAGTCAGTTGCTCGCCTTTGAAGCTGATAAAGCGCTGGATTCGCTCGATCTGGCCTTCGCGCTCTTCACAGGCGGCACAGTCCTCGGCATGCACACGGTCATGAACCAGACGGATATTTATATCTTCCAGCGGTATGCCCTTGCGCTCGGCATACATACGGATAGTCATCGAAGTACAAGCGCCCAGGCTCATCAGCAACAGAGCATAGGGTGTTGGTCCTAAATCAGAGCCGCCAACTCTTGTGGGCTCATCGGACACCCATTGATGAGAGCGGGTATAAAGACCGCGCAGGAATTTCTTGTCCAGCTCGGTCACCAACACGTGACCATCCTCAAGATCCGCTGCGATTGGTTCAGCTGCGGGCACCTCGACATAGCGTTCAGCCCAGGCCGCAAGGGTCTTGGCGACATAACGCGCATCTTCCTTTTTGCTCAGCAAGTGATCCGCTTTATCCAGAGAAACAAAGCTTTTCGGGTGCTTGGCCGCGGTAAAAATCTTCGCAGCTTCATCAACCGACACGATGTTATCAAGCGGTGAATGAAACACGATCAAAGGGCATCGCAAGCGCGCAATATGCTGTAAATCGGCGTATTGATCGAGATCCTCAATCAGTTGCTTCTTGATCGAAAACTCACGACCGCCCAGCTTAACCTTGGCTTCGCCTTGTGCTTCGATTTCGGATTTTGAGCTGTCAAATAAATGCTGTACGTGGTGCGCGGTGGAAGGTGCAGCAATGGTCGCAACCGCTTGCAATGACGGAATTTTGTCGACCGCAGAAAGAACTGCAGCACCGCCGAGACTATGGCCAATGATCAACCTGGGCGCGGCATACTTAGCCTCAAGCATCTTCGCAGCGGCAACCAGGTCCTGAACGTTGGATGTGAAGTTGGTGTTGGCAAAATCGCCGTCGCTGTTACCCAGCCCCGTGAAATCGAACCGTAACACTGCGATGCCTTGGTCTGCCAATTCGCGGCTAATTCGTGATGCGGCGGCGATATCTTTGCCACAGGTGAAGCAGTGGGCAAAAAGCGCGTAGTACTTCACTGGCTGCAAGCTATTTGGCAGCTCTAGCAAACCTGCCAACTGCTGCCCGGAGCTACCAGCAAATTCAACCTTGACTCGATTCATTCACGTATCCCTCGTTAGTTAATCATTACGCTTGGGTGGCTCGGCCCAGAAGCCGGCTATGGTGTGACGAATGTTGATTCGACGCCGACCACACGCACTTGTTACGTCACGCACTTGTTACATCAGAGCTCGGCGAAATCCTGTTAGCCATAACCCTAGCACTTGCCCCTACAAACCTTGGCTACTGCTGCAAATGGCCGTAGAGACGTGCGTACAAGCCACCATCTGCGATCAATTGATGATGATCACCATCCTCGGCAATACAGCCGCCATCGAACACCAATACCCGGTCGGCTTGTTTCACCGCCGACAAACGGTGAGCGATGATCAGTGTCGTGCGACCGACCAAAAATTGGCTCATGGCCTGATGCAAAGCATACTCAGTCGCGGCATCCAATGCGGAGGTCGCCTCATCGAGAATCACCACTTTCGGCTCGGCCAGCACCATCCGGGCGATGGCCAGGCGTTGACGCTGGCCGCCAGATAAACGCACGCCAGAACGGCCGACGATACTGTCCAGGCCTTTAGGCAGTTGCTTGATGGTGGTCGCCAGCTGGGCTATTTCAAGTGCGTGCCAGCAGGCTTCATCACTGCGTTCTCGGCCCATGCATAGGTTGGCGCGCACGGAGTCGTTAAACAATGCCGGATGCTGCAGCACCACCGCCACGTTCTCGCGCACCTGCTCAAGGCCAATATTCTGCAGACTGCAGCCACCGTAACGAATCGATCCACTTTGCGCGCTGTACAAGCCCAGCAACAGTTGCACCAAGGTGCTTTTACCGCCGCCGCTAGCCCCGACAATGGCTACTTTCTCGCCCGGTGCAATTTGCAGGTTAAGCTGGTCGAGCACTGGCTCGTCCTGGTAGGAAAAGGACAGCTGCTCAATCTCGATGCCGACGGTTTCTCGCCCACTGAAAGGATCAGCGCCACCGGCATATTGCGGCTCATCACGACGCGCAAGCAGCTCATTGATCCGTGACAGCGCCCCACCCGCGGCATAGAACGCGTATTGCAGGCTGAGCAATTGCTCGACCGGGCCAATCATGAACCATAAATAGCTGAACACCGCGAGCATCTGACCGATCGACAAATCTGAGAACAGCACGGTAAGCATCGCCGCTGCACGGAACACGTCGATACCAAACTGAAAGAGCAAGCCACTGGCTCGGCTGGATGCGTCGCTCTTCCACTGTGACGCTACAGCAAAATTACGCACCTCTTGCGCCCGGGTACCGAGCCTGCCGAGGAAAAAACCCTGGCGATTGCCTGCACGAATCTCCTGAATAGCATCCAGGGTTTCAGTCAATGCCTGAGTGAAGCGCGAAGTGCTGTCGTTTTCGAGTTTTTTCAGGTGCTTGACCCGCTTGCCGAGCTGCACCGTGGCGTAGATAACCAGCGGATTGAACAGCAAAATCAACAAGGCTAACTGCCAGTGCATCCACAGCAATATTGCCGATGTGCCGGCCAGCGTCAGGATCGCCACCAAGAATCGGCTGAGGGTTTCACCGACAAACTTATCCAGGGTGTCGAGATCCGTCACCAGATGGGTGGTGACTGTGCCGCTGCCCAGGCTTTCGTATTCAGATAGCGATATACGCTTTAGCCGCTCGATCAGGCGCACACGGATTCGATAGACGATGTCTTTCGACAGCCGTGCAAACAATCGAGCCTGCAACACGTTGAATATCAAGGCACTGACGCGCAACACAAATGTCAGTGCCAGCATCAAGCCGATATAACCGACCGCGCTTTGCCAGCTAACCGGCAAGAAATTGTTCATGACCTGCAGCGCTGCATCGCCCTGTTTGAGCAGGACTTCATCAACCAACAAAGGCAATAACAACGGAATCGGTACACTGCAGAGTGTCGCCAGTACAGCAACAGCGTTGGCGAGGTACAGGGCTTTACGGTGACGAAAAGCCAGGCGACGAATTTCCGCCCAGCTCAGCTGATCACGCATTGGCTGCGCGCTCTAACCAGCGCGCCAACAATGGCGACAAACTTTCGAGCGGCTGATAACCATTAGTCACTAATGCAAGCTGCCCGTCACGCTCAGCGAGCAGCGTTGGAAAGCCCGCAATACCCAAATCTTGAACCCAGGTGAAGTCATCAGCCGTGGCCGCGTGTTGCTCGGCGCTGTCAAAGGCTTCGGCAAAAACGATACGCGGTAGCCCAGCCTTCTCCGCCAGCTCAACTAGAATACTGGCTTGGCTGACATCGCGACCTTCAGCATAGAAGGCGTGCTGAATTGACTTAACCAGCGGCCAAGCACTTTGCGGATCAAGGTTGCGCGCTGTGACCAATGCTCTGCAGGCGGGCTCGGTGTCGTAAACAAAACCATCGGGCAAGGCACCATCAAACTTGAACGGCTGCCCCGTTGCATCAGCAACAGCCTGCCAATGTTCAAGGATGTAATTGCGGGTGGTGTTATCCAACGCTGCGCCACTGCCCGTACGCAAACCGCCGGCAATAAGGTGCAGTTCGACTCCCTGAGCTTGCGCTTGCTCCGCGAGAGACTGGAACACGGGGGCAAAACCCCAGCACCACGAACACATCGGGTCCATCACGTAGAGCAAGCGAGTTTGCATGGTTTAGCCTTGTTTTTTTAAACGCGGATTGAAACCAAGGGGGTGCGGCATATTGCGCTGTTTGGCCAGCTCAATCTGCTTTTGCCGCTCACGGGCACCGGCGCGGGTTTTCTCCGGTAGAGAATCCCAACAATGCGGGCAGCTCACACCGGGGGTGAAGAACTCCGACTCGCGATCAGCCACCGAGATCGGTGTGCGGCAGGCGTGGCATTGATCGTATTCACCTTCGGTCAAGTCATGACGAACAGTGACTCGATTGTCGAAAACAAAGCAATCACCTTTCCAGCTCGACTCTTCCTGCGGCACTTCTTCGAGGTATTTAAGAATCCCGCCCTGCAGGTGATAAACCTCTTCAAAACCTTGGTTAAGCATGTAGCTAGAGGCCTTTTCACAGCGAATACCACCGGTGCAGAACATCGCGACCTTCTTGTGCTTGGCCGGATCGAAGTTAGCTTTTACGTATTCAGGGAACTCGCGGAAGGTTTTCGTCTTAGGGTCGATAGCGCCATCGAATGTACCAATCGAAACCTCGTAATCGTTACGGGTATCAATCAGCAGCACTTCAGGATCGGCAATCAGTGCGTTCCAGTCTTTAGGTTCGACATAGGTGCCCACTTGCTTGTTAGGGTCGACACCTTCAACGCCAAGGGTGACGATTTCTTTCTTTAACTTGACCTTGGTGCGATAGAACGGCTGCTCATCGCAATACGATTCTTTGTGATCGACATCGGCCAGGCGCGGGTCTTGAGCAAACCATGCAAATAACCCGTCAATGCCTTCACGGCTACCTGAAACAGTCCCGTTAATGCCCTCTTCGGCAATCAACAAAGTGCCTTTAACGCCGTTTTCGATCAGGGTGTTGAGCAGCGGCTCGCGCAGCTCATGGAAATCTGGCAGCGAGACGAATTTATACAACGCTGCAACGACAATTTTGTCGGTCATGCTTTTACTTCCTCAGTAGTCGCCCACGTAAAGGGCGGACTGGTAATTGATTCACTGGTGTTTAATTGACAGCGGCACCGGCCATTGCCGGTGCGGTGCCTAGTTTAACGTTTTTTATGGCTGTGAGCGTAGGGTGCGACAACGTGCAGCTTGTCGACCATGAATCAGACAGCGAAATTTTCAAAGATGAGCCAGAACCTCTACATAATATCCATAGCGCAAAATGGTGGGTAAAAAGCGCTATCTGCCCTACTTGTCGTGCTTACTGCCGCCCAAACAGGTGGGTGACGCTGGTGCAGTCGCATTCTTGGCCCACTCTTGTGCGGTGTATGTGTGCAGCGCCAGAGCATGGATCTGTCCCATCAAATCGCCAAGGCTGGCATAGACTTTCTGGTGGCGCTTGACCGCGTTCAACCCTTGAAACTGCTCGCTGACGATCACGGCCTTGTAATGTGTTTCAAGGCCACGGCTGTGCATGTGGCTCTCATCCAGCACCTGCATATGCTCAGGCTGCAAGGTTGCGAGTGCGGCCTCAAGCTGCGCTTGCTTTGTCATTTTCGACTCCAAAATACCGTTGTGAGACTCAGGAAACCTCTGAAAAACTACTGCGCTCGATATTACTGCGTTAAAAAACTGCTCAAAATGCTCATTTACAGCCCGTAAAGTCGAGCGCGACCCCGGTCACTTTTTCGCAGTTTTTTGCCTTATCCTATCGTCGCTCGCTACCTTTTTCAGAGGTTCCTTAGCGCATGCTTACTTAATCGCAGCGCAAAAAAAATGGCTCAGGCAATGAGTTTACGAAGTGTAAAGCTCAAGCCAAAGCCATTTTTCATCATCTAGCAAAAATGCACGGATGCAGCGCAGATTAAGACTTCTTAGGACCCAGTTCCTTGGTCATGTCTTCCAGCAACTTATTAACCTTAGGTACGGCAGGCTCAAGCTTGCTCTGGGTCAGCTCTGCAGATTGAGCAGTCAGACGCGGCATGGTTTTCAGCACTTTCATACCGACTGGCGACTCATAGAACTTGATCAGCTCTTTGAGCTCTTGCTCAGTAAAGTTGCTGGTGTAGAGCTTAACGAGGTCAGGTTTGACCTTGTTCCAGCTGATGGACTGATCAAGCACCGCATCTGCTTTAGCTTGGTAGGACTCCAGTAGCGCCTTCTTTTCTCCGCCTGCGCCACTTTGGGCAAAACGCTGAGCAAACATCTGCTGCACTTGTGAATAAACTGGTACGGCAAGCTTGTCGGCATGGGCTAACTGTAAAAACCGCTCTGCATCGGCTGCGTGACTGGCTGCATCTGCGAACACCTGAGCACTGGCGCATGACAGCACAGCAGCGAGGCATAGAACCGGAAAACGAGGCATTGGCGACTCCTGACAAAGGGTTGAATCGAGTTGGACAGCCACTAAGGCCATTTTGTGCCCAAGCACTGAATAATTCGTAGAATTGTCCATACTCATGCACTTAAAGCGGGGTTTGTGCGCTCGGTCACGAACCACTCATAAGCAAACTGCCATGACTTGAAGCAGTTTACCCAGTAAAGGCATGCTCACCGCCGCAAATGCTCTATTATCTGAATAACTGCCGCGCAGTCGCGCTGCACCCACATGGATGTGTACGATGAACAGCGCCATTCACTCCTCTGTTTTCACCCAGACAGACTTATGCCTGAGTAACGGCGCGCTCAATCCTGAAGCCATTGGCTGGTCAAATCGTCCACAGGTTAATTGTGCGCTGTTGCAGCACAAAGGGCGGCGCAAGCGCTGGAACCATTGGTGCTTTACCACGCCTCAATGGATGCTCTCCGTCACCCAGGCAGATCTCGACTATGTAGGCTACGGCGCGGCCTACTTTCTTGATCTTGAAACCGGTGAGTCTGCAAGTTTCAGTCAAATGCGCGCGCTCGGCCGCGGCTGCCAACTGCCAGACAGACCCCAGCAAAGCCATGCATTTGATCACCGCAGGCTGTCATTCCAACTCAGCGAATATCCGGGGCGCGCCTGCTTGAGCCTGAGCGCCAGCAATTTAAGCGGGCCACCAATTGAGATATTGCTGGATATTCAGCGGCCAACCCACCTTGAGTCCGTCAATTTAGTCGCACCGATGGGGCCCAATAGTTTTCATGCAACATGCCGCCAGCTCGGTTTGCCACTTAGCGGTAGCGTGAAGCTGGGCAATCGCAGCTATAGCTGCGAGCCTGGGCAAAGTTTCGCTGCGATGGACTTCGGCCGCGGCGTGTGGCCGCTCAATACTCACTGGAAACGCGCAGCATTCGCCGGACCTGGCGGCATTGCGGGTAACTTCGGCACGCATTGGATCGATTACAGCGGCCTTTCAGAGAACGCATTGTGGTTTGGTGGGAAGTTAGAGCAGCTTGCCGACAGTATCGAAATGACGCCAATGCACGCCGAACCGCTCGCAAGCTGGTCAATCAAAACGCTTAATCAACGGGTCAACCTGACATTCACCCCACGCCAACTGCACCAGGCCTCGCGGCACGTTGGACCGCTTTTCGCTGACACTCGCCAGTGGTTTGGCCACTTCGACGGCGAACTCGTCAGCCCACAAGGCGAGCATGTGCCAGTTAAAGCCGCACTTGGCTGGCTCGGCACCACCGACGCTCGCTGGTAAGTCTCGCCAACAGCCAGAATCTTCAGCAATCTGGCATATCAAATTACCAGCGCTGCAATTGCAGCCTAAACTCCTTAGGCCATCCAATAACCTTCTGCAAAAGCGAACAGCTCAAATGCAACTGAGGTCGCGCTCGGCTTTACGGGTTATAAATAGGCACTCGACTTGCGTTGCGTCCCCTTCGAGGCTGCAGCGGTATTCAAAGGTTCCGTCACTGGAGGATTGTCATGTCCCGGACCGAAACAGACAGCATCGGCCCAATCGAAGTACCTGAAAACGCCTACTGGGGCGCCCAGACCCAGCGCTCACTGCTCAACTTTGCAATTGGCCAGGAGCGCATGCCCTTGGCTGTGCTTCACGAGCTGGCATTGATCAAAAAGGCCGCAGCGCGAGTTAACGACCGCATTGGTGATCTGCCGCAAGATATCGCCCGACTCATTGAGCAAGCGGCCGATGAAATCATTGCCGGGCAGCATGACGACCAATTCCCGCTGGTGGTCTGGCAAACCGGCAGCGGCACGCAAAGCAACATGAACGTCAATGAAGTCATTGCCGGTCGTGCTAACGAACTGGCAGGTGGCGAACGTGGCGGTAAAAGTCCGGTTCATCCCAACGACCACGTCAATCGCGCGCAAAGCTCTAATGACAGTTTCCCTACCGCCATGCATATCGCCACGGTAAGAGCGATTACCCAGAAACTGCTTCCGGCGATTGCTGAGCTATCCGGCGGGCTCGCCGAACAATCTGCGCGCCACGCCAACCTGGTCAAAACCGGCCGCACCCATATGATGGACGCCACACCTATTACCTTTGGCCAAGAGCTGTCAGCCTATGTCGCCCAGCTTGACTACGCCGAGCGCGCTATTCGTGGCGCCCTTCCCGCCCTGTGTGAGTTAGCCCAAGGCGGCACGGCAGTGGGGACCGGCTTGAACTCACCACCCGGCTTTGGCGAGGCAATCGCAGCCGAGCTCGCAGCACTGAGTGGTTTACCGCTGATAAGTGCGCCAAACAAGTTTGCTGCGCTGGCAGGCCATGAGCCATTAACCAACATGTCCGGGGCGTTAAAAACCTTGGCCGTGTGCTTGATGAAAATCGCCAACGACTTGCGCTTGCTTGGTTCAGGACCACGTGCGGGCTTTGCAGAAGTGAAGTTACCTGCCAACGAGCCAGGCAGCTCAATCATGCCGGGCAAGGTTAACCCAACGCAGTGTGAAGCCTTGTCGATGCTGGCCTGCCAGGTGTTGGGCAACGATGTCACCATTAGCTTTGCCGCCAGTCAGGGCCACCTGCAGCTAAACGTGTTCAAACCGGTAATCATTCACAACATCTTGCAGTCGATTCGCTTGCTGGCCGATGGTTGCAGTAACTTTCAGCAGCACTGCATCGCAGGTCTGGAGCCTGATGCTGAGCAGATGGCCAAGCATCTTGATAACGGCTTAATGCTGGTGACAGCACTCAACCCGCATATTGGCTACGACAAGGCTGCTGAAGTCGCGAAAAAGGCTTATCACGACGGCACCACTTTGCGTCAGGCCGCGATCGAGCTGGGCCATCTGAGCGCTGAAGAGTTTGATCAATGGGTTCGCCCAGAAAACATGCTGGAACCCCGCCATGACTGAATCAATCAAGAGCGGTGCCACACCTAATGAAGGCGATGGCAAACGCATCTTGATCATCCTTGGCACGCCCAAGAGCAATAGCCTGTGCCATGCGCTAAGCGATGCCTATGCACATGGAGCGCGTAACGAAGGCCACGTGGTTCGCCAGTTACGCCTTGGCGAACTGGCATTCGACCCTGTGCTGCACAGCGGCTATGAAAGCACGCAAAAACTTGAACCTGACTTGCTTGAAGCGCAAAGGCAGATTCACTGGGCCGAGCATCTTTTACTGGTTTATCCGGTTTGGTGGGGCGGTCCGCCCGCCTTGCTCAAAGGCTTTTTCGAGCGCGTACTGATGCCCGGCTTTGCCTTCAAATACCACGCAAACTCATGCCAATGGGACAAACTGTTGAGCGGGCGCACAGCCGATATCCTCGTCACGCTCGATACACCTACATGGCGTATACCTTGGCGATTTGGTGCGCCTGCACATAGCCGTATCACTCGAGCAACACTCTACAGCTGCGGCATAAAACCCTGCCGTTTGACTGAGTTCGCCTCCATCCACACCGCATCCGAAGACCAGCGTCAGGAGTGGCTACGCAAAGCTGAAAACCTGGGCGCCTGGGCGTGATTAAGCGCAGCTCTAAAAGCCAGTAAGTTGTCGCCAAAATACCGACAAATCAACCTAACACACTGCAAAACAACCACTTATCGCCCTGCCGCACAAAATCCATATTGCCGGTTACACTCAGAAAAACCTTATTTCCCACGAGCCTCTGAGAAAAGTAGCGCAGTCGTTTTCAGAGATTCCCAAACTGAGGATGGAGACATGCTAGGCCAGCGCGCTATTGACCCCGGACCCGAAACCCACTATCGCTGTGATCGCATCAGTTCAATAAATGGTCAATATTTCTTCTCGACCCGTGAAGGCACATTGGAAGGCCCGTTCTTCACGCGCATAGATGCCGAACACCAGATCGAACGTTATGTGCAGCGTATGATTCAGTCGCACCAACTAATCGAAAGCAGAACGTTCTAGGCTCCAGTCGCAACCATCAAACTGATACCCACAAAAAACCGCGCAAAATTGCGCGGTTTTTGTGCATCAACAACTGTGTTGCCTTAACATTGCGCTGTTTAAGCCGCGGCGGACGAGCTTCGCATTGTTCGCTTTATGGACGATAAGCCTCAAATAGCCCCGCTGCTCCCATGCCACCGCCCACACACATGGTCACCACGCCATAGCGCAGTTCGCGGCGTTGTAGCTCGCGAATCATGTGGCCAACCAGTCGTGAACCGGTCATGCCAAACGGATGACCAATGGAGATCGAGCCGCCATTGACGTTGTATTTCTCGTTATCGATTCCAAGCTCATCACGGCAATAAAGGCATTGCGAGGCGAATGCTTCATTGAGCTCCCACAGATCGATGTCGGCAACACTCAAGCCTTTGGCTTTCAACAGTTTAGGCACCGCATACACTGGCCCGATACCCATTTCATCAGGCTCACAACCGGCCACAGTAAAGCCGCGGAAATACGCCTTGGGCTTGAGGCCCAGCTCAAGCGCTTTATCCAGACTCATGATCAAAGTCATCGAAGCGCCATCCGACAGCTGTGAAGCATTGCCAGCCGTAACTGAGCCATCCTCGGCAAATACCGGCTTCAAACCTTCGAGGCTTTCCAGGGTGGTATCCGGGCGATTGCAGTCGTCGTGATCAACCACTCCTGCAACGATTGATTTCTCGCCCGTGGCTTTATCCTCGACCTGGTAGCTAACGTTCATCGGGACGATTTCATCAGCAAACAGCCCAGCTTGCTGCGCCTTGGCAGTACGTTGCTGGCTTTGCAGAGCGAGCGCGTCCTGCGCTTGACGGCTGATGTTATAGCGACGCGCCACAATTTCGGCAGTGCGCCCCATCGGGTAATAAATCCCCGGAACGTTTTCCTGCAAAATCGGGTTGTAGAGGTTGTCCATGTTGATGCTTTTCAGGGTCATGCTGATCGACTCAACACCGCCCGCGACGATAACGTCACTGCAGCCAGAAGCGATCTGGTTGGCGGCAATCGCAATGGATTGCAAACCCGACGAGCAGTAGCGATTGAGCGTCATACCGGCCACATTCGTGCCCAAGCCAGACAGTACAGCCACGTTCCGCCCAATGTTCATGCCTTGGGCGCCTTCGTTGGAGCCAGCGCCGACAATACAATCATCAACCAGTTGCGGGTCAATGCCTGTACGCTCAAGCAAAGCATTAACACAATGCGCCGCCATGTCGTCTGGGCGGGTCATGTTGAATTTACCGCGGAATGATTTGGCCAGACCGGTCCTGACACTCTCGACAATCACTACTTCACGCATAGCTGTTCTCCATGATGAGCCGACGGGCATCGCTACTAGCAAGTGCACCGCTATAAAGGGTTAGATTGAGCATAAGTTCGTACAATGCTCATATGCGATGATCATTCACCAGGCATATGAACTTGCACCTGCTGCGCGCATAAACCGCTGCTCAATCCTTAGCAAATGCCGCCTCAATGGCTTCATTGATAGTGCGTATAACCTTAACCCGGGCAAAGTGTTTGTTATTGGCCTCAACCAGGGTCCAAGGCGCAATTGAGGTGCTGGTGCGATCGACCATGTCACCGACCGCGTCACGATACTGCGGCCACTTCTCGCGATTGCGCCAGTCATCTTCGGTGATTTTGAAACGCTTGAACGGGATCTTCTCTCGCGCCTTAAACCGCTCTAGCTGGGTGTCTTGATCAATCGCCAACCAAAACTTGACGACAACTGCACCGGCATCGGTCAACTGCTCTTCAAAGTCATTGATCTCGCCGTATGCACGCAGCCAATCCGCTGGCGAAGCATAGCCTTCCACCCGTTCAACCAGCACCCTGCCATACCACGAACGGTCGAAAATACTGAACTTGCCGCGTGCCGGAATATGTCGCCAGAATCGCCACAAGTAGGGTTGCGCCAGCTCTTCATCAGTCGGCGCAGCAATTGGAATGATCCGGTATTGGCGCGGGTCCATTGCCGCAGCTACGCGGCGGATGGCTCCACCTTTACCCGCCGCGTCATTACCCTCAAACACCGCGATCACCGAGTGCTTGCGCATTCGTTTGTCACGCATCAAGCCTGACAAACGCGCCTGCTCCATCGCCAGCTGTTCTTTGTAGTCGTCTTTTTCCAGCGCCCGGGACATGTCCAGGCTATCGAGCAAACCATTGCCCTCAAGCGAAGCAATTAACGGCGCAGCATGAGGCTGAGGCACTGGGCGATCTTTAGATTTGAGTGCGGCCTGCAAGCCTTCCAGCAGGATTCGGCCAACGGTGAGGTTGCGATAGTTTTCATCGACCCCTTCCACCACATACCAAGGCGCATATTCACGACTGCTGCGGCGCAGAACCCGCTCGCCGTAACGGACAAACTTGTCATAGGTTTTCGACTGTTGCCAATCCAACGGACTGATGCGCCAGCTATGCAGCGGATCGTCCTTGAGGGTTTTCAGGCGCGCATTCATTTGCTCTTTGGACAGGTGAAACCAAAACTTGAAGATCAGCGTCCCTTCATCGCAAAGCATGCGCTCAAGGCCTTCAGCGCTGTCGATAGCTTGATCTAAGGCAGCATTTTTCAAACGTCCGTGGATCCGTGCCTGAAGCATTTGGCTGTACCAATTGCCGAACATGACACCAATGCGCCCCTTGGCGGGCAACTGACGCCAAAAGCGCCAAGCCGGTGGGCGCGCCAGCTCTTCATCGGTTTGCTGATCAAAGGTGCTGACCTCAATCAGCCGCGGGTCCATCCACTCGTTGAGCAGCTTAACGGTCTCGCCCTTGCCTGCGCCTTCGATGCCATTAATCAGAATAATGACCGAGAAGCGCTTTTGCTGCTGCAGCTCATATTGCGCTTCGAGCAACGCCTCGCGCAGCGCCGGCTCGGCATCATCAAAGGTTTCCTTGTCTATCGTGCGACCAATCTCTGCGGACTCGAACATGTACATCTCCCTGAACTGATTGCTTCAGACTAGCGGATTACATGCGTTGTTGTCGCAAAGCTTTGCGGTTTTGAAGAGGATCGCGGGCAATATGCGACGCCCAGATTCGGCTAGAATGCACCCCTGATTTCCCGAGCGAAGACCATGACCGAGCGAGCGCAACAAACCGCCCAGCATCAGCAAGCGCAACTTGACTGGGATGACCAGGGCCGCCCGCTTTCCTCAGTGTTTGATGATGTGTATTTCTCACCTCAGCAAGGCATTGCAGAAACTCGCCACGTGTTTCTGCACAACAACGATCTTGCCCAGCGCTTTAGCGAGCTTGCCGAGCATCAACAACTGACCATCGCTGAAACCGGGTTTGGTACCGGGCTGAATTTTTTCTGTGCCTGGCAGCTGTTTGAACAACATGCCACGGCCAGCGCGCGCTTGCATTTTGTTAGTGTCGAAAAGTACCCGCTAAGCCGTGACGACCTGCAACGCGCCTTGAGCCTGTGGCCCGAGTTGGCATGCTTTAGTCAGGCCCTGCTGTCGCAATATGTAGCGATTCACTCTGGTTTTCAGCGGTTGCAGTTTGCTGCCGGACGCGTGACCCTCGACTTGCTGATCGGCGATGCCAGCCAGATGTTCAGCCAATTGGATGCCTGTGTAGATGCCTGGTTTCTCGATGGGTTCGCACCGGCTAAAAACCCGGAAATGTGGTCTGCTCAATTGTTCGCTGAAATCACCCGCCTATCTAAACCCGGTGCAACGCTTGGCTCTTTCACCAGTGCAGGTGATGTGCGGAGGGGGCTGAAAGAAGCAGGTTTCAAAATCAAGCGCGTACCCGGCATCGGCGGTAAATGGCATGTACTCAAAGGCCAGTTTATTGGCTTGCCTGAGCAGCCTGCTGCGCCCCTGAACCGGCAATCCATTAGCCCGGTTAAACCATGGTTTGCCCGCCCCGCATTAAATACCTCAAACCGCCATGCAATGGTGATTGGCGCAGGTCTGGCCGGTTGCGCCACAGCCGCCAGCCTCGCGGCTCGTGGCTGGCGGGTGAGTTTGCTGGAACGCCATTCAGCTATCGCGCAAGAGGCGTCAGGTAATCCGCAAGGCGTGTTGTACCTCAAGCTATCAGCCCATGGCACCGCTCTATCGCGCTTGATCGTCAGCGGTTTTGGCTACACCCGGCGGCTGCTTGAGCGTCTGGAGAGAGACCAGGACTGGAGTGACTGCGGCGTGTTGCAACTGGCATTCAATACCCAGGAGCACAAACGGCAAAGCAAACTGGCTGAGGCATTTGCCCACGACTTGCTGCAACAAGTCGACCAAGCCACCGCCGAGCAATTAGCGGGCGTCCAGTTGCCTGCCGGTGGTTTGTTTTATCCGGAAGCGGGCTGGGTTCACCCGCCTGCGTTATGCGAGTTGCTCAGTCGTCAGCCGAACGTAACCCTGCTCAGCCAACACAACGCACTGCAACTTGTACGTGCAGGCGGAGAGTGGCAAGCCTGGGATGGCGAACAGTTGCTGGCCAGCGCCGAAGTTGTGGTGCTGGCCGGTGCCGCAGAGATTAAAGGCTTTGCATACAGTGCAGAACTGCCGCTTAAGCGTATCCGCGGGCAAATCAGCAGCTTGAAGCAGACAACCGCAAGCCGTGCATTGAGCACCGTTGTGTGCGCTCAAGGTTATGTCGCCCCAGCTCGCCTGCATGAACACACGCTTGGTGCCAGCTTCGACTTTGATAGCGATGACTTAAGCCTTAACAGCGCCGATCATGTCGGTAACTTGCAGATGCTGGAGGCAATTTCGCCCGACCTGAGCAGTCGCCTGAATATCGCTGAGCAAGACCCACAAACCCTTGCCGGACGCGCGGCATTTCGCTGCACCAGCCCAGATTACTTGCCGATTGTTGGACCGCTGGCTGACCAGCAGGCTTTTCTCGACTGTTATCAGGCCCTGAGTAAAAACGCGAAGCAAACCCCGGATATTCAGTGCCCTTGGCTGGATGGCTTATATATCAATAGTGGCCATGGTTCTCGCGGCCTGATTACCGCACCCCTCTCAGGCGAGTTAATCGCTGCCTGGCTAAACGCCGAGCCATTGCCAGTGCCGCGTGATGTTGCGGAAGGATGCCACCCGAATCGCTTTGTATTGCGCAAGTTGATCCGCAATTTATAGCGCCCCAAGGTACTTGGTGGACAAGCTTCGCGTTGTCGCACCCTACGTGATGTTTGTCCTGTAGGGAGGACAGCGCATTTATGTCCGCCATTTGTAGTGCGGTAAATGGTTGCCTGCCAAATCTGGTGGACAAGCTTCGCGTTGTCGCACCCTACGAATGATGTTTGTCCTGTAGGGAGGACAGCGCATTTATGTCCGCCATTTGCAGTGTGGTAAATGGTTGCCTGCGCCAGCTTTGGTGGACAAGCTTCGCGTTGTCGCACCCTACGTGATGTTTGTCCTGTAGGGAGGACAGCGCTTTTATGTCCGCCATTTGCAGTGCGATAAATGGTTGCCTGCCAAATCTGATGGACAAGCTGCGCGTTGTCGCACCCTACGTGATGTTTGTCCTGTAGGGAGGACAGCGCTTTTATGTCCGCCATTTGCAGTGCGGTAAATGGTTGTCTGCCAAATCTGGTGGACAAGCTGCGCGTTGTCGCACCCTACGTGATGTTTGTCCTGTGGGGAAGACAGCGCTTTTATGTCCGCCATTTGCAGTGCGATAAATGGTTGCCTGCCAAATCTGGTAGACAAGCTTCGCGTTGTCGAAGCCCTACGCGACCTCGATCGCCCTACTCGTCTTCACAAAACTCGGCGGCGCGCAATAATGCGGCGGTCAGGTTGTGTCGCTCCCACTCGGGAATCGCTGCCAGACGCTGATTGAACTCGGGCGGTAACAACGACGGTGCGCGTTTTAGAAGTTCGCGGCCTTCATCACTGATCAACAACCACTGACGACGACGATCCTGATCATCACGCTGACGCTGCAATAAGCCACGCTCTTCCAAGCGATCAAGTAAGCCTGACAACGTGGCGGCGGTGAGACTCACTCGCCCGCTCAAATCACTCGCGGTTATCCGCGATTCTTTTTCCAATACTTGCAGAACCATCAACTGCATCGGTGTCAAACCACCGAAGCGGCTCAAGCGTTTGGCATGCACTTCACCGGCCTGCTGCAAGCGTCGCAAGGCTTGAAAAACGGGCATTTCGAACGCGACGACGGATGACAATTTGATTTCAGCTGAAACTTTTTTATCTGCCATTTATCTATCTACTTGCTGCCATAAACTTTGACATGAAAGCATTTTTTTGTTTTGGTGTAAAAGGTTAGGCAATGCCTCAACCACTCCCCAACGGCAATACCGGTAAGGATATATGTGCGGAATAGCAGGTGAACTACGCTTTGATAACCGACCAGCCGATCTAGCTGCAGTCGAACGAATTACCCATCATCTGGCCCCTCGCGGCCCCGATGCCCATGGCTTCCACAGCCAAGGCCCTATCGCCCTCGGCCACCGCCGACTAAAAATCATGGACCTCGCCGAGGCCTCTGGCCAGCCGATGATCGACAGCGATCTGGGCTTGTCCATGGTCTTTAATGGCGCCATCTACAACTACCCAGAATTACGTGCTGAACTCGAAGCGCTGGGTTATCGCTTTTTCTCAGGCGGCGACACCGAAGTGTTGCTTAAGGGCTATCACGCCTGGGGCAAAGACATGCTGCCCAAGCTCAATGGCATGTTTGCCTTTGCTGTTTGGGAGCGCGATAACCAAGAGCTGTTCATCGCCCGTGACCGCCTCGGCATCAAGCCGCTGTATATGTCACGCACTGGCCAACGCCTGCGCTTTGCATCGAGCTTGCCTGCTCTGCTTAAAGGCGGTGATATCGGCAAAACCCTCGACCCGATTGCGCTCAATCACTACCTCAACTTTCATGCGGTAGTGCCTGCGCCACGCACCATTCTGGCAGGCGTCGAAAAACTACCAGCGGCGAGCTGGATGCGCATTGATGCCAACGGTAAGTGCGAACAGCAAAGCTGGTGGAAGCTGGACTTTGGTCCACGAGCCGACGAGCAGAACTACACATTTGAAGACTGGCGTGACCGTGTCCTTGACGGCATGCGTGAAGCAGTTTCGATTCGTCAGCGGGCGGCGGTCGACGTTGGTGTACTGCTCTCGGGCGGTGTTGATTCGAGCATGCTGGTTGGCTTGCTCCGTGAAGCAGGCGTGGAAAACCTTTCGACCTTTTCGATTGGCTTTCAGGATGCTGGTGGCGAACGCGGCGATGAGTTCCAGTATTCGGACCTGATTGCCGAGCGCTTCAACACCAATCACCACCAGCTGCGCATCGGTGAAAACGAAATTCTCGATCAGTTGCCAGCGGCGTTCCGCGCGATGAGCGAGCCGATGGTCAGTCATGACTGCATTGCTTTTTATCTACTCTCGCGTGAAGTCGCCAAACACTGCAAAGTGGTACAAAGCGGCCAAGGCGCTGATGAGCTGTTTGCCGGTTATCACTGGTATCCATTGGTTGATGGCGCGGATGACCCGTTTAGCGCCTATCGCCAAGCCTTCTTCGACCGTGAACACGATGAGTATGCGGCTTGCGTACAGCCTGCCTGGTTGACCGATGACCACGCTGGTGAATTTGTCCGTGAACACTTCGCGCAACCGGGCGCCAGCGCTGCAGTCGACAAAGCCCTGCGCCTCGACAGTACGGTGATGCTGGTTGATGACCCGGTCAAGCGAGTGGACAACATGACCATGGCCTGGGGCTTAGAGGCGCGCACGCCGTTCCTCGACTATCGTTTGGCTGAGCTTTCGGCACGTGTGCCTGGACGCTTCAAGCTGCCTGACGGCGGCAAATACGTGCTCAAGGAAGCTGCGCGCAAGGTTATTCCTGCCGAGGTCATCGACCGTAAAAAGGGTTACTTCCCGGTTCCTGGTCTTAAACACCTTGAAGGCGCAACACTCGGTTGGGTGCGTGATCTGCTTACCGACCCCAGCCAAGACCGTGGCGTGTTCAACCCGGCCATGCTGGATAAATTGCTAAGCAATCCAGACGGCCAGCTGACGCCATTACGCGGCTCGAAACTCTGGCAAATGGCCGCGCTCAATTTATGGCTCAGCGAACAGGGCTTGTAAATCGCGGTCATACATAGTTGCAGTAGCCTCTTGCGGATACAGGCTGATATGCAAAATCACGTCAACCCGACCTAAGGAACCACTGAAAAACTACTGCGCTAGATATTACTTCGTTAAAAAACTGCTCAAAATGCTCATTTACAACACGTAAAGTCGAGCGCGACCTCGGCCGCTTTTCGCAGTTTTTT
>NZ_JBLXAP010000009.1:0-185622 GCF_048265905.1 Pseudomonas sp.
GCAATCCGTAGGGTGTGACAACGCGAAGCTTGTCCACCAAGATCACATGCCATCAGCCAAATACTCGCGCCACCGGACGGTGGGTAAAAAGGCGTTACCCACCCTACAAAAGCAATCCGTAGGGTGTGACAACGCGAAGCTTGTCCACCAAGATCACATGCCATCAGCCAAATACTCGCGCCACCGGATGGTGGGTAAAAAGGCGTTACCCACCCTACAAAAGCAATTCGTAGGGTGTGACAACGCGAAGCTTGTCCACCAAGGGCCATGTAGATATCCAAATACCGCAGCTACAAATGGTGGATGGAAAAGCATCATCCACCCTATTGGGACTTGCGGGCACCGTGGCGCAAGAAGCCGGCCAGTACAGTCATCAACAAAGCCATACTCATCATCATTGCAAAGGGCAACAAGTATGAGTCGGAAAAGTCGCGCATAAAGCCGGTGATAACCGGCATCAAACTACCGAAGCTGTACCCCATGAACAACATCATTGCAGTCCAACGGCTGACGTCCAGCGGCGAATCAGTTTCATACAGCGGCAACACCAACGACAAGGCAAACGAGCCGCTGAGTGCAAAACCCAGAGCGACCGCCCACACCTCAGGCAATAGTCTCGGCATAAAGGTAATCATCGCCAAACACAGTGCAGACGTAGCCCCACACAGCATCAACAAGGCATAGCGGTTGTTAAAGCGCTGAGCCAACCAAGGCAATAGAAACGCACTGGGCAAGCCCATCAACATGATGATGCCAAACAAATTATTACTGTGTAGCAGGCTGAAGCCCGCTTCGTGATAACGGGCAACGGTCCAGGTTGCGATGGCGTAGAACAAACCAGCCTGCAACGCAAAAAAACCACTGATAAGCCAAGCGCGAGGTTTGCACCATGGCAAGCCTGCAGGTTGCTCAGCAGCCTGCGCAGGCGTGTTCAGATTGGGCACGAACAGCCACAAAAACACTCCAGCTATTCCCAGTAACGCCCAAACGGCTAAGCCGCGCGACCAGTTGTCACCAAGCAGTTGTGTAGCAGGTACGGTCAACACAGCACCTGCAGCACCGCCAATCGCCATGCTCAACGAATACCACGCGACCACCTTGCCTACATGGCCGATAAAATGACGTTTGATAAAACCGGACAATAGCGGCCCGGCAATCGCAATTGCAGCGCCCATGACAACAGCACTGCCAATCAGAATAGGCGTCGAGTCACCGATCAAACGGGTCGATAAAGCCCCTGTGATGAGGACCAAACACAGAGTAATTGTGCGTTCCAAGCCCAGACTTAGCGCGATACGCGGCGCAAACGGCGCCAACAACCCCATACATAAAACCGGTAGCGCCGTGGTCAGGCTAATCAAACTGCGGCTCAGCGCTAGCTCTTCGGCAATCCGCTCAATCAGCGGAGCAAGTGAGGTAATACCAGGGCGTAGATTTATTGCCGCAATGATCAGAGCAATCAGCAGCAAGGTCTTTGATACAGGCTTCACAGGGCGTCCAGTGTCTTCAAAGTTAGGCGAGCAAGCCACCCTAACCGTCGCCCCATCATTGGGCAAGCTTCAGCAGCAGATAACTGACTAAATAGTCAGTTTCTCTGAAACGCGTTGCCATATAGAAAACACTGGGCTTGGAAGAATCAGGCAGGAAGATGATGTAACATACGCAGGTTAGAAAACTTAGATCAAAGCACTTTGGAAAGTAGCTTTAGCGGAGAAGCATTAATGCGGATTATTGTAACCGGCGGCGCGGGATTTATTGGCTCTGCTGTAGTTCGTCACCTGATTGAGAACACGCAGTGCGTCGTCGCCAACCTCGATAAGCTGACCTATGCAGGCAACCTCGAATCACTTGCCAAGGCCAAGGATTCATCACGCTATAGCTTTTACCAAGTTGATATCTGCGACAGCGCAGCATTAGACGCCGTATTTGCTGAGTTCAAACCCAGCGCAGTGATGCACCTCGCAGCGGAGTCACATGTTGACCGCTCGATTGACGGCCCTGCCGAGTTTATCCAAACCAATATTGTCGGCACATATAACCTGCTGGAAGCCACGCGCCGTTACTGGAATGCGCTGCCTGATGATGAAAAGCAAGGCTTTCGCTTTCATCACATCTCCACAGATGAAGTCTACGGCGACCTTGAAGGCACTGACGACCTATTCACCGAAACCACGTCCTATGCGCCGAGCTCGCCTTATTCCGCTTCAAAAGCCAGTTCCGACCACTTGGTCCGCGCTTGGCAGCGCACTTACGGCTTACCGGTGCTACTGACCAACTGCTCGAACAACTACGGCCCATACCATTTCCCGGAAAAACTGATTCCCCACGTCATTCTCAATGCATTGGCGGGCAAGCCCCTGCCGGTGTATGGCGATGGCTCGCAAATACGTGACTGGCTGTACGTTGAAGACCATGCCCGCGCATTGGTTGAAGTGGTGAGCAAAGGCGCTGTAGGCGAGACTTACAACATTGGCGGCCACAATGAGAAACGTAACCTGGAGGTTGTGGAAACCATTTGTGAGCTGCTCGATGAACTGGTGCCACAAGCGTCAGCCCAGAGCTACAAGACACTGATCACATTCGTTAAAGACCGCCCGGGGCATGATCTGCGTTATGCCATTGATGCTTCGAAAGTCGAGCGCGAATTGGGCTGGACACCGCAGGAGTCTTTCGACAGCGGCCTGCGTAAAACTGTGCGTTGGTACCTCGATAATCAAGATTGGTGGCAACGTGTGCTATCCGGCGATTATCGGCTTGGTCGGCTCGGTGCTGAGATCTAAATTATGTTGCGGGGCATCGGCCCCGCTTTAGCAAACAATACAGCTTCATACAGGACGTTTTTATGAAAGGCATCATCCTCGCTGGTGGCTCCGGCACACGCCTACATCCAATTACCCGTGGTGTGTCTAAACAGCTTTTGCCGGTATATGACAAGCCGATGATTTACTACCCGCTGTCGGTGCTGATGCTCGCCGGCATTCGGGAAGTACTGATCATATCGACGCCTGAGGACTTACCGCAGTTTCGTAAACTACTCGGCAATGGCGAAGAGTTTGGTATTGAACTCAGCTACGCCGAACAGCCCTCTCCTGATGGCCTTGCGCAGGCCTTCATCATTGGTGAAAGCTTTATCGGCGACAGTAATGTCTGCCTGATTCTTGGCGACAATATTTTTTACGGCTATGGCTTTAGCGCAATGCTTAAAGAGGCCGCGAGCAGGACCCACGGTGCCACTGTATTTGGCTACCATGTCAGCGATCCAGAGCGATTCGGCGTTGTGCAGTTCGATAGCACAGGCAAGGCCATCTCAATCGAAGAAAAGCCGTCCGAGCCAAAGTCCAACTACGCAGTGACTGGCCTGTATTTCTACGACAACTCTGTGGTCGAAATCGCCAAAAACGTCAAACCCTCTGCACGTGGCGAGCTTGAGATCACCGATGTCAACAACGCCTATCTACAGCGCGGAGACTTGCACGTCAGCATGTTTGGCCGGGGTTTCGCATGGCTCGACACCGGCACCCATGACTCGCTCATGGAAGCCAGCCAGTTTGTGCATACCATCGAAATGCGTCAGGGGCTAAAAGTCGCTTGCCTTGAAGAGATTGCCTACGGCCAAGGCTGGCTGTCAGCCGAGCAGTTATCTGCCCAAGCCCAAGCACTGAGCAAGACGGGCTACGGCCAATACCTAAGCCGCCTGCTTGAACAGGAGAAAGCTCTGTGAAGGTTATAGAAACAGCACTACCCGGCGTATTAATCATTGAGCCGAAAGTGTTTGGCGATCATCGCGGCTTCTTTCTCGAAAGCTTCCAGACAGAGCGCTACCGTGAAGCCGGGATCGACCTACCCTTCGTCCAGGACAATCACTCACGCTCGCAGCGTGGTGTTCTGCGTGGTCTGCATTTTCAGCGCACACGCCCGCAAGGCAAACTGGTCAGCGTCAGCCGCGGCTCAGTGTACGACGTCGCTGTCGATATTAATCCTGACTCGCCAACCTGTGGCCAATACGTTGGCGTTGAATTGAACGACGAAAACCACCGTCAACTTTGGGTGCCACCAGGCTATGCCCACGGCTTTTGTGTGTTGAGTGAGGTTGCGGACTTCCAATACAAGTGTACCGACCTGTACTTCCCAGAAGATGAAGGCGGCCTGATCTGGAATGACCCCGAGGTCAATATCCCTTGGCCTATCGAGCAGCCTTTGCTCTCAGGTAAAGACCAACTCAACCCGACGTTGCAACAACTCATCGAGCAAAAGGGCTAAGCATGCGCGTTTTGATCACCGGCGCCCACGGCCAAGTGGGCCATGAGCTTGTTCGCCTTACACCTGCTGGGTTTACCGCCATAGCGTTGGGTTCGGCTGAACTTGATATCAGCACCCCAGATCAAGTCGCCAGCATACTTGGCGAGCTCCAGCCGCAGTTGATCATTAATGCTGCGGCCTACACTGCAGTAGACAAGGCTGAAAGTGATAGCGAACGCGCTTATGCAGTCAACGCTAAAGGTGCCGAGAATCTAGCCACAGCAGCCGCCAAACTTGGGATTCCGCTATTACATATATCTACCGACTATGTATTCAGCGGCGATGCCAACAGCCCGTATAAAGAAACAGATCCAACCAACCCTACAGGCGTATACGGCGCAAGCAAGCTGGCAGGCGAACAGGCTGTGGCCAATCACTGTGCGCAACACATAATCATGCGTACAAGCTGGGTGTTTGGCGCCCATGGCAATAACTTTGTAAAAACCATGCTGCGCCTGGCACAAACCCGTGATGAGTTGGGTGTTGTGGCCGACCAACATGGCTGCCCGACATCGGCTGCCAGCATTGCCAAAGCGCTTTGGGCGCTAGCCAGCCAATACCGTAGTGATGGCAGCTTGAACTGGGGCACTTATCACTTCAGCAATACGCCAGCGACAACATGGCATGGCTTCGCGGAAGAGATATTCCAGCAAGCCGTGGCGTTGGAACAACTAGCGAAAGCGCCGAAGGTTAATCCAATCAATACGGTCGATTACCCAACACCTGCACGCCGCCCTGCATGGTCAGTAATGGATTGCAG
The DNA here is from genome assembly GCF_048265905.1 of Pseudomonas sp. Lineage (GTDB taxonomy): Bacteria > Pseudomonadota > Gammaproteobacteria > Pseudomonadales > Pseudomonadaceae > Aquipseudomonas. The sequence continues at coordinate 5,060 of NZ_JBLXAP010000009.1, forward strand.
CTTGATTGAAGAAAAACTGAACATTGCGCAGAACGACTGGCGCGATGAGCTATCGGAAGTGCTCAAACAGCTAGCTGTTTAATGTAAAAGTGAGGTGCGCAATACGCGCCTCACTTTGCAGCTGACTAATTTTTCTTAGCCCGCATTTTCTCAGCCATGCTGCTCATCTCATCGTAGAGCAGCTGTGGGTTCTTTTGCTTTATTGCCCAGGCCATACGCCCCTGCTCATGCGGCAAAATCATAAACTCACCTTCAGCAACCTGCCGAAAGATATAGTCCGCGATCTCGGCAGCGTTTATCGGTGAGCTCTCAAGTAGCTTGCCTACCTGAGCCTTCATCGCAGGTGTTGGGCCACGGAATGAATCAAGTAAATTGGTTTGGAAGAACGATGGGCAGACTACATGCACACCGATTTCTTGGGCCTTGAGTTCGATCAGCAAGCTCTCGGACAATGCAACAACACCGGCTTTAGCCACGTTGTAGTTGCTCATTGCCGGGCCCTGCATCAAGGCTGCCATTGAGGCGATGTTGATAATTTTGCCCTTGCTGCGCTCAAGCAACGGCAAGAAGGCCTTACAACCTTTCACTACACCCATCAGGTTGATTGCAATCTGCCAATCCCAATCCTCAAGCGACAACTCGCTAAAGAAGCCTCCTGAGGCGACGCCAGCGTTATTGACGATGACATCAATACCACCGAACTTCGCATCACAGGCTTGAGCGAAGGCTGTTAACTGGCTGTAGTCACGAACATCACAACGCTGATAAAAGCCATCACCGCCAGCCTCGCGAACCAAGCGAAGGGTTTCAACAAGACCGGCTTCGTTGACATCAGAGAGCGCAAGTTGGCTGCCTTCACGCGCCCAACGTAATGCTATTTCGCGGCCTAAACCGGAGCCTGCGCCAGTAATCATGATGCGATTTTGCATACAGAGGTCGCCTTGTAGTGCTGTGGTTAATGGTAGGCAGTGTACCCAAGGAAATAATCCCGCCCACGTACCATTAGCCTCCTGAATGTTCAGGGCAAACTACAGCAACTCAATAGCGCATCAAGGCTCCAGTCGGCGCTGTTGATGAATCCAGTCAACGATCTCACCATCGGGTTTATAGCCGCTGACGGTTTCACGCAGCAGTTGGCGGACACGCCCATAATCATCAGCCGCAACCGAGCTGACCAATTCGTTAAGTACTCTCCTGAAATCATCCCACGCAAGATGCTCTTCGCTGGCACGCATGATCATCGGATGTTCCGTTGGGCTCACATTGTCGCCAATCAACAGCTCTTCATAGAGCTTCTCGCCGGGACGCAACCCGGTGTATTGAATGGTGATATCACCATGCGGATTTTTTTCTGAACGAATACTTAGGCCACTCAGGTGAACCATTTTTTCCGCAAGATCAACGATCTTGACCGGGTGCCCCATATCCAGAACGAACACATCACCGCCCAAGCCCATCGCTCCCGCCTGGATAACCAACTGCGCGGCTTCGGGAATGGTCATAAAATAGCGAGTGATATTGGGATGAGTAACAGTAATCGGCCCACCATGCTTAATCTGCTCATGAAACCGCGGGATAACAGAGCCGGACGAGCCCAGCACATTGCCAAAACGGACCATGGTAAATCGGGTCTTGTTGACGTGATGAACTGTATCGTTATCACCAAACAAGATAGGAGCAGACTCCTGACTTAATGCTTGCAAAACCATCTCGGCAAGGCGTTTGGTGCTGCCCATGACATTGGTTGGGCGCACAGCTTTGTCAGTAGAAATTAAAACAAAATGCTCAACACCAGCTTTAAGTGCAGCCTGAGCGGTATTGACCGAACCAATAACGTTATTAAGCACACCTTCAGCAATATTGTGCTCAACCATAGGCACATGTTTGTAGGCTGCGGCGTGATAAACCGTATTGACCTTCCAGGTGCGCATCACATCAAGCAAGCGCCCTGGATTACGGATCGAACCTAGAATAGGTACCAGATTCAGTGGCAGTGACTCGCGTACAGCGCGCTGCTCTAGCTCTGTATGGATGCTGTAGAGATTGAATTCACTGTGCTCAAACAAAATAAGTGTAGTCGGGCCAGTGGCGATAATTTGCCGACATAGCTCAGAGCCAATAGAGCCCCCTGCCCCCGTGACCATAACCACCTGGCCGCGAATACAACGCTCAAACAGCGGCTTGCGAGGAGGTACAGCGTCACGGCCAAGCAGGTCTGCAATATCGACCTCCTGCACGTCATCAACCTTAACGCGCCCGCTAGCCAAATCCATAAAACCCGGGATGCTTCGCACATGAAGCGGGTAACCCTCCAAATGCTCAAGTATTTCCCGACGCTTAACGCGGGTAGCCGACGGAATAGCCAAGAGGATTTCCTGGGCACCCGTCTCATCGATCATTTGCTGGATATGCTTGGGTTTGTAAACCTTGAGGCCTGCGATCACTCTGGTGGCGATGTCACTGTCATCATCAATAAAGGCCACAGGACGCATCACACGCCCCATACGCAACGCAGCCACGAGCTGATTACCCGCAGCACCTGCGCCGTAGATAGCTACCTTAGGCAGGTTTTCATGTTTATTGAAGAATGGCACTTGTTGCGAAGCAACGTACCAATCGCCCATAAAATATTGGCGCATGACTAAGCGCAAACCGCCAATCATGACAAGGCTCAGCCACCAGTAATTGAATACAACAGAGCGAGGCACAACGACCGGAGATGCTTGATACCAATAGACTGCTAATGCGAGCAGAAGCGAAGAAACGCTGATCGCTTTGAAGATAGTGATCAGCGCGTCATTGCCAAAATAGCGCATAACCGCACGGTACATGCCGATCCGGGTAAAAACAGGAATGGCTATCAACGGAGCAGCTATAAACAGCCATAAGTGCCCTGCGAGAGGGTTAACCGGGTTTTCGATTCCCAACCTGACAGCAAAAGCCAACCAAAGCGCACCCCAGACAAGGCAGGTATCAACTGCAACCTGCAATAGGCGCTTGTAACGCCGGGGGAGCTTAAGTAGCCAGTTGCGAAGCGAATCCATGACCTGATGTAACTCCTAGCAGTATTTGCTTACGAACATAATCATAGATGAAAGTAAACAGATTTAGACGTTTTGCGCTTCATGGGCGCCTGATTTGAATTTGACCGCTAAGAAAAACAGCGGTGCATAGGCTAGCAGTAAACCGAGAAAGCCATCAACAAATCCGAGAGCAACAATAAGAGCCAGTGGAAACAACCAAACTAGATTGATGACAGTGACACCAAGCGTAACAGGCAAGTGCTGCTTATAGTGCCGAGAGGCATACTGGTATCCATGACTACGATGAGCCTCATAAACTTTGTCACCACGCAACAATCTTCTCAGCAGGGTGAATGTTGCATCGACTATAAATACGCCTAACAAGATTAGCCAACTCCAAAGCAACTGAGGAGCTACCCAAGCCGCCTGAATGGACAGAATACCTAATGTAATACCTAGGAAACCGCTTCCTGCATCACCCATGAAAATTTTAGCGGGGGGGAAATTCAAAAACAAAAATCCAGTAACAGCCCCAGCTAACACCAGGGGTAAATATGCATAAGAAAACTCACCTAACGACCAATATATAACTGCGCCCCCAACACAGACCGCAATAGCCTCAAGACTAGCAAGACCATCGATGCCATCCATAAAATTATATAAATTTAACATCCAAACCAAATACAAAACAGAAAAAAGACCACTAACAAAGCTGCTAGTAACTGTTAAACCTGCAACAGATATTGGCGGCAAACCGCCAAACCAAAAAATGGCCCATATTGCAGCAATTAGGTGAGCCGCTAAACGCCAGCGAGCAGCAATATGGCCATGATCGTCAGCAAAACCGATTACAGCAACAACAGCTCCAGCCCCTAGAAGCGCTATTAAAGAAGAAAACGAAACTAAATCTATAAGATAAAGAATGGGAAGAGTTATTAAAAAAACCAAGACAATAGCCACACCTCCACCGCGAGGAGTAGGAACAGCGTGAGAACTTCTAAAATTTGGAATATCTAAAATATTCTTCGAAAGCGCATATTTTCTTAAAGAGAAAGTAAGAAAAAATGAAATCACAACAACCATTAAAAAATATAAAATATCCAACTCTTATGACTCCGAAGATACCACTGCATCATAAACACCCACCTCTAATGATTTAGGTGGCACCCAATTTAGAAGATCATATGTTTCTTGCGTGTTTATTTCTAAATCATCAAAAATCTTGCCATACATATTTCGCTTTCCTGCGAACAAAAACAAAAGCTTTAGCAAGCAAATAGGAAAAGGGGCCAATTTAAGATTAACATTGGCAGCCTTCGCTATGTGTCGCATAAAATCAACAGTACTAACAACTTCTACATCACCTGGCAAGATAGGAGCCAAAGTAGCATTTTGATGAGTAATACAAACTTCAATAAGAGAACAAAGATTATCGATACCAATAAAGGTCCTACGATTTGAAACTCGACCAAATGGTAAAGGGAATCCCATACAGCATAATTTTTTTAGCCTTGAAAAATTCCCTGGTGCATTCGGGCCGTATACAAGTGGAGGTCGAATAACAACGACTTCCATACCAGTACTTATCGATAAATCACGGAGCAATAATTCTGCTTCGAATTTTGAAATTGCATAAGGCTCGACAGGGTGGGGGTCAGTAAGAGAACTTATAGGCTGCCCTGAAGACGTGCCATAGACACCAATTGAGCTTAAAAAAATGAATCGTCGAACACCAGCAGCTGCCGCCTGTTTAGCTAACATGAGTGTTGCATCAGTATTTATAGCCCTGAAAACGTCAAGATCAAAGCTTGACTGTTCATTCATAGCATGAGCCTTGCCAGCCAGATGTATAACTGTATCTATATCATAACAAGGCCAATCAAAACCACTACACAGATCTTCACAAACAATCACTCTATTATTATCTTGACTGCCACCCTTTGACCTAACAACTTCTATAACATTTAAATCGGTATTGCTAGAAAGATAAGATACAAGTCTAGACCCAACAAAGCCAGAAGCTCCAGTTATAAGAACCTGACGATTACTCACTGGCCATACCCTTTATTTTTTCAACAAAAACATTAACCCGATCCTCCCGGATATACAACTCAGAAACCATGTTTCTATTTGAGAGGGATAAGGTGTTCCACTCAGAAAGATCGATTACATTTTGAATGGCCGATATGAGATCTTTCGCATTGTTAGGAGGTACAACTAAATTATTGCTAAATTCTCGCAAAATAGACTCCGCCTGCCCCTCGCCACCATAAATTATAAATTTTCCTGTAGCAAGATACTCATACAGTTTAGAGGGCATTGCACCTGAAAACTCAGAGCTTAATTGAGAGTAAAGTATATGCGTATCAGAATAATACTTAGGTATGTCTACCCAGGCGACACGTCCAGTAAAAAAAACATTTTTAAGCCCCATAGCCTTTGCCTGGGAATTCACATGTGAAAAATCAGTTCCATCACCCACAATATAAAATTCAACGCTCGGTAACTCTTTTGCCGCGGCCAGAAAAATGCTTAAATTTTGAGCAACACCTACATTTCCGATGTAAGAAATTCTAACAGGAAGTGAAGTTGAGTGAGAAATATTTGACGGGCTAAGCGCTTCAAATTGACTTCGAGAAACACCATTTGAAACATGAATTACTTTTTCATGAGGAACATTTAGCGCAGCAGTAACGAATTCAAACTCAGTTTTATTAGTGACCAATATCAAATCAATTTTATTAATCTTTATCTTGGCTAGACGACGGAATAACACTTTAGCGAAACGAGTAAACCATTTACGATCATCTAGGTATTCCCATGTTAGATCACGCAAATCCAAAATATTTATCTTTGAGGGAAATGAGAACAAGAACAATAAAAACATTGAGGGTATTGTAATCAGAGAAAATGTATTTTCAAAACCTTCTCCAACTTTAAGTAACTGCCGAGCAAGTCTAGCTTCATATAATGCACGCCCCAAAAAACCTTTATTTCCCCTCCCCTGAATATCAACCTGAACATGTGAAAACCCAGGAAGATTATCAATATCCAAAGCCCCCCCAGAAGGAGAAACCAAAGTGACTTTATATCCTGACTCTAACAACAACACGATAAACGGCTGAACCCGGTTCTTGAGTACAGGCTCCTGCAGGGAATAGCTAGATATGATCGTAAAACTTTTCATTTAACCTCAACATTGCATTACTTAAAACCACCAAAACTTAACAGTCAATTAAAAAAACCATACAAACAAAATAATATCACCAATCCACAGTAGTAATTAGCGCCCCACCACCAAATTCAGTGACTATACATTTATTAGCGATAGCCACACCAAACTCAGGATGCCAAGTTGACTCTAAAATATTTACTTTATCAGCCCCATGAAAGAGTACATGTATCACTTGCCCTGATGGCATGGTTATAACAACATGTTCACCATGTAATGTAACAATAGCACTGGGATGTACATAAAGCCTTGATTTTGCTACACAGTACTTTCCTGCGATGCGGTCGGTTATTTTAAGTTGATTGCTACGTGCAGACCATTCACGAAAGTGTATATTCTTTCCATGCAGCCGAGCATATCCATCGTGTGAACAACTAAACTTAACAGTGTCTAATTCCACCTCAAATTCTTCGAGTATAACGTTTGCACGACGTGCAACTCTAAATCCAGCCCACACTTCAGATGAGTTTTCACAATCAATTTCAACGGTGTTGTGAGCAGCAGTGCCTCTTTGACGAAGTCGTTCCGGGCAATCTTCGTACAATGAAGTACCCGAGTTAACAAAAACTCTTTGGCCGAAAAGACTCAACTCGAAGCTAAGAGTATCTGCATGGGCATGGCCAGGCTGATAAGCCGGAGCTATACGAGAAAAATTTAACAAGGCTTTGCAGTCGGCACCAAAATAAATTGCACCATATCCACTTTCACAATGACAAACACCATGTAAGGAGTCAGGATTTATATTTGAATTTGCAGGTAGACAGCCTAAAGAAGTAGCGTACCCTTCTACTTGCTGAAGATTGGGTGCAATCTTAAATGCTGAATCATTAAAAAAAGGAATTTCGCCATCAGGATGTTGCATATCTCGAAGCCAAACAATCCCATGCTCAACAATCTGTTTCCATGAAGGAATGCGCGAGCGTAGTGATTCAATATTGGTATGACTAGCAAGATTTACTAAGTCACACATATCCCATAACAATGAGGCATGATACATAGGCGACAATTCGAAGTGAGCACCATCTGTGAGAAACTGCTCTTTAATTTCAGCATCAAGTATTTTCAAGCCTTGACTCAACCAAGCTCGAGCTTGCCCCCCTTCAAAGTAACTACCAGCAAAAACTAGTGCCTTACCGTTCGCAAATAAATGATTAGCGAGAACATGATATTCAACTTGAACTGACAACGCCTGAGTTTGCGTAGCTAAACTATTTAGCCAACCATCCTGAAGAGATGGTTGATCATGAAACCACTTAACAATGTTCACAATCCGCAATGAAAGAGGATAAGGCTCCCAACCACAACCTTCAAATGGTGGATTTGAAGAAATCCACCGATTAAGAAGTCTACTTTTTTCAATCAGCGATATCGGGGTGCAAGATATTAATCCATCGAGATAGTGGAGATTATAAAGCCATAATTTAGGGCGACAGGAACTATGCCAATCTAAACCGCCCTTTAAACCCATAAACTCAAAGCTTTGAAAATCATTAGCCTCAAAAGATTTCCAGCAATAAATATGAGCAATATCAAATGCATTATTTTTTTTAATACCTGACACAGCACTAAATTTTACTTTACGAAATCGATAATAAACCCTATAAAACAACTGCCTAACTTTAAGGTGTCGAACTGTAAAATAAAATCGAAATAAATAATGTATTTTTTTCAGTACCATTATTTTTAAACCATTCAAGACATACAAAGAAAAGATACAAGAACAAAGTAATTATTCATATCAACTGTAAGATTCTCAAATCATGCCTATACCAAAACAACTTACACTGAGAATAAACCATTTAAACCAAAACTAACAGAAGCACTATACCTAAGAATAACTTAGATATAGCACACGTTTATATTGCTGAAAGCGACACTCAACAAAAACTTACAAAGTCTTTAAATAACTTTATTGCTCACGTAAACACTCAGCAACTTTTATCGATACACGAGCAACTTCAAATATTTCCTCTATCGCTATCGCAGGAGCACCTTTTTGAATGCCTTGCATAAATGCAGAAACGCATTCGTTTTGGCCTTTATTTTGCCTCCACAAATTAAACTTTCTAAACCCAGGCCAGCCATATCCTTTTAATTTTCTGAAGTTGTCAAGTTGCAGAACACGGCCAGCAACGAAAACCTCTACTCGCTCTTTGGGGTAATTAGCGGGCCCGTTTGCAAAGTATAAGATAGTTCCAAATGATCCATCTTCAAATCCAAGTGTGATGGATGCTTTATCTTCTGTAATTGAAATTGATGGGTGATCACCCATCCGTCGAGCCTGGATAGATACGATCTTACTACCTGCAAGATATCTCATTAAATCAATAAAGTGACAGGCTTCACCAATAATACGCCCGCCACCTATATCGGGATCCTGAGTCCAATGATCTATAGGTATTGCCCCTGCATTCATGGTCATAATAAAGGATTTGGGCTCTTTAACAGAAGAAAGCAGTGATTTAATTTTCTGCACTTGCGGCGAAAATCTTCGATTGAAACCGATCATAAGTTGAGGCGATTTAGTTTCTGATTGAACTTGTCTAAAAGCGGCCTCTACAGTTTCTAACCCCGAATAATCGATCGCCAAAGGTTTTTCTACGAATACATTTTTACCTGCTAGTAGTGCATCGGCCACAAAGCGTGCATGCGTATCATGGCGAGTCACGATAGCAACCGTATTGATTGCAGGATCACGAAGCATTTGATTAACATCAGTTGAAGCCTGAGTAAATCCTGCCTTCTCGCCATGGATTACTCCATTTATACCGCCTGATGTCACAATTGTATGAAATTGAACGCCGGCCGACTTAAATGCAGGAATCAACATCCTAGAAGCATAGTTTCCCGCACCAATAAAACCAATAACAGGTTTTGTTTGATCATAACGAACGGGTTGGCCAATTTCGACAGTCTTTACTATCCGTGTTAATAGGTCAGAGTTGTAGTTAAGTAAAATCCCCAACCCTGAGCTATCTTGGATGAGTGTCTTGTAAGCCTGCCCTGCTTCTTCAAAGGCAAAACGATGGGTGATGAGTGGGCCAACATTGAGTTGGCCACTTGCGAGCATATCGAGCACCGCTTCGAAGTTGCGTTGCTCTGTCCAACGGACGAACGCATAGGGGTAATCTAACCCGTTAGATTCATAGCTTGGGTCGTATCGGCCAGGCCCATAAGAACAGGATACTTGGAATGTTAACTCCTTTTCATAAAAATCTGCTCGATTCAACTCTAACCCTGTAACTCCGACCAGTATAATTCTTCCACGCTTACGCGACATACGGGCAGCTTGTGTGATCGGATCATTAGATTTTGTTGAAGCTGTAACTATAACTCCGTCTACGCCATGACCACGACTGAAGGCCATTCCTGCGGCTACTGGATCTTCACCTTTTCCAGGATTGCAAGTCTCAGCACCAAATAGGCGGGCTAATTCAAGCTTTTCGCTATCAAAATCAATCGCAAGGACACGACAGCCTTGGGCTCGTAGTAATTGAACAGTTAGCAAGCCAATGAGACCTACACCTGTTACAACAAAGGCCTCTCCTAGGGTTGGCTGCGCTAAACGAATACCTTGAAGCCCAATACTTGCGACGACTACAAAAGCTGCTGCCTCATCATCCACTTGGTCCGGGATACGGGCACACAAGTTCTTAGGTACTTTAACAAGATCAGCATGTGGGCCATTAGACACAACCCGGTCACCAACTTTAAAGCCATCAACCTCGCTACCGACCTGAGCAACAACACCGACATTGCAATAACCTAAAGGTAACGGCTGAGCAAGCTTGGATTGAACAGCCTCAATTGTCGTAGATAGCCCATCAGTCTGTATTTTTTCAAGTACCATTTTTACTTTTTCAGGCTGCTGGCGAGCTTTTTCTAGATAAGAAGCTTTACCAAACCCAACCAACATTCTTTCAGTGCCTGCCGAGATCAAAGAACAACGAGTATTAATCAGCAAGGTAGACTTAGTTACTTGTGGAGACGGAGAAACAACAATTGTCGTACCACCTTTAGCCATATCCTGAAGTATTTGCTTCATATATATAAACCCTAATTAATTAAAATATCTATCAAGTAAATAATTTAGTGATTTTACATGGTGAGCTGAAATGAATGCAATTTTCTCCAAAGACGTTGAACCATGATCCTTATCGAAAACTTTAATATCAGGAGCGTAACGAACCTTCAGATTGAAAGCCAGGCAACTTTCGCCTACAAACACCTCCTCACCAAACAAAAACCGAGGGTAGTTTATGTTAGCTCCAGATTTAAAATATGCCGCAGTAAAGATCATCAACGAGCCATGAGGAGCATATATTAATTGACCTTCAACCGATTTTTTTTGGAAAATTTTGCATTTAATCTCCGATAGCTTGCCGTACAAATAGAATCTAAATGGAGAAGAAAATATATCTCGAGTTCGTTTTAACTGTTGCTTGCTTACCCGACTTACAATCTTCGGATTTAAATCAGCACACCGATGAGAGGAATAGATACAGGGTGCAATAACACCAACATTAGACGCATGGTTTGACGTTATTAAATTTTTAAAAAAATCAGATGAAAGTTCTAAATCCACATTTGATACTATTGTGAAATCGTAAATAGCGCATAACTCAGTGAAAGCAAAATAAGCACCCGGCAGGTAGCCTATATTAGGTAATTTGAAGTATTTGTAACCTGGGAAATTACTTTCCAGATCACTTAGAATTTTATCGTCAACATCAATAATAGAGTTATCAACAACACAGAACGTGAAATTAATATTATCAACACCACTAACAGCCTGTCGTATTGATTCTGCATACAAAGCCAAATCATTATATGAATTATAATTTATACAAATCAAACATACCGACCGAGATTTTACGTTATCCATAACTACGACCACCAAGAATTTTATTAACAACCAGCACAATGGAAAATAAAACAAAAACAAAAGGAATTATTGCCCACGTTAAAAAACTAATAATATAAGACATATAAAAAAAGCCTACAAAAAAAACAAACAAAGCAGTAGTAAATACAGGCTTACGACTTCTCAGAAACACATAAAAAACCAAATTAACAAAAAGTCCAAACACAGCAAAGGCAACCAAACTTCCAAAAAAACCAAAATCAGTTATCAAACCACGAAACATAGTAAAAATATTAGATACCACTTGGTCATTATAATCATAATATTCATCGTATGTACCCATTGGCACAACTCGATCATCACCAGCGAACCTAAAAAATGATGCAAAGGTATAAAACCCATAAGTTAGCGGAACATCTTTATATGAGAGAACTGACCTATCTCCTACATAATTAGAAAACCAATCAGAAAATGCATAAAGATGCCCACTTGAATATGAATACAAATAACGAAGTACACGATTAATAGCATAATCTGCACTTTCGTTATAAAGCCCTCTAGAAAGAAAAGAAATTACAACCAATGGAAACGCAACCAAAGCAGCCTTTATAGCAAAGAACAATGACTTTTTATCTAATAAAAATACACGGTCAGAAAAAAATCTAGAGACTAAAACACTACCGAAAAACAATGCTATAGAAAGAAAAAATAGGCCTTTTGACGATTGAAAAACCATTACTAATATAGATGGTAGAAATGCCACCCCGAGGATTAACATCCTATAAATTTTTGTATCTCTGACGCTATATATTAGCCCTCCGACAAGCACTGACAGATAAGCAAAAGACAGACTCGACTTTGAATATATACCGTTGTCTAAATCACCGGCATATCGTTTAGTCGCATACCCAGAAGCAACATCAAAGAAATTGAACACTAAGTCTCTAAGAGTGAACCCGACACTCAAAACTTGTAAAAAAACAAATAAAATTGAACATATAGCACACATGTAAAAAACTATATGCAGGAATTTGCTTTCAAAAAATTTAACTCCTGATTTCAAATCATTACTTATTTTATAAGCACTACGCCAGTCAAAAAACAAACTAGAAAACGAGAAGAAAAAAAGCAATAAAGCAATAAACCCAACTACTAATGGATTCACTGGAGCATTCCAAATGACGACTAGTGGAAAAAATGTCATAAAAAACCAGAATAACAAAAACAAGCATGCCGGAAAAACCCAGCTACCAACTAAATAACGTATGACACATGCATTTAATAAAATTAATCCACTATATAACAATGCGAAAAATTTATCTAAGTCCTCCATAGTTTTACTCTTATTTTACTCGTAAGTATCGCTGAGCAACGCCAGCAAATAATAAAAATTCACCAAGTGAAAATGCTATCGCAGCACCAAGAGCACCAAACAGGCTTGATAACATCATACACACGACAACACTAGTTACGCCAACACCCACAATAAGCAATGAGTAATATCGTTCAAAGCCGAGATTATTCAACCCTGCGGTGCCAAACATAAAATTGCATACACCAAAAAAAACAGATACAAGTAAAACAGCTTGCACTAGCAGGTATAATTCAAAGTCGGTTATACCTGACAAATATCTGCCCCCCCAAAAAACCATAAAAAACATAAAAAACAACACAATACCCAACAATATCCACAACTGATACTTAGTATGACTCAACACAGTAAAAAAGCTCTTATTAATTAAGCGCCGATCCCCTTCGAACTCTCGTAATAATCTAGGGTAAGAAAATTGATTTAATGGTCGTATAATCGCCTGTATGCATTTAGTAAACTTCTCTGCAAGTGAATATAGTGACACCGCTGAGTCCGTAGCAAACAAAGATAAAATCACAACACTTGAGCCACGGAAAAGTACTACCGATATATTACCCGTAAAAATATGCCTTCCAGAACTTAATAATTCGAATACACTTGTAAATTTTACCTTAAAACTACGAGCCGGAAATTTAGACGTCGCGTAAAACAACAAAAAAAATCCAGATAGTAAATACCCAACACCTATTATTAAAACTGAAAGCTCTGAATCCTCAGGACTTATAACAAAATAAAATATCAACGCAACACTTGCTAAACGAGAAAATATAACAGCAATGGCAGCAACTACATTCTGCTCAATCGCTTGATAAAACCATAAACTCTGAAGAACCGAGCCATAAATCATTGCTCCCCAACCAATAACAAAATACCAATTCATATTAAAAATTAGAAAATTAAGTATCCATGTAAAACAAAGCACTACAATAAAAATCAAACTACGCGCATAAAGAACAGAGAAAAAAATCTCTCCTAAGCCATAAAAATTATTGTTTTCTTTGCATTTTATAGCTTTAGGGACCGCATCAACATCGAAGCTATATATCACGATACATAAACCAAGCAGTGCAACAGCCTCAGTAACCACTACTGCTGCATAACTAGACTCCCCTAAAGTTGCAAGCAAAAAGGGGAATATCAAAAGCGGCAATACCGAGTTAGCGCCTTGAATAGCGACAAGACCTAATAAATTCTTATACCGCAGCATAAACCCCTCAAAAAACACATAAGACTTTTTAAAGAACCGTTATAAAACGGCATGTCTCAAAAAAGATTCCATTTCACACATCAATTAATAAAGTGCGGACTCTAGTATCGACACACAAAATATATACATTAGAATTCTATTACTCCGCGTGTATCGACGAAATACGATGACTTAAAAGTATCAAAGCTCAGGAATTTAAACTCTTTATGATCGACCAACAACACAACAACGTCCGCCTCTGATTGAGCGTAAGCAAGGTCTTTAAGTTCAGCCTTTTCGCCAAACCCAAGTGGCTGCTGTGAGATATTAGGTTCAACTACTATCAATCGTCCAGGATGAATGTCTGACAACTTACGACTGATAAGCATCGCAGGGCTTTCACGCAAGTCGTCAATATCAGGTTTGAATGCCAAACCAAGACATGCAATTGTCACATCACTTGCAGTTCTTTCAGGATTTCCTTGTAAAAAATTAGCAACGGCGACTTTAACCTTATCTATAACCCATTCTGGCTTCGAGTCGTTTACTGTCCGAGCAGTACGTATCAAGTTTGCGAGATCAGGGGTCTTGCTGACAATAAACCAAGGGTCAACAGCAATACAGTGACCGCCTACACCAGGACCTGGTTGCAAAATATTAACTCGAGGGTGCCTATTGGCCAGACGTATTAACTCCCAGACATTAATATCCAATTTGTCGCAGACCATTGAAAGTTCGTTTGCAAATGCAATGTTCACATCGCGGAAGCTATTCTCTGTTAGCTTGCACATTTCAGCTGTTCGCGCATTGGTAATAACACACTCACCTTCAACAAAAATTTGATAAAGGCTTGCTGCGGCTGCCGAACACTTATCCGTCATACCACCGATGACACGGTCGTTTTGCACTAACTCACGAAGGACGTGGCCTGGCAATACACGTTCTGGACAATGAGCAATACGGATGTCTGAGTCTTCACCTGCCTGCTGAGGGAAAGTCAGATCTGGTCGGCATTCAGCCAGCCAAGCAGACATTTGCTCAGTGGCGCCTACCGGTGAAGTTGACTCAAGAATCACCAAGTCACCTGATTTAAGAACGGGAGCTATCGCTCTACTCGCAGATTCTATATAGCTAAGGTCAGGCTGATGATCATCTTTGAATGGAGTAGGAACAGCAATCAAAAAAGCGTCCGCAGCTTCAGGAGTCGTTGTCGCTCGAAGGTAGCCTTCAGTCACTGCAGTGTGAACAACTAGATCAAGGTCTGGTTCAACAATATGAATTTGACCTTTATTGATCAGGTCTACTGCAGCACGATTCACATCAACGCCAATGACGTGTTTTTTGCGTGATGCAAATACCGCCGCAGTAGGCAAGCCGATGTAACCCAGACCAACTACAGATATTGTTTCAAACGACATGAAAATCCCTAAATTATGCTGGTTGTGTAAGCATTAATGTACTGACTGCGTGAAAAACATTAATACACACTTACTGTCTTATTAATTGATTACTGTTGCGTACTTTCAATAAGTGCTTCAAGAATACGCTTGCATGCATTTCCATCACCGTATGGGTTATGCGCAAAACTCATTTTCTTATATGCAAGCTCATCTGATAAAAGCAATTGAATTTCATTGACAATAGTAGCGCTGTCTGTCCCCACAAGCTTAACTGTGCCGGCAGCGACAGCCTCAGGTCGTTCGGTTGTTTCACGCATAACAAGTACAGGCTTACCGAGCGAAGGTGCTTCCTCTTGTATTCCACCTGAGTCAGTAAGGATGATGTACGAACGACTCATCAAGTAAACAAAGGGTAAATAATCAAGAGGTTCAATAAGATGAATATTGCCAACATCAGCAAGTAAACGCTGAACAGGCTCTTGAACGTTCGGGTTCAGGTGCACTGGATAGACAATATCCACTTCAGGATTAGCGGTTGCTATTTGTTTTAGTGCTGTACAAATTCTCTCAAATCCACCGCCAAAGCTTTCACGGCGGTGGCCAGTGACCAATACAAGTTTTCTGCCTGGCTTCAAAAATAAGAAGCTCTCAGAAGCTTGCGTCTTTAGCTCAGGCTTACTGTCAAATAGTGCGACCGTATTGAGTAAAGCATCTACTACTGTATTGCCAGTGACGAATATATCTTGTTCAGATACCCCCTCACGCATAAGGTTTTGCTTCGACGTCACTGTCGGTGCAAAGTGGGTAGCAGCTAAACAGCCGGTTAGCTTTCGATTGCCTTCTTCAGGCCAAGGTGAATAGAGATTGCCTGTACGCAGCCCTGCTTCGACATGTCCTACTGGTATTTGTTGGTAGTAGGCAGCTAAACTCGTAGCGAATGTTGTTGCAGTGTCACCGTGGACCAATACCACATCGGGTTTGTATTCACTAAAAATTTGTTTCATGCCCAACAAGATTGAGGCAGTGATATCTGTTAAATCCTGCCCTGGACGCATAATACTCAGGTCAAACGCAGGTTTAATGGCGAACAACTCTAATACTTGATCAAGCATCTCTCTGTGCTGCCCTGTAACGCATACACGAGAGTCAAATCGAGGGTCAGACTCAAGGGCAAGTACTAAGGGAGCCATTTTAATTGCTTCTGGTCGCGTACCAAAAACGCTAAGTACTTTCATTTAAAACAGCTCCGATTTACATATAAATGACACTTAACAGAAAGTTACTACACTACTTTTCCGCACGATTTAACTTACACCCGCTTGGCAACAAACCCTCTAACCAAACCGATTAACACGCCTAGCATCGCTCCCAATATTAACCCCAATGCCAATATCAACATTTTCTTCGGCGCAACAGGTGTTTCCGGAACCAGCGCAGGGCTATCAAAAGTGAACACAGACACATTGTCAGGATTCACATCGATCTTCTGTAGAAAATCCATTTGGTTTTCGATACCACGCAACTCGGCGATAAATGGGTCGTCGTTGGTTCGTTTTTCGAGTACGGCCAACTCTGCTTTGACGGCTTTGGCGCCGCGCATATACATCAGGTTGCCATCCATAAACTCGGCGAAGTCGCCGTCTGATGAGGTTTTACCGGGAGTCACTTGAGGCGAGTCGTAGCCTACAGCGTCAGCCACAATCAACGCCTCTTGCAGGCGTGCAATTCTGTCTTCACGTCTTTTTTCAGCGGTTAAGCGCAGTGCATCCACCTGCCGGGAAAGGGATTGGGCCTTGGTACCAATCTCCGTCAGTTGGTTGCTACGCATACCCTCTTCCGATTTTTCAGCGGCCATTTTTACGTAGTGGTTGGCCCACTCGGCCACGACCTCAGGCTTTTTGCCTTCGACTTTTACAACAAAGTAGTCGGGGTTGTTTTTTGCATCGGGGGCTTGGACATTGAAGTCTGAATTGAAGCGATCCCACAACGTATCTTTCGCTGCTCCTGCATCTTCTGCAGGCAAGCTGGGTAAATAAATCTCATTGAAGAACTGGCGCTTTAGTGAGTCGGATAACAGGTTGCGCTTGTAAACTGCGTATACATCCTCAACGGTAAACTCTGTGAGCTTAGCTTCACTGCGACCCAGGTTATAACCGGAAATATCACTGAGGCGCGGGGGCATTACGCCTGCAGTTGCTTGATACGTAGGAGCGCTTAAAAATGCATAGGCGGCAGCAAGCGCCGTTATTAGTAATGTGCAACCAACAATCAGCCACTTCTGCATCCAGAGCTGTTTTACAAGCTCAACCAAATCAATCTCATCAGAAGCGCGAGACTGTTCAGCAGTAATTCTTTGATCCACGTAAGCTCCCGTTTTTGTCATTTCTTATCATGGGCGAAAGGCTGTAGCCTTCTGCCATCCAACATATTTTACGCGTGACTCCCTACTCGCTTGCTGCAGCAAATCAAAAGCAGGAACCGCGACCCAATCAGATTGGACGCTGTTTTTTCACACAAATTCCATTTATCCCCCCACGGCCAAGGAACTTTTTTACTGGTCATGGAGGTTAATGACGTGAAAACGTCTATCAAAGACAAAAACGTGCGCAGTTTAACGTTTTACCCACGCGTCATACCACTACTACGCATTGCTAAATAACTGATTGATTTAGCAATTTCATTTCTGTGCGTGGCAAAGAATCACTCGTCTTCGTTCACACGGTCGCGCAACTCTTTGCCTGGCTTGAAGTGAGGCACGAACTTACCGTCAAGGCTGACTGATTGACCCGTTTTAGGGTTACGCCCTACTCGCGGAGCCCGGAAATGCAGCGAGAAGCTACCGAAGCCGCGTATCTCGATACGGTCGCCTGAGGATAAGGCGCTGGACATTTGCTCAAGCATTGTTTTAATCGCCAGTTCAACATCCTTGGATGAGAGTTGGCCTTGATGGGTCACGATCCTTTCGATCAATTCCGACTTGGTCATAATTTTCCCTTCGTTTTCAAGCGGCTAGATCACTCGATAGTATGGTTTTAGCATGCTCCCAAGCTTTTGAACAGCCTCTAAAAACGCTTCCATGATGTTGATTCCGTTCACAGGCTCTATAGCAACAACCAAACAACCATTCCAGACCGTTGTAATCCTTACCCGTAGGGTGTGACAACGCGAAGCCTGTCCACCAAAAACCACCAAACAACCAAGCCCCGTGCCGCAAATGGCGGACAGAAAAGCGCTGTCCGCCCTACAGGAAAAACATCGTTGCGTAGGGTGTGACAACGCGAAGCTTGTCCACCAAAAACCACCAAACAACCAAGCCCCGTGTCGCAAATGGCGGACAGAAAAGCACTGTCCGCCCTACAGGAAAAACATCGTTGCGTAGGGTGCGGCAACGCGAAGCTTGTCCACCAAAACCCACCAAACAACCAAGCCCCGCGTCGCAAATGGCGGACAGAAAAGCGCTGTCCACCCTACAGGAAAAACATCGTTGCATAGGGTGTGACAACGCGAAGCTTGTCCACCAAAAAACCACCAAACAACCAAGCCCCGCGTCGCAAATGGCGGACAGAAAAGCGCTGTCCGCCCTACAGGAAAAACATCGTTGCGTAGGGTGCGGCAACGCGAAGCTTGTCCACCAAACCTCGAGGGCTCATGCAGATTTATAGACCGAGCACGATCCCATGGCGGATGGAAAAACGTCATCCAGCCTACGGACGCGCACAAAAAAGGGAGCCCGAAGGCTCCCTTTTTCTTTGGATTACCCGAACTTAGTTCTGGTTTTCCATTTGTGCGCGGATCAGATCACCAATGGTGGTCGGACCAGCAGGAGCAGCTTCGTCCTGCTTAGTGCGCATTTCTTTGATTGCTTCTTTTTCGTCTTCAACGTCTTTCGACTTGATCGACAAGCTGATTACGCGGCTCTTACGATCAACGCTGATGATCTTAGCTTCAACTTCTTCGCCTTCTTTCAGAACGTTGCGCGCGTCTTCAACGCGGTCACGGCTGATTTCAGAGGCTTTCAGTGTAGCTTCGATGCCGTCAGCCAGGGTGATTACAGCGCCCTTAGCGTCAACTTCTTTAACGGTACCGGTCACGATTGTGCCTTTATCGTTAATGGCAACGTAGTCGGAGAACGGATCTTCTTCCAGTTGCTTGATGCCCAGGGAGATGCGCTCACGCTCTGGATCAACAGACAGGATGACGGTTTCGAGCTCGTCGCCCTTCTTGAAGCGACGTACGGCTTCTTCGCCGACTTCGTTCCAAGAGATGTCTGACAGGTGAACCAGGCCGTCGATGCCGCCGTCCAGACCAATGAAGATACCGAAATCGGTGATCGACTTGATGGTGCCGGAGATCTTGTCGCCCTTGTTGAACTGACCCGAGAAATCTTCCCATGGGTTAGTTTTGCACTGCTTGATACCGAGGGAGATACGACGACGTTCTTCGTCGATATCGAGAACCATAACTTCCACTTCATCGCCAACCTGAACGACTTTGGATGGGTGGATGTTTTTGTTGGTCCAATCCATTTCGGATACGTGCACCAAACCTTCCACGCCTTCTTCCAGCTCTGCGAAGCAGCCGTAGTCGGTCAGGTTGGTTACGCGTGCAACAACGCGAGTGCTTTCTGGGTAACGAGCTTTGATAGCAACCCATGGGTCTTCGCCCAGCTGCTTCAAGCCCAACGATACGCGGTTACGCTCGCGATCGTACTTCAGAACCTTAACGTCAATTTCGTCACCAACGTTGACGATCTCGGAAGGATGCTTGATGCGCTTCCAAGCCATGTCGGTGATGTGCAACAGGCCGTCGACACCGCCCAGATCCACGAACGCGCCGTAGTCGGTGAGGTTTTTGACGATACCTTTAACTTGCTGGCCTTCCTGCAGAGACTCGAGCAGAGCTTCGCGCTCAGCACTGTTCTCAGCTTCGAGGACGCTACGACGAGAAACAACAACGTTGTTGCGCTTCTGGTCCAGCTTGATGACCTTGAACTCCAGCTCTTTGCCTTCCAGGTGAGTGGTATCACGCACTGGACGAACATCGACCAAAGAACCTGGCAGGAACGCACGGATGCCGTTAACGTCGACTGTGAAGCCGCCTTTAACCTTACCGTTGATAACGCCCGTAACCACTTCTTCAGCGGCGAAAGCTGCTTCCAGAACGATCCAGCACTCAGCGCGCTTGGCTTTTTCGCGGGATAGCTTGGTTTCACCGAAGCCATCTTCAACCGCGTCCAGCGCAACGTGGACTTCGTCACCGACCTTGATGGTCAGCTCGCCTTGTTCATTGAAGAACTGCTCGAGCGGGATGACGCCCTCTGACTTAAGACCGGCATGAACAGTGACCCAGTCACCGTCGATGTCGACTACGATACCGGTAATGATGGCGCCCGGTTGCATGTCGAGGGTTTTTAGGCTTTCTTCAAAAAGTTCCGCGAAGCTTTCGCTCATGTTGATTCCTGTTGATTCAGGGCAGTTAATCTGCCCAAACCACACTCCAGACAATGTGGGTACGTTCATATAAAAAGAGGCTTGCAAGACTGGGACTGGTCTCTTGCATGCCTCCCTGGCGAACTATCGGCTTATGCCGAAGCTCTATTAACCAGCCAGATCGCGAATGGCGACCTCGCTGAGAATTCGTTCAAACACCTGCTCGATTGAAAGTTCGGTTGAATCCAGCTGTATTGCATCGGTCGCTGGCTTAAGCGGAGCCACCGTGCGCTGGGTATCGCGCTCATCACGCTCGCGAATCTCATCAAGTAGACTCGCAAGATTAACATCATCGCCTTTCGCCTTCAACTGCAAGTAGCGTCTGCGTGCACGCTCTTCTGCACTGGCAGTCAGAAACACCTTTAGCGGCGCATCCGGAAACACCACCGTGCCCATGTCACGACCATCTGCGACCAGCCCCGGAAACTCCTGAAACGCCCGCTGACGCTGCAGCAGAGCCTCACGCACCGCTGGCAAAGCCGCGACCTGAGAAGCCCCTGCGCCAACCTGTTCATTGCGGATCGCGTTAGTCACTTCCTCGCCTTCAAGGATGATGCTCTGCCCCTTGCCGCCGGGATTGGCGATGAACTGCACATCGAGGTGTGCCGCCAACATGGTGACTGACGCCTCATTGGTAATGTCGACACCGTGATTGCGCGCAGAAAATGCCAATAAACGATAGAGAGCGCCTGAATCAAGCAAGCCCCAGCCCAGCTTTTGTGCCACCAAGCAGGCAATAGTGCCCTTGCCTGAACCGCTTGGCCCGTCGATTGTGATTACTGGCGCAGCGTTCATCACTTACCCTCCTCACCAACTTGCATCCCAACTTGCGAAGCCAGCGCCAGGAAGTTTGGAAATGAGGTGGCGACGTTTGCGCAATCATGGATACGAATTGGCGCACTGGCGCGCAGCGAGGCAACACTGAAGGCCATGGCAATCCGATGATCACCATGGGCATACACTTCGCCGCCGCCCATGGTGCCACCTTCGATGATGATGCCGTCTGGGGTTGCCTCAGCGCTCACGCCCAGCTCAATCAGGCCATCAGCCATCACCTGAATGCGATCAGACTCTTTGACTCGCAACTCTTCAGCGCCACGCAACACAGTCTGCCCCTCAGCGCAGGCAGCGGCGACAAACAATACAGGGAACTCATCAATCGCCAGCGGCACCAAGTCTTCCGGGATGTTAATGCCCTTAAGCTTAGCTGAGCGCACGCGGATATCTGCGACCGGCTCACCACCGACTTCACGCTCATTCTCGAGGGTGATATCGCCACCCATCAGCTTGAGAATATCGATAACACCGGTGCGCGTTGGGTTGATGCCAACGTGCTCAAGCAACAGATCAGAGCCTTCGGCAATACTCGCGGCAACCAGGAAGAATGCAGCGGACGAGATATCCGCCGGTACTTCAATATGCGTGCCTTTTAGGGTATGGCCCGACTCAACCGTCGCCGCGTTACCTTCAACCGTGACCGGATAGCCAAAGCCACGCAGCATGCGCTCTGTATGGTCACGCGTCGGTGCAGGCTCGATAACAGTGGTGGAACCCGCAGCGTAGAGGCCCGCAAGCAACAGGCAGGATTTAACCTGAGCGCTGGCCATAGGCATTTCATAGGTCATACCGCCCAAGCGGCCTCCTGCACGTACAGTCAACGGCGGACGACCTTCTGCTGCCGTCTCGATAATTGCCCCCATGGAGCGCAACGGCTTGGCCACACGGTTCATCGGACGCTTGTTAAGCGAGGCATCGCCGGTCAACGTGACATCGAACGGCTGCGCCGCCAGCAAACCACTAAGCAGACGCATTGATGTACCGGAATTGCCAACATAGATCGGGCCAGGCGGCGCTTTAAGACCGCGCAGGCCAACGCCGTGGATAGTTACACGGCCGTGGTGCGGACCTTCAATCACAACACCCATGTCACGGAATGCTTGCAACGTAGCAAGGGCGTCTTCGCCTTCGAGAAAACCTTCGACTTCAGTAATGCCTTCGGCAATCGAGCCGAGCATGATCGAACGGTGGGAAATGGATTTATCGCCCGGTACGCGAATTTTACCAGTGACCTTGCCACCAGGATTAGCCAGAAAAATCAGATCATTCGTATGCATAGCGTCCACATAAGCCCTGCGGGCTAAAATTTTGCTGAAGTGTTCGCGGGCAACGCGGGCGCGCGTAAAGACGCCCAGCAGTTGATGCCCATCCCCTGCATCGACCGCGTCGCGAAGAGCGTCGAGGTCGCTGCGAAATACGTCCAGGTTCTGCAATACAGCTTCGCGATTGGCCAGAAAGATATCGTGCCACATCACCGGATCGCTTCCGGCTATACGGGTAAAGTCGCGAAAACCACCGGCTGCGTAGCGAAAAATTTCCAAATTCTCGCTGCGCTTGGCCAAGGAGTCGACCAAACCAAACGCCAGCAAATGCGGCAAATGGCTGGTCGCCGCCAACACCTGGTCATGATGCTCAACCTGCATGTGCTCAACATCAGCACCCAACTCACGCCACAGCTGGTCAACTAGCTGCAGCGCCTGCGGGTCGGTTGTCTCCTGCGGCGTCAAAATCACTTTGTGCTGGCGAAACAGTTCTGCATTAGCAGCTTCAACACCGCTCTGCTCTGAGCCAGCAATCGGATGCCCCGGCACAAAACGAGCTGGCATACCGCCAAACGCCAGGCTGGCAGCGCGCACCACATTACCTTTGGCGCTACCGACATCGGTAAGCACGGCCTGCCCCAGATCAAGCTTGGCCAGTTCGCCAAGCACACGCTCCATGGCCAAAATCGGCACCGCCAACTGAATCACGTCAGCGCCCTGACATGCGAGCGCCAACTGCTCTTCGCAGCGATCAACCACGCCCAAGGCTACAGCCGTTTCCCGTGATTGCGGGTCGAGATCAACTCCAACCACTTCACGACAGACGCCACGCTCACGCAACCCTTTAGCGAATGAACCACCAATCAACCCCAGCCCGACAACCACCAGGCGGCCGATCATAGGGGCTGTCGATTGCGCGCAGGTTACAAGCGGTGCAGTTGCAGCAGGTTTAACCTCAGTCACGCGCCAAGCACCTTGTTCAAGGCAGCCAAGAACCGCTTGTTTTCTTCAGGCAGGCCAATGGACACACGCAAATACGTCGGCATGCCGTAATTAGCCGTTGGCCTGACGATCACGCCTTCGCGCAGCAATGCCTGATTGATCGGAGCCGCATCACGGGCTAGATCAACCGCGATAAAGTTGCCTTTCGAAGCGATCCAGTTAAGACCAAGCTCACGAAAACCCGCCTCAAGCTGGGCCATGCCGTCATCGTTGACCTTGCGGCTTTGCGCTAGATACTCAGCATCATCAAACGCCGCACAGGCAGCGGCCTGAGCCAGACTGTTGACGTTGAAGGGCTGGCGTACGCGATTCAAAACATCCGCCACCTGTGCAGTGCTGATGCCGTAACCGACACGCAGCGCCGCCAAGCCATAGGCCTTGGAGAAGGTGCGCGACACCAACAGATTCGGGTACTGGCTCAAGTAATTGAGGCCATCGGGCAGCTCACTGCCGTGGGCGTATTCGATATACGCCTCATCCAGCACAACCAGCACGGACTCAGGCACCTTGGCCAGAAAATCAGCCAGTGCTTGCGGGCCAAACCAGGTGCCGGTTGGATTATTGGGGTTGGCAATGAACACCACACGGGTGTGCTCATTGATCGCCTTGGCCATCGCTTCAAGGTCATGACCGAAGTTCTTGGCCGGGACGATATTGCACTGCGCGCCAACAGCCTGCGTAGCAATCGGATACACCGCGAAGGCGTGCTCACTAAACACCGCATTCAGCCCAGGCGCCAGGTAAGCACGAGCAACCAACTCAAGAATGTCGTTGGAACCGTTGCCCAGCGTCACTTGCCGGGTTTCGACACCGCAGCGCTGCGCCAAAAGGCTTTTTAATGAAAAACCATTGCCATCAGGGTAACGGGTCAGCTCCGCCAACTCAGCACGAATAGCTTCTAACGCTTTAGGGCTGGGGCCAAGCGGGTTTTCATTGCTGGCCAGCTTGACGATATTGGCTGGATCAAGCCCCAGCTCACGCGCCAGTTCATCAACCGGCTTGCCTGGCACGTAGGGCGACAGTTTTTGCACGCCTGGCTGCGCCAGCGCGAGGAAATCACAACTCATTGCTTGCCTCGTTCAATCCAGAAAACTCGTTAGCGTCATACATCCCCGTAGGGTGTGACAACGCAAAGCTTGTCCACCATCAATCACACCGCACCTTCATCCCGTAGGGTGTGACAACGCGAAGCTTGTCCACCATCAATCACACCGCGCCTTCATCCCGTAGGGTGTGACAACGCGAAGCTTGTCCACCGTAACCGCACGCGCCTTAGTAGATGAAAAAGCGTCATCCACCCCGCGGAGCATCAGAGAACGGCTTTGGGGTATGAGCCCAGCACCTTGAGCGCAACTGCTTCCTGATTGATTTTTTCCAGCACATCCTTGATCAACGGATCGCGGTGATGGCCGACAAAATCGATGAAGAATACATAGGTCCATTTACCGCTGCGCGAAGGCCGCGTTTCAATGCGCGTCAGGTCGATACCGTTGTGATGAAACGGCACCAGCAACTCATGCAACGCACCCGGCTTGTTGCTCATGGAAATGATGACTGAGGTTTTATCATCCCCGGTCGGTGGTACTTCCTGGCTGCCGATGATCAAGAAGCGCGTCGAGTTGTCCGGACGGTCTTCGATTTTTTCAGCCAATTTGGTCAAGCCATACAGGCTCGCAGCCATGTCGCCCGCGATCGCCGCTGAATTCCACTCGCTTTTGACGCGCTTGGCTGCATCGGCATTGCTCGAAACAGCAATACGCTCAACATTCGGGAAATGCGCATCCAGCCACTTACGGCACTGCGCCAATGACTGCGCGTGCGAATAGATACGGGTGATCTTGTCAGTCTTGGTCGACTCACCCACCAACAGGTGATGGTGAATACGCAGCTCAACTTCGCCACAAATCACCATGTCGTGCTCAAGGAAGCTGTCCAGGGTGTGGTTGATCGCACCTTCAGTGGAGTTTTCGACCGGCACCACACCGAAGTTCACTGCACCGGCAGCCACTTCACGGAATACTTCATCGATAGCCGCCATCGGCACGCTAATCACCGCGTGACCGAAATGCTTCATGGCCGCCGCTTGCGAGAAGGTCCCTTCTGGCCCGAGGTAAGCCACTTTCAGCGGGTTCTCAAGCGCCAGGCATGAAGACATGATTTCACGAAACAGACGGGCCATTTCTTCATTGCCCAATGGCCCGGCATTACGGTCCATTACGCGCTTGAGCACCTGCGCCTCACGCTCGGGACGGTAAAAAACCGGCTTCTCGCCTTCTGGCAACGCAGCCATTTTTACCCGCGCGACTTCTTCAGCGCAGCGGGCGCGATCACTGATCAGCTCAAGGATTTTCTCATCCAGACTGTCAATGCGTAGGCGCAGCGCCTTTAATTCTTGCTCGGAGATTTGATCCGACATTAACCGTGCTCCTTCTCGAACTCAGCCATGTAGGCAACCAATGCCTGCACCGCATCAAGACCCACTGCGTTATAGATAGAGGCACGCATGCCGCCAACTGAACGGTGACCTTTAAGGTTCAACAAACCGCGCGCATCAGCGCCGGCTAAAAATGGCTTGTCCAGGCGATCATCAGCCAGACGGAACGGCACATTCATCCACGACCGCGAATTAGGCGTGATCGGGTTGCTGTACAACTCGCTGTTATCAATGGCGCCGTACAGCAGGTCTTTTTTGGCGCGATTGCGAGCTTCCATCGCCTCAACACCGCCCTGCTCTTTCAGCCACTCAAACACCAGACCCGACAAGTACCAAGAGAAAGTCGCCGGGGTGTTGTACATTGAACCGTTATCAGCTGCGACCTTGTAGTTGAGCATGGTCGGGCACGAACTGCGCGCGCGGCCCAGCAGGTCTTCACGCACGATAACCACCACCAGGCCGCTCGGGCCGATATTTTTCTGCGCACCGGCGTAGATCAGGCCGAACCTGGAGACATCCAGCGAACGCGAAAGGATATCCGAAGACATATCGGCTACCAGTGGTACGTCACCCACTTGAGGAATCCAGTCAAACTGCAGGCCGCCAATGGTTTCGTTGCTGGCGTAATGCACGTAGGCAGCATTTTTCGACAGCTGCCATTCGTTTTGCCCAGGAATCGCGAAATAGTCGTATGGCTTGGCGCTGGCTGCGACATTGATGTTGCCGTAGCGTTTGGCTTCTTCGATGCTTTTCTTCGACCAGATACCGGTGTCGATGTAGTCAGCCACACCGTCTTCTGGCAGCAAATTCAGGGCGATCTCAGCGAACTGTTGGCTGGCACCGCCCTGCAAAAACAGGACTTTGTAATTCGAGGGAATGAACAGCAGATCACGCAGATCCTGCTCGGCCTTCTCGGCAATTGCGGTGTATTCGTCACTGCGATGGCTCATTTCCATCACTGACAGGCCTTTACCCTGCCAGTCGAGGAGTTCAGCCTGGGCACGTTGCAGAACAGCTTCGGGAAGCGCGGCTGGGCCGGCGCAGAAGTTAAAGGCTCGCTTGCTCACATCCACTCTCTCAAAAATGGACGCTGGCCCTAAGCCAGCGCCTGATCAAACACCACAGACAACAAAGCCTGCCGAAGCAGGCTTGTTGCGTGGATTACTCTGGATCTACGGGATTTTCATCCGCAGCAGGCGCTTCAGGTTCAGCGCCATCTTCTGGCGCCAACTCTGCAGACTCACCTTCAATCTCTTCATTGACGATCAGCTCGCCATTCTCATCGTATTCTTCTTCAATCGAAGGCTCTTGAACACGTTGCAGTCCGACTAGTTTCTCGTCCTTGGCCAGGCGAATCAGGGTCACGCCCTGAGTATTACGTCCCAGGCTTGAGACCTCACCAACGCGCGTACGCACCAGTGTGCCTTGGTCAGAAATCAGCATGATTTCCTCACCATCAAGTACCTGAACCGCGCCAACCAACTTACCGTTACGCTCGTTGCTGACCATGGCGATTACGCCCTGACCGCCACGCTTGTACTCTGGGAACTCGCCGATTTCAGTACGCTTGCCGTAGCCGCGTTCCGAAGCGGTCAGAATCTGGCTGCCTTCTTCTGGAATCAACATCGAGATCAGCTTCTGGCCTTCAGCCAAACGCATACCGCGAACACCGCGAGCGGTACGGCCCATGGCGCGCACATCACTCTCTTTAAAGCGTGTCACCTTGCCGCCGTCGGAGAACAACATCACTTCACGGCTGCCGTCGGTAATCGAGGCAGAAATCAGGGTATCGCCTTCGTCCAGGTCGAGGGCAATCAAACCCACGCTGCGCTGACGGCTGAATTGCTCCAGCGGCGTCTTCTTCACAGTACCGCCAGCGGTAGCCATAAAGATGAAGTGACCTTCGGTGTACTCATCAACCGGCAACATGGTGGTGATGTATTCACCTTCATCCAGCGGCAACAGGTTAACCAATGGACGACCGCGCGCAGCACGCGAGGCCTCCGGAATTTCATAGGTCTTCAGCCAGTAAACCTTGCCACGGCTGGAAAACAGCAGCAGCGTGGTGTGGCTGTTGGCAACCAGCAGGTGAGAAATGTAGTCCTCATCCTTGACGCCGGTCGCCGACTTGCCTTTACCGCCACGACGCTGCGCTTGATACGCTGCCAGCGGCTGGGATTTGGCATAACCGGTGTGAGAAATGGTCACCACGCGGTCTTCTTCGGTGATCAGGTCAGCCAGCGTCAGATCAAGACGGTTGTCGAGGATTTCAGTACGACGAGCATCGCCGAACTCAGCCTTGATACCTTCAAGCTCTTCGGTGATCACTTCCATCAAGCGCTCAGCGCTGGTGAGGATGCGGATCAGCTCGCCAATCTGCGCC
The DNA here is from genome assembly GCF_048265905.1 of Pseudomonas sp. Classification (GTDB taxonomy): domain Bacteria; phylum Pseudomonadota; class Gammaproteobacteria; order Pseudomonadales; family Pseudomonadaceae; genus Aquipseudomonas. The sequence goes on from NZ_JBLXAP010000009.1 coordinate 33,544, forward strand.
AAGATCTCTTGGTACTCAGCCAACAGTTTTTCGTGTTCAAGACCGGTCAGACGATGCAAACGCAGGTCAAGAATGGCCTGAGCCTGTTCTGGCGACAGGTAATACTTACCGTCACGCAGACCATATTGCGGGTCCAGATTGTCTGGGCGGCACGAGTCAGCGCCTGCGCGCTCAACCATGCTCTGCACGGCGCTGGATTCCCAGGCCTTGGCAATCAGGGCTTCTTTAGCTTCAGCCGAGGTCGGCGAAGCTTTGATCAAGGCGATAACCGGGTCGATGTTCGACAGGGCAACCGCTTGGCCTTCAAGAATGTGGCCACGCTCACGAGCTTTGCGCAGCTCAAACACCGTGCGACGAGTAACCACTTCGCGGCGGTGCAGGATGAAGACTTCGAGCATGTCCTTAAGGTTGAGAACCTTAGGCTGGCCGTCGATCAAAGCAACCACGTTGATACCGAACACGCCTTGCATCTGGGTTTGCGCGTAGAGGTTATTAAGAATGACCTCCGGCACTTCACCACGACGCAATTCGATAACAATGCGCATGCCGTCTTTGTCAGACTCATCGCGCAGCTCGGTGATGCCTTCAAGCTTCTTCTCTTTAACCAGCTCGGCGATCTTCTCGATCAAGCGCGCCTTGTTCAGCTGGTAAGGCAGTTCGGTGACGATGATTTGCTGGCGACCGCCAACCTTGTCAATGTCCTCGATCTCAGCACGGGCACGCATATAGATGCGCCCGCGACCGGTGCGATAGGCTTCGATGATACCGGCGCGACCGTTAATGATAGCGGCGGTTGGGAAATCCGGGCCTGGGATGTACTGCATCAAATCATCGATGCTCAGTTCCGGGTTTTCGATCAGCGCCAGGCAGCCATTGATAACCTCGGTCAGGTTATGCGGCGGAATGTTGGTCGCCATGCCCACAGCGATACCGCTGGAGCCGTTGATCAGCAGGTTAGGAACCTTGGTCGGCATGACCGCTGGGATAATTTCAGTGCCGTCGTAGTTAGGCACCCAATCCACAGTTTCTTTATGCAAGTCAGCCAGCAGCTCATGGGCCAGCTTGGTCATACGCACTTCGGTGTATCGCATGGCAGCGGCGTTGTCGCCGTCAACCGAACCGAAGTTACCCTGACCGTCTACCAACAGGTAGCGTAATGAGAATGGCTGAGCCATACGGACGATGGTGTCGTAGACCGCAGTATCACCGTGTGGGTGATATTTACCGATCACGTCACCAACGACACGAGCCGACTTCTTGTACGCCTTGTTCCAGTCATTACCCAGCTCGCTCATCGCGTACAACACGCGACGGTGCACGGGCTTCAAGCCATCGCGCGCATCCGGCAGTGCACGACCGACAATTACGCTCATCGCGTAATCGAGGTAGGACTGCTTGAGTTCGTCTTCGATATTGACCGGGAGGATTTCTTTGGCCAGTTCGCCCATGAGTAGCCTGGTTCCTTTTTCTGGTGAAACTCCGCTCCATCCGTTGTGAACGAGGCGAAGCCTGTCGCTGTAACATCAAGTCGACAACGACTCACGACAAATCAATAAGTTATGCCATGGATATACGCAGTTGAGGCAACCATAAGCAGTTGCCCTGATAACTGCCGGAGGTTACCACATACAGCGCTTTTCACCTACCCTAAAACCGACCAGAAAAACCACCGAATAGCCCTGTGACGCACTGAGAGGCCGTACAAGCCGATTTATTCCTTTGCAGCCTCCACCGCAGGCCATGCATAAATGCCATTAGAACGTCATCAAAACGCGCACCAGGAGCGCCAGCAAACACACTGAAGCAAGACCGCATGATGTGAAAAATGCAAAACGCGGTCAGCACGCATTGATTGGAAATAAGTACCTGAGTTGCCCCACAACCTGCTCAGGCAAGCACAACCTATGCCAGTCAATGCAGGCGCTTGCGGCACATCAACTGGGTCATCTTGGCCAAATCCGGGCGCTCAACCACACCTTTTTCGGTGACGATAAAGTCGATTAAATCAGCAGGCGTCACATCGAATACCGGATTGACTGCATCAACGCCCGCCGCAACGCGCTTGCCAGCTACTTCAAGCAACTCACTGCCGTCACGCTCTTCGATCGGGATGTCTTCGCCACTTTCCAGATCCATATCAATAGTCGAACTCGGCGCCACCACCATAAAGCGCACACCGTGATGCATAGCGTTGACGGCCAGTTGATAGGTGCCAATTTTATTGGCAACATCACCATTTGCGGTAATTCGATCCGCTCCGACTATCACCCAGGTAATGCCACGGGTTTTCATCAAGTGAGCCGCTGCTGAGTCAGCATTGAGGCTTACCGGAATGCCTTCGTTAGCCAGTTCCCAGGCGGTCAGCCGCGAGCCTTGCAACCATGGCCGTGTTTCATCGGCGTAGACCCGCTCGACCAAGCCGTCGAGATAAGCCGCACGGATCACGCCCAACGCGGTACCGAAACCGCCAGTCGCCAAGGCGCCGGTATTGCAATGGGTTAACAGGTTTTGCAGGTTGCCTTGATGTTTACGGATCAAGTCGACACCAAGCTGGGCCATGGTCAGATTGGCTTCACGGTCGCTTTCGTGAATACCCAGCGCCTCAGTCTCCAGCACCGCCAACGCATCGTCTTGCGGCTTGATGCGTGCCAACCTCTCACGCATGCGGTTCAGCGCCCAGAACAGGTTCACCGCAGTGGGTCGCGAATCTGCCAGCACCTGGAAGTCAGCCTCAAGCGCTGCACGCCAGTCGCCGCCTTCTTTAATACGCTGACGAGCACCCAGCACCACACCATAAGCCGCGCTGATACCGATGGCCGGCGCACCGCGCACCACCATTGACTTGATTGCCAAAGCTACGTCTACGGCATTTTCATATGCAAGCCACAGTTCTTCGAAAGGAAGCACGCGCTGATCCAGCAGATAAAGACGGCCATCACGCCACTCAATAGCTTTGACCTTTTCTGCTGCTAACAACTGCTCGCGCATCGACCCATCCTCGTAAAACAAAGCCGCTGAGTATACGCCCAAGCGCTCGCTGGCCTGTAACCATAGTTGCTGCAAAATCTCAAAATCACCGATTAAGACTGTGCTTGCAGTCCTTTCGACTTCATGCGCGCGGCGTTCCACTATAGAATCGCCGGTCAACTATGCATAGGCGCCTATAAATGTCCGAAGCCCCACTCGACCTTATCCTGCTCCCCACTTGGCTGGTCCCTGTTGAACCGGCTGGTGTCGTGTTGCGCGACCACGGGCTGGGTATTCGCGACGGCAAAATCGTGATGATTGCTCCACGCGAGCAGGCACTTAAACAGGCCGCACTGGAAGTTCGCGAACTGCCCGACCACATCATCACCCCAGGCCTGATCAACGCCCACGGCCACGCTGCAATGACGCTGTTTCGCGGGTTAGCGGATGATTTACCGCTAATGACCTGGCTGCAACAGCACATCTGGCCTGCTGAAGCCAAGTGGGTGAACGAACAATTCATCAAAGATGGCACCGAGCTGGCGATTGCCGAGCAGCTCAAAGGCGGCATCACCTGCTTCTCGGACATGTACTTTTTCCCCGAAATTGCCAGCCAGCAGGTACACAGCAGCGGTATTCGCGCACAAATCACTATCCCGGTACTCGACTTTCCGATTCCCGGTGCCCGCGATGCGGCTGAAGCCCTGCACAAGGGCCTTGAGCTATTCAGCGACCTCAAGCATCACCCACGAATCAAAATCGCCTTTGGCCCGCACGCCCCTTACACCGTTAGCGATGACAAGCTGAGCAACATCAATGTACTGGCAGAGGAACTTGAAGCGGGTATTCACATGCACGTCCACGAGACTGCATTTGAAGTTCAGCAAAGCATGGAGTTGCAAGGCGAACGCCCGCTCGCACGGTTGGCCCGTCTCGGCCTCTTGGGGCCACGCTTTCAAGCCGTGCACATGACCCAGATTGATGACGACGACCTCGAACTGTTAGTCGCCAGCAATACCAGCGTCATTCATTGCCCGGAGTCGAACCTCAAGCTTGCCAGCGGCTTTTGCCCGGTTGAGAAGCTATGGAATGCAGGCGTCAACGTTGCCATCGGCACTGACGGCGCAGCCAGCAATAACGATCTTGATCTACTGGGCGAGACGCGCACTGCCGCGCTACTGGCCAAAGCGGTCGCAGGCTCGGCCACGGCGCTCGATGCCCATCGCGCACTGCGCATGGCAACCCTTAATGGCGCTCGCGCCCTGGGTCTTGAGGCAGAGGTTGGTTCACTGGAAGTTGGCAAAGCAGCTGATATTTGCGCATTCAACCTGTCCGGACTGGCCCAACAACCGGTGTACGACCCGGTATCGCAGCTCATCTATGCCAGCAGCCGCGCCTGCGTTGAGCATGTTTGGGTCGGTGGCAAGCAGTTGTTGGAGAACGGCAAGCTGACGCGTATGGATGAAGCTCAAATCATCGCCAACACCCGAGTCTGGGGCGAAAAAATAGGTGCAAAAGCCTAAGAAGCCTCTGAAAAACTACTGCGCTCGATATTACGGTGTTAAAAAACTGCTCAAAATGCTCATTTAGGCCAACTAAGTCGAGCGCGACCCCGGTCGCTTTTTCGCATTTTTTTGCCTTGTACTATCGTCGCTCGCTACCTTTTTCAGAGGTTCTTTAACGATATATAGAGGCGGCTACACATATATGCCAGCCGCTGCGACAAACTGACATACACTGGCCTGCTGACAAGCGCCCACTAACAGGCGTGAAAATGGCACCATGACTATAGGAAGCCATGCAGGCACCTTTTGCAGATTTAATCAGGAACAGCTCATGAGCAACGTCGATCCAGCTGAAATTGCCAAGTTTGAAGCCCTTGCCCACCGCTGGTGGGACCGTGAAAGCGAGTTCAAACCGCTGCATGAAATCAACCCACTGCGGGTTAACTGGATTGATGAACGCGTCGGTCTGGCAGGCAAAAAAGTACTCGACGTAGGCTGTGGCGGCGGCATTCTTAGTGAATCCATGGCCCAGCGCGGCGCGACCGTAACCGGTATCGACATGGGTGAAGCGCCGTTAGCGGTTGCCCAGCTGCACCAGCTGGAATCCGGGGTATCGGTTGAGTACCGGCAGATCACCGCTGAAGACCTCGCCGAAGAAATGCCCGAGCAATTCGATGTCGTAACCTGCCTAGAGATGCTTGAGCACGTGCCTGATCCTGCCTCGATCATCCGCGCCTGCTACCGCATGGTTAAACCGGGTGGCCAGGTGTTTTTCTCGACCATCAACCGCAACCCGAAGGCGTATATGTTTGCCGTAATCGGTGCGGAATACCTGTTGCGCCTGTTGCCACGCGGCACCCATGAATTCAAGAAATTCATCCGCCCATCCGAACTGGGCAGCTGGAGCCGCGCGACTGGGCTCGAAGTCAAAGACATCATCGGCTTGACCTACAACCCGCTGACCAAGCACTACAAGCTGTCATCCGATGTAGACGTCAACTACATGATCCAAACGCTCAAGGAGCAATGATGCGACTGCGTGCAGTACTTTTCGACATGGATGGCACGCTGCTCGACAGTGCCCCCGACTTTATTGCAATCTGCCAAGCCATGCGCGTGGAGCGTGGGCTAGAGCCGATTGCTGAAAAGCTGATCCGCGACCAAGTTTCAGGCGGCGCCCGCGCCATGGTTTCGGCGACTTTTAGCCTGGACCCGCAAGCGCCTGAGTTTGAACCGCTGCGCCTTGAGTTTCTCGAGCGTTATCAAAGCCACTGCGCAGTGCTGACCCGACCTTTTGACGGGATCAACGAGCTTCTCGCTGAGATTGAGCAGGCCAAACTGATCTGGGGCGTTGTCACCAACAAGCCGCTACGTTTTGCCGAGCCAATCATGCAGCAACTGGGTTTGGCCAAACGCTCAGCCATATTGATCTGCCCGGATCATGTCAAAAACAGCAAGCCAGACCCCGAACCCATGATCCTTGCCTGCAAAACTCTGGGCCTGGACCCCGCCACCGTGCTGTTCGTTGGCGATGACCTACGTGATATTGAGTCTGGCCGCGCTGCCGGCACCAAAACAGCTGCAGTCACCTACGGCTATATTCATCCCCAGGACAACCCACGCAACTGGGGCGCCGACGTAGTGGTCGACCATCCATTGCAGTTACGCGCGGTGCTGGACAACGCATTGTGTAGCTGTTGAATTCCCGACTGACCTGCGCCCTGCCGCGCAGGTTTGCGCAACCATTGAAACCGGCGACCGGCGCAGCCGCGCCGCACCAAGCAAGCGAGACTGAGTCATGTTCGATTACACCGCCCGCCCTGATCTTCTCAAAGACCGCGTTATTTTAGTCACCGGCGCAGGCCGCGGCATTGGCGCAGCGGCTGCCAAAACCTTCGCCGCCCATGGCGCAACGGTGTTGTTGCTGGGCAAGACTGAAAGCAACCTGAGCAAGGTCTACGACGAAATCGAAGCAGCCGGCCACCCACAACCCGCGGTTATCCCTTTCAATCTGGAAACTGCTCTGCCGCATCAGTACGACGAATTGGCGGCAATGGTTGAGAGTGAATTTGGCAAAATCGATGGCCTGCTGCACAACGCCTCAATCATCGGTCCACGCACCCCGGTCGAGCAGTTATCTGGCGAGAACTTCATGCGTGTCATGCAAGTGAACGTCAACGCCATGTTTATGCTGACCAGCACCCTGTTGCCATTACTGAAGCTCTCAAACGACGCTTCCGTGGTCTTTACTTCAAGCAGCGTCGGCCGCAAAGGCCGCGCTTATTGGGGCGCTTACGGTGTGTCGAAATTTGCCACTGAAGGCTTTATGCAGACATTGGCAGACGAACTGGAAAATGTCGCCCCAGTGCGCGCCAACAGCATCAACCCAGGTGCAACCCGCACTGACATGCGCGCCCAGGCTTATCCAGGCGAAAACCCGGACAACAATCCAGCTCCAGCTGACATCATGCCGGTCTATCTGTACCTGATGGGCCCAGACAGCACGGGCGTCAGCGGCCAGGCATTTGACGCACAGTAACGCTCGATAGTGGCAAAATAATGCCAGCTTTTTGGCAGCCGACCGGCAACTGCTCGCCGGTCTTTTGTCATCAGCCGCGCCTTCACCCTCACTCCGCGCCATCCGGCAACTATAAGTGACTGAATTCACATATTTTTTGATTGAAACGAAACAGCTGGCACGGAAATCGCTCTAAACCAATATTGCCGCACTTTAGCGCCAGAGGTTTAGCGTTTATGGTTCCCCCCAACTCCAGCAACACAATTGATTTCGATGCGGCCAAGCTGCAACGTCTCGGCTACTCGAGCAAACAAAAGCAATCACTGCAGCCCCTTACCCTTGCCCAACTCCGCCAGCACCTGAATTTGCAATTGCAAACCAGCCTTGACGCAGAGCGCACACTGAACCTGTTTTTCAGCGAGATTCAGCGTCTGGTTGCGCTCGATGGTTTGTCTTATCAGCACGGTGTCAGTGATCTGAACCTGGAGTTCGGTGAGACCGCAGGTAACTCAGCCAGCTATCGTCTCAGTCATGAGGGAGAATATCTCGGCGAATTAGTATTCCGGCGCAAACTACGTTTTAGCGAAGTTGAGTTAAACCAACTGGAAGCCTTGCTTGGCAGTCTGCTTTACCCGCTGCGCAATGCTCTGCTCTACCGCACAGCCATCCAGAATGCGCTGCGCGACCCGCTGACCAACACCGGCAATCGTATTGCGATGGAGCAGATGCTGCACCGTGAAGTCGATCTCGCCAGTCGCAGCCAGCAGCCGCTATCGCTGCTGATGGTCGACCTCGACCACTTCAAGCAGATCAATGACAACCACGGGCATAGCGTTGGCGATGAAGTACTTAAAGCAGTGGCCAGCACGATCAAGACGCAATTGCGCAACGTGGATATGATTTTCCGCTACGGCGGCGAGGAATTTCTGGTACTGCTTTCAGGAACAGGCCGCGACGCCTCAGCCATGGTCGGCGAACGCCTGCGCCATTCAGTCGAGCAACTGCAATACGTCAACCAAGGCCAGCCACTTGAATTGTCGATCAGCCTCGGCGGCGCCAGCTTGTTGCCCGGCGAATCTGATGCGAGCCTACTGCGCCGAGCCGATAACGCGCTATACGTTTCAAAGCGTGATGGCCGCAACCGCCTGAACATGGCCGGTTAATCTAACTCGACGCGGGCTCCAGAACTCAGCAGAAAACAAAAAGGGTCGCCCGAGGCGACCCTTTTTTGCTTTCGTGCAAGTAGAGCTGTGAAAGCAGCGCTTTGGCTTATGCCTTTGGCTCAGGCTTGCGACCACGACCAAAACCTGGACGCTGACCATCAGCCGCTGGCGCACCGCGACGCTTGGCCGGAGCACCTGCAGGCTTGCGCCCACCTCGCTCAGGCGACTCCGAACCTGCCCGTTCAGGGCGAGGCTTGCCGGAGGTTCGCTGCTTGTTCATATCGCTTGGACGCTCAGCCACTGCAGACGTTTTGCCAGCTCCGCCGCGCGACTGGTCACGCGAACCGCGACCGGAACGTGCATCACCGTCGGCGGGGCCACCATGCGCCGGGCGCAAAGTACGTGCAGAACGATCACCACGACCAACCGGCTTGGCCGACTTACGCTGCTGACGATCAAGCTTATCGCGCGCTTTTTCTTTCATGTCTGGCAGAGCAACAGGCTTGAGGCCGACTTCTTCACTAAGAATATCGACTTCACGCTGACCCATTTCACGCCAGCGACCCATGGTCAGATCGGAGGTCATAAATACCGGACCGAAGCGTACGCGCTTCAACCGGCTGACGACCAAACCTTGCGATTCCCACAGGCGACGCACTTCGCGATTACGGCCTTCCATAACCACGCAGTGATACCAGTGGTTATAACCTTCGCCGCCAGGCGCTTCCTTGATGTCGGTAAACTTGGCGGGGCCATCTTCAAGCATCACGCCTGCTTTCAAGCGCTCGATCATCTCTTCGTCGACTTCACCACGCACACGCACAGCGTATTCACGGTCCATCTGATAGGAAGGATGCATCAAGCGGTTAGCCAGTTCACCGTCTGTAGTGAACATCAGCAAGCCGGTGGTATTGATGTCGAGACGACCAATATTGATCCAGCGGCCTTCTTTAGGACGCGGCAAACGGTCGAATACAGTGGGACGGCCTTCTGGGTCGTCACGGGTGCAAATTTCGCCGTCGGGCTTATTGTAGATAATCACACGACGTAGGTTTTCAGCTGCTTCTTCGCGCTTGATAACCTTGCCATCGAGGGCAATTGCGTCATGTAGGTCAACACGTTGACCGAGGCTTGCCGCTACGCCATTGACCTTGACGCGGCCTGCGCCGATCCAGGTTTCGATCTCACGACGTGAGGCCAAACCCATGCGGGCCAAGACTTTCTGCAGTTTTTCGCCTGCAGGGCTGGTCTGTTCAATTTCTTCACTCATCTGGGCACCTCCCGGTGTTTCTCTGTGATGGGGCGACATCTCGTCGAGGGCGCGCATCATACGCGTCCGCTGAAAGAGTAGCTAGCCGCAAAGATAATAGTTGGATTTCTGCCGACTGGTATTTCTTGTGTTTAGCTTATGGTGGACAAGCTTCGCGTTGTCACACCCTACGGAGCTTGATGCGTAGGGTGGAAGACGCTCCACCCTTCCACCATTATCAGCCACGCCCAGATACGTGGTGGACAAGCTTCGCGTTGGCGCACCCTACGTGGCCACAAAATGTAGGGTGGAAGACGCTTTATCCTTCCACCATTGCCAGCCACGCTCAACCACTAATAGTTGCCGTTAAGTTCATCGGCGATGGCGGCTTGCAAAGCGCGCTCGGCCTCAGCTTCTTCATCCAGTGCTGCTTGGATCGGATCATGGGGCGTCAGGTCTGGCCGGGGTTGTTCAACTGTCTCACCGCTGGTTACCGAATCCGCCTGATTTTGCGCGGCTTGCACATCAGGCGTCTCAGAAGTCTCTGACGGTTCATCATCAGGCGACAGCTCTAAATCATCGAAATCAATCTTCAGGCCTTGCTCCATGTTGTCCAATTCGGCCAACAAGCTGCTGAAACTGGTTTCTTCGGGAACTTTATCAACGGCTGGCTCAGCTTCAGCATCGCCCTCTTCACCCGCCAGCGCCAGATCTGCTCGCGCTTGCAGGCTCGCCGGTACCGGCGCCTCGCCTTCTGCGTAGCCAACAAACTCAGGTTCGGGTTCGGTTGCAGGCTCAAGCTCACGCAAATCGGCCAGTGGCGGCAATTGATCAAGGCTTTTCAGGTTGAAGTGATCGAGAAACTGCTTGGTCGTCGCCAACATCGCCGGTTTTCCCGGCACATCGCGGTAGCCGACCACACGGATCCATTCACGTTCAAGCAAGGTTTTGACAATATTGCTGTTGACCGCAACGCCGCGAATATCTTCAATTTCGCCCCGGGTAATCGGTTGGCGATAGGCAACCAGGGCTAGAGTTTCGAGCATCGCTCGTGAGTAACGCTGCGGGCGCTCTTCCCACAAACGTCCAACCCAGGGAGCAAATTTTTCACGCACCTGCAGGCGATAGCCACTCGCCACCTCGACCAACTCGACCGCACGTCCGTCACAGGCCTTGCGCAGCACTTCGATGGCTTTCTTGAATACCGCGGGCTCAGGGCGTTCGCCTTCCTCGAACAATTCATACAAGCGCTCAAGCGTCTGCGGCTTGCCAGAAGCCAATAAGAAGGCTTCGAGCAAGGTGGCCAGGTCTTTGGGTTCATTCAAATTCATTTATTTGCTCAGCTCGCGCCCGCACGTGGATTGGACCGTAGGGCTCATTTTGCACTAACTCAGCCAAGGATTCCTTGATCAGCTCAAGCACCGCCATAAACGTAACCACTACACCCAAGCGTCCTTCCTCTGCCACAAACAAGCCAACAAACGGCACAAACTCACCGCCCTTGAGCCGTTCGAGCACATCACTCATGCGTTCACGAGTTGACAAGGTTTCGCGGGTGATCTGGTGGCTTTCAAACATATCAGCACGGCGCAGAACCTCAGCCATCGACACCAGAAGCTCCTCCAGGCTGACATCCGGTAATAGCTTGCGCGCTTTGGCTTGCGGCGCATCCAGGCGTGGCACGCTGAGGTCACGGCCAACCCGCGGAATTAAATCCAAGCCTTCGGCCGCCGCCTTGTAACGTTCGTACTCCTGCAACCGGCGGATAAGCTCGGCGCGCGGGTCGTCTTCTTCCTCTTCGGCGCTCGCCGAGCGCGGCAGCAACATTCGCGACTTGATCTCAGCCAGCATCGCCGCCATCACCAAGTACTCGGCAGCAAGCTCCAGTCGCACGGTGTGCATCAGTTCAACGTAACCCATGTACTGGCGAGTAATTTCCGCAACGGGAATATCCAGCACATCAATATTTTGCTTACGGATCAGGTACAGGAGTAAATCCAACGGCCCTTCAAACGCTTCAAGAAACACCTCAAGCGCGTCCGGCGGAATGTACAAGTCCAAAGGCATCTCAGTGAGCGCTTCGCCGTAAACCTTGGCAAACTGCAGCTCTTGCTGGGCATTGGCTTGATCGTCTGTGACCGCTGGCGTGGCTTGGCTCATGGGTTGCTCATCGATAGTTCATGCCAAGTGCCTGGCGCACTTCGACCAAGGTGTCGCGCGCTTCATCGCGAGCTCGCTCAGCGCCGCTGGCAAGAATGCCACGCACCACGTCGAGATTATCTTCGTACTCAGCTGCACGCAGCTGGATCGGCTGCAAGTCTTGCTGCACCGACTCAATCAGCGGCTGCTTGCACTCCACGCAACCGATACCCGCGCTGGTGCAACCTCGCTGCACCCAATCACAGGTTGTCTCATTGGAATACAGCTTGTGCAACGGCCACACCGGGCAGCGCGCTGGCTCGCCTGGATCATTACGGTGAACACGCGCAGGATCAGTCGGCATGCGCTTGATTTTCTCTTCAACCTGCTCTTCAGAGTCGCGCAGATAAATCGCGTTGTTATGCGATTTGGACATTTTGCCACCGTCCAACCCGCTCAACCGTGGCGCCTCACTGAGCATGGCTTGTGGCTCAGGCAGCACCAGCTTGCCGCCGCCCTCCAAATAACCGAGCAGACGCTCCTTGTCACCCAAGGTGATGTTTTGCAACTCCTTGAGCAAGGCTCGGGCGGTGTCCAATGCCTCGCTATCACCTTGCTCCTGATAAGCCTGACGCAGGTGGCTGTATAGCTTTGAGTTCTTTTTGCCGAGTTTGCGGATTGCAGCCTCTGCCTTGTCTTCAAAACCGGGCTCACGGCCGTATAAATGGTTGAAGCGCCGTGCAACATCGCGAACAAACTCGATATGCGCCAGTTGATCAGAACCCACCGGCACAACGCCAGCGCGATAAAGCAGAATGTCAGCGGCTTGCAGCAATGGATAACCAAGGAAACCGTAGGTCGCCAGATCGCGCCCTTGGTGTTGATCCTGTAACTCCTTATACGACGGCACGCGTTCCAGCCAGCTCAGCGGGCAAAGCATCGACAGCAACAAATGCAACTCCGCATGCTCCGGCACCTGCGACTGAATAAACAAGGTTGCCGAGCTTGGACTCAGGCCGCATGCCAACCAGTCCACCGCCATTTCCATTACATGCTTGGGCAGTTGGTTGACGTCCTCGTAATCAGTGGTGAGCGCGTGCCAGTCAACGATGCAAAAAAAACAATCGTAGCTGTGTTGCAGCTTGATCCAGTTTTTTAGCACACCGTGGTAATGGCCAATATGCAATTGGCCGCTTGGGCGCATGCCTGAAAGCACGCGCCTCTCTGAATCAACAAGGTTCAAACTGGGTTTCCCGCATAAGGCAATTGCACAGACATTACCAAGACCTAGCGCTTAACGACAGCCCGACAAAGCATCGTATTTTGCGCCTGCATCACACCCTGATTAATGCCTCAGAAATTTTCAAAGGGTTCCGGGTCGCCACAACCGACCCGCACGATTTCTGGCTCATCATCTGCAAGACTGATCACTGTGGAAGCCTCCAAGCCACCAAAGCCGCCATCGATGATCAGATCGACGTGATGCTCAAGCAACGCACGCATTTCATACGGGTCGCTCATGGGCAGTGTTTCATCCGGCATGATCAGGCTGACGCTCATGATCGGCTCGGCAAGCTCTTCAAGCAATGCCTGGGCAATCGGGTGGCTTGGCACACGCAAGCCAATAGTTCTGCGCTTGGCATGCAACATGATGCGTGGCACTTCACGCGTGGCATTGAGAATAAAGGTGTAAGGCCCGGGCGTATGGGTTTTGAGCAGACGAAAAGCGCCAGTATCAACCTTGGCGAAGGTACTCAACTGCGACAAATCCCGGCAAACCAGAGTGAAGTTGTGCTTGTCATCCAACTGGCGCAAGCGCCGAATACGCTCCAGCGCATTCTTGTCACCCAAACGGCAGCCGATCGCGTAAGAGGAGTCTGTCGGGTACACCGCAACGCCGCCACTGCGGATGATTTCCGCTGCCTGCTTTATCAGGCGCGACTGTGGATTCTCCGGGTGAACCTGGAAAAATTGACTCACATTTGCTCCCTGCTCAAATGACTGCTGATTGTCGGACATGCTCAAAACGCGCCCAAAGTGGCGAGAGGTCTTCGGGTACAGGGCGATACATGCCCAGCTCAGACCAGTTGCCCGGTGCATGAAAGTCACTGCCAGCGCTGACCAGCAGATCAAACTCGCGTGCCAAAATGGCTAAACCCCCAACTTGCTCAGCTGGCTGCATGCCGTTGCACACCTCCAAGGCATGCCCGCCCGCCTCTGCAAACGCTGCTACCAAACGGCGTCGCTTACTACGAGTAAAGTCGTACTGCCACGGGTGCGCCAGACTTATCCATGCATCGGCCTGTTTTAAGGTCGCAACTGCGTCATCAAGTGCAGGCCAATGCTGCTTCACATCCCCCAACTTGCCAGAGCCCAGCCACTTGCGAAACGCTTCTGCGCGGTCTTTTACAAAGCCTGCGCGGACCATGAACTCGGCGAAATGCGGCCGCGCAGGCGCGTTGCCACTGTCGCCCAACTCTTGCTGAATCGCTCGCGCGCCCTCAAGCGCACCCGGCATGCCTTTAGCTTCTAGGCGCTGGCTAATTTCAGCAGCGCGCAGCCAACGGCCATGATGCAGGTCTTCAATCGCCTGATTCAATGCTGGCGCATCGCTGGCAAAGGCATAGCCCAATACATGAATGGTCGCGCCGCCCCACATGCAGGACAGCTCAATGCCGTTGACCAACTGCATGCCATGCTCGCTCGCAGCGGAGTGCGCCTCAGCAAGGCCTTCTATCGTATCGTGATCGGTCAAAGCAAGGAGCTTAACCCCACGCTCATGTGCCCGAGCCACGACCACGGCAGGCGCCAGTGCGCCGTCGGATGCAGTGCTGTGACAATGTAAATCGACATCCATATGGGCATATCTCAGTAATTTATGGTTGATATTATGCCGACAGATACGGATTCTTGCTGAGTTGAGTCGCAAACAGCTGTTTTTAAAAGCCAAAGCGCTATGATCTACGGCTGTATAATTGATTGAGCCGCACACCAGGCCAACCACTCAAGCTTCAGGCCATTGCGCCCATTACTGACTAAGGATTGAGATGCTCTACGCCATTATCGCCACTGATGTAGAAAACTCCCTAGAAAACCGCATGTCTTCACGCCCAGCGCACCTTGCACGCCTTGAGCAACTTAAAACTGAAGGCCGCCTTATTCTCGCAGGCCCGCACCCGGCAATTGATAGCAATGACCCTGGTAGCGCTGGTTTCTCCGGTAGTTTAATCGTAGCTGAGTTTGACTCGCTCACTGCCGCGCAAGACTGGGCCAATGCCGACCCATATAAAGCGGCGGGTGTATATAGTTCCGTACTGGTTAAACCGTTTAAGCTCGTACTGCCATAACCACAACAACACCAAGCACCAGCCAATAAACAGTAGCGGACAACGGAGTTCCAATGCGCCCTACTAAGCTCATCGTGTTACTTGCCACCTGCTTGCTCCCGACACTCCTGCACGCAGAGCAGGCAGCAACCGCACAAGCCAGTATTGATGCATTGGAACAACGTCTGGCGTTGAGCGAAGACCAACGCGCTCAACTTACCGAGCAATTACAGAATCAAAACACCGAACGCGAAAGCGTCCAACTGCAACGCCTGCGTCAAGATAACCAACGACTTAAACTGCAACTCAAAACGGCCCAGGCGCAAACACCTCCGCCACTAATAAGTGAACGCCAGCAATGGTTTGCGGTCGGAGCTGGCTCTGGACTACTCGGCGTTATTATTGGCGCAATGTTGCGTGGTAGTCGCCGCAGCCGCCGTGAATGGACTAATTAATCAACATGAGCGCACTTTTACTCATTGACGATGATGTCGAGCTTTGTGAACTGCTGAGCCACTGGCTGACCCAGGAAGGCTTTGCGGTTACGGCCTGCCATGACGGCCAGCAGGCTCGCGAAGCCCTCAGCCGTTTGTCTCCAGACGCCGTGGTGCTCGACGTGATGTTGCCTGACGGCAGTGGTCTTGAACTGCTCAAACAACTGCGTAGTGAGCATGCCGATCTGCCAGTGCTGATGCTTTCTGCACGAGGCGAGCCACTCGACCGTATCCTTGGTCTTGAGCTAGGCGCTGATGATTACTTGGCCAAACCCTGTGACCCGCGCGAATTAACAGCGCGCCTACGGGCGGTTCTACGCCGCAGTACCACCGCAGCCGCAACAACACCCCAGCAGCAGTCTTTAGGTGATTTGCAACACAGCCCTGCACGGGGCGTGGTCAATATTGGTGAAACCGAGGTACTGCTGACACTCTCTGAAAGCCGGGTGCTTGAGGCATTACTGCAGCAACCGGGCGAACCGGTCGACAAGCAAGAACTGGCGCAATTGGCCTTGGGCCGTAAACTCACGCTCTACGACCGAAGTCTCGACATGCACGTCAGCAACCTGCGCAAGAAGATCGGCCCCCATCCCGACGGTCGCCCACGCATCATGGCTCTGCGCAGCCGCGGCTATTACTACTGCGTGTAAAACACCCGAGTCTTGCCTAGTGATCTTTACCTTGGCTTTACCATTCGCTGACTGCGCTTGACCAAGGTCTGCATAAACTGAGCTCATCCGGTAACGAACCGGCCTTGAGATTAGGAGAAACAACATGCGCAAGACACTCACTGCAGTACTACTCGCCCTGACTCTGCCAACCCTGGCCATGGCTGCAACTGACGGCGGCCACCATGACGGAAAAGGCCCAGGTCATCGCGGTGCCATATTCAAAGATCTGGATCTGAACAAAGAACAACGCCAGGACATGCGCAAACTGATGGGCGAACAAATGAAAACTCGCCACGAGATCACCAAGCGCTACCTGGACAAACTGCCGGAGAAAGAACAGCAAGCCATGAAGGCTGAGCTTAAAGCCTCTTTCGACAAGCAACAGGCCGCCATGCGCAGCCTGCTGACTCCAGAGCAGCAAAAAAAGTTTGATGATCACGTGAAGAAGATGGAAGAGCGTCGCGCTGAAAAGCACAAAGCCAAAGCCGAGTAAATAGCCAGACAACAGCCTCGCTTGCGAGGCTAACCAATCAATTGTTAAGCCTGGCTCATGCAGCCGGGCTTAGGGGCTTCTGAAAAAGGTAGCGAGCGAAGATAGGACAAGGCAAAAAACTGTGAAAAAGTGACCGAGGTCGCGCTCGACTTTACGTGTTGTAAATGAGCATTTTGAACAGTTTTTTAACGCAGCAAGGGCTGCCCCCGTCATATCGAGCGCAGTAGTTTTTCAGAGGGCCCTTAACTGCATCAAGGAGTAACCTGTGCGGTCATTGTTCTGGCGCATTTTTGCTAGTTTCTGGCTGGCTATTGCCTTGGTTGCCGGCTTATCGATGTTGCTCGGCCGAGCACTGAATCAGGACAGCTGGATTCTTAACAATACCCCGGCATTACAGGGCATTGCCGAAACCTGGACCGAACGTTACGAAAGCGGCGGCAAAGGCCCCGCACAAGCCTTCCTAAGACACCACAAGGATAAATATCAGGTTGACGTGCAAGTACTGGGTGAAAACGGCCAGCAACTGGTCCCCGGCACATTCCCGGCACGCGCTGCAGCTTTTGAGTCACGACAAAAAGACAAGCGCCTACCTTGGCGGCGTCTGACCACTGAATACATCAGCCCGACCACAAACAAGACTTACCTGTTTATTTACCGAATACCTTATCCGGTGCTCAAAAGCTGGCACCGCGACAGCCTGCTCTGGCCAATCAGTGCACTGGTCATCGCTCTGGTGGTCTTGACCGCCCTGAGCCTGCTGCTGACACTGTCAATTACCCGCCCGCTTGACCGTCTGCGCAGCGCGGTGCATGACCTCGGCCAGACCAGTTATCAACAAAATAGCCTGGCGCACCTGTCCAAACGCCGTGATGAGCTGGGCGTGCTGGCAAATGACTTCAATCGAATGGGCGCTCGGTTGCAAGGCCTTATCGGCAGCCAACGTCAGTTATTACGCGATGTCTCGCACGAGTTGCGCTCGCCACTGGCACGCTTGCGTATTGCGATTGCACTAGCGGAGCGCGCCAGTGCTGAAGAACGTAAAAAACTATGGCCACGACTCACCAAAGAGTGTGACCGTCTCGAAGCACTGATCAGCGAAATTCTCGAACTCGCTCGCCTGGATGCCAACCCGGGGGCTGTGCAAAAGATCAAACTTCAAGCAGTCCTGCAAAAGCTGGTCGAATACGTGCAGATCAGTGCCCCGGAACAGCGGGTCAACATCAACATAGCACCCGGCCTGGAACTCACCGGCTGGCCGAATATGCTTGAGCGCGCACTGGATAATCTGCTGCGTAACGCCTTGCGCTTCAATCCACCCGGCCAGCCAATTGAAGTAAACGCGCAGCCTCAGGATGGCGCAGTGGTTATTCAGGTCCGCGACCACGGCCCAGGCGTTGACGAGCAATACCTGAAGCAACTGGGCGAGCCGTTTTTCCGCGCACCGGGGCAAACAGCACCCGGTCACGGTTTGGGTTTAGCGATTGCACGCCGAGCGGTTGAGCGGCACAGCGGTAAACTGGTGCTGGAAAATCATGCGCAAGGCGGCTTTTGCGCCAGCCTGTTCATTGCAACTCAGGCTAATGCCAAATCCTGAGATTCACGGCCGTTGCTGAGGATTTAACGCGACCAGGCGCTGACAAAGTCGTCAATATTGAGTGTCGGCGGTGTACGCAACTCACGTTCTGGTGTGCCCAGATACAGATAAGCCACAACCTGCTCGTTGGCCGACAAGCCCAAGCCTGCGGCCACATGCGCATTGGTTGCCATATCGCCGGTACGCCATACAGCGCCAATTCCTTGAGCATGCGCCGCCAGCAAAATGCTATGCGCCGCGCAGGATGCAGCGATAATTTGCTCTTGCGCGGGCACTTTCGGCGACTCCTTGATACTGGCAATTACCACGACCATCATGGGCGCCCGCAAAGGCATCGCATGGGCCTTATTCAGCGCTTCAACGCTGGGCTGCGTGCCTGAAGCCGATAACGCCTCAGCAAACAGCTCCCCGAGTTGCTTGCGTGCATCCCCCTCAACCGTCAAAAACCGCCAAGGTCTTAGTTGCCCGTGATCCGGGGCTCGCAATGCAGCACGAAACAACACCTCACGCTGCGCCGCATCAGGAGCAGGCTCGCTCAAGCGCGGTACAGAAACTCGGTTTATAAGTGCATCTAGCGCGTCCATCGATCACCTCTCGCAGAACATGAAGCTGAATTTTAGAGCTTACAAGAAAGCCTGTGGGGAAAACCTGAAACAAATTATCTACACCCCGCGCGCATTAGAACCTACTGTTCAAGTTCTGGCAGGACAAAAAAATACGCCCAGCGGCAAGCCACTGGGCGTATTTTTATTTCGTGATCTGGACTCTCTTTAAGCAACTCGGTCCGGCGACACACTCGGCTGTACAGGCGGTGTCAGCGGCGGCAAGCCGTAGGCCTTGCGCGCATCATCACAACGCGCGTTGTGTTCACCATTCGCCCAGGATGCCTCAAACTCACGGCATGGGCTGGAGCGTTGTTCATATAATGTACAACGCACCCCTTCTCCCACATTCCCCAACAATGCATTGCAGCGTGCTGGTTTATGCTCGGTGCCACGCATGGCAACACGTTGCGGAGTAATCAATACAACTTGATCATCCGGCACCGTGCCGCCAGCAGATTGGCACTCGCCCCAAAAGAAAGACACACGAAAATACGCGCAGCAAGCGCCACACGTTAAACACGGATTAGTTTCAGACATGATTATAAGGACTCAGAAACCGGCAAGGGCCGGCACCTGGCGGCTATTCTATGCTTACGGAAGGCGTTGTAAAGCAAAGTTAAGGAAACTCTGAAAAACTACTGCGCTAGGTATTACTGCGTTGAAAAGCTGCTCAAAATGCTCATTTAGAACAACTAAACTGCGCCATTTCGCAGCTTTTCGCCTTGTACTCCCGTCGCTCGCTACCTTTTTCAGTGGTTCCCTGATTGTTGGTGTACAGCTTTCTTCTCGCGAGTAGAATGGCGCCCTTTGCGACTTTCCATCTGTCCTCCACTTGAGCCCCCTCTATGGCCTTGGCGACACTACGAATAATTGGTTTCATCCTCGGTATCTTTTTATTGACTCTGGCGCTCAGCATGATGATTCCTCTGCTGACGCTTCTGGTATACGGACGTACCGAAGACCTTGACCCATTCCTCTGGTCAAGCCTGATTACCGCTGTTGCAGGTATGGCGCTGGTTATACCCGGCCGCCCTGAAAACGCTCAGTTGCGCCCGCGTGACATGTACCTGCTGACCACTGGCAGTTGGCTGGTGGTGTGCATATTTGCTGCATTGCCAATGGTGCAAATCCATCACATCAGCTACACCGATGCATTTTTTGAAACCATGTCGGGCATCACCACCACCGGTTCAACCGTCCTCAGCGGGCTCGACACTGCATCTCCTGGCCTGCTGATCTGGCGCTCGATGCTGCAATGGCTTGGTGGCATCGGCTTTATTGGTATGGCGGTTGCGATTCTGCCGCTGCTGAGAGTCGGTGGTATGCGCCTGTTCCAGACCGAGTCATCGGACTGGGGGGAGAAAGTCATGCCGCGCTCGCATATGGCTGCCAAATCCATCCTTATCGTCTATCTGGGCCTGACACTGATTGGCTTTGTCAGCTACTGGCTGGCCGGCATGACGCCATTTGAGGCGATCAACCATGCGATGACCTCAATTTCAACAGGTGGTTATTCAACTTCCGACTCATCGCTCGCCCATTGGGATCAACCCGCGGTGCATTGGGTTGCTGTAGTGATGATGATTTCAGGTAGCCTGCCCTTCACCCTGTACGTTGCTAGCGTTCGAGGCAACCGTCACGCACTGGTTCGAGACCATCAGGTTCACGGTTTCCTTGGCTTTCTGGTTATAACCTGGCTGGTATTCGGCACTTGGCTGTGGATCAATTCGGATTACAACTGGCTGGACGCTGTGCGCATCGTTGCGGTTAACGTGACGTCAGTGGTTACCACGTCTGGCTTCGCCTTAGGCGACTACACACTGTGGGGCAGTTTCGCAGTGATGCTGTTCTTCTACCTGACGTTTATCGGCGGCTGCTCGGGCTCAACCGCTGGCGGATTGAAAATCTTCCGTTTTCAGGTCGCATATGTACTGCTGCGCGCCAACTTACAGCAACTGGTACACCCTCGCGCGGTGATCAAGCAACAGTACAACAACCACAACCTCGACGAAGATATCGTTCGCTCGCTGATTACATTTTCTTTCTTTTTCACCATCACCATTGGCGTTATTGCATTGGGCTTGGCGCTGCTGGGGCTTGATTGGATTACCGCCCTTACCGGAGCAGCAACGGCTGTTTGTAACGTTGGTCCGGGCTTAGGCCCTATTATTGGCCCGGCGGGGAACTTCGCCAGCCTGCCTGACGCTGCCAAATGGTTATTGACCTTGGGCATGCTGCTTGGCCGACTGGAAATTCTGACCGTATTGGTATTGGTCACTCGCTCATTTTGGCGCCACTGATATCAGCAGACTAAAGTACAAAAAACCAACCACATGGAAGCCGGTTTCAAGATGAAATCTATGTTGCGCGCAAAGGCTGAACTGGATGTCTAAATCGACAGTGCGCATTCTCGCTTTCATCAACGGCGTGTTTCTGGTCACTCTGTCGGTGAGCATGCTGGTGCCTGTCATCACCTTGCTGGTATTTGAGCGGCCTCACGAAATCAATTCGTTCTTATGGTCCAGCCTGATCACCTTCCTTAGCGGGTTAACCCTCATTGCCCAAGGCCGCAACCGCCAGCAGGCCTCGCAACTGCGTCCACGTGACATGTACATGCTGACGGTTTCGAGTTGGGTAATGGTTTGCCTGTTTGCCACGCTGCCGTTTATTTTCAGTCAACACATGAGCATCACCGACTCGCTGTTTGAAAGCATGTCGGGGATTACCGCCACCGGTGCGACCGTACTGAATGGCCTGGACGACATGTCGCCGGGTATCCTGATTTGGCGCTCATTGCTGCACTGGCTGGGCGGTGTCGGGTTTATTGCCATGGCGGTCGCCATTTTGCCGATGCTGCGAATTGGTGGCATGCGCCTGTTCCAGACCGAGTCATCCGACCGCTCCGACAAGATCATGCCGCGCTCGCATATGGTCGCCAAATACATGGTGGCCGCCTATGTTGGCCTGAGTATTTTCGGCGTTACGGCGCTGTGGCTGGCGGGCATGGGCTGGTTTGATGCAATCAACCACACAATGTCAGCCATCGCCACAGGCGGTTTCTCTACCTCGGACAGCTCGATTGGCCACTGGCAACAACCAGCCGTGCACTGGGTGACTGTGTTGCTGATGATTCTCGGCAGCCTGCCATTCGTACTCTATGTCGCAACCCTACGCGGCAATTTTCGTGCGCTGTATTACGACCAGCAGGTTCGCGGTTTTCTGGGGATTTTGCTCAGCACCTGGATCATCCTCGGCACTTGGTATGCGCTGACCACTGACTTGCACTGGCTGGAAGCTGTACGTCACGTGGCGGTCAACACCACCTCGATTATCTCCACAACAGGCTTCGCATTGGGCGACTACACGCTCTGGGGCGGCTTTGCTGGAATGCTGTTTTTTTATCTGGGCTTCATCGGCGGCTGTTCGGGATCAACTGCTGGCGGCCTGAAGATCTTCCGCTTCCAGGTCGCCTATATTTTGCTCAAGGCCAACCTTAAACAGTTGGTTCACCCCCGCGCAGTGATCAAACAGCAATACAATCAACACCGTCTTGATGAAGACATCGTTCGCTCGATCCTGACCTTCTCGTTCTTCTTCACCACCACCATCGCGGTGATGGCGCTGGGTTTGAGCCTGTGTGGACTGGACTGGATCACCTCGCTTAGCGGCGCGGCCAGTACTGTCTCCGGCGTCGGCCCAGGCATGGGACCGATCATTGGTCCTGCCGGCAATTTCTCCAGCCTGCCGGATGCAGCCAAGTGGATTCTGACCTGCAGCATGTTACTTGGCCGCCTGGAAATCCTCACGGTGATGGTAGTGCTGATGCCTTTGTTCTGGCGCCATTAAGCGCCAGAACAACGCGAAGCTTGTCCAGATACATCTGGCAAACACCCCACGGCAATGGCGGACAAAAAGGCGTTGTCCTCCCTACGTAGGGTGTGACACGCAAAGCGTGTCCACCGGACAACGGTGAATTTTCCGGGTATTTGCGTCGGTTGATGGCGGGGTTAGATGCGAGCCCGGTATTCGCTGGGGGTTAGCTCAAACCAGCGGCGAAAGGCCCGAAAGAAGTTACTCGGGTCAGCAAACCCCAATAGATAAGAAATCTCCAGCAGGGTCAGGTTCGGCTGCGCAAGGTACTGTTGCGAAAGTTCGCAGCGGGTATCGTCAAGTAGCTGCTGAAAGCTGGTGCCCTCCTCCTGTAAACGACGCTGCAGAGTACGTTGCGACATGTGCAAGGTTTGCGCGACAACCTCCCGCTTCGGCTCGCCCTGGGGCAGCAATCTGCAAATCACCTGGCGTGCCTGATGAGTCACCCGGCTTTCTGAAAACCGCGCCAGAAACTCACCGGCAAAACGATCATGCAATTGCGCCAGCGACGGGTTGGCAGTGGGCAACGGCATCTCCATGTCGGCTCGCTCAAAGAGCAACGCATAATGGCTGGCATTGAATTCCAGCGGCGCTTGAAACACCTGCTGAAACGGTTCGATATCCGCAGGCGGATCACCTTGTAAAAGAATCCTGCGGGGGCGTATCAGCTTACCGGTCATCCAGCGGCAAAAAGCCAATGCATAGGCCAGCGACGCCTCTGCGCTCTGTCGTGCTGGCGGCAGACGATCGCCATGAATCGCCAACATGAGCTCATAACCATCAGGGGTTGGCCTGAAGCTCAAGTCTGCGCCTTCGGCAATGATTCTCTGGTAACGAACCAGCCGCGCCAGACCTTCTTTCAGTGAGCTGCTCGACATCAATGCATAGCCAACCACATGGAACGAGGCTGGACGCACGACTTTAGCCATGTTCAAGCCAATCGCCGGATTGCCTGATAGTTCGACGGCACGCGTCCATAGCCGAGTCATACCATCTTGGGGGAATCGCGCTTCAGGGTCTTCCAGCGAGGCGTAATCAAGGCCTAGTTCGGGGAAAATCGAACGACAGTCCACCCCGCCCATTTCCAGTGCCTGAACGATACCTAAAGCCCAATTCGATGATGTTGTCCGTTCACTCATTGCGGTTTCTTGTTTTATGAATCCAACAGGCTAACTGTATACCGACATACCAAGGCGGAATGCAATGGCGGGTAAGGATACTAATGTGGCACTTAATGTCACTGGTTAATAGCCACACGCAGCCTAGAATCCATGTATTAGTGAGCCTGAGTAAAATAAAAACAGGAGGCACATCATGACTGCCCAAACGACTGAACGCTTTCACTCCTTTGCCGAGTTCTACCCTTATTACCTGCAAGAACACAGCAATCCCACCTGCCGCCGCCTGCACTATGCGGGTAGTACACTGATTCTATTGATTCTGGCTTACAGCTTACTCAGCAAACAGTGGCTGTGGTTACTGGCAATCCCATTGGTGGGGTACGGCTTTGCCTGGGTTGGTCACTTCGTGTTCGAAAAGAATCGCCCGGCTACTTTCAAGTACCCGTTGTACTCATTAATGGGTGACTGGGTGATGTTCAAAGATGTCTGCACCGGCCGCATTAAATTTTAGTAGGGGCTCAGCTAATGAATATGCAAGCGCGTTTCACCCATATGGAAAACGGTACTGAAGATGACTGGGCAATTATCGCCAAAGACTTCCGCGCCTTTGCCGATCAACTACCTGATCGCATTATCACCCACCTGAAACTGCTGGACGGCGACTTTGGCGGTTTTCCTGTTGACCGCCTGACCCATTCACTACAAACCGCAACTCGCGCGCACAGAGATGGCCGCGACGAAGAGTATGTAGTTTGCGCCCTGTTGCATGATATTGGTGACACATTGGGCAGTTACAACCATGCCGACATTGCGGCGGCCATGCTCAAGCCTTTTGTCAGTGCCGAAAATCATTGGATAGTCGAAAAACACGCAATATTTCAGGGTTACTACTTCTTTCATCACTTGGGCATGGATCGTCATTTGCGTGAGCAATTCAAAGACCATCCGCAGTACCAGGCGACGATCGATTTCTGCGCCAAGTATGACGCCTCGGCCTTTGACCCCGAGTACGAGACGTTACCGCTCGCATTTTTTGAACCGATGTTACGGCGGGTATTCGCTCAGCCTAAAAGCTCCATTTACCGTGATGTTAAGAAAAGCGCCTGAAGAAGCGCTTTGACAACCGGTAATCCGCCAAAATGATGCATTCGTCATTGCCGCTTGGCGGGTAAGCGATGCTTAGTTATGATCCCTGTTTGGCCGAGGTCTATATCCTAGCTTCTGGTCAATTTAACGCCCACCTAGAGGCGTTCCAACATCAGGGATCATCGCCGTACCATGACTGTTCGCACCGCTAATCAGGCCCGTGTGTTGCCGGCACCACTCATGCGGGAGTATTACTCGCGGATTCTGGCCTACATTTCTGTCGCAGCCAGTATTGCAGCGGGGACGTACGCACAGTATTTCGAATACAGCATTTTGTGGATTGTTCCTTACGCCCTGCTTTATCCGCATTTAGCGCATCAACTCAGCCAACGCTACAAGCGAGACTATCCCGAAAAAGCCACTCAAGGCTTGATGATTGTCGACTCAATACACTGCGGCTGCCTGGCCGTTCTGCTGAATTTCTCTCCAGTCCTGAGCCTGATGAGCCTGCTGACACTGTTGTTTAGCTCGCTGGTGGTCGGTGGCTTACGCAATATGGCGCTGGCGCTGGTCACCACGCTGATCAGCACCTTGGCATTATCTGCGTTGGTTGGCCCGAACTTCGCTGGCCAAACCCCGACACTCGTGTCTTTGGTGTCCATCCTGTTCACCACGTTCTACATCACCATTACCGCCTACTTTGTCCACCAACAAGGTTTGCACCTGGCTCAGGTGCGCAGTGATATCCGGCGCGAACAAGAAAAAGCTGCGCGGCTAGCGCGCAACCTAGCCAAATACCTGTCTCCGCAAGTCTGGGAGTCGATTTTCAGCGGTAAAAAAACCGTGCGGCTAGGGACTCAACGCAAAAAGCTCACGGTGTTTTTCTCCGATATCAAAGGTTTCACCGAACTCTCTGAAGAGCTCGAGGCAGAAGCACTGACTGACCTTCTCAACACCTACCTCAATGAAATGTCGAAGATATGCTTGAAATACGGCGGCACCATCGACAAATTCATTGGTGACAGTGTCATGGTGTTCTTTGGCGACCCAGCCAGCAAAGGCGCGAAGAAAGACGCCGTTGCAGCCGTTTCAATGGCCATCGCCATGCGCAAACACATGAAAGTGCTGCGCCAGCAATGGCGTGCTCAAGGCATCACCAAACCCCTCGAAATTCGTATGGGCCTCAATACGGGCTACTGCACCGTCGGTAACTTCGGCGCAGACACGCGAATGGACTACACCATAATCGGACGCGACGTAAACCTTGCCAGCCGCCTGGAGAGCGCGGCGGAATCAGGCGAAATCCTGATTTCTCACGAGACCTACTCACTGGTCAAAGACGTCATCATGTGCCGCGATAAAGGCCAGATCAACGTCAAGGGTTTCACTCGCCCGGTGCAGATTTACCAAGTAGTCGACTTCCGTCGCGACCTTGGCTCAACCTCAAGTTATGTCGAACATGAGCTGCCCGGCTTCTCCATGTATCTGGACACCAACGGCATTCAGAATTTCGATAAGGAACGCGTGATTCAGGCCCTGCAACAGGCTGCCAAGGAACTGCGCGACAAGGTGATCCTGTAACGGGCAGCACCGCCAATTCCTAGCAATTTTAAAGTGTTCTGCTGGGTCAAGCCACCCACCATCGCTTAGGTAGCGGTTAAGTCAGCAACTGTTGGGGCGCGCACAACTCACCATCAAGTAAAGGTTGTTCAGCCAAAAACTCTTGCGCTGAAACCTTCCACGATTGCTTGGCGGCCTCAGCAGCGCAGCGCTCACGACTCAAGCCCAGCGCCTCTATGCACGCTTTACCAAGGTCATCATGCATATAGCCGGTGATGCCCTGTTGCAGCACATCCAGCGGCCCCCGCACCGCAAACGCAGCAACCGGCGTGCCGCAAGCCAGTGCTTCGAGCATGACCAAACCATAGGTGTCGGTTAGCGAGGGGAATACCAGCACACTTGCCTGTTGATACGCCTCAGTCAGAGCTTGACCGTGCTGATAGCCCAAGAATTCAACCTGCGGATATTGCTGCTGCAAGGCTTCGCGTTGCGGCCCGTCGCCCACAACCCGCTTGATACCGGGCAAATCCAAATCGAGAAAGGCTTCTAGATTTTTCTCCGGAGCAAGGCGACCAACGTAGAGAAATACAGGCCCAGACTGAGCATCAAGCTCAACAGCTTTTGGTTTAAACAACTGGCAGTTGACCCCTTTGCGCCAGAGTTTCAAACGCTGCAACCCCCATACCGAGAACTCGTTGCGCAAATGCTCAGTGGTGACCAAAACCGCCTGACTGGCTCGGTGAAAATGACGTAAATAGGCATAGCCCCAGCTCAACGGTATCCAGGCACAGCGTGCACTGACGTACTCAGGAAACCGTGTGTGAATCGCACTGGAAAAAGCCAGATTGCGCTTTTTCAGCCAGCCTCTCGCCGCCCAACCAAGCGGTCCTTCTGTGGCCAAGTGCACGCAGTCAGGCTGGAAAGCCTTGATCACAGAACCGACTCGCCAGGTATTCCAAACCAACGGAATTTCTGGATATGTCGGGCATGGGATCGAACGGAAATCGGCTGGCGATAAAAGCTTTACCTGATGCCCCATGCTATGCAGTTCACCAATCAACGCCTGCAGGCTGGTCACCACGCCGTTAACCTGTGGCGTCCACGCATCGCTGACGATCAGTATTCTCATGCAACCGGCTCAACAGCTGGCGACTTATCGGCAAGCTGCTGCGCCTGACGCAGTTGCTCATCGGCCAAACGATACAGCTCGATGTGCCCATCAAGGTGTTCGATCAATGCAGTGCATGACTCAACCCAATCGCCGCAGTTCATGTACTCGACGTCGCCCATCGGACGAATTTCCGCATGGTGAATGTGTCCGCAAACCACGCCGTTAAAGCCGCGCTTTGCACACTCATGGGTGATTGCCTGTTCGAAGTCACTGATGAAGTTAACAGCGCTCTTCACTTTGTGCTTGAGGTAGGCTGACAGCGACCAGTAACCGTAGCCATAACGCCTGCGCCAGTGATTCAACCATCGGTTCAGCGTCAGGGTGAACTCGTAAGCTGAGTCGCCAAGAAATGCCAACCAGCGGTGATAACGCGTGATGACGTCGAACTGATCGCCGTGAATCACCAGCAACCGACGACCATCGACAGTGACATGCTCTGCTTCGTCGACCAGATGAATATTGCCAAGAATCAGTTTTGAATAACGGCGTAGAAACTCGTCATGGTTGCCGGTGACATAGATCACTTCCGTACCACGCTTGCTCATGGTCAACAACCGCCGAATGACGTTGCTATGTGACTGCGGCCAGTAGACACCGCTACGCAGCTTCCAACCGTCGATAATGTCGCCAACCAGATACACTTTGTCAGCCTGATAACGCTTGAGGAAGGCTGACAGATGTTCTGCCTGACAATCACGTGTACCCAAGTGGACGTCAGAGATCCATAAGGTCCTGACTCGTTGCTTCTGGCTTGGCTTGATCAACTGTGCACTTGTCATTGCGGCAACCTCAGGCAGAGTTTTATTGAGCTTGCGTGAGGCCGGTGAACGCAATATGACGCTATCACTTCAATTCAATGACAAACACACTGTCGTACACTGACGCGCCTGCCGATATGTTGGTTCTGCTGGCATGTTGCTTCTGCTGATACTATTGCTCGACCTAAAAGGGAGCTATTGATATGCATCCGCTACTTTCACTGCGTCACTACAGCCATGATCTGTTGAGCCACAGTCACGATCACTCGCAATTGGTGTTCGGCCTCAATGGCCAGCTCGAATTCGAAGTGGCGGGCGTCGGTAGCCGGGTGACTCGACATTGTGCGGCGGTAGTCCCTGCGGCAACCCAACATGCCTGTGGCAGCCCCGCGGGCAGTGATTGTCTGGTGCTGGATATACCCTCTGAACAATGGCTCAAAGAACGGCTGGGCACACATGCTGACGCGAGCCTACGACTGATCGACAGCAGCCAAGCGTTGTCGCTTAACACCGCACAAGGGCAACTGGTTGGTTGGCTGGCAGCCAGTCCGATCAACGACCCGGTGATTGCCGAGCAAGGCGCGGCATTATTGCTTGCAAGCCTTGTAAGTGAGCAATCTTGCCAGCATTCAAGCGAACCCCGCTTGCCCTTGCATGCAATCGACCGGTATATCCATGAGCATGCAGCGCACCCACTGCAAGTGGCGGATCTTGCGCGTTTGGCCGGGCTCTCAACTGCACACTTTCACAGCCGTTTCTTGGTTGAAACCGACCAGACCCCCATGGAGTACGTGCGCAATCAACGTCTCGAATTGGCCCGTCAGATGCTTTTAAGCAGCAACCTTGCTGTCGGTGAAATTGCTGCGCGTGTTGGCTACTCATCACAAAGCGCTTTCACTGCTGCGTTGTCGCGTTACTTTGGCTGTACACCGCGCTCAATTCGCGCGGCGCAACAGTAGCGCGATAAAAAACGATATTTCTGCGACAGACGTCTGCCAGACGCCCATCTAGAATGGCGCGAATGAGAAGTACGGAGGCGTTATGCAGCAGATTGAATGGCAGGACTTTGAACGAATTGAATTGCGCGTCGGCAGCATTGTTGCAGCGGCACCGAACCCCAAGGCAAATAAGCCTGCATATAGGCTCGAAGTTGACCTGGGCGAACTCGGAATCAAAACCTCAAGTGCACAAATCACTGCTCATTATCAAGTTGAGGATCTCATCGGCCGCCAGGTACTGTGCGTGTGTAATTTCGCAGCTAAACGCATCGCTGGGGTTCGCTCAGAAGTATTAGTCACCGGTGTTTACGACGACGATAACAAGGTGGTGCTGGCAAGCTTCGACAAACCCGTCGCCAACGGTGCGCGTCTGGCATGACCGAACGTAAAGCGTTACTCGCCATTCACCTGGGCGCCCTGCTCTTCGGCCTTTCAGGTATTTTTGGCAAGCTAGCCACCACCACACCGCTGAATATTTCAGCTGGCAGGGCTGTATTTGCGGTACTGGCACTGGCCTTGTTTGCGCAACTGTCGAGCCAATCACGCGGGCGACGTCCGAGCGCTCGCCAACTGGGTTTATTAGCACTTGGCGGACTATTACTGGGTAGCCATTGGATCACCTTCTTTGAATCGGTGAAGGTTTCAGGCGTGGCCATCGCAACCCTTGGTTTTGCCAGTTTCCCGGCCTTCACCGTCATTCTCGAAGGTGTGTTGTTTCGTGAGCGCACCCGTAGGATCGAGTACCTGATGGTTGGCGTGGTATGCCTTGGCTTGGTTCTGGTGACACCCGATTTTAACCTCAGCAGTGATGCCAACGTTGGCCTGCTCTGGGCAGTGTTATCCGGCTTTTTGTTTGCGCTGTTATCGCTACTCAACCGCGCCAGCACCCAAGGCCTGGACCCGGTAAAGGCAGCACTTTGCCAAAACCTGACAGTCATGCTGGTGTTTATGCCAATGGCCTGGCAGCACCTGCCCGAAATCAGCCTGATCAATTGGTTCTGGCTGGCGTTGCTGGGGGTGTTCTGCACGGGCCTTGCGCACAGCTTATTCGTAGCCAGCCTACGCGTGATAAAAGCGCGTACCGCTGCGGTGATATTTGCCTTGGAGCCGGTCTACGGTATCGCGTTTGCGTGGTGGCTGTTCAGCGAACAGCCAACCTTGCGCATGCTTGCTGGCGGCACCCTGATCATCTTGGCAATCGTTGTGTCCGCGCGGCAGGCTAAGTAAGCAGCGTTTCCAATACTGAAAAACTTCAGTGGATCTTGCGATCATCGTTGTGGCCGAGATCGCGCTGCGGATCAAACTGATCGCGTACCCGCTGCTTGAGCACCTTGGCCTCGGGAAAACCGCCGTCGGCCTTGCGCTCCCAGATTTGCACGCCATTGCAGACAATCTTGAACACGCCACCCGTCGAAGGCTCAAGGGTTACTTTAGCCAGATCATCGGCGAAGGTTGAAAGCAGTTCCTGGGCCAGCCAAGCGGAGCGGAGCAACCACTGACACTGCGTGCAGTATGTGATGGTAATTTCGGGTTTAGCGCTAGGCATAGTCGTTCTCAACTGTCACGGGTAGCCCATAGTAACCGGTGTCAGCCGGTTTGATCTGTAATAAAGGCCCAGCCTCTCGGAGGTGGGCCTTAACTGCATCATGCACAGTTGTGGCTACCCGACTCAAGCAATCTTAGCCAGCAGCTCACGGGCCTCCTGCTTTTGCTTGTCATCACCATCGTTGAGTACTTCATTGAGAATGTCGCAGGCACTTTCGATGCTGCCTTGCTCGATGTAGGCGAGAGCTTGATTGAGTTTGGTCACATTACTGGCGTTGCTGTCGAGGTGAGCCAGATCATTGACATTGGCCAGGGATCTCTTCGGCTCATCCTCAAACCAGGCTTCCAGCGCCGCGTTGTTTTCTGCTGTCAATGTGGCGAACTCGTCATCGTCATGTGACAGCTCTTCGAGGCTTGGTAGATCACGCAAGTTGGTGCCTATATCATCAACGCGCTCAGGCTTGAGCGGTTTGGCCTTGGATTTTGGCGGAAATGGGCTAACCAAATCCCAATCCGCGTCCAAAGACAAATCATCAAGATTAAGTTGATAGTCATCTGCTGTGTTCTGCGCGGGTTTCGTCTCAGGCAGTTCATCCAGCTCCAAGGCATCGAAATCAAGCTCGGAGTCAGTGTGGTCCAGCAGTTGCGGATAACGCGCATTCAGTTGGTCAATGCGCTCAGACGCAAATGTGCTCTGGCGCAGAGCGCGCTCCTCAACCTGAAAGCTTTGTGCATCACCCTGCAATGCCAGAACTTCCAGTAAGCGAAAGCGAATATCGTGACGCTCCGGATGAACCAGCAATGCCTTGCGCAACGCGCTTACCGCCTCAGGATAACGGCCATAAGTGATGTAAATATTTGCGCCCTCCACAGCATCGACCGCTGTTGCCTGACGGGTTGACGCAATAGCGAGCGCTGGCCGGCTGGTCGAGACAGACTGAAACAGCGGCTCTGATGGCTCTGGCTCTGCCAGTTTGTTACTGGCCACGACACCAGCCGGTGCCTCTTGCGGCGCAGGCTGCTCACGCTTGGAGCGCCACAACAGCACCAATAACCCAGCCAACAACAACGCGAGAACGCCATACAGGTAGTTCATCCAGTTGGTTGGCTGCTCAATCTCTTCGACCGGCACGGGCGTAATGACTTGAGGCTGTTCGCTACCCTGAGCTTGTAACGCTGGGCCTGCGTCTACTTGTGAGTGCAATTGAGCCAACTGCTGATCCTTGGCATCGACTTGAGCTTGCAAAGCCTCAACCTGTTCTTGCAGTTCGGCGAAGCGCTGCTGCAGTCGCAGACTCTCGTTGGTCTGGCTAGCCAGCTCAAGGTCCAGACGCCGTTGGATTTGCGCCAAGCTTTCAGCCTGCCCGGAGGTATCTTGTTGATTTGCACTTACAGCAGCATCCGTTGGGCGGCTATCGGCGGCAGTGGCTGCGCTTGTCGATTCTTCAGGCTCACTAACCGGCGCTGGATCTGTGTTGCTAGCCGATGCGCCAATAGCGCTGTCCGGCAGACGCAAATCAACCCCAGCTTTAAGTCGATTGATATCACCATTGGCAAACGCCTGCGGATTCAGGGCGTAGATATCATTAATCAAGGACTGCTGCGATGCGGGGCTGCCTTGCTTGCGCAATTCAGATGCGATCTGCCACATGCTCTCGCCACTGCGCACCTGATGGGTTTGGCCAAGCGCAGTCGCTGGCGTCACGCTCGATGCCTGAGGCACATAACCTTGTGGGCGCGCGGATGCGCGAGTTGCAGTTGAAGTGGTTGCAGGGGCGCTGTACTGGCCGCTTGGCGCGGGCGAAGCAGAGCCGTAAGCTGGAGTTGTTGGTGGGTCAAGCAACACCGTGTACTCACGCAACAGTTGGCCGTTTGGCCGCGAGATTTCGACAATAAAGTTCAGGTATGGCTCGCGCACGGCTTGGTTCGAGGTAACCCGAACAATATTGCGACCGTTACCCAGCAGCGGCGTAAATCTCAGATCATTGAGAAAGGCAAAACGCTCAACTCCAGAGCGATTGAATATATCCGCAGAGGCCAGTTTTACCTTGATTTCATTTTCACCCAGATCCCCCACTTGCAGCAGTTGGATATCCGCTTCTAGGGGTTGATTCAAGGCTGAGCGCAAGGTGATTTCACCGAGTCCAAGCGCAGGTGCAAAGCTGGAATAAAGCGCCGAGCTAGAGACTAACCCAATTAATACCTGACGAACTCGTGACATGGATTCTCCCCTGACGCTTAACAACTCAGTATTCATCGTCACAGACTGCCGTGCGATGAATCTGCCTGTAGCTGTAGATCATTGATCGGGAGTTACGTTCCTTGTGCAACCCGGCTGCTGCAACAGTATAGCCATTGTGCAAACGCGCAGCCTACAGGCTGCCGAGCACACTTAAGGCAAATAGCCACTATCGATGCAAGATTAGGAGAGAATAATCGGCTCGGCAGATTAAATTGAACTGCTTCACAGTTTTGATAGAACGAAAGTACCAATCAGCGAGAGCAACACACAGGCGTGGGCGAGTTGCTCAGCACTGCTGAATGGTTTTAAGTGAAGGGCTTAACGCCGCTCCAGGTTGCTAAGAATTTTGGCGTGGACCTGCTGGCAGCGGTTCAATTCCTCTTCGTCGATTCCGGCAAAGAGCTCTTGGCGCAACTCAGTAGAAATCGCTTCGATTTTCTTGATCAAAGGCTCAGCTTGCGGGCTAAGGGCAATTTTCTTGGCGCGACGATCTTCAGGCACGGCCTGACGACTGACCAAGCCTTGCGCTTCAAGGCTATCAAGCAAACGTGCCAATGTCGGACCTTCAACACCAACGCTTTGTGCGAGTTCACGCTGCGTCGGCAGCTCAGCAAAACGGGCCAAGTGCAGCAGCACCAGCCAGCGTGCCTGAGAAAGTCCCAGACCGACTAACCGCCGGTCCAGCTCGGCGCGCCAGGCGCGGGACATTTGTGCAATTTGCATAGCGAAACGATGTTGATCAGATAACGACATGATGGAACGACTCTTATAAGTATGAAAAACTAATTATTAGTAAGCTAATCATAACCCCAACAGCAGAGCAAGTTTGATATCTGCCAATGGCTTACAAGATGTTCCAAAATGTGGATTCCAGTACACAAATGTCGCCTTGAGGCTACTCAACTCCACCCTCGAACTCAGCGTGCAGCGCAGCACGCACGCAGTGCAACACGCCTTCTTCGATCCGTCCGCTGAACAATGGGCTGACTTCAGTCACCGCTGGCAGTTCGCCTTCGCCATCGAGAAATGCGTCCTGCACCTCGCCGAGCAGCTCTTCTGGTATATCCAGAGCTTGATCAAGCGATAACTGCTGACGACTGATCGCTTCTGCAAGCATGCCGTAAACACTTTTGGTGCCGCATTGCAGTTGGTTGGCGATCTGTTCTGGAGTCATTCCTGCGCGCGCCAAGCTGACTAACTCATGGCGCATGTCGCTGACCACCCGCGGCGCTTCGGCCTTGCCGCCAAGTACATCTAAAAAGGCACTGCCGTAACGCTCAAGTTTGCGCGCGCCGACACCACTGACCTGCGCCATTTCGCTCAAGCTGCCAGGCTGACTACGAAGCATTTCAAGCAAGGTTGCATCGGGAAAAATGACGTAAGGCGGAACCGCATGCTCCTCTGCCAACTTGCGCCGCAGAGTGCGCAGCGCCTCCCACATCTCGCGCTCCTCGCCTCGCACAAGCTGACTGGCGGCGCTGCTTGATGCCTTGGCGCTTTGCTGGGGTTTAAGGTCTCGTCGAAGCTGCAGCTGCACTTCGCCGCGCAAGAGTGGTCGGCAGCTATCGGACAGGCGCAAGCCTCCAAAACCCTCCAGATCGACGTCAGCTAGACCGCGCGCAACCAATTGGCGGAACAAGGTGCGCCAGTCACTTTCAGCCCGATCCTTGCCAACACCAAACACTGATAGATGTTGATGCCCCAGGCTGCGCACTTTTTCATTATCACGTCCCAGTAACACATCAACCAGGTGACCAACGCCGTAACGCTGACCGCTGCGGTAAATAGCCGACAACGCCTGACGCGCCGGCTCTGTGGCGTCCCAGGTTTGTACGCCGTCGATGCAGTTGTCACAGTGGCCACAGGGCTTTTCGAGGACCTCATCAAAATAGCCAAGCAACACCTGCCGCCGACAACGCGTCTCTTCGCACAGTGACAGCATAGCGTCGAGCTTGTGTTGCTCGACCCGCTTGTGGCGTTCATCTCCGTCGGAGTTATTGAGCATTTGCTTGAGCAGCAAAACATCCTGCAGACCGTAAGCCATCCATGCATCGGCGGGTAAACCATCACGTCCTGCCCGACCGGTTTCCTGGTAGTAGGCTTCCAGTGATTTGGGTAAATCCAGATGTGCGACAAAGCGTACGTTAGGTTTGTCGATGCCCATGCCGAAAGCGATGGTTGCGACCATGATCAAGCCTTCTTCATTAAGGAAGCGTTTTTGATGGTAGGCGCGCAACTCGCTGGGCAAGCCTGCATGGTAAGGCAATGCCGGAAAACCTTGGGCGCTGAGAAACGCCGCAACTTCATCGACTTTCTTACGCGACAAGCAATAGACGATGCCCGCATCGCCTTTACGTGCAGCCAGGAAACCCAGCAGCTGTTTGCGTGGCTGCTCTTTAGGCACAATCCGGTAAAAGATATTTGGCCGGTCAAAGCTCGACAAAAACCGTTCCGCATCCTGCAAGTGCAGGCGGTTGATAATTTCTTCACGGGTGCGCATATCTGCCGTCGCCGTCAGGGCGATACGCGGCACCTGCGGGAAAAACTCGGCCAGTTGCCCCAGTTGCAAGTACTCCGGACGGAAGTCATGCCCCCACTGCGAGACGCAATGCGCCTCATCAATGGCGAACAGGGCAATATCCAAGCGCTGGAGAAAGGCCAGCATGCGCGGCTGAACCAAGCGCTCAGGCGCCAGATAAAGCATTTTGACCTCACCGCGACGAATCCGGTCAGCAATGTCACGCTGCGCGTCGCTGCTCAAGGTTGAGTTCAATGCGACCGCAGCGACCCCGAGTTCATCAAGAGTTGCGACCTGATCGTCCATCAAGGCGATAAGCGGCGAGACCACCACCGCCAACCCTTCACGCATCAATGCAGGCACCTGAAAGCACAACGACTTGCCGCCGCCGGTTGGCATCAGCACCAGGGCATCACCACCGCTGGCTACACGTTGAATAATCGCGCCCTGACGGCCGCGAAAACTGTCATAGCCAAAGATGTCTTTAAGGATGCGTTGTGCCGGGTCTTGCATGAAAGGTCTCCAAATCGAGATCGGCATTATACGCACGTGCTCGACTCAGAAAATTTCGCATCTGTAATTTGTCGAAAGTTAACCTGACGATATTGGTCAAAAGTGCATGCCAGCAGTGCTTTTCTGGCTTATTACCGCGCTATATCAATGATCCTGATCAAATAAACGATCTAATAACCCACGCCAACCCTGCAACCGTTTATGCATGGGTTAAACTTGAGCTATGGCCGCTGCGCGCTGTCTAGACTAGAATCCAGCCTCGTTTACTTCTTCAAGGTAGCCCTACGATGTCCTTTGCCGAGCAACTGTCCCGCCTGCAAGCCTTCCTCGATGCTGATGAGTTGCACGAAGAAGCCCTGGACTACGTCGCCGCCCACGGCTACCTCACCGCCCTGTCGATCTGTACGGAACAGGTGCCTGAGCGCGAGTGGATCGACGCCCTGTTCTCTGAAGCCCCGCACTACCGTAGCGACGCCGAGCGCGATGAAATCGAAGCCACGCTGGTGCTGCTCAAAGCCCACATCGCCCGCCAGCTGGCGAGTGATGATGATCCTGAAATGCCTTGCGAGCTGGACTTGGGTGAAGACCCGGACGACTCTGATCTGCGCGGCTGGTGTATCGGCTTTATGGAAGGCGTGTTCCTGCGTGAGTCAGTCTGGTTCGAAGATTCAGAAGATGAAGTCAGCGAATTGCTGCTACCGATCATGGTCGGCTCCGGCTTGTTTGATGAGCAGCCTGAGTTTGACGAAATCGCCGATGACCGCGATTTAGTAGACAGCATGGTCGAGCAAATTCCTGAACTGCTGACTGCGCTGTTTCTTCTGTGCAATGCTCCTGAGGAAAAGCCAGCGCTGCTCAAACCGCGCCAGCACTGATCCCCAGCCGTCCGTATGACGGGTAAGATCAAACACAACCCCGCAGTACGCTACGCCCTGCTGGCCATAGGCTGGCTCAGCGTAGCGCTCGGGGTGATTGGCATATTCTTGCCTGTTCTACCCACCACACCCTTTCTCCTGCTTGCTGCCGCCTGTTTCATGCGCAGCTCCGAGCGCTTCTACCATTGGTTGGTCGATCATCCAAAGTTAGGCCCGTGGATCCGTGATTACCTCGATGGTGAAGGCATTCCGCGCAAAGCTAAAATCTACTCGATAAGCCTGATGTGGTTGAGTATTGGTGTGTCTTGCTATCTGGTGCCCATGTTCTGGGCCCGACTGTTTATGCTGACCAGCGCGGTCTGTGTGACTGTCTATATCTTGCGCCAGAAAACCCTGCCGACACCGCCTTCAACCAAAGGCTGAATAGTCAATCCGCGTGAGACCTTTGGTGGACAAGCTGCGCGTTGTCACACCCTACGCAGACGGTTTCATCCTGTAGGGCGGACAGCGCTTTTCTGTCCGCCATTTGCGACACACAACTTACTTGCATGACCATTTCTGGTGGACAAGCTGCGCGTTGTCACACCCTACGCATCACCGCGCCTTATCCTTCCACCAACATTTAGCCCTGATGCTGAAGCACAAAGCCATCACTGCACCTAGACTTTGATCAATCTCCAGCGAGTCGTTGCAGATGCAGCCATGCCTGTTCAGCAATATTGCCCAGCGCGTCAGCCACCGATGGCTGGGTGCGCTTGTATTTGCCTTGGGATTGACCACGGCGGCAGCCAATTGGGACTTCGCCCTGATCATCCACAACGCGCAATCCCGCTATGGCTCGCTAGGCCCGGCCGAACAGCGCCTGCAGCAGTGGCAACAACTTATCGAGAGCAATCTGCAAAGTTCTGAGAGCCAGCAACTAGAAGCTGTTAATGCTTTTTTCAATCGGCAATTGCGCTTCGCCGATGACCGTCGTACCTGGCGCCAAACCGACTATTGGGCAACGCCAGTCGAAGCGCTGGTGAAAGGCGCCGGTGACTGTGAAGACTACTCCATCGCCAAGTACTTCACCTTGCGCCGCCTCGGTATTGCCAGCGATAAATTACGCATTACCTACGTCAAGGCGCTCAAGCAAAACCAGGCACATATGGTGCTCACTTACTACTCAAACCCCAGCAGCGAACCCTTGGTACTCGACAATCTGATTGGCGGAATCCGCCCGGCGTCACAGCGCAAAGACCTGCTGCCAGTTTATGCATTCAACGCCGAAGGTGTGTACCTGCCCGGTTCTAACAGCAAGAAAAGTGACACTAAGAAATTATCGCGCTGGCAGGAACTGCTAAAAAAAATGCGCTCGGAAGGCTTTGCCATAGGCGAAGGCTAGGAGGTCCTGATGTCATTACTTAAACAATTGTTCATCGCCATTTGCCTGTTTCTGGTGGTGGCATTCAGCGGCAGTTTCATTTCTGGAGTGGAAAACTCCCGCGAACAGTTATTGAGTCAATTGCGCTCCCACGCGCAGGATGCGGCAACAGCACTCGGGCTGTCATTGACGCCTCATGTGGATGATCCTGCGATGATCGAACTGATGGTCAGCTCGATATTTGACAGCGGTTACTACGCAACGATCAGGGTGGTGAGCATTGCGGACAACCGCGTCATTGTCGAGCGACGCACAACCACGGCCCCAGAGAATGTACCAAGCTGGTTTATCAATCTGGTCGATCTAGAACCAGAAGGCGGTGACGCCTTGATCATGCGCGGCTGGGAGCAGGCCGCGCGGGTTGAAGTACTAAGTCATCCGCAATTTGCCTTGACTAAATTATGGGACAGCGCCATCGGCAGCCTTATCTGGTTATTAGCTTGCGGCCTGGTGAGTGCAATATTGGGCGGCTGGTTGCTGCGCACCCAGCTGCGACCGCTGGACGATATGGTCAAGCAAGCACAGGCGATTACCCGGCGCGAGTTTTTGAGCATGCCTAAAGTGCCGCGTACACCTGAGCTGAAACGTGTGGTGCTGGCCATGAACCTCATGGTCGAGAAACTTAAGAACCTGTTTGCTGAAGAAGCTGCGCGCAGCGAAAAACTGCGCGAAGAAGCCTATCAAGACAGCCTTACGGGTTTGGCTAACCGGCGTTTTTTTGATCTCAAACTGACTCAACAACTCGAAGTTACCGAGCAAAATACCGACGGCTATTTAATGTTCCTGCGAGTCAATGATCTTGCTGGCCTCAACCAACGTCTTGGTGGGCAAAAAACCGATAGTTTGATTCAGACTATTGGCGGGCAACTGACGCATATTTTGCAGCAGCGTAACGCCAGCGCTTGGTTAGCCTCGCGTAACCGTGGCGGTGAGTTCACCCTGCTGGCCCCAGGCCTGAGCAACGACGATGCCGATAAACTTGCACAGCAGCTTAGCGAGCAGCTGGAAAGTCTGTACCAAACGGGCGCCAGTGACTGTATTCCAGTGGCACACATGGGCATTGCCGCATACCGTCCAGGAGAAAGTCCCGCCACTGTTATCGGCCGTGCTGATCAGGCGCTCGCGCAGGCACAAAGTAAAAAGCCAGAACAACCCTGGGAACGCTTGGACGACTTTAATCTGGCAACGGATCAAGGCATCCATGAATGGCGAAAATGGATTGACGAAGCGCTGACTGGCGAAAAAATTCAGCTGTATTTCCAACCGGTGTGTCGTTGTGATGACATTAGCAGGCGGATGCATCACAAGGTCCTTGCGCGACTAATAGATCCACAAGGTGAAGCCATCGCCGCCGGGCAGTTTATTCCTTGGGTTGAGCGGCTAGGCTGGGCCGCACGATTCGACTTGGCCATGCTTGAGCACAGTCTCAAGCACCTGGCATTGCACCCTACTCCACTCGCCCTGAGCCTGTCGGCAGCCACCCTGCGCGAGCCAGAGAGCTGGGCCAAACTGCTGGATGTACTTAAACAGCACCCTGAACAAGCTTCATTAATGACCCTGGAACTGGATGAGCGTCACCTGCCGCCAGCGGCGGAACTGGAAGCGCTTGGCCAGCAAATTCGAGCCACGGGTTACCACCTTGGTCTGCAACACTTTGGTGGACGCTTCAGCTTGATCGGCAATCTGACCCATCTCGGCCTGGCTTACCTTAAAGTTGACGGCAGCTACATTCGCGCAATTGATCAGGAGAGCGACAAACGTCTATTTATCGAAGCCATCTTCCGTGCGACCAACAGCATTGATCTGCCGTTGATTGCCGAGAGGGTCGAAACCGAAGCGGAACTCAGTGTGCTCAAGGAATTAGGACTTGAGGGAGCAATGGGTCGCCTGATTGGCGCGCCCAACCCGTGGCAGAGCGCCTAGTCCTGGTGGACAAGCTTCGCGTTGTCACACCCTACGCAGACGGTTTCATCCTGTAGGGAGGACAGCGCTTTTCTGTCCGCCATTTGCGACACAGAACTTGCTGGCATGAACATTTCTGGTGGACAAGCTGCGCGTTGTCACACCCTACGCATCGCCTGACGCTTCACCCTTCCACCATGGCAGCCTAGGGGATGCGTTCGTCAGCATCATCGAGCAACCCACTCAGCCCATCCAGTTTTGCCCGCGTTTCAGCCCGAATATGCAGCTTGCGGCGCGCGGCCTCCGGTAAATCGGTGTAGCGGATCACACCGCGATCGACCAATACCGTTACCAAATCCTCAAGCACCCGCACCATTTCCAAATCGGAACGCTGCAAGTCAATCAGTCGATTATTCAAGGCATGGCTGGCCATCCACGCCTGCACATCCGGGTTATCTTGCGGCAAGGTTACAGTCATGGTCGCAAACGGCTCTTGCTCAACTCGCAAAATCCGTTGTTTCTCATCAAGCTGAACATAAACCATGAGTTCCACCTTGTGCAGACCAGAAAAAAGCCCGTCAGGTTTTCAACTGACAGGCTAGATTAAGGTTAGACGCTGTTTGAAAAAACAGCGCCTTGCCAGGCAGATAATCTCACGACACCAACGTGTGGTTATCCAGCATGTTTTGAATGATGCTCGCGCTATCACCGCCAGTTAGAGTGACGTTGGCCAAAGTCACCGTCTGATCAACACTGGCCGGGTCGGCTACATGCCCTGAACTGGAGATATTTATTTGCGTATCACCGCCGCTTGGCGCAAAACTCAAATATGCGCTGAGCTCAGCCGCACTGCTGTTATCAACCACACCGACCAGCAGCGATGACAGATCCAATGCATCACCCTCAGCCGCGCTGAAATCATGCACCACATCATGGGAGCCGCTGCCTTGATCAGCGCTGTTCCAGACAAACTGATCGGCCCCCAAGCCACCAAACATCTGGTCATCGCCGATGCCACCAATCAACAGGTCATCACCACCTTGGGCAAATAG
The DNA here is from genome assembly GCF_048265905.1 of Pseudomonas sp. GTDB lineage: Bacteria > Pseudomonadota > Gammaproteobacteria > Pseudomonadales > Pseudomonadaceae > Aquipseudomonas. Next base: position 74,902 of record NZ_JBLXAP010000009.1, read on the forward strand.
CCAGTCATGACCACTGCCACCTTCGAGCAGATCATTGCCACCCGAATCTGGCACCGAAAGCCCAAGAGCCTCAGCATTGGTTTCGATAAAACTGATGAGCTGCGCCTGGCTCGGCGCCGTGCCGCCGTTAACGTTGGTCAGATGGCTAATCAGCACTTGGAAGCTCGGTGCGGTGGTTTCATAACCGGCGATCCAGGTGGTGTTCAGTGCATCACCAAAGATCAGGTCATCGCCAGCGCCACCGACCAGATGATCATTACCCAATGGCGACAATTCCCCTGGCGTCACATAACCCGGATCAAGTGATGCCAATAGCTGATCAGCTGTGAGTACAATCTGAGGCTCACCAACCTGCGCGTTTACCGTGCCACCTACCACGTTAGTGCTGACATTGCCGGTAAGCTGGTCGGTATTGTCAAAGTAACGCAGCACATCACTGTTGATGCCTGAGCCGATACCAATTGCATGCAGTTCGGCACGGCCCATCAAGACGCTGGCATCATCCAACGCACGGTTTACGTCATTGATATTGACGGTGCTGCCGGTATCGCTGCTGTCACCGTTGTAGGTTGTCGGGTCACCATCGGTCAGGAAGTACGCGAGATTTTCATAGCTATTGCCCTCGATACCGGCAAACCATGCATTAGTGGCTTGAAAGGCTGCCTCATAATTGGTGCCGCCGTCTGCGGTGACTTTGTCCAATGCATCCCTGTTGCCGCTAAGCGCCGCTTGCACATCATCCAACGAGCCACTGAGCAGTAACGATGAAGTCGAGGAAAACACCACCAAGGCAATGTTGATATTGCCGGGATGGGCCTCGAGCTTATCGAGGAACGAACGCACGGCATCCTTGAGCAAACTCAAGCGACTGTCATAGCCATGCTTACCATCTGGGTCGTCGGCCATGCTCCCTGATCGATCCAGAATCAATGCGATGTTGTAGTCTTTGGCGGGGTCAATGGTGGGTTCCCCGGCCCCGCCGATATCACCAATTAAGGTGTCCTTGCCGCCAACGCCCGCAATCAAGCCTTTGCCGTCGCTGTCAAACGGGCTGGCGATAAAGTGTGGCGTGGTCGAACTGCCAGCGCCGGTGCCAAAGTCACTGGCATTGTTACCGACCACCAGCACCGATTGGTCGCTGCGAATACAAATATCCAGATTGGCGCTGCTTGGATCGCCATCACCGTCGACCACTGTGTAGGTGAATTGCTGGGTAATCTGCCCGGTTTCCCCAAACACCAGATCCGCATTGGCGGCAAAGCTGTAATCGCCTGCCGCATGGCCAGGTGAATTGTCGAGGTAAATAGTCAACTTGCCTGTGGCGGTGGTCAGCGTCAGTTTATCGGTGGCTGGATCATAACTATATGTGACCGAGCCAACCCCGCTGCTGAGGATGTCATTGCCAGCTGCGTTCAGGCTGAAGGTTTGCGTGCCAACGGTGATCGACTGGATATGATCGATGGCATCGGCGCCCGGTTGATCGTTAGCCAAGACGTTGCCCGAAACATCACCACCCACTCCTGCAAGATCAGCCAGCGTCGCCGACAGATTCTCCGGTGTGGTGTTGATAACAACATTGCTGCTGGAGATTTGTTGCAGATAGGAACCGGTGAAACTGATGCCGACTGAGTAAGCATCGAAACTGTTGGTCGCCGGGTTGTTATCACCGTCAATATTGCCGATGAAGTTGCTCCAGTTGTTATTGATCCAGTTAGTCAGCGCTTGCCCGGTTTTGCCCGCAGTGGGCTCACCATCGGAGATGAAATACAGCTTGTTTTGCTGCGCAGGGTCAGCGCCGAATGCAGCCAGATCATTGCCAATTTCTGTTTTAGCCACCTGCAGTGCGGCTTCATAGTTGGTGTTGCCGCTGGCATTCAAGCCTGCCACCTTGGCCAGCAAGTCGATGTAGCCTTGATCTGTGGTGGATGAAAAGCTGTAGTCGCCAATTTCAGATGCCGATCCGGCAAAGGCAATCAGGTTTATGTGAACAGCAGTGCCCAGCTCGGCATAGGAAAGCGCAAGGTTAGCCACTGCGGCCTTCAAGGCATTCAGCTTGGCGCCCTGCATGCTGCCGGAGACATCCAGCACTAACGTCAGATTCACCTCGGGCAGCGCTGATTGAACAATGCAGGCTGGCTTGTCATCAACGGCGGTCGGCAAATCGTCGATCACCGTCACATCCAGCGTTGCGCTGTCAGTGTCGCCATCAAGGTCGGTAACCTTAATGGCAAACTGCTCGACAATGGTGTTTTCGCCGCTGGCAGTTGGGTGCATCGACGGATCTTGCAAGGTATAGGAATAACTCACCGTGCCGCCACCGATGGTGCCGGTGAAGCCGGTGATATGCAGAACACCGGCCGGACTGTCGATACTCAAAGGAGTGCTCGGCGTAGCGCCTTGCAATTGGGCAAAGGTAAAGCTGCTGCTGCCAATCTGGATGCTGGAAATGCCATCGCCCGCAGTGATGGTGAAGGTGCCGTCATCACTGAGCAGCGCTGCGTTGGGTGAGCTGCCGTTGGCCAGGTTTTCTTCGTTGAAGCTCAGTTCGCCGCCTTCTACATTCAAGCCTTCAACCGTCACACCCGTGTCGCTGCCGACAATCTTGATCGTCAGGGTCGCGGTTGAAATATCACCATCGAAATCGCGCATGGTGTATTCAAGGCTCTGGCTAATCTTTTGCCCATCGGCCAGCGCGACAGTGTCTGGATCACTGTTGTTTAGGGTAAAGCTGTACTCACCGGTTGTGTTGTTGAGCACAAGGGTGCCGTACTTGCTAAGCTCAGCAATGGCAGCGCTATTGAGCGGGTTATTCCAGCCAACAAAAGCTTTGCCGCCGTCGTTACCTGCCAGATCATTGGTCAACACAAAACCGGAAGCCACATTGCTGGAGTTGCCTTCGACCAGCGTCTGCGCACAATCATCGACCGCTGTTGGCGCGTCATCCCTGAAGCTGATCAGCTTGCCCAGATCCAGCGTGCTGCCAACCGAGTCACCGTCTTTGTCGGTAGCGGTTGCAGTCAGGTGGATCAGATCGCTGCCCAGCACTTTGACTTCATCAGGTTCGCTGCTTGGATGAACAATCGCCCGCGCCTGATCAAGGGTGACGACACCGGCAGCACTTACGCTGACAGTGAATACCAGATCACCTGAACTGGTACGCCCTTCCACCGCACCAGCGGGATTTACCGAGAGCAACACCGCCTGATTAGTCAGCGAATCGACCAAACCAGAATCAACGATGCCGTCTACCGGCGCCGCAATGCCCAGCGAATATTCCAGGCTGCGCAGGCCATCGGCACCTGCTTGAACATTGAAGATGCCGCTGAAGTCACGATTGACATCAATATCAAGACGTGTTTCATCGACCTGTAATTGGCCACCCCAAGTGACCGAGGTGCTGACGTCGTTGTAGTCATAGTCAGAACTCAGGGTCTGATCTTCCCAGTTCTGGTTACCGGGGTCAGCAGTGTCCTGCAGGTGGGCCCCGCCCGGGTTGAGCGTGGCATCGCTGAACAGCACATTGGCGCCATCAGCTCCGGTCAGCGCCGCACCATTGAGTTGCGCCTGCCACTGGCCATCAACCCAGGCAAAAGTCAGCGCATCACCATCGACCAGACTCGCATTTGCAGCACCGTTTGGAATGATAAAGAAGCCAATATCTTCAGGGTTCAAGCCATTCAAACTGGCAGTTTGTCCCACATTCACATCATGAACGTTTGCCCAGATCACCTTGCCGCTCGCTGGCGAGCCGTCGGGATTTTTAACGTAGTAGCCGTAACTATTGGCGTATCCCGCATCGCTGCCGTTGAAGGTCACGAAAGATGTATCAGAGATAGCGCTTTGCTCAATCGTTGGTGTGTCATCGTCGATGGTGACTTGCAGGGTTTTGGTTACTGCATCGGAATCGCCATCGGTCACGGTGAAGTCGATATTGAGCAGCGCATCATTTTCTGCACCGCCCTCGGCATGCAGCACCGGCTGCAACAAGGTCAGGGTGTAGGCGCCAGTCGCAGGGTTGAGCACCATTGAAACCAGATCACCACGCGAGGAGGAGATAATCAGCGTGTTGCTGCTGGCATGCCACTCCGAAACAACAGCTTCATTCCCCAGCTTATCCGGGCCACTGAGCACCACTGATTTCAAGCCATCGGCGCCTGCAGCATAACTGAGCGTGCCACTGACGCTGGTGGCTGCGTTCGGGGTGTCGCCAACGCCGCCATTGATCCCGCCGAGCAAACCCTCATCATCAAGGATCAACGGCGCCGTCGCGTTTTGTGCAACAGGCACATCATCTTCGATATTGATGGTGAAGGTGTTTGCTGGGAAGCCGCCGGTTAACGGGTCGCCATCGCCGTCAGTGGCGCTGAGAATGCCCGAGAAATCGATACCTAAACCCGGCAAGATTTCAGCATCATTGCCGTCTGCTTGCGGATGATCGATTGGGCCTTTGAGCACGAATTCGTAGCCGCCTCCAGCGGTTACGCTCAACGTGAAAACAGGCTGACCGTTAGCACTTGCGGTCAGGGTATTACCGGAGAAGGAGTAACTCAGCGCATTGCCTTCACTGGTCAAGTTTTGCGCCAACAGTGATGCAGCTTTACCGTTCAATGAGAACTCGCCAGGACCATCCGCGCCGAAGCTAACCAACGCATTGAGAGCACCGTCAGCACCTTGTGCGGTGACTGTTTGACCGCCTTCAGGGTTGCCTTGATAAGGCGCGCCAGCCGACGTGGTCAGTGCATCTTCCTGCACATTGCCATGCACGCCAAACGGCTGGGCGGCAGCAAGTGACGTGGAACTGGCAGTCTGAATACTTGGCGGTCCGGCAAATACCGGCACATCGTCTTCGATGTTGACAGTAAAGCTGCCCGCCGGGAAAGTCGTCGCCAGTGAGTCGCCGTCGCCATCGGTTGCGGTTATCAGCGCAGAAAGATCGAGCGGGAAGCTCAGCAGTTCGTCGTCGTTGCCATCTTTATCCGGATGATCAACAGGGCCGCTGAGGGTAAAGCTGTAGCTGCCGTCAGCGCCCACAACAAAGGTGAAAATGGTTTCACCGTTGGCCACTGCGGTTAAGGTATTGCCTGTCACGCTGTAACTCAGAGCGGCACCGCCCGAGGTCAGACCCTGGGCGGTAAGAGAGTTGATTGCAGCGCCACTATTCGACAGGCCAAAGGCGCCCACACCGTCGGCACCAAAGTTGACGAGGGTATTGAGCGTACCTGGCGCACCAGAAGTAATATTGGTGGTGCTATCGCCATCGGTATTGCCTTCAAGGGTTTCATCTTCATCAACAAACAAATGAATCTGAGCGGCCTCGCCCACCGCAGCCACAGGGCCGTCGTCGTTGACCAGAACGTCTAGGGTTGCGGTTGGGGAAACATCACCATCGAGGTCAGTGACCCGTACACTGAAACTCTCGCCAACCTGATCATCAGCGCCTGTGGCGTTGGGGTTAGTGTGATCCAGCGTATTGGTGCTCAGCAGATAGCTCCAATTACCACTGGCATCAACCGTCAGCACACCATATTGGCCTTGCACTGTGCCGCCCTGAGTAACATCTACCCAGTTGCCGTTTACATCCATTACCTCAAGCGCTGATACGCCATCACGGGACTCGACCACCAGCTTGCCACTGGCTTGCTCGCCGTTACTCGCAGGATTGGTGCCCTGGGCTAATGCGGACTCTTCGACGATGGCAGGACCTGCGATCACGCTCCCGATAAAATCCTGATAACTCACCGTAACCACGGGGGTGAAATTCGGCGGCTCTATCGGCGGAACCACAACCGGAGGTTCAACGGGTGGTTCGACTGGCGGTTGTACCACCGGTGGCTCTGGCGTGGCCGCAACTGGCGTCTGTGGATCGACCTCAATGTCCGGGTCGACGAACTCAGGTCCATCGTTAAAGCCTGCAGTGGGAAAACCAATATCGGGATTTATTTCCCCACCTACGGCATCGAGTAAAACAAAACTGTGCCCACCGCCGACACCACCAGCACCGCCAGCGCTACCGGGGCCAGCTGCGGTTGCTTCTGCTTCTTGGGTTGGGTCAGCGCCAGCTTCGATTGCGGCCTGCAGCGCTTCCACTTCGGTCAGGTCGCTGGCACTGGGCGCAGCAACGGCTGTGTCTTGCTCCGGTACGCTTGAACCGTCTGCGGAATGAGCGAGCATTTGCTCAGAAAGATTAAGGTTGCTGTCACGACCCAGAGTCAGCAGTTCGCCATTGCTGAGCTTGGCCGCCAGCGCGCCAGCAGGGCCGGTGACGATCTGTTCCCCTGCATACAAGCGATCCCCCTCAGCCAGGGGTCTCCGGGAACCGTTGCTGGCCACGGCGAATACTTCGCCCACTACTTGGGTAACTACACCAATCAACGTCGCCATGGTCTCGCCCTCATTACGGCGGCCGGTCTTTACCGGCACATCTCTTAGAAGACGAATACACAAATTTCAGCTATCGAGCGTTACAAAAAACAGATTCAAATGGCGCAACATGTACTCAAAAAACAGATCATGCCAAAAAAATGCCGCTTAACGAGTCACCTGCCGCGTCCATCTGAATCAACCCCGCCCTAATACTTATTTCTTGGTATTCGCCCTAGCACCTTTGTTGCAAAAAAATTTCAAAAATGCGCCAAGCCCATTATTTGCTGGCTCATCTAGTAGTAACAATGTGCTGATTTTCTCAGAGTGCCTAAGATTTTTTAGCAATAACCCTTGTGAGAAATTTTTATGAGGTCGCGCCAAAGATGTTCTTAGCTTTGTTGTTACAAACCTGAAACGGTTTAACACTAAAAAACGTCAACTTATTGGCGACAAAGCTAGGGCACGGAACAAAGGAGTTCCCAACATGCGCGCATTAAACCTACTCTACAGCGGCATCGTTTTAGCGCTGACATATTCACAGGCTCAGGCGATGTCGCTCACTGAAGCCATTCAAAGCACCCTCGACAACCACCCGGAACTGCATGCCGGGATGAACAGCCGACTCTCGGCTGACGAGGAGGTCAAAATCGCCAAAGGTGGTTATCACCCCACCGTTGACTTGCTGGCAGGCTACGGCCGGGAAAATACCGACAGCCCGAGCACTCGCTTTGCTGGCAATCACAATGACGAAACCCTGAACTACGCGACGTCCGAGTTACGTCTGCGGCAGATGCTCTTCGACGGTTTCAATACCCCCAACGAAGTTGCGCGCACCGAAGCGGTGGTCAACTCTCGCGCCTACTACGTGCGCGGCACCGCGGAGAGCTTGGCGCTACGCACCGTCGAGGTTTATCTCGATGTGCTCAAGCGTCGCGAAATGGTCACCCTGGCGAAAAACAACCTGCAGGCACACCAGCGCATCAACGATCAAATCGACCTGCGCAGCCGGCAAGGGGTTGGCAGCACGGCAGACTTCGACCAGTCCAGCGCGCGTTTGGCACTGGCTGAAAACAATCTGTATACCGAGCAAGTCAACCTGTCTGACGCCGAAGCAAACTTCTACAGCGCCGTTGGCCGTCCAGCTGATGAATTGGAAAGCCCGACCACCATCAGAGGCAATATGCCGACTGATCTGCTGGTCGCTCGGCAGACAATGATGGCGTCCAACCCGTACTTGAAATCCGCACAAGCCGATGTCAATGCCGCAGAGAAGCAATACGAGGTTGCCAAATCGCCTTTCTACCCTCGCTTCGATGGTGAATTAGCAACCACAGCGGACAACAACATTCAGGGCGATGAAGGCCACTACAACACGTGGCGGGCTGCGGTAGTCATGAATTACAACCTGTACAACGGCATGCGCGACAAAGCGCGGATGCAGTCCACTGCCCACCAGGTCAACCAATCGATGGATATCCGCAACAACGCATTGCGGATACTCAACGAAAACCTGTCACTGGCGTGGAATGCCTTGCAAAACGCACGGCTGCAAACCCCTAAAGCGCGTGACTATGCGAACTACACCGCCAGCGTTCGCGAGGCCTACCAGCAGCAGTTCAGCCTGGGGCAACGCACACTGCTCGATTTACTCGACAGTGAAAACGAACTGTTCACGGCCAACCGGCGCTATACCGATGTGCGTTACACCGAAGAGTTTTCGATGTACCGGGTCGTCGCGTCCATGGGTGACCTGCTCCAGCAACAACAGGTTGTCGTTCCAGCAGAAGCCATAGCCTTGAGCGAAGTGAAAAGCGAAGCCCGACTGCCAGAAATGAAGTAACCCAGCGCGAGGAGCAGTAACTTTGACAACCATCGAGTTGCCTACAAGCCAAGGCGACCCGCGCGTGAGTCACGACGATCCATTACTGGATGGTTTGCTGATTCTATGCAAGCTACACGGCTGCACCGTCAGCCGCGGTAGCTTGAGTGCGGGCTTACCCATGCCCAAGCAGTCTCTGACCCCCGAACTGCTTAGCCGTGCTGCGGCCCGAGCAGGTTTGCAGGGGCGCTTGCTGCGCCGCGAACTCAATGCAATATCAGCGCTTAACTTGCCGGTGCTATTGCTGCTAAAAGACGGGCGCAGCGCTGTGTTGCATAAGTGGCTTGATGCCGATAGAGCGCTGATATTGCCCTGCGAAGCCGATGGCGGCGAACAACCCGTCAGCCGTGCAGAGCTCGAGGCTGCTTACGCCGGTCAGGCATTATTTGCGCGCCCCCGGCATGAACTCGAAGAGGCCCGACAGCCACTTGTACCGCGAATAGAAGCCTGGTTTCGCGACACCTTGAAACTGTCACGCTGGCTGTATGCCGATGCCGTGCTGGCCAGCTTGCTCATTAATCTTTTGGGTTTGCTGGTGCCGCTGTTTGTCATGCAGACCTACGATCGCGTGGTGCCCAATCAAGCCACTGCAACCTTGTGGGTATTAGCCATTGGTTTATTTATCGGCACCAGCTTCGAGTTATTGCTACGCGTACTTCGCGCGCATCTGCTCGACACCGCAGGGAAAAAAACTGACGTGGTGCTTTCGGCAACCTTGTTCGAGCGCATCACCGGAATGTCGATGACTTCACGCCCGACCAGCATTGGCGGCTTTGCGCAAAGCATTCATGATTTTCAGGGGCTGCGCGAATTTCTAACCGCAGTGACCTTGACCAGCCTGATCGACCTGCCGTTTGCTCTGCTGATGATCACCGTCATCGGCCTGCTCGGTGGCTGGCTGGTGGCGATTCCAATTCTGGCCTTCCCGATCACCGCAATATTTGCCTGGATCATCCAAGTGCAATTGCGCGACACGGTGGAAAAAAGTTTGGCATTGGCCTCACGGCGCCAGGCGTTGTTGATCGAAACCCTTGGTGGTCTGGAAACTCTCAAGGCCTGTGGCGCCGAAAGTGAACGTCAGCATGAGTGGGAGAAAACCCACGGCGCCCTCACCCGACTCGATACTCACGCACGCTTTCTCGCCTCGCTGGCAACTAACGGCACCCTGTTTTTACAGCAGTTTGCAGGCATGGCAACCATAGTCGCAGGGGTTTACAGCATCATTGCTGGCAACCTTAGCGTCGGAGCTCTGGTTGCGTGCTATATGCTAGGCAGCCGGGTATTGGCGCCACTTGGGCAAATTGCCGGATTGATTACCCGCTACCAGCAAGCACGCCTGACCATGACCAGTACCGATGCGTTAATGGCCATGCCGCAAGAGCGCCAAGCGAAACAGCGCCCATTGGAACGTACGCATCTGTCTGGTGCGCTGGAAATTCGCCAAGTCAGCTTCAGCTATCCCAACCAGTCCAGCCCTGCACTGAGCGATGTCAGCGTGCAACTGGCGGCAGGCGAACGGGTTGGTATTATTGGTCGCAGTGGCTCGGGCAAAAGCACATTAGCCAAACTGATCATGGCTTTTTACACACCTGCGGAAGGTCAGGTGCTGCTCGACAATCTGGATCTGCGCCAACTCGATGTTGCTGACTTGCGGCACCAGATCGGTTTCGTCTCCCATGACTTACCGCTGCTCTCTGGCAGCCTGCGCGACAACCTGACCTTGGGCGCACGCTATGTCAGTGATGCGCGCATGCTCGAAGTCGCCGAGTTAACCGGAGTCAACGAACTGGCCAAGCAGCATCCACAAGGCTTTGATCGCCCAGTTGGCGAACGCGGTCAGTTGCTTTCCGGCGGACAACGCCAAGCGGTATTGATGGCCAGGTCGATGCTGCTTGACCCGCCGATCATGTTGCTCGATGAACCCACCAGCGCTATGGATAACAGCAGCGAAGAGATCCTGCGCAATCGCCTGCAAAGCTGGACCCAAGGTAAAACCCTGCTGTTAATCACCCACCGCGCCTCGATGCTCAGCCTGGTGGACCGGCTGATCGTTCTGGATAACGGGCGAATTGTCGCCGACGGCCCTAAAGAGTCGGTCATCGAAGCATTGCGCAAAGGCCGAGTCGGCCCTGCTGCGGTTTAAGGAAAAGTCATGAGCCAGCAGATTCTCAGCAACTACTTTTCCGCCAGCAAAGGGCGCAGGCAAGACACCGAATTCATGCCGGAAATTGACGGTGCGGTTCTTGAAGACACCCCCTGGTTCGCCCGCATCACCATCTGGGCGGTGACGGCCTGCATTGCATCAGCTCTGATCTGGGCCAATTTCGCGGTGCTTGATGAGGTCACCACTGGCCAAGGCAAAGCCATTCCATCCAGCAAAATTCAAGTGATACAGAATCTCGAAGGCGGCATCGTCAGCGAAATTTTCGTCCGTGACGGCCAAGTGGTTAACAAAAACGATGTACTGCTGCGCCTCGATGACACCCGCTTTCGCTCCAACCAAGGCGAAAGTGATGCCGACCGACTAGCGCTGATTGCCCGCGTCGAACGCTTAAGCGCCGAAGCTGAAGGTCGGCCACTGGCGATGCCCGAAGAAATAACCCGCAGTGCTCCGCAGTTGGCCGAAGATGAGGCTGGACTGTACAACTCACGACAACAACGCCTGCAGAGTGAACAACGCACACTTGGTGAACAACTGCGACAAAAAACCCAGGAGCTCGCCGAGTTCCGTTCCAAGGCGCAGCAATATGGCTCCAGCCTCGGTTTAATTCAGCAGGAACTGAATATGTCGCAACCCTTGGTCGCCGCCGGGGCCATTTCACCAGTAGAAATTCTGCGGTTAAAACGCAGCGCCGTTGAAGTGCGTGGCTCACTTGAAGCAACAAAACTGGCGATTCCAAGGGCAGAATCAGCCATCAGCGAGATCAAAAGTAAGATTGAAGAGTCCGAGCTGGGCTTTCGCTCCGATGCATTCAAGGAACTTAACGATGCCCGCACCGACCTGAAAAAAATCAACGCCAGTGGCTCGGCAATTGATGATCGGGTGAGCAGAACCACGGTCATTTCGCCGGTCAACGGCATCATCAAGCAACTCAAGGTCAATACCATTGGTGGCGTGGTTCAGCCCGGCAGCGACATGCTTGAGATCGTGCCGCTGGAGGACAATTTGCTGATCGAAGCCAAAGTCCGTCCGCAAGATGTGGCGTTTCTCCATCCAGGCCAGAAAGCCATGGTTAAGTTCAGCGCTTATGACTACACCATTTATGGCGGCCTCAAGGCGAACCTGGAGCTTATCAGCGCAGACACTATTACCGATGATGAAGGCAACAGCTTCTATTTGATCCAACTGCGTACCGATAAAAGCCATTTAGGCACTGATAAACAGCCACTGATAATCATCCCCGGGATGATCGCCACGGTCGACATCATCACCGGCCATAAAAGTGTGCTCGATTACCTGCTCAAGCCGGTGCTGAAAGCCCGTACCGAGGCGCTGCGTGAACGCTAAGGAACCTCTGAAAAACTACTGCGCTCGATATGACGGGGGCAGCCCTTGCTGCGTTGAAAAGCTGCTCAAAATGCTCATTTAGGACAACTAAAGTCGAGCGCGACCCCGGTCGCTTTTTCGCACCTTTGACTCGCTGGCGCTCGCCCTCCGGGCCAGCCTTTGGCTGTTACTCCCATTGGTCGTTGCGCCTTGTACTCCCGTCGCTCGCTACATTTTTCAAAGGTTCCCTAAGCCCCCCCTAAATCTTGCTTGAATGATTACGCGCAAAGGTTTGCTGGCCCATGGCGCTAATTTGCCCCTCAATCAATGCATCGAAGGGTCGTAACAGTGCGGCGAATGATTGTTCTGGCTCGAGTATTTGCAGCGCAACGGTGACCGCCTCTATCGTCGACAATGCCCCTTCCGCCGGTGCTTTCCGCAGGCGATAGCGCGACTGTTGACCTGTTGGCAATGTCACACGCGGCAGGCTTTCCAACGCCGGATTCAGATACAGCAACTTACGCGCTTTGCGCCACGTGCCATCGGGCACCACCAGGCGAATTGGCGTCCCATCAGCCTCTTCGCGCACATCCGCTAAACACTGCGCCGCCTCCCCCGGAAACAGCAAATAGCTGCGGTAATCCGGCTGCGCCAGATAATCAGCCAGCAGCTCAAACTGCTCACCGACCCACAACTGCGCATTTTTTAGCCCCAAGGCCAGTAAACGTGCGGTATTCAGCGCATGCTTGACCTCACTTGGGTGTTGCAGAATCAGCACCTGTGTATGGCTTGGCAGGCTCGGAATCAGCGCACACAGGCAATGCTCAAGCGGTCGCGCACAGCGCTCACAACGGGGGCGAGACATATCAATGGCTCCTTAGCCAGCTGCGTGTTTATCAACCGCATTCAATTGGGTCTTGAGCAAATCACGGAAGGTTTGAATCAACGGCTCACGCGAGCGGCCTCGGCGAATAATCAGGGAGAACGGCGCTTGATAACCAAAGGTTGCCGGCAACAATACGCGCAACTGCTGCAGTTCAACCCAATGCTGCGCATAGTGTTCAGGCAAGTAGCCAATGTAAGCACCAGACAGCACGAGGATCAACTGAGCTTCCATCGACTCAACAGTCGCCGCACTGTGCTTGAAACCGTGGCGCGCCAACTCGGCCTGACTCCAGTAACCACGACCGACCATGCGCTGCTGGGTAATCACCTCGGCGGGAATGCGCCGCTGATTAAACAGCGAATGCCGTTCACTGCAATACAACCAATGCTGCTCTCGGTACAGCGGCTGATAGAACAAGCCATTCATCCGGGTTGAGAATGCGCCAATGGCAATGTCCAGGCGGTTATCCAACACCGCGAGCTGTAATTCATACGGGCTCAAGACCGACAAATGCATGTGCACCGCCGGGTGCTCATGGCTGTAAGCACCAATTACTTCAGCTAATGGTAAAGCCGTATCGCTTACCGTTGAGTCAAGAACACCAAGATTCAGAGTGCCGCGCAGCTCGCCCTTGAGCGCTGCCGAGTAACGCTCAAACCCCTCCAGTTCACCGAGCAAGCGTAAAGTTTCCTGATGAAACAGCTCGCCCTTGCTGGTCAGACTAAAGCCACCCCGGCCGCGGTGACACAGGCTCAACCCAAGGCTGCCCTCAAGTTGGCTCATGTAGGTACTGATCGCTGAAGTCGACAGTTTGAGTTCTTGCTGAGCCGCCGCGAAGCCTTGGTGGCGAACCACGCTGGCAAAGATCTTTAGCAATTTCAGGTCGGGTAAAGCCTGGCTCATAACAACTCCGCAACAACATCAATCCACATTCTGCGGATTCTAAGCCCTTAGCCATTAGTTTAGATATTTCTAAACTAATTTTTTGCTCTCAGCGATTTGTCGCAGAACGGCGATGGCCAAGAATCAGCACAACACACATTACAACCATAACGACTGTGAGGCCTTCCCCCATGGACAAGATTCTGCACCAGCCCCTGGGCGGTAATGAAATGCCGCGTTTCGGCGGTATCGCCACCATGATGCGCCTGCCGCATATCCAAACCCCAGAAGAACGCAAAAAACTCGATGTTGGCTTTGTTGGTATTCCTCTGGATATTGGCACCTCGCTGCGTTCTGGCACCCGCTTCGGTCCTCGTGAAATCCGCGCCCAATCAGTAATGATCCGCCCATACAACATGGCCACCGGCGCTGCCCCGTTTGATTCATTGAACATCGCCGATATTGGTGACGTGCCCATCAACACCTTCAACATGGCTGAAGCGGTACGTATTATAGAGGATGCCTATGATCAGATTCTCGAAGACGGCATTCTGCCGCTGACACTCGGCGGCGATCACACCGTCACCCTGCCAATTTTACGCGCGATCAAGAAGAAGTTCGGCAAGGTCGGGCTGGTCCACATTGATGCTCACGCTGACGTCAACGACCACATGTTCGGTGAAAAAATCGCGCATGGCACCACGTTCCGCCGTGCTGTTGAAGAAGGTCTGCTGGATTGCGATCGCGTATGTCAGATTGGCCTGCGAGCTCAGGGCTACACCGCCGAGGACTTCAACTGGAGCCGTAAACAAGGCTTCCGCGTAGTGCAAGCCGAAGAGTGCTGGCACAAGTCACTTGAGCCACTGATGGCTGAAGTCCGCGAGAAAGTCGGTGGCGGTCCGGTTTACCTGTCGTTTGATATCGATGGCATTGACCCTGCATGGGCACCCGGTACCGGCACCCCGGAAATCGGCGGCCTGACCACCATTCAGGCAATTGAGATCATCCGTGGCTGCCAAGGCCTGGACCTGATTGGTGGTGACTTGGTTGAGGTTTCCCCGCCTTACGACACCACCGGCAATACCTCGCTGCTCGGTGCCAACCTGCTTTACGAAATGCTTTGCGTGCTTCCAGGTGTAGAACATCGCTAAACGTCAGCGAACATCCCTGACTACAGCCTATGGACTGGCTGCGCAAACACCATCCGGGTGACCGCCAAGCGATGCTGGGGCGGGTGTACACCAAAGGACTGCCCGATTTAAGGATTTGCGCTGTGACAAGTGCGAAACATAAAAACAATTAAAGAGACGCTAAAATGACTCTAGATATGTTGGTAATCGTGATTTACGTTGCGGCCATGCTGGGCTTGGGTTTCTACGGCATGCGCCGGGCCAAGAATCGTGAAGATTATCTGGTAGCTGGCCGCAATCTAGGCCCAGCTTTCTACCTCGGCACAATGGCTGCAACCGTGCTCGGCGGCGCATCAACCATCGGCACTGTGCGCCTGGGTTATGTGTACGGCCTCTCCGGCTTCTGGCTGTGTGCATCACTGGGCCTGGGCATCATCGGCATCAGCCTGTTGCTCGCCAAACCACTGTTAAAACTCAAAATATATACCGTCACTCAAGTCCTTGAGCGTCGCTATAGCCCAACTGCACGGCACGCAAGCGCAGCCATCATGCTGATCTACGCCTTGATGATCGGCGCCATTTCAACCATCGCCATCGGTACGGTGATGCAGGTGCTGTTTGGTATGCCGTTCTGGATGACCGTGTTGATTGGTGGCGGTATTGTCGTTGCCTATTCAACCATTGGCGGCATGTGGTCGCTGAGCCTGACGGACATCGTGCAGTTTCTGATCATGACCATTGGCCTGGTGTTCATCCTGATGCCGATGTCGGTCAGCGACGCTGGCGGCTGGGATGCATTGGTCGAGAAACTCCCTGCCAGCTACTTCTCGCTGACTGCGATTGGCTGGGACACCATCATTACCTACTTCCTGATCTACTTCTTTGGCATCTTTATCGGCCAAGACATCTGGCAACGCGTGTTCACCGCGCGCAGCGAGAAAGTCGCCAAGATTTCCGGTACTGCAGCGGGTATCTACTGCATCTTTTACGGCTTGGCCGCCGCGATTATCGGCATGGCTGCAAAAGTGGTATTGCCCGACTTGGCTAACGTCAACGACGCCTTTGCAAGCATTGTCCAAACCAGCCTACCCGATGGTGTACGCGGGCTAGTCATTGCAGCCGCACTGGCCGCACTGATGTCAACCGCCAGCGCCGGACTATTGGCAGCCTCAACCACCGCAGCGCAGGACCTTTGGCCACTGTTCAGCAAGCGCAAAAATACCAGTGAAAGCGCACATGTAAACCGTGTTTTCACGCTGCTGCTTGGCTGTGTGGTACTGGTGATTGCTTTACTTGTCAGTGATGTTATCAGCGCTCTTACCATGGCTTACAACCTGCTGGTAGGTGGCATGCTGATCCCGCTGTTGGGTGCAATCTACTGGAAGCGCGCAACAACTGCTGGCGCAATTGCAAGCATGGCGTTGGGTAGTCTCACGGCGGCGGTTTTCATGTTTATCGACGGCCTCGAAGCCAATACACCGATCTATTACAGTCTGGCGATTGGCGCAATCAGCTTTGTCCTGGTGAGTTTGTGTTCGGCAAAGCCGGTCGCCACACAGACACTCGCGACCACTGAGAGTTAATTAACCGAGCGTTACCGGGCGTAAACTCTGCGCCCGGTGCACTATTGCAATCGCCACATTCATGCGGCGCTGCATAGCGGTCAGCTTAAGTGTTTCGGCTGCACGAATAGCTGGTCAGTAGAGCGAACCACTGACCAAGCTTTAGCGGCGTGAACAGCTGAGCAAGGCTCAGCGTTGACGGCGCGGCTCTCGTGGCCGACGAGAATCGTCGTTGCGCACGGGAATGGGTTGCAGCTTAGGCCGGTCAAGCAACCCCAGTGCGACCAGAAGATCGTGCATAGCATTCTGCATCTTGGCGATCATTTAACGTCCTCCTGCCAAGGCTTACGGGCAAGACGTGTTTCACGTCCTGTACTAAGCATAGATTACCTTGAATGACTCTGCGCCAGATTGATACTCGTCAGTTATACACCAGCAACTTTGCTCAAAATGTTACACGCAGCCCTGCATAGACCGTGCGTCCTGGACCCGGTTCAAAATAGCGACCGTTGGCATCGTTAATCCGCACATTGTCGTAGTACTCGCGGTCAAACACATTATCGACCCCCAGATACGGCTCCCACGTCTGCTCGCCCGCTTTTATACGCTTCCCAACTCGCAAGTTGGTCAGTGCATAACCGCTGACCTCGACGCTGTTGGCATCATTGGCATACATCGAGTCATACGCACTCAAATTCAAGCGTGCGTAATTGTTGTTGTGCTCATAAGCAACTTCAGTAAACAAGGATTGTTGTGGAATACCGGCCAGTGAGTTGCCGTGGTAATCATTGTCATCGACTTGATAATCATCGAACTTGAAGCGGCTGTAGGCATAAGCCCCGGTCAACCGCCAGGCTTCGGCCACCTGCCAACTGAGACTCATCTCAAGACCGTCTCGGCGCGACTTGCCAGCATTGCGATAATAGTTGCGACCTGATTCGCCCGGCAGGCTGTAGCCAACCAGTTCGTCATCAAGCTTCATGCTAAACAGCGCCACGTCATAACGCAGGGTTGACCACTCCGCCTTCAAGCCAATTTCGCGATTGAGTGTGCGTACGGGATCCAGCGACGAGTTGAAGCCACCGCCTTCCGGGTTAGCCAGTTCACTGATGGTTGGTGTCTCGAATGAAGTGCCGACCTTGGCGTATACCGACTGGTGCGGGTCGAGCCTGTAGCTCAAACCTGCGCTGTAATTCCAGTCTTCCAGATTGCGCGAACCTGAGTTGTCGCCATCGCTGAGAAAACGGTCATCAACCGACAGGCGCACACGGTCGTAACGCACGCCCAAGGTCGCTTGCCAGGCATCGTTCAGGTCGATCTGATCTTCGACAAAGATACCGCTGCTGTCAGCGTTTTCATCCTGTTTCAGGGTTTCGGCACCGCGCTCGCCCAAAAAATTGTCGTAACGCCTGCGGTCATCACGCTGCAGCTCAAGATCGAAACCGCCAGTGAATTTATGCGACATGCCCAACAGCTCTTCGCGGTGGCTGTATTGACTGCCAATACCGGCAAACATGCGATCGAAGGTGGTTTGTCCGCCATTGGTGAACGGCAAGCTGTTGCCAAATTGGCGTTGCCCAACATAAGTACGAACTTGATACTCATCATCACCCGCACCGTAGCCATCCCAAACGGCGCTTAACCGCTGCTGGCGAATCCATTCATCGGCGTCGTAGCGCAGGTTATTCGGCGCCGCCTGACCACGATCTTCGGCGACTTCGCGGGCATTGAGACCACCGGGATCTTCAGCGCGATTGTCGATGGCATTGAAGTTGATGCCCAAGCGGCCGTAGTCGCTGTACCAATTCAGCTTGCCGGTCAAACTGTTGGTTTCAGCCTTGGCATGATCGCGATAACCATCCGATTGGGTGCTATTGAAGGCCAACAGTCCACCGATATCACCCACGGTGCCGCCTGTTTCGACCCGAGCGCGCTGGTAACCCAACTCGCCCGTGCTGAGATCGAAGAAACTATAAGGTTTGGCAGGCGGTTGCCGCGTTTCAATATTGAGCACACCGCCGGCCGCGTTGCCGTAAAGCACCGAAGACGGGCCGCGCAAGACTTCCATGCGTTCAACCAACCCCAGATCAAGACCATCAAGCTCGGTCTGACCGTCGGGCATGGTCAGCGGCACGCCGTCGACCAACACCCGCACGCCGCGTACACCAAAGTTTCCGCGTGAACCAAAGCCGCGAATCGACGGGCGCAACCCTTGTGCCAGGTTGTATTGGTTCTGGCTAAATACGCCAGGCACAGAAGCGAGTAAGCCCTGCAACGTAAGGTTCTTTTCGGCGCTGGACTTATTGCTTTCAACAACACTCACCGCTGCTGGGGTGCTCAGCCAGCGCGTACTGGTACGCGGAGAAGTAATAATCAGCGGCGTCATTTCGAGCGCATCTGTATCGCTGCGCTCAGCGGCGTGTGATAAACCTGCATTCGTTCCCAGCAGCGCGCCGGCCGCAACCATGATTAACTTCAAAAATAACCTCTTTAATACTAATGAATATCCAGCGGCTCACGCCAACTGAGCTATTCGGATTTTCTTCGATACGGAAATACATCAATAACTTTACCGTCAACAATCGCCGCCTGCAGACTCCTCCAGTAATCGGCATCGTAAAGTTCGCCATGCAACTGACTGAATAGCCGCCGCTGTTTGATATCGGCAAATAGAAATGGAGGAAACTCCTCCGGAAACACATCATTGGGCGCGACTGAATACCAAGGTTCAGACGCCATTTCGTCCTCTGGATAGCGCGGCTCAGGTATACGCCTGAAGTTTACTTCAGTCAGAAAACTGATTTCGTCATAATCATAAAACACCACCCGTCCATGACGCGTGACACCAAAATTTTTCAGCAACATGTCGCCCGGAAATATATTGGCGGCTGCCAACTGCTTGATCGCCAGACCATAGTCCTCAAGCGCTTCACGCACTTGCGCCTCGCTGGCACTTTCAACATAGAGATTAAGCGGCGTCATGCGCCGCTCAGTCCAGCAGTGGCGCACCAGAACGGTCTCGCCCTCAACCTCGACCGTGGACGGCGCAACCTCGAGCAATTCAGCCAAGCACTCTGGGGTGAATTTAGATTTAGGGAAGCGAAAATCTGCGAACTCCTGGGTGTCAGCCATACGCCCTACCCGGTCGACACTTTTAACCAGTCGATACTTCTCAATGACCGTGCTACGCACCACATTCTTGGTCGGCGAAAAGCGATCCTTGATAATCTTGAACACGGTATTGAAACCCGGCAAGGTAAACACGCTCATGACCATGCCGCGCACACCCGGCGCCATGATGAACTGGTCATCAGTGTTGGCCAAATGGTTGATCAGCGCCCGGTAGAACTCTGACTTTCCGTGTTTATAAAAGCCTATCGAACTGTATAGCTCGGCAATGTGCTTACCCGGCAAAATGCGTTTGAGAAAGCCAACAAACTCCGCTGGGATTTCCACCTCGACCATAAAATATGAGCGGGTGAAGGAAAAAATTATCGACACCTCAGCCTCATCGGTAATCAGTCCATCAACCTGAATCCCAAGTCCTTCGCGGTGCAGCAACGGAAATACCAGCGGCCATTGCTCGTCTTGATTGAATACGCGCCCGACCAGATACGCGCCCTTGTTGCGATAAAGCACCGAGTAGAACAACTCGATTGTCAGCTCCGGGTCTTTGCATACCCAATCAGGCAAGCTCTCACGCATTTGCGCCTCAAGCCGGACCAGATCACGCGGCAAGTCCTCAAACGGCGCGCTAAAGCTGTAGTCCTTGAAGATTTCCTCGAGCATCCGGGCCAGCCCCCGGGCGTTGCCATGCGCCGATCCCAAGCTGTAGCGACGCGTCTGGGCAGCACGCTGGCGGCTGTTTATGGAAGGCCGGGTGGTATGAATAAACATGCAGTCATCGCTGATTTGATCATGGCTGAACAGACTGCAAAAAATCGAGTTAAACCAGGTTTCAGAGAGTTCATCGTCGAAACGCGTGTCAATCAGCTTGATATAGGCGGCCTTGACCAACGACCACTGCTGCACATCAAAAAGCTCAACGCCGAAGGTTTCGCGCAGGCGCTGGCTGAACTCCTTGACCTTGTCTTCATACAGATTGATCCGCGCCGCCGAAGCGCTTTGCCCAGCCTGCCACTGCGCTTGCTCAAAACGCGCACGGGCGCCGTCTGTGATCTGGCGAAACGCCTCGCGGTAATCGTCAAAGCCATCAAGGGTCAGGCGAGCGATCTCTACCGCTGGAGCTTGCTGAGTCATGGGCAATCCTCTGCTGAAACACTGCGTTGTGGCCGAGCTTAGTCACATGCCCGCCTCAGCGAAAGCGGTTTAGACCGGTGCCTTGCTCAAACGGTTGTCGAGGTAATGCATAAACATTTGCATGGCGGGTGTCTGTCTCACTGGTTTACGTTGCAGCAGCCCCAAAGAGCGTTGAACCGGTTGCACCACCGACAACACTTGCAACGCTTCACCAAGGTGTAAAAAGGACATGCAACTCGTTGGTAATAACGTAAATCCCAACCCTTCACGGACCATAGCCGCAGCAGTACTCATGTGTGCAACTTGCCAAGCCGGTTCGGTGCTCACGCCCAAATGCTGGAGCGTCACATCCGCCAGCGGGCGAATACTGGTATCCGCGGTTAAGGCAATATAGGGTCGCGTTTTCCAGCTTTCAGTATCAAAGCCCTCATCTCGCACCAGAAGCACAAGGTTGTCATTGACCAAATGCTTGAACTCAAGCCCTAACATATCTTCGGGCAAAGAGGTGATCCCCACATCAACCTCGCCAGTGAGCACCCAGTCCTTAACCTCCCCCGCCCGACCATCCTGCAACGACACCTGCACGCCAGGATGATCACGACTAAATGCGGCAATCGCCCCTGGCAGAAATGACGCAGCGGCAGTCGGTAAGGCCGCCAAACGCAAAGTGCCGCTGTCCAGATTCAACAGTTCCTGGGCATCGTTGACGGCATCGCCCATGACCCGTAACAGTTGCTGCGCCTGCGGCAAAAAGTGCTCGCCGGCTGGAGTTAACTCGACACTGCGGGTATTGCGGGCGAAGAGCTTGAGCCCAAGTGCCTCCTCTAATTTGCGAATGCTGTAACTGAGTGCAGGCGGCGACAGATGCAACAACTCCGAGGTACGGGTAAAGCTCAATGTTTGCGCGATCAGAATAAAAGCACGCAGTTGCCGGAAGTTAATGTCCATAACCGATCTATTAGAGTTATTGGAATAGTTGTTCTTATAATTAAAATTCACAGAAATATCAATTGACGCCACTATTGCTCGGGCACACATACCGAGCTTTAAGCCATGACAAATACAATTCATATCGGTTGCGGAGCGGGTTTCGCCAATGATCGCCCGGACGCAACCTTGCGCCTGGCCCGCAGCCTGGCCAAGCGCTCTGGAAAACGCTATTTAATGCTCGAACTGCTTGCCGAACGCACCCTTGCCGAAGCCCAGTTGCGCAAACAACTGGACGCCAATAGCGGTTACGCCGCACGCCTGTTTGACTTTCTCGACCCGATTCTCGATATCTGCATCGAATCAGGCATTCCAATCATCACCAATGGTGGCGCGGCCAATCCCAAGGCGGCAGCACTGAACCTGCGAAACAAGCTTGCCGGGCGACACGCAACGCTGAAAATCGCCTGCGTGTTGGGCGATGACCTGCTTGAACTGGGCCAGCAACATTTGCAGCAGTGGCTGGCAACCAGCGAACTGTCAGGCGAGTTGGTCTCGGTTAATGTCTACACCGGCGCCGACGGCATCACTCAGGCGCTGGAGCAAGGTGCCAATATCGTGCTGTGCGGCAGAGTGGCCGACCCCTCGTTGGCGGTAGGGCCTGTTCGTCATGCGCTGGGCTGGGCCCCTGATGACTGGCAAAAAATGGCGATCGCAACAACCGCGGGCCATCTGCTGGAATGTTGCACTCAGGTTACCGGTGGCTATTTTGCACATCCGGGGATCAAAGATGTGCCTGACCCGGCCAATCTTGATTGCCCGATCATTGAGATCAGCAGCACGGGCGAGCTGATCGTGACCAAGGTCGAAGGCAGCAGCGGTTGCGTCACTGAGCGCACGGTCAAAGAACAATTGCTCTATGAAATTCACGATCCACGTCGCTACCTGACCCCGGACGTAATACTCGATCTTGGCCAAGTCAGCGTCGAGCAGATCGGCGAAAATCGGGTCAGGGTTGCAGGCATTCAAGGCCATCCGCGCCCTGACACACTCAAGGGTTTGGCAGGCATGCGCGGCCTCTGGTTCGGCGAAGCATCAATCAGCTATGCAGGCCCCGGCGCTGTGGAGCGGGCCAGCCTCGCCCGCGAGATATTGCTGCAACGCTTTGCCCAGTTGGCGCCACAGCTCAAACCAAGGCTTGATCTGGTGGGTGTTGCCAGCCTGTTCAATGACCAGCACGGCGACTACCTGAGCAACTGCCTTGCCCGGTCGCCGATGGTGGAAGACGTACAAGTCCGCGTCGGCATCGTTGATGAAAACCGCCAGTTGATTGAGCAACTTCAGGCTGAGGTTGAATCGCTCTACACCAATGGCCCAGCAGGTGGCGGCGGAGTGCGCAGACACCTCAGTGAATCCATCACCACCCGCGACTTTCTAATTCCACGCAGCGCAGTTCAAACCCGACTGGAGTGGTACTGATGAATACAACCATTACCTTGGCCGACTATGCCCATGCGCGTGCGGGTGACAAGGGCAACATTCTCTGCATAGCCGTGTTCCCGCTGAACCCTGAACACTATCAATGGCTCAAGCGTGAGGTAACTCCAGAACGGGTTGGCGAGCAGTTTGCTGGACGCCGACCATCTGCCATCAAACGCTATGAAATCGACTCATTGCAGGCACTCAACTTCGTTTTAGAAGGCGCCTTGGAAGGCGGAGTGACCCGCAGCCCCGGACTTGATCGCCACGGTAAAAGCCTGAGTTATCTGTTGTTGGCCATGCAGTTACCGTCACCGGATTGAGCGAGTTCTTTTTGCAACATTGCTGAAGCAATAAAAGTCGTCGCTTGTAGCAGGCGACACATTGAACAATAAAAATAATTCTTGAGGTTGAATAATGATCACGGCCATGGGTTTCCTGATGATGCTTGGCATCATCTCGCTAATTTTGTTGCGTAAGATGAGTCCGGTAGTGGCGTTCACTACTGTTCCTGTCGCTATCTGCCTGCTGGCCGGTTTCTCACCCGCCGAAGTCGGTAGCTTTATCAAGAGCGGGTTGATAACCGTGGCGCCAACTGCTGCGCTTTTTCTATTCGCCATTCTTTACTTCGGCATCATGCGCGACCGCGGACTGTTCGATCCGCTGGTCAACTTCCTGATTCGGCGCACCGGCGGCAAACCAATAGCGGTCGCGCTGGTCACGGTTTTGATTACCGCATCAGTGCATCTTGACGGCGTGGGTGCCGCGACCTTCTTGCTGGTCATTCCCGCGCTGCTGCCCCTCTACAAACGCTTAAACATGAGCCCCAACCTGCTGTTGATGCTGGTGGGCACCACGGCTGGGGTCATTAACATGGTGCCTTGGGGCGGCACCACGGCTCGCGCGGCAGCCACCACCGGCCTGGATGCGACTGAACTCTGGCTCGGTCTCCTCCCCTTGCAGCTACTCGGGCTGGCGATGATGCTAATGATTGCCGCGTGGCTCGGCCTGCGCGCCCAACGCAATGCGCCTAAGTCCCTCGGCGCAGCGGCAGCCTTCGACCCCAGTCTGGGGCAGCCTGAATCACGAGAATTTGGCTTGTCGCCGCGCACCCTGCGCTACTGGTGCAACGTCGCGCTCACCGTGGCTATTCTGGCCTGTTTGTTTACCGGTACCTTTCCGCTGTATGCGTGCTTCATGGTTGGCCTTGGTATCGCCTTGCCGCTGAACTTCCCGGATATCAATGTGCAGACCGAGCGGATCAAGGCGCACGCGGCAGACGCACTGCAAATGTCGCTGGTGATGATGGCTGCCGCGGTACTGCTCGGCGTGCTGTCTGGGGCCAAGATGTCTGATGCAATGGCACTGTCGATCATCGATATCCTGCCCCACGGATCAGCTCAATACCTACACGTACTGGTTGGCTTTTTCGGTGTCCCGCTGGGCATGATCTTCTCACCGGACGCCTATTACTTTGCCCTGCTACCCGTTATTCGCGACGTTGCCGTGGCCGCAGGTGTGCCCTTGGAATCGGTTGCGCGAGCCATGCTGATTGGTGAAAACACCGGTTTCGCAATCAGCCCGGTTGTGCCAAGTGTCTACCTTGCCCTTGCACTGGCAGGCGTCGAGTTACGCAAACACATCGCCTACACCTTCTTCTGGGCTTGGGGCGTTAGCTTAACCATGCTGGCAGCTGCGTTGCTCACTGGTGCAGTGCAAATCTGAGCCGTGCATTAAACAACAGTTCTCAGTACACCATGTGCAGCAAGACTTGAGCACACATGAGCAGGCGAAAAAACTGCCGAAGCCTCAGATGGGGCCCGGCAGTTTTCCTATTCTGCCTGCGCCGGCAATACAGTGTGGGCATTTTTAAACCTCAACTGTGTATTGCATTAGCGACGACTGACGGCAACACTTTCTGGCTACTTCTGCCTGGAGTTGTACCGTGCGCCTGATTGATCTGAGTCGACTGTTGTTGCTTGCCGCCATCTGGGGCGCCAGCTTCATGTTTATGCGTGTCGTCGCACCGGTACTTGGCAGCATGCCGACTGCATTCTTTCGCGCCTCTCTTGGCGCCTTGGGCTTGCTGGTCATCCTGCTGGTCATGCGGGTCAAGTGGGACTTTCGCGGAAAACTCAAGCAATGCCTGGTGCTCGGCATTATCAACGCTGGCCTGCCTTCGGCGATGTACTGCCTGGCCGCTTTAGTGTTGCCTGCTGGCTATTCATCCATTTTCAATGCGATGACGCCGCTGATGGGTGTACTCATTGGCATGCTGTTTTTCAGCGAGGCGCTTACCGCCAGCAAGGCTGCTGGCGTTGCCCTGGGTTTGTTTGGCGTATGGCTCTTGACCCAAACCGGCCCCGTAAACATCGACATGCAAATGCTGCTGGGCGCTGCCGCCTGCATAGTTGCAACGACCTGCTATGGTTTTGCCGGTTTCCTGACCCGCAAATGGATTGGCCAGCAAGGCGGACTCGACAATCGCCTAACAGCCTTTAGCAGCCTGGTCGGTGCCAGCTTGTTTCTGACCCCGCTGTTTATCGGTTCGCTGATCGTACAGCCACCGGCTTCATGGGGTGGCAGCAATGAATGGCTGTCTTTGGCAGGGCTTGGGTTTATCTGCACCGCATTTGCCTATGTGCTCTATTTCCGCTTGATAAGCGATATTGGCCCGGTTCAGGCATCAACCACAACTTTCTTGATCCCGATCTTCGGCGTTCTCTGGGGCTGGCTACTGCTTGATGAGCCGTTGTCTTGGGCTTATGTCTACGGCGGCGCAATTATCGCTGTTGCATTGTGGCTGGTGGTCAGGCCTGGGGCTCCAGCTGCAACAACCTCCGCGCTGGTGACCAGCAAAACCCTTCGGTAGTTTTAAACACTGCTTTCAAAAGCTCCCGCTGCGCTCATACACACGCAGCGGGAGCTTTAGCGTGCGTGAGCTGCGACAGCAATGCGAAATACAACAGAAACATATACCTCTTTTTAGATAACTTAATACCTGTCAATAGTTCTAAAGTTTGGCCCAGTCATAAATAACGTTAACCCCAGAGTAACAATGTCTCATCCAGCTTGATTGATGAGTGCCAACTTATCTGCCTAAGGTAACGCCACAACTGCGTTGTCTCGTGGAGCTGTACATAACAGCAACCCTCCTCAGTATTTATTACGCAGCGGCTCGCAACAAGCATCCTGATTAAATACACCGTTAAACATAGAGCGTTGTTTTCGCATGCTTTTAACTCAAACATGCAGTTGCCGCTTACACAGAGAGTCATAACAATAATGAATACAGATCTCGACATTAATAAATACATTCAACTCAGGCATAAAATCCACAAACTTCCTGAACTTAAATATGAAGAAGCCAAGACTGCACAACTGGTTGCCACAACCCTGAAAAACCTGGGTTATTTAGTATCCGAAGGCCTTGGCAAAACGGGTGTCGTCGGATTGCTGGACACTAATCGGCCAGGACCTTGCATTGCATTTCGAAGCGATATGGATGCGTTGCCGATACATGAGCAGAACTGCATTCCTTATAAATCAACGATTGATGGAAAAATGCACGCCTGCGGCCATGATGGCCACACTGCATCATTGTTATGTGCAGCAGAAGCATTGATGCAACGAAAGGATCGCTACAAAGGGAAAATCAAACTTATTTTCCAGCCTGCTGAAGAAGGCGGGGCTGGAGCCAAGGCGATGATTGACGACGGCGTTCTGGAAAACCCGAAAGTTGACATGATTTTCGGCTTTCATAACCGCCCCGGATTCGAGGAAGGGTATATCTTTGCCAAGCCTGGATCAGCCATGGGTGGCGATACATCAATTGAAGTCATTATCACCGGCAAAGGCGGACATGCGGCAATGCCCCACTTGGCCCGTGATCCAATTGTTATCGCGGCTCAGTTCATCAATAACATTCAGGCTGCAGTGGCCAGACAGTTGTCTCCTTTGTGCTCTGGCGTGGTGACGGTATCCAGCATTCAGGCCGGTAGTCGCAAGGGAATCAATGTGATTCCAGACAGCTGCAGCCTGACGATTAGCTTACGCTCAGACTCACTTGAAACACGTAATTTATTAGTCGCGGCAACAGAAAACGCACTCAAGTCTGCCTGCATGACCGGAGGCTGCGACTTTGCATTTAATCTGCTGCTGGATATCCCCGCACTTATAAATGACCCAGCGGCGACCGATTTGGCAATCGCTGCATTCAAGAACAACTTTGATCACGGTAAAGTTGAAAAAATTGACTACATGCCAGCCATGGGCGCAGAAGACTTCAGCTTTTATCTGAATGAGATTAGCGGCTGCTATTTCTTTATTGGCAATGGTTTGAATTCCGCCTATTTACATAACCCACATTACGACTTCAACGACGCCATTATTACGGTAGCCAAGGATTGCTACTTGAGCCTTGCAGACTCATTACTGTCTTAAAACAAATATAAAAGGGAACAGTCGCATGAATAAAAATATGAAAACGACATTACCTGAAACGGACAAGGTATCTGGTTTTCTGGGGGCAATCGAGAAAGCTGGCAATAAACTTCCGCACCCATTCTTCTTGTTTTTTTACTTATTGATTTTCACGATAATACTTTCTGCTGCGCTTAACTATTTCGGTGTGCACAGTATGAACCCGAAAACGGGCGAAGCTGTGTTGGTTAAAAGCCTGGCTTCTGGAGAAGGTATTGTTCATATTTTCACCAGCCTGGTCGGTAACTTTGTCAACTTCCCGGTGCTGGGGACAATAATCGTTGTGATGTTCGGCGTCGGCGTTGCCGATCAGGTTGGGCTTATTTCCATTGTGATGAAGCAAACCGTGACCAAGGCGCCAAGGCACTTACTGACGTTTCTGGTGTTTGTCACAGGGGTGTCGTCTTCAATTGCTTCAGACGCCAGTTTTTTGATTTTTATTCCCTTGGTTGCGATGATTTTCCAGTCGGTTGGCCGCCACCCTATCGCGGGTGCAGCCGCCGCATACGCAGCTGTTGGTGCGGGCTACGACGCCAGTTTCTTTGTCACGGCAGGTGATGCCATTTTTTCTGGGATTGCGACTGAAGCGGCAAGAATTATTGACCCAAATGCATACGTCTCGCCAGTGGACAATTACTACTTCGCTGCATGTTCAGTCATTTTGCTGGCGATTGTTGGCACGATCATTGTCGACAGAATTGTTGAGCCTCGGCTCAATCGAACTTTACCGCTGTCAGTATTGACCATTAACCCCAAAGCAAAAGCAGCGCTAGAAACAGAAATCAGCGCAGAAGAAAAACGTGGATTAAAACAAGCGGGGCTTTTCACCTTGGCGTTTGTAGGGCTGATAGCTTTTATCTTGCTGCCTACAGATTCCCCATTCAGAAATGCCGAGGGTGGGTTGATTCCATCGCCATTCATGAAGTCATTTGTACCTTTTCTGTTTATCTACTTCCTTGGAGTTGGCTATATTTACGGTAAGGCTACTGGGGTAATTAAAAAAGCCGAAGACATACCCGAGATCATGTCCGAATGCGTAAAGAACCTCGCCTCTATTCTTGTGTTGTTCTTTATGATTTCGCAGTTTATTGCGTTGTTCAAATGGAGTGGGATTGGCAGCCTGGTGGCGTTTGAAGGGGCGACATTCTTATCCTCACTGGGGCTAACCGGCTACAGCTTGATTGTCGCGTTCATTTTGCTTACAGCGCTCATGAATATTTTCATGACCTCAGGCTCTGCGCAATTTGCGTTGTTCGCACCTATTTTTATTCCGATGCTGATGCAGCTGAATATTGAGCCTGCATTTACCATGGCAATGTTCCGGGTGGGTGATAGCACGACCAACATCATTTCACCGCTTTCGCCCTACTTCGCCGTGGTACTGGCCTTTATGCAGCAATACTATCCAAAGTTAAAACTTGGCACCTTGATGGCGACGATGCTGCCGCTCGCATTTGGCTTTCTGGTGACTTGGACGTTATTTATGTTGCTGTGGACCATGCTTGGCTTTCCTGTCGGGCCAGGCGTGTATATGCACATGTAACCGTTGCGCGCTACGCGACAGGTTAAAACCTATATCTCGCGCCCCCTCGCCCGACAGCAGCAAGCGCAGCAGCAAGCGGATATATCGCTTGCTGCTGCGACACGCAGGGTATTACTGGACCATTTCCTGCTCGCTGAACATGTCACTGAACAACATGCTCGACAGATAACGCTCGCCAGAGTCCGGCAGGATTACCACGATCGTCTTGCCTTGCATGTTCGGCTCATTGGCGACTCTCAAGGCCACGGCCATGGCCGCGCCACAGGAGATACCGCAAAGAATGCCCTCTTCTCGCATCAGGCGTAGCGCCACTGCTTTTGAGTCTTCATCGCTCACCTGCTCGACCCGATCAACCATGCTCAAGTCGAGGTTTTTCGGCACAAAACCAGCACCGATACCTTGGATCTTGTGCGGGCTCGGTTTGACCTCGTCACCGGCAAGGGTCTGGCTGATGACCGGAGAGCTGATCGGCTCGACAGCGACCGAAAGGATCGGTTTACCCTGAGTATTTTTGATGTAACGCGATACCCCGGTAATAGTGCCGCCAGTGCCGACACCGGAGATCAGCACATCAATCGCGCCATCGGTGTCATTCCAAATTTCCGGGCCGGTGGTTTTCTCATGAATTTCCGGGTTTGCCGGATTCTCGAATTGTTGCGGCATAAAGTATTTGCTGCTGTCTGACTGAGCAATTTCAGTGGCTTTTTCGATAGCGCCTTTCATGCCTTTGGCGGGTTCAGTCAGGACCAATTCAGCGCCAAGCGCTTTCAGTACCTTGCGCCGCTCAAGGCTCATCGAGGCTGGCATGGTCAGCAACAGCTTGTAGCCTCGCGCCGCCGCCACAAACGCCAGGCCAATACCGGTGTTACCCGAAGTCGGTTCAACAATGGTCATGCCTGGCTTGAGCACTCCGCGCGCTTCCGCATCCCAGACCATGCTGGCGCCGATCCGGCATTTCACCGAGTAAGCGGGGTTACGCCCCTCGATTTTTGCAAGAATGGTTACCCCTTTCGGGCCCAAACGATTGATCATCACCAGCGGTGTATTGCCGATGGCTTGCGCGTTGTCTGCAAAGATGCGGCTCATGACGAATTCCTTGTACGGGGTTAGCTGGTTAGCCTATGACGCAAGCTATCGACAGTCCAGTAGTCACGCACCTCTTTACAGAGATGATTGGAAACCAATTGTTATTTAGCGAGTCAGTTTAGTTATGAGAAAACGTTTCGCTATCCCACTGTGGACTCTGATCAGCATCGCCTGCCTGTTGGTGGTGCTGCATATCATGCTGCCGTCATTGGTGCGTGACTACCTCAATGAGCAGCTTGCCGACATGGGCGATTATCGCGGGCATATCACCGACGTCGACCTCGCGCTGTGGCGTGGCGCCTACCGCATTAACCAACTGAATATCAGCAAGGTCAACGGTAAGGTTCCTGTGCCGTTGCTTGAGGCACCCTCGATTGATCTGTCAGTGAGTTGGAGTGCGTTGTGGCACGACCATGCCGTGGTCGCGAGCGTGGTATTCGAACAGCCCAAGCTGACTTTTGTTGATGGTGGTAATGCCGCCGATTCGCAAACAGGTGAAGGCGTTGACTGGCGCCAGCAACTTAAAGCATTTCTGCCCATCACTCTCAACGAAGTCAGAGTCAACCAAGGCACCTTGGCATTTCGCAACTTCAACTCAAAACCACCGGTGGATATAAAAGCCACGCAGTTGAATGCCACACTGCTGAATTTAAGCAACACCAACAACAGCAAAGAACTACTCCCCGCCAGCTTTCAGGCGACCGGTAAAATCTTTGGCAATGCGCCATTGCAAACCAGCGCCAAGCTCAACCCATTGGGCGAGCTGGACGATTTCGACATAAAACTGCGCGCTACCGATATAGAACTGAAACAACTCAATAGCTTCACTCGCACCTACGCCGACTTTGACTTTGCCAAAGGTAACGGCGATTTCGTCATGGAGCTTGAGGCGCGTAAAGGCAAGATCGACGGCTATGCCAAGCCATTGCTGCGTGACATGGAAATCTTTGACTGGCAACAAGATGTCGCCGCCGAGGATAAAAACTTTTTCAGCGGTATCTGGGAAGCTCTGGTTGGCAGCGGCGGCTGGCTGTTGAAAAATCACAGCAAGGACCAATTCGCCACACGGATCGAGATTGCAGGTGATCTCAACGCCTATGACGTCAGCAACTGGCAGGCATTCAAATCGATTCTGCGCAATGCCTTCGTCAAGGCGTTCAGCAATAGGTTTGACTCAACCCAGCAATGACCCGCCCCAAGAAACGTTTGCAAGGTGACCCGCCATTCAGTGACTGAATACCCCGTCTTCGTTCACAGTCCCCAACCGGCACGGTATAGTTGATCTTTAACTAAATTGACCCGCGGCGATTACCCGGGCGTTCTGGTGTGAGGATTTACCCATGAAGTTCGAAGGCACTCAGTCATACGTCGCAACCGACGACCTCAAGCTTGCGGTTAACGCTGCCATTACTCTGGAACGCCCGTTGCTGGTAAAGGGCGAACCCGGAACCGGCAAGACCATGCTTGCAGAGCAATTGGCCGAATCCTTCGGTGCGCGCCTGATCACCTGGCACATCAAATCGACGACCAAGGCTCACCAAGGCCTGTATGAATACGATGCAGTGAGCCGCCTGCGTGACTCGCAACTCGACTCCGACAAAGTTCACGATGTGCGTAACTACATCAAGAAGGGCAAGCTCTGGGAAGCCTTCGAGTCTGAAGAGCGGGTCATTTTGCTGATCGATGAAATCGACAAAGCCGACATTGAGTTTCCTAACGACTTGCTGCAAGAACTCGACAAGATGGAGTTCTACGTTTACGAGACCGATGAAACCATCAAGGCGGTCCAGCGCCCGATTATCATCATCACCTCGAACAACGAGAAAGAACTGCCGGACGCCTTCTTGCGTCGCTGCTTTTTCCACTATATTGCCTTCCCGGACCGCAATACTTTGCAGCGCATCGTTGACGTGCATTACCCGACCATCAAAAAAGATTTGGTCAGCGAAGCACTCGACGTCTTCTTTGACGTGCGCAAAGTACCGGGCCTCAAGAAGAAGCCTTCGACCTCCGAGCTGGTTGATTGGCTCAAGCTGCTGATGGCCGACAATATTGGCGAAGCGGTGTTGCGTGAGCGCGACCCGACTAAGGCGATTCCGCCGCTGGCTGGGGCTTTGGTCAAGAACGAGCAGGATGTTCAGCTGCTCGAACGCCTGGCCTTTATGAGCCGCCGCGCGGGTCGCTAACTGTCGGCTGTGACGTCTCAGCCGGACAGGCACCCCGCTCGGCCAAAGGCTCGCGAGCCAGGCCGAGACGCAGCTGTCCGGTCAGAACCAACACATGAGGGCGCAGCGATGCTGCTTAACCTATTCAATGAAATGCGTGCAGCCAAGGTGCCGGTCTCGGTGCGTGAGCTGCTCGACCTGATCAACGCGTTGAAGCACAACGTGGTGTTCGCTGACATGGACGAGTTCTATTACCTCGCCCGCACTATTCTGGTTAAGGACGAGCGCCATTTCGACAAGTTCGACCGCGCCTTCGGCGCCTATTTCAATGGTCTGGAAAACCTTAACCAGCATATTGAAGCGCTGATCCCGGATGAATGGCTGCGCAAGGAGTTCGAGCGTTCGCTGAGTGAAGAAGAACGCGCCAAGATCGAATCCCTCGGCGGTCTGGATAAGCTGATCGAAGAGTTTAAAAAGCGCCTCGAAGAGCAAAAGGAACGCCACGCTGGCGGTAATAAATGGATCGGTACAGGCGGCACCAGCCCGTTCGGCTCAGGCGGTTTTAACCCGGAGGGCATTCGTGTCGGCGACGCCGGAAAGCGCCAGGGCAAAGCGGTCAAGGTGTGGGATCAGCGCGACTATAAAAACCTCGATGATCAGGTTGAGCTGGGCACGCGCAACATCAAGGTGGCACTGCGCCGCCTGCGCAAGTTTGCCCGCCAGGGCGCGGAAGATGAGCTGGATCTCGACGGCACCATCGACCACACAGCCAAGGACGCTGGCCTGCTTAATATTCAGATGCGCCCAGAACGCCGTAACACGGTGAAACTGCTGATTCTGTTCGACATCGGCGGCTCGATGGATGCTCATGTCAAAGTCTGTGAAGAGCTGTTTTCCGCGTGCAAGACCGAGTTCAAGCACATGGAATACTTCTACTTTCACAACTGCGTCTATGAATCGGTGTGGAAGAACAACCTGCGCCGCACCTCCGAACGATTCTCCACCCAGGACTTGCTGCACAAGTACGGTGCTGACTACAAAGTGGTGTTCGTCGGTGATGCGGCCATGGCGCCGTATGAAATCACCCAGGCGGGCGGCAGCGTCGAGCACTGGAACGAGGAACCGGGTTATCTGTGGATCAAGCGGTTCATGGAGAAATACAAGAAACTTATCTGGATCAACCCCTACCCGAAAGACACCTGGGGCTACACCGCCTCGACCAGCATCATCCGTGAGCTGGTCGAGGACAAGATGTACCCCTTGACCTTGCAGGGCCTTGAAGACGGTATGAAATTGCTCTCGAAGTAAGCAAATGCCGCAGGAAAACCTGCGGCATTATTTCAAGCTAATTGGCGGCGCTTAACGCCAGTGACGGTCACGCACGCGCTGATCCTGACCACCGCCAAGCAACCGTACAATAGTCACCAGCAACAACTCGACCAGCAAGGCCAGCAGCAAGGCGCAGATAATCCCCCAGGCAATCGCCTCAGGCACCAGCAACACTTGGAAGCTGTAAGCAGCGTAGGTTTCCCTGAGCAATTCTGAATCGGCAGCGGTAGCCAGATGCCAAACCTGCTGATACCAAGGACCATGCATGGCTTGCGATTCAGCATTAAGCCAATCTGAGCGCATCACCAAAGTATTCACACTCTTGGCATCGCTTTGCATCACCGGATCATCACTGGCCTGATAATGTGCCACCAAGGCAACCATATCGCCCTTGAAGAAGCGTTTGGCGGTGTCTCGAAAGCCTTGCAAGCTCTGCTCGGACTCCTGCAGATGCGCATCAACACGCTTGCTGTAATCACTGATGTAACCCGGTACTTGCACCCCGACCAGCAAGCCCAAGGCAAACAGCGCCAAGCGTAGATAGCTTTTAAACATCCGCCCCCTCCCCTTTATTCTTGGTTAATCCGCCATACCTTGTGCGATACATTCCCCGGCACGCCACAAACGCCATTCACCCGGCTGGTATAGGTTCCAGTCTTCGTTATTGGTCAGCGGCGCAGTCGCCAACACGGTGACAATGTCATTGGGTGTGGTCTCTGACTGAAAATCGACCTGCACATCAACATCCGTCAAGTGTGCCGGACCAAAAGGTGCGCGACGGGTAATATGCGCTAGCTTGCTTGAACAAAAGCTAAATAGCCAATCGCCATTACTGAGCAAGCAGTTAAACACCCCTTTACGCCGATAAGCCACACAGGCCTCCACCAAGGTCGCCAGCATCTGCTCGACATCAACCGCACAGGGAAACTCAGTGCGCAGCCGATTGAGCAAATCGCAAAAGGCCGCCTCACTGTCCGTATCGCCAATGGGCTGATAGAAGCCCAGCTCGGGCGCAAAGTCCGCCAACTGGCCATTGTGGGCAAAACACCAACTACGGCCCCACATCTCGCGCACGAAGGGATGGGTATTGGCCAGACAAACCCGGCCAACATTGGCTTGGCGAATATGCCCAATCACCACTTCAC
The DNA here is from genome assembly GCF_048265905.1 of Pseudomonas sp. Taxonomy (GTDB): domain Bacteria; phylum Pseudomonadota; class Gammaproteobacteria; order Pseudomonadales; family Pseudomonadaceae; genus Aquipseudomonas. Next base: position 109,507 of record NZ_JBLXAP010000009.1, read on the forward strand.
TCTTGATCGGATAACGCTGCACCAGCTTTGCTACTTCCGATTCATAGCTAGCGCTTGGATCTTGAAACAAGCGCAGGCCGCGCCCTTCATAAAAACCGATCCCCCAACCATCCCGGTGCGGACCGGTGCTGCCACCGCGCTGCATCAACCCGGTAAAGCTGAAAACGATATCAGTCGGCACGTTGGCACTCATGCCCAACAGTTCACACATCCTGTTTTCTCCAACCGTTGTAATGACATGGACGCACTATTTAGCGCCTCGCAATGATGCGTTGTGCATTGCGCACAAGATTAGCCCAGACGACACTCAGCAGTCGCGCGCCCTATGCATACAGCGATAGTTTTTGCAGCTAGATTTATGCTCAGGTTTCCTATTGGCACACTAAAAGGTGCAAACCTGTCAGCTGGTGCCTATGAGGCCCGCCTGCTATTAACAGGCGGCTTGGCCGGGGCTAGAGTCTTGGCTCTACACGCATGCCATGGCGATCATGTTGAGCGTAATTTGGCTCGGCATCACCATCATCCATAATCTCACGCAGGGTGCGCGGATCACTTTCGTCTTGAGGCTCAAGCTTGGCTTGGCGACGCTCTTTCCACCAGCGCTCGATCGGCCAGCGAACCGCCACGAAAATCAGGTAGGCGGCAAAGGCAATCATGCCGTAGAGGGCTAAATCCGCCACTGCGCGCCACAGGTTGTTACCGACTTTGAACAAAATATCCAAGGCACTGACGGCAATCGCCGGAGCAAATAGCTCTTTGCTCGGGTCAACAATGGTCGGGCTGAACAACAAGACCGCAACAAGCACCCGCAATGGTTCGCGCACATAACGCCACATCCAGCTGGTTAAACGGAACCAAACCAATAAGCAGCCCAGCGCAGCAACGGCGTAGACGGCCCAGGCGAGTAGGTTTTCGTTCTCAAACATAATGTGGCAAATCCCTGGCAAGATGGCGGGCGTTGTAAGGTGACGCTTATGATAGCGACTTTTACGCTTTACGGCGCCCCTGCCGTCGGCACTCAATGATTCTGGAGTTATTCATGGCCAACGCCCCTATCGCCCGCAGTGAAACTGGTAGCGACCCTTATCGCTGGCTGGAAAACCGCGATAGCGATGACGTTCTCCAGTATTTACATGCCGAGAACGACTACCTTGAAGCCCAGTTAAGCGATCAGGCCGAGCTTCGCGAGCAGCTGTTCCAAGAGATTAAAGGCCGAATCCGCGAAACAGATCTATCGCTACCGTCCCCTTGGGGCCCCTATCTGTACTACCAGCGCACCACAGCAGGTGATGAGTACCCTCGCCATTACCGCTGCAAACGCCCGGCAGATGGCTCGCATATTGTCGATGAAAGCAGCGAGCAACTGTTGCTCGACCCCAACCAACTGGCAGACGGTGGATTCTTTTCCCTCGGCGCCTTTAGCATCAGTCCCGATCATCAGCGTCTGGCGTACAGCACCGACACCAGCGGTGAAGAAATTTATCAACTGCACGTCAAACAACTCAGCGACAACAGCATCCAGACCCTGACATTTGAAAACTGCGACGGCAGCATGACTTGGGCCAACGACAGTCAAACGTTGTTTTTTGTCGAACTGGATGACACCCATCGTCCTCACAAGCTCTACCGCACCACTCTGGACAGTGATAAGGCCGAGTTGGTATTTCACGAGCCGGATGGGCGTTTCTTTTTGCACTGCTACCGCGCCTCATCCGAACGCCAGCTGATTCTGATGATGGGCAGCAAGACCACCAGCGAAGCCTGGGTATTGAATGCCGAAACACCCACGCAGGCCTTTAGCTGCGTTGCCCCGCGCCAGGAAGACCACGAATACGACGTTGACCACGGCCTGTTTAACGGCGAGTGGCAATGGTTTATTCGCAGTAATCAAAGCGGTATCAACTTTGCGCTTTACCATGCGACTGAGCAGAGTTTCACCCGCGACAACTGGATTGAACTGCGCGCCCATGATGAACATGTAATGATTGATGGCATGACACTCAATGCCAACGCCCTGCTTCTGAGCTTGCGTGAAGGCGGTTTACCGATAATTGAAGTCAGCCCGCAAGGTTCACCGACCTACCGCGTCAGCCTGCCCGATGCAGCTTACAGTCTGTACGTACAAGATGCGCTCGAGTTTGACAGCTGCAACATGCGCCTGCGCTATGAGGCGCTGAATCGCCCCGCCCAGGTTCGTCAGTTGAACTTGGCTACAGGTGAGCAACAGGTGCTCAAGGAAACCCCGGTCGAAGGCCCGTTTGATGCCGATGCATATGTCAGCCAACGGGTCTGGGCCACGGCGGCGGATGGACAGCAAATCCCAATCAGCCTGGTCGCACGCAAAGACCTGATCGGCACGCCCTGCCCGCTGTATCTCTACGGTTACGGCGCCTATGGAGAATGCCTTGATCCTTGGTTCTCACATGCACGTTTGAGCCTGCTGGATCGCGGCGTAGTATTCGCAATCGCCCATGTTCGCGGCGGTGGTGAACTGGGTGAAGCCTGGTACCGCGCAGGCAAACTTGAGCACAAACACAACAGCTTTGATGACTTTATCGCCTGCGCCGAGCACTTATGCGCTGCCGGTTACACCCGTAGCGAGCAACTGGTGATCAGCGGCGGCAGTGCTGGCGGCCTGCTCATGGGCGCGGTGCTGAACCAGCGGCCCGATCTGTTCGCCGCGGCCATTGCTGAAGTGCCGTTTGTCGATGTGCTCAACACCATGCTCAACCCGGACCTGCCATTAACCGTGACCGAATACGACGAATGGGGCGATCCAAACCAGCCCGAGGTGCATGCAACCATCAAGGCATACGCCCCTTATGAGAATGTCAGCGCTCAAGCCTATCCGGCCATGTTGGTGGTTGCAGGCTACAACGACAGCCGTGTGCAATATTGGGAGGCGGCAAAATGGGTGGCCAAACTGCGCGCAAGCAAAACCGACAATAATTTATTGCTGCTGAAAACCGAATTGGATGCCGGTCATGGCGGCATGAGCGGGCGTTATCAGGCACTCAAGGATGTCGCCTTGGAATACGCATTTGTGTTCAAGGTTCTGCAGCTTGGCTAGCCACCCCTGAGCAAGTTGTGAGCACCCGCCTGTGCGGGCGTTCACAGCCTGTTAATCACAGGACTGGCATGCTTGCGCCAACCACTGAATCTGCCCTGACATGACCATGACTGACAGCTCTTACTTGATCAACGAAATCCGCGACATGCTGCTCGACTGCGGCCTGTTCAATAGCTTGCATCCTGCTGATGTATTGGCTGCGGCTGGCTATTTCAGCATCAGCAAGTATGCACCTGAGCAGTTGATATGCAGCGAAGGTGAAGCTGGTACTTTTATGTGCGTGATCCATTTCGGCGCCGTATCGGTCTTCAAGACCAATTCTGGTGGCGACAATGTTGAAATTGCCAAGCTGCGTAAAGGCCGCGCCTTCGGTGAGATGGCCGTGCTTGATGGCGAGCGCCGCTCGGCCAGCTGCGTGGCCGTAAGTGACTGCACGCTGGTGGTTTTATCACGGGATTCGTTGGAAAAGATGATCAGCGAAACCCCGCGAGCGGCCGCCAAACTGATCAGAGCGATTGCCGTGTCTATGTCCAAACGCTTGCGCATGATGGATGGACAACTTGTAGAGCAGCAGCTTTAAAACCTAAGCACCCAATTCGTAGGGTGCGACAACGCGAAGCTTGTCCACCGCAAACCACACAACAACCCTATTTCGCGCCGCAAATGGCGGACAGAAAAGCGCTGTCCTCCCTACGCAACAGACATCATCCGTAGGGTGTGACAACGTGAAACTTGTCCACCGCAAACCGCACAACAACCCTATTTCGCGCCGCAAATGGCGGACAGAAAAGCGTTGTCCTCCCTACGCAACAGACACCATCCGTAGGGTGTGACAACGCGAAGCTTGTCCACCGCAAACCGCACAACAACCCTATTTCGCGCCGCAAATGGCGGACAGAAAAGCGCTGTCCTCCCTACGCAACAGACATCATCCGTAGTGCGACAACGCGAAGCTTGTCCACCACGCACTTAAACACGCCAGCCAATGGTGGATGAAAAAGCGTCACCCATCCTACTGTTCGGATTTTTTCTCTTGCTTTAGCCCTTCGCGGTTGCGCTGCAGTTGCTCTTCAAGCTCAGGTATTGGCTTATCCGCCGGGCTCAAGGTGGTGGCTGGCCGTTGCTGAAGGCTGGGCTGATTAACCGAATTATTGAGTAAGCGCGGGCTGCTGGCTGGCGCGCCACTTGGCGCAGAACGTAAACGTGGTTGCTCGTAAGGTTGCGGGTTGGCGCTGCCGGGCGAGCTGCCGGAACTGCCGGAACTGCCAGCACCCAGCGTTCCATAATTTTGTGCCTGAGCCGTCATGACCGTAGCGCATAGGCTCAGCGCCAGAGCAGTAATAATAGGCTTGCTAACACGCATATTTACCTCCAAAGCCTCTGGCCTCAGTGTAGTGCTTATCGCTTACATTAGACGGCAGATCATCAAGACAGTTCTCGTTAGCCATCACTGGCGCTAAACTAATGAGCAAGGCCACTCTCTCGGACAATCTGCATGAATTCGCAAAAGCCACCCGCCACCGCCAAGCTCGACCGTATCCTTGCTGACGCCCAGCGCAGCCGTGAAGAAGGCTATCGCGACAAAGCATTGAAAATGTATCCGCACGTTTGTGGCCGTTGTGCGCGCGAATTCGCTGGCAAGCGCCTGAGCGAGTTAACCGTTCACCACCGCGACCACAACCATGACAACAATCCGCAGGACGGTTCCAATTGGGAATTGCTCTGCCTGTTCTGTCACGATAACGAGCATTCGCGCTACACCGACCAGCAGTACTTTTCGGACTCATCGACCGGATCACCGAAAAAAGCGCAGGTCACGCACAACCCTTTTGCTGACTTGGCCGCGTTGCTTAAAAGCAAAGAGTAATCACCCGCGCGCAACTGCACGTATAATCAGCGCCTTTTGCGCAAAGGGCACAAGCTGTGGCGAACAAACGATACAGTTGCATTGGCTTGGTCAACCCGAAGTCACCGGACAACGTCGGCTCTATCATGCGGGCTGCAGGCTGCTACAGCGTTAGCAGCGTGTTTTATACCGGCACCCGCTATGACCGCGCCAAAGACTTTGTCACCGACACCAAACGCGTGCACCTTGATATCCCGTTGATCAACATCGATGACCTGCAGAAAATCATCCCGCTGGGTTGCACCCCCGTCGCGGTGGAATTGGTCGATGGTGCGCATTCCTTGCCGGAATACACCCATCCGGACCGCGCGATTTATATCTTTGGCCCAGAAGACGGCTCGCTCAACAAAGAGATTCGCGCCTGGTGCGAAGATGTGGTGTATATCCCCACACAAGGCTGCATGAACCTTGCAGCGACGGTGAATGTGGTGCTGTATGACCGTATGGCCAAAGGGAATAACACCAAGTCCGGCCCAAAATTCTAAGGGCACAACTCTGTAGGAGTGACAACGCGAAGCTTGTCCACCAAGATCGCACGCCATCAGCCAAGTATTCGCGTCACCGGACGGTGGGTAAAAAAGGCGTTACCCACCCTACAAAAGCAATCCGTAGGGTGTGACAACGCGTAGCTTGTCCACCAAGATCGCACGCCATCAGCCAAGTATTCGCGTCACCGGACGGTGGGTAAAAAAGCGTTACCCACCCTACAAAAGCAATCCGTAGGGTGTGACAACGCGAAGCTTGTCCACCAAGCCACTGAGCACGACAGCCAAAGGTGGGTGAAAAGCGTTACCCACCCTGAAATCCATGGCTGCGTCTATTTGCTCTTCAGCAGCTTGGTATCAAGCACGTCCGAAGCCTTGCCCATGACGTTTTCGCTGATCTCGATAAAGTCTTTGGTACTGACCTTGTCGAGGCGCATCAGGCCGCGTGTCACGTCATCCAGCGACAGTTGTTTACGGTCATTGGTGGCTTTGCGGATTTCACGATCCAGGTCTTGCAACATCAACACCGCACGGGCAGTCACCGGCCCCGTCGAGTTTTCAGTGCGCAGTGTCTTGACCGATTTGCTCCACTTCATCAGTTGCTCACGTACTTTCTGGTAGCGATCTTCCGTCATACCGCCAGCACGACGCACCAGTTCTATTGCGTAGTACTCAGCTAAACCTTCGCTGATCCAATCGCTCTTGTCAGTGTCCTTGATGCGGGTGAATACATGGACCAATTCGTGTACCAGCGAACTGGTACCGTTTTCACTGACCGCAGGTCGCTCGGCATGCATGAAATAGGAGTTAGGCGCAGACAGGCCACCACGCCACATCGGATCATTAGCACCCACTATAAGCAGCTTTTTCGGATCCCGTGGGAACACGGCCTGGGCTTCTGGCCAGACGAAAGTGAGCATGGTCAGCATATCCATCCGCCGCATACCTTCACCAGTTGGCGCAGCAATGGTCACATCGGTTTCGCCTAACTTAGTCCGCCGAGTGCCGATTTTGCCCGCCAGAATCCAACCGGTTGGCCGATCAAATTTGCGTTGTGGGTTATCAATTCGAAATTTGTTTTTGCCCACCCGTGGCCAGCCAGTTTCAACGCTTGGCCAGCCTTTTGGCAGCTTGAAGGTCAGATGTGCGACCAGATCGGTTTTATCCTGAATCTGCATCGCTGCGCTGGGTATCAGATTATCGCCACGAAACAGTGCCCAGTCTTCGGTCATACGCGCATCAAACTTGCCGTCATTGCGCGGATGACTGATTTTCACCCGATAGCTGAGCTTGGTCTCGCCTTTCCCCGGTTTCCAGATACCGCGCTCAGCGCTTTCTTGAGACCACTCACCGCCTTCAGTGGTGAAATCCGAATAGCGTTGTTCATCACCCAAGTTGAAAGAAAGCTGGTCGATAGCCTCGCCTTTATCCAGAGAGATACTGACTTCAGCCAATTCACTCTCTGGTACGAATCGTACGTTGTAATCCAGATCAACCTTATTGGCGGCCCATAACGGTGAGCCAAAACTTAACAATGCAACAGACAGCAATACACGACGAATCGACATCACAGGGCAACTCCATGGCAAACGAGGTCAGTTCAAATCATAGACAAACCACTGGCCCGGCAATTCCATCACCGAGCCCGAAGCGATCATTAAAAGAGTAGCGAATGTAGCAGTGATTTATTTGCGCAGAAATCAGCCCGCGCGAAAAATCAAATAGTCTTCCCAGTCATCTTCAGCGACGTTTTTTTCGCTGAGCATGCGCCCAGACTGCGAAATACGCTCAACATGCACCGCTTGCGGGTCACCGCATACCAAATGATGCCAGAGCGGCAGATCTTTACCTTCACTGACCAAGCGGTAACCGCAAGTCGGCGGCAGCCATTGGAATTGATCAGCCTGAGCTGGCGTCAGCTGGATACAGTCGGGCACGAACTTGATACGGTTTTCGTAATTGGTGCAGCGACAGCTGTCTAGATCAAGCAGCTTGCAGGCAATGCGCGTGTAATAGACGCTGCCGTCATCTTCATCCTCAAGCTTTTGCAGGCAGCACAGTCCACAACCGTCGCACAGCGACTCCCACTCAGCCTGGTCAAGCTGTTCGAGGGTCTTACGTTTCCAGAAGGGTTCGACTTTAGCGGCCATGGCAAAAAACTACGAGTGAGGTGCGAAAAGGCCGGCAGTCTAACGCGGCGCCCTTTCGCGACCAAGCCCAAGCTGGTATTTAGCCAAGGTTTGGCCGCATGAATCCAAGCATTTGTACCGATTCTGATATTTAAGCCTAGTCTGGATTTGGCAGGAGGTTAATAACCGCGAGAAAAATCAACCTGCCCCTGCAGCCCTTGCCCCGCCTTGAACCGCTGCAGATTGCTGACAAACAGCTTGGCCATCAATGACGGTTGCGTTGGCGCAGAACTGTGCCCGGTCAGCAATAAACGTGGCGCTGTCCAGAACATATGGCCAGCTGGCAACGGCTCAACTCGGCAAACATCGATCACTGCCGCCGCTAATTGATCAGTCTGTAGGGCGTTGACTAAATCTGCATCAACCACTGCAGCGCCGCGTCCCGCATTGATAAACACTGCTCTTGGCTTGAGCTGAGCAAATAGCCTGGCATTGTAGATATCGTGGGTCGCTGGCGTATCTGGCAGCAGGTTAATCAGATAATCCGCTTGTACCGCCATCTGCGCCAGCTCAGAGATTGCCGCCACCTCAATAAACGGCGCCTGCTCACGTGCTTGACTGGCAATGCCATACAGCTCGACACCTAAAGGCGCCAAAAACTGGGCAACGCTGTGGCCAATATCGCCGCAACCCACAATCAATACCCGTCGTCCAGCCAGGCTGTGCGGTAACTCTCCGCGCCAGCGCTGCTCTGCCTGCGCGGCTTGTTGAGCAAAAATCTGTCGTTCATGGGCAAGCATGTGACAGAGCACGTACTCAGCCATGACCTGGCCGAAAATGCCAACCGCCCGGCTCAGCAAGTAGTCGTGCGGCAAATCATCCGCCAGCAAAGGCGTGATACCCGCCCATGTCGATTGCAGCCACTGCGGCTTTAGCCCTTCACGCAGTAAGCCTGTGAGCAAATCAGGCTGACCCAGCCAGATTTGGCAATCAGCAGCCAAGGCTGGCAAGCCTTGTGGGTCATCGCTACCAACCAGCTCAAGCTGATGCGAGTTGGCACTCAGTTCGGCCTTGAGCAGTTCGGCGTAAATGGCATGGGATTTTTCAGCGATCAGTACGCGCATGGTGTTTTCGACCTATACAGGGTCATTACGACGCAATAACTCTTCGGGTAGATGCTGGATGTAGTCTTCTTCTTGCGGCGGCATCTGCAAGTGATACCCCTGATTATCAAGGTTTTCCAGCACTTGATGAATATCCTCACGGGCCAGCGCACGCTCAGGGGTAAGAATCATGCTGAAAGCCAAGGTTGGCGTACCAAATGCAGCCATCAGGGATTCAGGCACCCGCTTGAGCTCATCACTTTTGAGCACATAGAGGTACATCTCATTGCGTTTCGAACTCTTGTAAATATTGCAGATGCGCTTCACACCCTTTCCTCTTCTTTGGCTTCGCTGATTTTAGCCAGACGATCTAATAATGCTTGCCCCATCAACTCACGGCGCCAGCCGGTAAGGGACTCAGGCAATTCGTACGGCCCGGTTGGATAGCCACTTTTGAGCAGTGCCTCGAGGATCTTCTTACGCAGCATCAGCTCCGGCGCGATGTCCAGACGCTCAGCTTCTCGCTGGCCAATGGCGCGCAGTTTTTTAAGGATTCCAGATGCCTCAATCGGCAGCGGCTCAGGCAAAGCTTCTGGCCACTCTGAGGCGGGTAGCGCCGCGGCATCCTTGATCAATTGCAGAATAAACTCGCCGTCTTGACGCACCGTCTTTGGATGCATCTCTTCAATACGGGCCAAGCTCTGCAGATTATCCGGTTGAGTCTTTGCCAGCGGCCACAATGAATGCTCACGCAGGATTCGATTACGCGGCTGATTACGCGCCCGCGCTTCACGCTCACGCCAAGCGCACAACTCACGCAACACCGCCAACTGCGCACGCGACAGCTTCCACGCCAGCTTGGCGTCACGATAAGCCTCTTGCGGGTCAACTTCACGGCCAAGGTTAGCGACCATGTCAGCGCAGTCTTCCAGCACCCACTGGGCCTTCTCAGGCGATAGCTTGGCTTGCAGCTCACGGTAGACATGCGCCAAGTGCAATACATCTTCCGCGGCGTAGCTGACTTGTGTCTCCGAAAGCGGACGTTTGAGCCAGTCTGAACGCGTCTCGCCTTTCGGCAGCTCAATATCCAGTACGGCTTTTACCAAACGTGAATAGCCCATGGAGAACCCAAGATTGAGGTAGCCCGCGGCAATCTGACTGTCAAACAGCGGCGCTGGCAAGCTGCCGGTCAGGCGCAGGAAAACCTCAAGGTCTTCACTGCAGGCGTGCACAACCTTGATCACCTCAGGGTTTTCGAGCAGCGCCGCGAATGGCGTCCAGTCGCTAATCAGCAGCGGATCGATCAGGTAGGCACGTTCACCCTCGCTAACCTGAATCAGGCCAGCGATCGGGTAGAAAGTGTCAACCCGCATAAACTCGGTATCCAATGCTACAAATGCTAAACCCTGCCATTGCGTGCAGTACTGAGCCAAGCTCTGGTTGTCACTGATCCACTGAATATCAATCGCCACGCGGCTCTCCCATGCTGAATGACAGGCAGTATATATGCCCGCGCCACATATCGGGGCGTGGTCGACCAATGCAAGCGCATATGACCCCGTAATGATCGTTGTTGATTGCTGAAAATCACCAACACAGCCGCGCGCTAACGCTTACTATCTGGCTGAATGATGTAACCACAAAGTGCTGCATAGTCGGCGCAACCTTCGCCTCGAAACCTGTAGTCTGCCGGTTAGTTTCAACGTGCTGCGCACATCACTCAACACGGAAAATAATAATGAAAACACTGTTTGGTCTTTTAATAGTGCTGATCGCCTGCGTTGCGATCTTCCTCGACGTAACGCCCAGCCCGATCAATCCAGTCGCTTGGCAAGCACCTGAAGCGCCAGTTATGACCGGTGTACTTGAGCCAAATGACACATTGATGAAGGCGCAGTTAATCGCCAAGGGGAAGGTTCATGGCCCGGAAGACACCGCAGTTGATGCACAAGGCCGCGTTTATGCAGGCCTGGCAGACGGCAGGGTTGTGCGCATTGACGGCGAGACGGTCGACACCTTTGCCAATACACATGGCCGCCCGCTGGGCATGGACTTCGATGCCGCTGGCAACCTTATTGTCGCCGACGCCTATAAAGGCCTGCTGTCGATTGACCCCAAGGGCACTATCAAAGTCCTCACCACCAGCGCTGGTGGCGTACCCTTTATGTTTACCGATGACTTGGCTATCGCCAGCGATGGCACGATTTACTTCAGCGATGCCAGTTCACGCTTTGCTCAACCCGACTACCTGCTAGACCTGCTGGAAGCGCGTCCTTGGGGCCGCTTGCTCAGTTACACACCGAGTACCGGTGAGACCAAAGTCCTGCTCAAGGATTTGTACTTCGCCAACGGCATTGCGCTATCCACCCAAGAAGACTTCGTGCTGGTCAACGAAACCTATCGCTACCGCATCAGCCGTTACTGGCTCAAAGGCGACAAGGCGGGTAACCATGATGTGTTCATCGACAACCTGCCCGGCTTGCCCGACAACCTTGAAAGCGACCATGCAGGTACCTTCTGGGTTGCAATGCCTTCGCCACGCAAAGCTGATGCTGATTTCCTCCACCGGCATCCATGGCTAAAAGCGCAAATCAGCAAGTTGCCGCGCATGTTCTGGCCCAAGGCCACGCGCTATGGACTGGTGGTCGCCATTAACGAGCAAGGCGAAATAATCCGGAGTCTGCACGACACCAGCGGCAGCCATCTGAGCATGGTCACGTCAGCTAAACCAGTCGGTGACTATTTGTATCTTGGCAGCCTTGAAAACGACCGCATCGGCAAACTGAAAATCCGCTAATAAAAATCACACAAGGCCCTGCACTTGGGCCTTTTGTGGCTCACAGCCTGTCGACGCTCACCCCAATTTTTCAGCAATCCAAATCGTATGGCGCGTACCTTTGTTACCGTGCGCATACACCTGCACCGCTTCGGCTTTGAAACCTGCCTTGGCGATTTTCTCGGAAAATTTGCGGTCAGCACTCGAGGACCAGACAGCGAGCATGCCTTTGGTGCGCAAGGCTTTGTGGCACTGACGCAAACCTTCCATCGAGTACAGCCAGGTATTGCTCTTTTGCGTCAGCCCTTCAGGGCCATTGTCGACATCGAGCATGATTGCGTCATAGTCATCTTTCGCGGCGTTGAGCACCTTGGCTACATCGTCCTCAATGATGCGCGTGCGCGGATCATTGATTGGATAACCTGATTTCGCGCCTAGCGCGCCTCGATTCCACTCAATCACACCCGGTACCAGTTCCGCCACGGCCACTTCGGCGTTTTTACCCAAGTGCAACAATGCTGAAGCCAGTGTGAAGCCCATACCCAATCCGCCAATGAGCACGCGCGGCTCAGGTCTGCCAGCGACCTTTTTACAAGGGATCGCCGCCAACGCATCTTCCGAGCCGTGCATCCGGGTATTCATCAACTGCCCGCCATCACCGCCGGCAATCTTGATCACAAAGTCTTCGCCATACTCAAACAGGCACAAGGCTGAACTGCTTTGAGGAATAGGAGCGGTATCCAGCAACACAAAGCGTTTCATCGGCAACTCGCGTGTAGACAATATTGAATGCCGCGCACCATACAGCAGCGCCGCCAGGCTTTAAAACGCTATGAAGCTTAAAGCTCGCCGTGTTGCCCGGCCAATACCACGGTGTAGCCGTCAGGGTCGCGTAACCAGACCTCTCGATGCTGCGCGTTCCGATTCAACAACGGCCCTTGCAGCACCTTGATTTGCAGGGCGGCAATACGTACCAGTGCGGCGGCAAAGTCATTGACCTGAAACCACAGCAGCATGCCATTACCACGCGAAGCCAGGCTGCTGTCGCCCAAGTACCGATGATTATGCGCATCCCAGGCATGAAGCTGGAGAATCATCTGACCCTGCGAATTAACCAGTTGCTCGTACTCTGCCCCACCATGCGCTGACTTACAGGCAAGCAGTTGCTGGTACCAGAGGCTGCTGGCGGGCACATCAGCAACTGCAATCAGAGGTTGTGGCTGCATTACACTCGCTCTCGTGGTTAAAAGGGTAATCGTCGATCATGCATTATCTGAGACGTTACGAATCCAGTAGCGCGCCTCATCAAGTTCATCCAGGCCAAAGTTACGAATCTGCGCCTTCATCAGGGGTTTAACCAGCTCGCTAAACCAACCAATCCATTTTTGATCGGCAACAATTGCCACATGCGAGAAGTCTTTAAGGTGCTTGGGGGCAAATTTAAAGTCAGCCCATAGCGCAGATGGGGAGATCGCGCCCACATGCTTGACCACCTCGATAATGCGCACATGCCCATGCTCGCTAATGACCTGCTCAATGCGTGCAGCCAACATATCAAATTCCTCACGACTTAAACCGCCATCGAGCTCGAACTCAATGACATTGGTATGTTCACTCGGTTTAATTGTCAGCATTTTATCCACCTCGCCATTGGCCAACGCTAAAGCGCTGATTGATGATCAGCTTCCACGATAGCTAGTTTGACAGCGTCGATACGTTTCAGTTTTCCTGCACCAATGATAAAAAGCTTATTCGCTTGATGTCTGTTCAAGCAGTGTGCCTTAACTCTTGAACTCTTGAACTCTTGCAACTCTCCAGCCCGAGAACTCCCATATGCCTATTGCCCAATTGATCAGTGCGCAACAACTTGATGATCGCCTGCAAAACCCGGACATTCGTATTTTCGATTGCCGCTTCGCCCTCGATGACACCGGTTACGGCAAGCGCAGCTTTGCACAAGGGCATATCAAGGCCGCACAGTTTCTAGACCTCGAAGATGATTTATCCGGAGAGATTAAAGCAGGCATTACCGGCCGCCACCCGCTGCCGCAACCCGAGAAATTGATTGCGCGACTGGCTGAGCTTGGTTTGGATAATCACAGTGAAGTCATTCTTTACGATGACGGCCCAAGTGCTTATGCAGCAAGAGCCTGGTGGTTATTGGCATGGTTGGGCAAGCGCGAAGGGGTTTTCATACTTGATGGCGGCCTCAAAGCCTGGTGCGAGGCAGGTTTGCCGATCACTGGCGAGACGCAATCTGTCAGTTCAGGTACGTTTAGCGGCCAGCCAGATACCGCGATGGTGCTCACAGCCGAGCAATTGCAAGCACGCCTGAACACACCCGAGATGACCTTGCTCGATGCCCGAGCGCTGCCGCGCTTCAAAGGCGAAGTAGAACCCCTCGACCCGGTGGCTGGCCATATTCCAGGGGCCCAATGCGCGGTGTTCACCGACAACCTTGGCAGTGACGGGCGCTTCTTACCGGAGACTCAGTTACGTCAGCGCTTCAGCGATCTACTCGGGCAGCGCTCTGCTGAGCAGTTGGTTGCTTATTGTGGCTCAGGCGTAACGGCTTGCCACAACCTGTTTAGCCTGTGCTTGGCAGGTTATCCACTGGCGCCACTCTATGCAGGCTCATGGAGTGAGTGGATCACTGACCAGCAACGGCCCGTAGCCACTGGCGATTAACCACTGTTAGCGGTGCCTAAACCCGCTACATAAGCGGGTCTACTAATTACCAAGTGATATATAGGTAATTTTCGATCGAAGAAAACAATTTAAAAACAGTCCTTTACAGCTCAAAGGTCGCACTACACTTCAACATGAGCGGCTAACCCCGCTCCCGGTAGAGCCTTTGTACGAACAACCAGTTGCCAAGCGCCCCGCCCTACCGGTTTCCTACTTTGTGAGGATGGTATGGGAATTGCGGCCTGTGAACTAAGCCAGCACGTTATTCGCCCAACATTGGTCTACCTGGGCCACTACTCACCTGCTGCCGAAGCCCTGCTCCTGGGCGCCGCAGCCAGTCAATCGAGCCTCTGCTCGGAGCTGGATGACAACTTGGGACATGGTCTGTTTCGCATAACCGAAGCACGTCATCAGCAACTCTGGGATTGCCATCTCGCCTTTAATCCGGACCTTGCCAGCCAAATCCGCGGGCTTGCCAGCCAGCATGCATTCCTTGATGCACCGCATATAGAGCTCACAGTGAACCTGCGGTACGCAACAGCTATTGCCTGGATGCTGATTGAAATCGAACACCGCACCCTGCCAGAAGTTAATGACCTGAATGGCATGGCAACAATTTGGCGCCATGTTTTTCGACCAACGGGGCGCGCGCAAGATTTTATCGATGCCTGGCAACGCTGTATCGGCCAACTTGATCAAGTCGCCTGACCTATTTGCCAAACTGTCCGAATAGTCAGGCTTTTAGCTCTATAAACTCAGTGTACGCCTGTTCACATTCGACGAAGATAGCAGCACAACAGTGCAAATTGTCCTACAAAACCCGATTTTTTTACTGAACTTTTGCCCTTGGCAAACGCCTAAAAAGCCTGTTAGCTTGCGCTCCCCAGCTACCCTTTGGAGTCCTCCGTGAGCCAAAAAATTCTAAAAAGCAGTTTGGCCTTAGCCATCAGTGTCGCATCCAGCTACAGCCTTGCCAGCGGTTTTGCCCTCAACGAGCAAAGCATCAGCGGCATGGGTACTGGTTTTGCTGGCCGATCTTCCTCTGCTGACGACGCCACCACGCTGTACGGCAACCCTGCAGGCATGTCACGCCTCAAGCGCGAACAAGTGTCGGCGGGTGCTGCAGTGATTTTCGCTAAAACCGACATCAAAAACGCCGATGGCAGCCTCAATGGCAGCAACGACGGCGATATGGTGCCTGTCGTGGGCGTGCCTATGGGCTACTACGTCAAGCCAATCGACGACAAAGTCAGCTTTGGTATCGGTATGTATGTACCGTTTGGCTTGGTAACGGATTACGAGAGCGACTTCCAAGGACGTTATTTTGGTGACAAGAGTGAAGTTCAAGTCATCACCCTGCAGCCAACTGTCAGCTACCGCTTCAATGACAATCTGTCGATCGGTTTTGGTCCGACCATCAACCACATCTCTGGCGAATTGACCTCGAAAATCCCAAGCTTCACGCCTGAGGACGGCAAGGTCAAAATCAAGGGTGACGATGTTGCCATTGGTTATAACGTGGGTGTGCTCTACGAATTCAACGAGCATGTACGCGCTGGTGTGACGTACCACTCGAAGGTTGATTACGAGCTTGATGGCGACACCAAGGTATCCGTGCCCGATGGCAGCCTCCTGAGCGGATTCCAAGGCAAGTACGACGCTGGCCTAGACATCACCACGCCTGAGTCTGTCGACATGTCCCTGACCTATGATATTAACGATCAGTGGACCGTTTACGCTGGCAGCACCTGGACGCGCTGGAGCCGTCTGGAAGACATCACGGTCAACAACGAAGGCGTCGGCGCTCCGTTTGAAACCATCAGCGAAGAGCAAGACTGGCACGACACCTGGGCGCATGCCGTTGGTGCTGCCTACAAGCTGAATAAGCAATGGGTGCTTCGTGCTGGCTTGGCTGTTGACCAGTCGCCCGCCAACAACACTCACCGCTCGCCACGTATCCCAACGGGCGACCGCACAATCTTCAGCCTGGGTGCTGGCTGGAGCCCGACCGATGACATGACCATCGACGTGGCTTACTCCTACCTGAAAGAAGACGACGCCAAGCTCGACAACAGCGACCCGTTGCGCGGTAACTACAGCTCTACCTATGAAAACAGCGCCCACGGTCTGGGTGCTCAGGTGACTTACCGCTTCTGATTCGCAGCAGCTAAGCACTCAATTTGCGCGGCACAAATAAAAACAAGAAAGCCGCGCAAATCTACCGATCCAACCCACTCAAGCCTTCCCACGCCCGCGACAGTCCGCAGACTACAACCTGCAGCCAGCGAACCTCAGCAAATACCCACCCCCAGTTGCAACACAGCCAAGCCGCCCTGATGCCAGCCCCACCAAATCAAACCAAGCAGTAACAGCCCAGCAATAGCGAGGCCAGCGCGGATCAACCACGGTTTATTCATGTCGCGGCCTGAATATTCTGTAAACGTGCAACCGGCTGCTCACGCACGGGCCAGTTAAGCGCAGCGGCGATCAGGCTCAAACCAATTGATATCTGCCAGACCAGGTCGTAGCTGCCTGTCTTGTCATACAGATAGCCGCCCATCCAACCGCCGAGAAACGCGCCCAGTTGGTGAAACAAAAAGACGATACCGCCCAGCATCGACAGATTGCGCACGCCAAACATTGTGGCAATCGTGCCGTTGGTAAGAGGCACTGTTGATAACCAGAGCAAACCCATGGCGATGCCGAATGCATAAGCACTCCACACCGTCAGAGGCGCCCAGATAAAGGCGCCGATCACCACCGCGCGCGCCAAATACAACGCACTCAGCAGACGAGGCTTGGAGTGTGAGGTGCCGAGCCAACCTGCGGTGTAGGTCCCGAATACATTAAACAGGCCGACCAGCGCCAATACCGTGGTACCGACCAGCGCCGGTAAATGCTGATCGACCAGATACGCTGGCAGGTGTATGCCGATAAATACCACCTGAAAACCACAGACAAAGAACCCCAAGGCTAATAACCAGAACCCCGAATGCGAACTGGCTTCACGCAGCGCCTCAAGCAAACTTTGCTCGCCTAACTGCACAGGGATTGGAGCGTCCTTGATCATCTTCGCCAGTGGCACGATCAGCGCAACCAGCATGCCCAGCGCCAATAGCGCAGATGACCAGCCCAACCAACTAATCAAACCGAGCGTGCCCGGCAACATAGCAAACTGACCGAACGAGCCAGCGGCACTGGCGATCCCCATCGCCATGCTGCGATCCTCAACCGCAACGGCACGCCCGACCACGCCCAAGATCACTGAAAACGAAGTGGCGGACAGGCCCATGCCGATGAGCAAACCAGCGCTCAACGACAGCGACCAAAGTGAGTCGGCAAAGCCCATCAAGCCAAGACCCAGCGCATACAGGACGCCGCCGATAATCACCGTACGTTGCGCGCCAAAGCGGTCGGCAATAGCACCGGTAAACGGCTGGGTAAGACCCCAGATAAGGTTTTGCAGGGCAATTGCAAAGGCAAAGACTTCGCGCCCCCAGCCAAACTCCGCGCTCATCGGCGGCAAGAACAAGCCAAAACCATGTCGAACCCCAAGCGACAACGCGAGAATCAACGAAGCCCCAAGCATTATCCAGCCACTTTTGCGCCACACATTATTCATATTAATTCCTGGATACGCAGTGACCTGCGGTCAATCGGGGTTCGAGTCGAACGTTTGCAACTTATTGAGCAAGTTGCTCAATTCATCGACCTGTTCTGCCCCCATACGCTCGACGAGTAACTGCTGGACACCTTGCCATGCAGCAAACGCCGCCTCGATTACCTGCTCCCCGCACGCACTCAACATGACGATACGATTGCGCTGATCGGCTCCCCCTTGCATCACGACCAAGCCTTTTGCCTCAAGCACGCGCAGGTTGCGCCCCAGCGTGCTGCGGTCGAGCCCCAACGCCTGTGCAAGATCACTGATACTTGGTTGTTGAAGGCGCTGCAAATGCTTAAGCAGCGAATACTGGGCGACATTGATCCCGATAGCGCTTAACGCATCGTCATATAACTTGCTGACACCGCGCGTCGCACGGCGTAACTGAGTACATAAGCATTGAGTAGATAACATGGATACGGGTATATACCCGCACCAACCGAAAAGCAAATTAAATTGAGCCGAATAACGAGTAATTGAAGGCTGCCCTCGCTAGGCAAGCTGCCAAGTGTCTTCAGTGCCTGGTGCGTGTTGAATTTTAGGGCTTTGCTGGCAAACCATCGCGACGCGTTGCAGTTTCATCTGCGTATGTTGGGCAATCGACTGGCTGCTCAGGTGCGCCTCATCTGAAGCGGTTCTGGCATCCTCAAGGCACTTGAGGACAACGCCTTCGTCAATCTTGAATTTCACCCAACGATAGAGCCAGTAGTGCGCCGCCAGAGAAACGATAACAACCACGGCGATGATAATTTTCTCAGACACGGGCAAATCCTTCGAAATGTCGGTCAGCTAACGGCGCAGCCCAAGACCACAACTATCGTGCACTCCACTGTCTCGAGCAACGCCCCGGCAGTGTCGCCAGTCGTACCGCCAAGGCGCTTGAGCATAAGCCAGCGACACAGAACAAAAACCACCCCAGCTGTTAACGCGGCCAACCAAGCGCCAGGAATAAATATCAACACCGACGCGACGACTGCCGCCAACAACCACAGCAACTGCTGACGCGGCAAATGTGTCGACAATGCCTGACCCAAGCCGCCCTTGCTCACATAAGGCGTGGTTAAAAACAGTAAAGGCAACACACTACGCGCCAGAAGCGGAGCCAACAACAGCGCAGAACTCGCTCCAGCATCGAGCAAGGCAACCAGCGCGGCAAACTTGAGTAGCAACAGCAGCAACAAAACCACCACGGCAATCGGGCCACTGCGCGGATCTTTCATGATCTCAAGTGTGCGCTGCTTGTCGCCAAAACCACCCGCCCAGGCATCAGCGCTGTCGGCCAGTCCATCAAGATGTAAACCGCCAGTGATAGCCACCCATATGCTTAATAGCAGTGCGGCTTGCAACAGCGTAGGCACGCCGTCCAGCAGGTATTGCGCAAGCAGCAATACTGAGCCAATCAGCAGGCCAACTAGCGGATAATAAAGTGCTGAACGACCATTTTGCTCAACACTGGGCATTTGCTTCAGCGTGATCGGCAAGCGGGTCAAGAACTGCAGTGCGATCATGAATTCTTGCATATACGCTCACGCAATTTTCCGTCCAGCGCCACCGCCAGTTTAACCAGCTGCGCATGGTCAACACTGACCTGCATTAAATCGCTGCGCGGTAAGCAGCGCGCCTGCGCCAATAACAGGCGCATCACTCCGCCGTGGGTAATCACTAAAATGCGTTCGCCGGAATGGGCTTGCTGCAAGCGTTGCACACTGGCCAATATGCGCGCTTCAAATTGGCTCAGTGGCTCGCCATTTGGGGGCGTGAACGCATAAGGATCAGCCCAAAACTGCCCAAGCCCAGAAGCGTCCTGCTGCATAAGCTCCGCGCTGCTAAGGCCTTCCCAGTCACCGAAATGCAACTCTTGCAAGGCAGGATCGAAACTCAAAGGAATACCCTGCACCTGGGCAACTTCTTCGGCAAAGCGGGCGCAACGTTGCAGCGGTGAACTGACGATGCGATCCCACAGCGGCTGGCTCTGCTGTTCACTCAGCGCAGCTGCGAGTGCTTCACGCAATTGTGCCCAACCAGTGATGGTCAATGCATCGTCAATCGAACCGCGTAAGCCACCGCCTTGCTCGGTCTCACCATGACGCAGTAAATCCAGCTGCAATGTCATGCTGATCGCCCAGAAACAGCCGCCTCAGCGAATGTCGCCATATCGTTATGCAGCGCACAGGCCATGCGCAGCAGCGGTGCTGCCAAGGCCGCACCACTGCCCTCACCCAGGCGCAAACCCAGATTCAACAAAGGCTGGCCATTGAGCGCTTGCAACACCTTGCCATGCCCCGGTTCGGCGCCCTGATGGGCGAAGAATAACCAGTGCCCACAATCCGCATTTAACTGCTGCGCGACCAAGGCGGCCACTGTACAGATAAAACCATCGACCAGCGCTACGATGCCTTGCTGCGCACAGGCCAGATAAGCACCCGCCAAGGCAGCAATTTCAAAGCCGCCCAAACGCCGTAAGCCATCAACCACATCAGTTATCTGCGGGCGATGCAGCGCTAATGCCGTGTCGATCACCTGAGTCTTATGCCGGACACCCTCAGCATTCAAGCCGGTGCCGGGACCGACCACCGCTGACGCTTCACACTGCAACAACCAACAGGCCAGCGCCGAGGCGGAAGTGGTGTTGGCAATGCCCATCTCGCCTGCGATAAACAGCTCAGTACCCGCAGCTTGCGCGCGTAGCACAGCATCACGCCCTGCATTCAGCGCTTGGGTTACTTGCTCAGGGTACATCGCCGGGCCATGTAAAAAACTCTGCGTACCCGCGCCCAAGGCCAGATGACGTACACCGGGTAACGCCTCAAGTGCAGTCGCCGTGCCCAGATCAATCACTTCAAGCTGTGCGGCCAGTTGGCGCGCCAGTACATTAATGGCTGCGCCACCGCCGACAAAATTACCCAGCATTTGTCCGGTAACTTCTTGCGGATAAGCCGAGACACCTTCATTGGCAATTCCGTGATCAGCCGCGAAGATGCTGATCCAGATACGTTCAACCGCAGGTTTCTCTCGTCCTTGCAAGCCAGCCAGACGCACCGCAATCAGCTCAAGCTGAGCCAATGAACCGGCAGGCTTGGTCAACTGTGCTTGACGATCTAGTGCCGCTTGCTGCGCCGCTACATTCAACGGGCAACAAGCAAGCTGCAACCATGACTCACTCAAGACGCAGCTCCTTTGAGCACCATTGGCAAACCGGCGACAGTAAACACCACGCGCTGGCAGCGTTCAGCGAGTGCCTGATGCAGCCAGCCCGCTTGGTCGACATAACGCCGGGTCAACTCACCGAGCGGAATCACACCAAGGCCGGTTTCATTGCTCACCATAATCACTCGTCCGGGGAGTACCTCGATGCACTCCAGCAACTGATCAATCTCGTTTTGCATGCGCACATCATCGTTCAACATAAGCAGATTACTCAGCCACAGCGTCAGGCAATCAACCAGTAAACAGCGATCAGCTGCAGCATTTTCCTGCAGTATCTTGGCTAACTGCAAAGGCTCTTCAATCAAGCGCCAATGAGCTGGGCGGCGCTGGCGATGATGGCCAATGCGCTGACTCATCTCGTCATCAAGCGGTTCGCTGGTAGCGATATAAGTCACCGCCAACCCCGACTCCACAGCCACGCGTTCGGCCAGGCGACTTTTGCCAGAGCGAGCACCGCCGAGAATTAATTCATGCATAGCGCTGCTCCACATCGGTAGCTCCACACGGGTAAAGAAGCATTAGCTTAATCCGCACAATTTTTTAAGCACGGCGCAATCAAGATGCGCTTCCACCATATCTGCCAAGCGCTCGATATCGCGCTCGCGCAAGGCGTGATAATCAACTTCTTCAACCTCTCGCAAACCCGCCCATTGCAGTAATGCGACACAAGCCGACGCGGACTCAAACAAACCATGCAGATAAGTCGCCATAATCTGCCCGTCGGCGCTGACAGCCCCATCAACCCGGCCATCATCAAGCTCAATAGCCGGTGCGAGCACAGGGGAAATCACACTAACGCCCGCATGGATTTCATAACCGCTAATCGCCTCGCCTGTTGCCCGTATGCGCCCAGACACATTGCGTAATTGCTTGTGCGATTCAAGCACGGTGTCGATCGCCAACAAGCGAAGCCCCGGACTGCCGCCTGGGAGCCCTTCAAGCCCGTGTGGATCAGCAATGCTATTGCCAAGCATTTGTAGGCCACCGCAAATACCCAGCACTTTGCCGCCGTAACGCAGGTGTTTATTGATCGCCACGTCCCAGCCCTGCTCACGCAAGAATGCGAGGTCTGCGCGCACGGCTTTTGAGCCTGGCAGGATGATTAAATCGGCGCTTGGTATCGGTTGGCCGGGCCCGACAAAAGTCAGCTCGACCTGTGGATGCAAGCGCAGCGGGTCAAAGTCGGTGTGGTTACTGATGCGTGGCAAGACCGGTACGATAACTCGCAGCACCTGCTCGGCTTT
This sequence comes from Pseudomonas sp., assembly GCF_048265905.1. GTDB lineage: Bacteria > Pseudomonadota > Gammaproteobacteria > Pseudomonadales > Pseudomonadaceae > Aquipseudomonas. Next base: position 131,779 of record NZ_JBLXAP010000009.1, read on the forward strand.
GCTGATTTGCCGGGTGTCGATCGCATCTTCGGCTTCGAGGTGAAAATCCATCAAATACGGCAACACACCCAACACCGGCTTACCAGTGCGCGCCTCCAGCCAATCAAGCCCCGGTTGCAGCAAGGCGATATCGCCACGAAAGCGATTGATCACAAAACCTTTGATCCGCGCTTGCTCGCTTTCCGACAACAGCGCCAAAGTGCCGACCAAGTGGGCAAATACACCGCCTTTATCGATATCGGCAATCAAAATAACCGGGCAATCGACCGCTTCGGCAAAGCCCATGTTGGCGATATCGCCCTCACGCAAATTGATTTCCGCCGGAGAGCCAGCCCCCTCGACCATGACCACCGGATAGGCGCTGCGCAAGCGCTGGTGCGACTCCAGCACAGCACTCATCGCGACCTTTTTGTAATCGTGATACGCCAGCGCATCCATGCTGCTGATTGCCCGGCCATGGATAATCACTTGGGCACCCGTATCGCTGCTCGGCTTGAGCAATATCGGATTCATATCAGTGTGCGGCGCCAAGCCTGCGGCCTGCGCTTGCACAGCTTGCGCGCGGCCAATCTCGCCACCATCGGCAGTCACGGCGCTATTGAGCGCCATGTTTTGCGGTTTGAATGGCACCACACTCACCGCCTGACGCTGCAACCAGCGACACAGCGCTGTCACCAAGGTGCTTTTACCAGCGTCGGAAGTGGTGCCCTGCACCATTAACGTAGCGCCGTTCGGCTGCTGATTGTTATTCATTCCAAACTCTCATTGAACGCCTCAAGCGCAGTACACAGACGCTGCCAGCCAGATTCATCAGCGGGCAGTCCAAAGCGCAGACTTTCCGGCTGCTCGAAGTGACGTAATAAAATGCCTTGATTGGCCAGATGCTCGTACAATTGCGGCGCTCGCTCAGTTGCCACCCACTGAAATAGCGGGCATCCACCAAGCGCTGGTAAACCTTGCGCTGCCAGTAAGTCAGCAAGCCGCTGGGAATCACTCAGCAACCTTTGGCGTTGCGCTGACTGGCCCGAAAAATCCTTTAGCAACGCCGTTGCAACCACCCGAGTCGGCCCACTAATCGGCCATGGGCCAAGCATTTCAGCGAGAGTATTTAGCACCTGTTGCTGCGCCAGGACAAAGCCCAAACGCACACCGGCCATGCCGAAAAACTTGCCAAACGAACGCAATACAACCAGCCCCGGCAGATGGCTGAAACGGGCCAGACTCTGCTCTGGGGTGCAGTCGATAAATGCCTCATCAACCACCAGCCAACCGCCGCGCTCAGCGAGACGCGAATGCCATGCGAGCAGTTGTTCCGGCTCGATAAGACGCCCGGTCGGGTTGTTCGGATTGATCAACACCAGCACATCCAGCCGATCAATCGCGCGATTGATACTGGCTTCGCTAAAGCTCAGCAATTTGTGCCCGTGACGGCGCCATGCAGCGGCATGCTCGGCATAGGCCAGCGGTAGCATTCCGACAATTGATTTACGCCGCAAACGCGGTAACGCCTGAATTGCAGCTTGCGAACCGGCCACAGGCAACAACGTGCTGCAGCCATAATAATCACGCGCCGCTGCCTCCAAGCCGTCCTCAGTTTCAGGCAATCGTTGCCAAGCGGATGCAGGAATATCGGGCAGCGCCCAGTCATATGGCGCGATACCGGTAGACAAATCCAGCCAGTCCGGCAACGCGATGCCAAATTGCAGCGCGGCCAGACGCAAGCGTCCACCGTGCTCAAGCACTGAACAATTCCCACACGCCCAACAGCAGCAACCAAAGCAACACGCCACCCCAAACCAGATTGAGCGCCCGTTCGATATCGGCGGCGCGCGCCTGTGGCCCAGTGCCTAAATCAGGTCGCTGATGCGTCTCGCCGTGGTATTGCGCAGCGCCACCCAATTGCACATTCAAGGCACCCGCACCAGCGGCCATGACCGGCCCCGCATTTGGGCTGTCCCACAGCGGTGCTTGTTGACGCCAGCAACGCAAGCCCCGACGGGTATTGCCGAGCAACGAATACGTCAGGGCAACCAGACGCGCGGGAATGTAATTAATTGCATCGTCAATCTTCGCCGCAGCCCAACCAAAGCGTTCATAGCGTTGATTGCGATAGCCCCACATCGCATCCAGAGTATTGCTCAGGCGATACAACACCACCCCGGGCGCCCCCGCGACGATGAACCAGAACAGCGCGGCAAATACTGCATCACTGCCGTTTTCCAACACCGATTCGGTGCCCGCACGCGCCACACCATTTGCGTCAAGCTGCGCAGTGTTACGACTGACCATATAACCTACACGCTCACGAGCCAGGCCGAGGTCACCCAAGCGCAATGCTTGCACCACCGGCCGCGCATGCTCACCCAGACTGCGCAAGCCCAGCGCCACGTAAAGCGCAACAATCTCGACAAACCAGCCAAAGGCTGAAACTTGGCTAAGCAACCAAGCCAGGCCGGTCAACGGCAACACGGCAAGGCACCAGGCGCTGACACCATGACTGCGCCAGCCAGCACCCGACGGATTAAACCGCTGCTCAATTCGCTCGGCCCACTGACCGAAAGCCACCAACGGATGCCAACCTTTGGACTCACCAAAAATTGCATCCGCGGCGACACCTGCAACAGTGCTCAAAAACAAACTCATCCTCGCGCTTCTACGCAACCTCTTATCAATGCCTGTAGCTGCTGCACGCCATCGGTGAGTGCAGCAGGGCCGGGCTGGAGGATATCTGGCGATTTGATCTCGTGCAGCTGTTGATTGAGCACGGCCGGTATTTTTTCCCAACCCGGACGTGCAGCCACCTGTTCAGGACGGAAACGCTTGCCGCACCATGAACCGATGATCAGATCGGGAGCGCGCCGCACCACCTCGTCCGGGTCGGCGATAATTCGCTGCTTGGCAGCCTTGAAATGGCCCAACTCAGCAAAACAATCTTCACCACCCGCCAGCTGGATCAACTCACTGACCCAGCCAATACCGCTGATCAAGGGCTCGTTCCACTCCTCAAAGTAAACCTTTGGGCGAAACGCCAACTGTTCAGCACCTTGGCGGATCTGCTGAAGACCCGCCATCAACTCAGTGATCAACTGGCTGGCGCGATGATTGGCGTGCACCAGCGCACCAAGGGTTTCGATCATGCGCAAGCAGCCATTGATATCGCGCTGATTGAACAGATGGACCTCCAGCCCGGCACGGGCCAGATCCGCAGCGATATCCGCCTGCAAGTCGCTGTAACCAAGCACCAGGTCTGGCTGCAGGGCGATAATCATCTCCAGCCGGGCGCTGGTGAAACCACTAACTTTGGGCTTTTCCTTGCGCGCTTGGGGTGGTCGTACAGTAAAGCCGGAAATACCCGCAATACGCGACTGCTGACCGAGCAAATACAGGGTTTCACAGGTTTCCGTAGACAAACAGACTATGCGTTGTGGCCCTACCATCACGCTCCCCATCGATTCTCAAAAAGCAGTTCGCTCAGCTCACGAGGCTGCGCCCAACCTTGCTCCTGCAACATTGGCTGCTGATAAAACTCGTGTACAGGTCCAAGACATAAAACGGCGAGCGGCTTGCTGCCGGCGGGCATTTCCAATAGTTTGCCGAGTGCGAAAGGATCAAAGAGTGACACCCAGCCCATCCCTAAACCTTCAGAACGCGCAGCCAACCACATATTCTGAATTGCGCAGGCCAGAGAGGCTAAATCCATCTCGGGTAATGTACGGCGACCAAAAATATGCGCTTCGCGCTGGTCCATCAGACCAACCACCAACAGTTCCGCACAGTCACGAACGCCCTCGACCTTGAGCCGCATAAACTCCTCAGAACGCTCATTAAGCGCCTCAGCCGTGCGCACACGCTCTTGCTCGATTAACTCAGCGATTGCCTCGCGGGTTTGCGCCTGAGTAATGCGGATAAATCGCCAAGGCTGCATCAAACCAACGCTCGGCGCCTGATGCGCGGCCTCAAGCAATTTGGCTAACAGTTCAGGCGCGACCTGGCCACCACTGAAGTGACGCATATCACGCCGCTCGGCAATCACCCGATAGATCGCGGCGCGCTCTGCTGCGCTGTAGGCATGTTCACTCACGGGCGAAACAGCTCAGCAGCGGCGCGAGGATTAGAGGCGAAGTAGAAATGAATGTACGAGGCGGTCAGTCGCCCCTGACGATAGACCGCCTCACGGGTGCGCCGGTAGTTCGGGCACTCACCACGGGCGATCTCAGGCAGCTCGCCCTCCAGCGATGAGTGATGAAAGGTGTGCCCGCGTAACAGCCCTTCCGGCAACTCAACCTCTTGCAATGCCAGTGCTGTCAGCCGTGGCTGCAAGGTTGCGCGACCAGCCAGCAGACCAAGCATTGCAGCGCTCTCGCCTTGCTTGTCGGTCAAGGACTCAAGCAAATAGAGCATGCCGCCGCACTCGGCCAATATCGGTTTTCTCGCGGCATAGTGCTGCGTGATCGCCGTGGCCATGCCCTGGTTCGCCGCCAATTGCTGCAAATGCAACTCTGGATAGCCGCCGGGCAAGTACAGGCTGTCGGCCTGCGGTAAGGCGTTATCCTTGAGCGGTGAGAAAAAGCACAGCGTGGCGCCCAGTTCGCGTAATACATCGAGGTTTGCCTGATACAGAAAGGCAAATGCGCCGTCGCGCGCGACCGCAATCCGCACGCCAGCCAACAACGGTTCAACCGGATGCACTTGCGGTGCTGCAAAATCAACCGCCGGCGGCAGTTCGACTTGTGCACTGGCAGCCAACGCATCTGCTGCTGCATCCAATCGGGCATCCAGATCAGCCAACTCATCGGCCTGAACCAAACCCAGGTGACGGCTTGGCAATTCAATGTCGGCGCTGCGCGGCAAGGCGCCATACCAACGAATGGACTCAGGCAATGCATCGGCAAGAATCTGCCCGTGACGCTCGCTGCCAACACGATTCCCCAAAACGCCAGAAAAAGGCAGCCCCGGTTGAAAGGTGGCCAAACCATGAGCCAATGCAGCAAAGGTTTGCGCCATGGCCGAGGCATCGATAACCGCCATCACCGGCACCGCAAAATGCCGGGCAAGATCGGCTGCCGATGGCGAACCATCGAACAGGCCCATGACACCTTCAATCAGGATCAAATCGGCATCGCCCGCTGCTTGCCACAGTAGACGCCGACTTTCGACCTCACCGACCATCCATAAATCCAGTTGGTACACCGGCTGGCCGGAGGCACGCGCCAGGATCATCGGGTCAAGAAAATCAGGCCCACATTTAAACACCTGAACCCGTTTGCCCTGTCGCGAATACAAGCGCGCCAGCGCAGCGGTAACCGTGGTCTTGCCTTGCCCGGAAGCAGGTGCGGCGATCAGCAATGCCGGGCACTGGCGCGCGGTCAAAACTCGACCCCTTTCTGCGCTTTTACACCCGCCTTGAAGGCATGCTTGATCAGCGTCATGTCGGTCACCGTATCCGCCGCGTCTACCATCCCCGGCAGAGCACCGCGCCCGGTCACAACTACATGCTGCAACAGCGGCCGAGACTCGATATCGGCCAGCACGGTTTCAAGCTCAAGGTAGCCGTACTTCAACGCGATATTGAGTTCATCCAGCACCACCAGAGCAACTTCCGGATCGTGCAATAACTGTGCAGCTACCGCCCAGGCTTCACGGGCTTTTTCAATATCGCGCTGACGATCCTGGGTTTCCCAGGTGAAGCCCTCGCCCATGACGTGGTAACTGACCTCGTCCGGGAAACGGCGGAAGAAACTCTCTTCACCAGTGCTCGCCGCGCCCTTGATGAACTGCACGACACCGACTTTATAACCGTGCCCCAAGGCTCGGGCGACCATGCCGAAAGCGGAGCTGCTTTTACCTTTGCCGTTGCCGGTATGCACCAACAACAAACCATATTCGTCTTGTGCCTGAGCGATTTTTTCGTCGATCAGGGCTTTCTTGCGCTCCATCCGCGCCTTATGCCGGGCATCGCGCTCTGTTGACTCACTCATGATTGCACCTCAGGTTTACGCCCGGCGAACGCTGCATGCAAACCGATATACAAGACGCTTGCAACGCCCACATATAACGCCAAGTTGGTTAGATAACGTGGGTAGTAAACCGCGATACGCTCGCCCAACTGAGCCAGGCTTGGATCCGGGTAACGGCCCGAGAAGAACAAAAAGCCACCACCTGAAAACAGGTAACAGACAAAAGCGCTCACCGAGACAACAGCTGCCAGCAACAGCAGGTTGCTCAACTGTTGGCGGTGCATGCCGGCATACAAACGGCCACCCAACCAGAGTGAACCGTAGGCTGGAACCAGCATCCAGTAAGCGGGAGACATACACCAGTCACTCACGCCCGCCCATTGCACAGCGGCCATGTCGAGCAACGAAGCCTCGACAAACAACGCAGGAAACACCCAGCGCGGTTTAAGCAACACACCCGCCAGAAAGAACACAGCCCAGGATGCGCTGGGCAGGTTGACCGTGGCGAAATGCTGACCACGAGTCATGGCCATCAAGGCAGCAAGTGCAATGCCAACCAGCAACTGGTTACGCGGTGAAAGGTTCATCATCTTCTCCTGTTGGCAGCACCAGAACGCCCTGGGACGTTCTGGGCACTGCCTAAGTGGTTTTATCCGCTAGAGCGCTTGGTAACGCACACTGAAATACACGGCCTGCCCTGGCTGGTTGTAGCCCTCGGCAGTTTCATAATCGGCACCGAGCAAATTCGCTACACGGCTTTGCAGGCGCCATTCCTTGGTCAGGCGATACTCACCGCGTAGATCAACCGTGGCGAACCCCGAAAGCTCCTTGGTGTTGGCCAAGTCATCGTAACGCTGACCTTCGGCATGCACGCTGCCGCCGACGCTGAACTTGCCAATCTGGCGATCAACATCAAGGTTGAAGAGTTGCTTGGCCCGACGTGCCAATTCATTGCCATCATTGGCCCCGCCCGACTGGTTTTCCGGGTCCATCAGGGTGTAGTTTGCGCTCCAGTCAAAACCCAGAAGTTGGCTGGCGACCACAAGCTCAACGCCGTTAATACGTGCTTTATCGACGTTTGACGGCCCTTGGATTGAGGAGTCATAAGCGATCATGTCGTCGATTTCATTGCGGAAAGCGTTAACCGACCAGTGCCCCCAATCGTGTTGACCAGTCAGCCCGACCTCCAGGCTCTCTGAGGTTTCAGCATCCAGATTTGGATTGCCATAATCGGGGAAATACAACTCGTTGAACGTCGGCGCCTTGAACGCAGTGCCGTAGCTGATGGTGCTGCGCAACCAGTCAGTCAGGGCAAAACCATAAGCAACGTTGCCGGTCTGGTGATCACCGAATTGCTCGTTATCATCGCGGCGCAACGCTACTTGCCAGTCATGACGCCCGACATCGCCCAGGTACTGGATAAAGTAGCCATTGTTGTCACGCGAGTCGCTGTCGTAGTCGGTGCTGCCGTTGATTTCGTCGCGCTGGTAGTCGGTGCCCAAGGTCAAGGTTTGGCCGTCGGCAATGGTTATATCGTTCTGCCAGCTGGCGGTATCGCGACGGCTGTCAAAGCGTGACTCGAAGCTACCGTCGGTGTAGCTGTCGGACTTATCTTCGCTGCGCCCGGCTTGCAAAGTAACCAGCCAGATATCGAAGGGAGAGAAACGTGCACGCGCACCATAAACGTTGGTTTCGCCATCAGCATTGGCGTTGAAACCTGAGGTGCGGCTGCGGTTAACGCTGTCGTAATCATTATGCGACTTGGCTTTAAGAACGTTGCCATCTAGTTCCAAGCCGTTGTCGAAACGGTAACCGGCACTCAAGCTGCCCGACAGATTGCGATAACCATCGTCGTCGCTTTCATAGCCGCTGATATTTGCCGATTTGACATTGATGCCGTCGGTGTCCGAACTGCTGACCCCGACGCTGTACCAGGCTTTATCGTCGCCACCAGAAACACCTGCGCTGCCGGTGTAGGTGTCATGTGTGCCGTAACCTGCCGAGAAAAACGGCTTGGCGCCGCCGCTCTGCCCTTTACGGGTAAAAATCTGGATGACGCCACCAATCGCTTCTGAGCCATACAGGCTAGAGCGTGGGCCGCGCACCACTTCTACACGCTCGATCAACTCGATTGGCAGGTCTTGCAAGGCAGCGCCGCCCGAACTGACAGAGCCGACCTTGACCCCATCGATCATCACCAAAACGTGATCAGACTCAGTGCCGCGCATAAACAGCGAGGTCGACTTTCCCGGACCACCATTATTGGCCAACGAGACGCCCGGGACTTTGCGCAATAGCTCAGGTACGGAGTTGACCTGACTTTGCTCGATTTCGGCGCGGTCAAATACAGTGACGGCAGACAGGCTCTGTTCGGCTGTTTGCGCCGTGCGCGTGGCAGTAACCACGGTATCGTCAAGCTGGTTCGGTTCTACTGCGAAAACCTGGGAACCGCTGGAAACGCCGCAGAGCAGAACTGCTGCTGACGTGAAAAAGGACTTGCTCTTCATTGTGTATGCTCCGCCGCTCTCACCCGTGCGACATAGGCTGGGAAAGACATACGGAGAACAGCGGACGCATTAACCACAGGCACGCAAAGACGCACAGACGGTGCTACGCCCGACAAAGCCCTCCGCGATGCCGTGAAATTGCGACAGGCCGGTCTCCGGGCTTACGAGCAGCGCGCTGTTGCCAGCACAGCTACAAACGCACCTTCCCATGCAGATGCACAGTGGTTGAAAAAGCGTTTGATTTGACTCGTTTACCGTTGCGGGGGCAGCGTCGGAATTGTTTGGCGTGAACACGCAAAACGCACCGACTTCCCTGTTTCACCCTGTAAATACAAGGCACCTGAAGCAAGCCGCGCAGAGTAGTGACTTGCGAGCAGAAGGTCAAACAACAATGTGCGAAGACTTTGGGATTGGCTTACTTCGCGGAAAAACCATTGCGCCAGGGTCAGTGACGCGGGTGAAAACCTGCAGGTTTGCCCGCCAACCAAGCAACAAAGGTGCGCAGGCGCTCATCACTCAAAAGGCTATCTCGGGAGTTGTAGGTTAGCGCCAGCTCTTTTTCGCTGAATAAGCGGTGTACTTGGTTATGGCAAGCGCGGCACAGCCACAAGGTGGCGGTTATGCGCTCGCTCTTGGCGTAGCGCTTTTGCACGTAGGTTTTGTTATGCAGTGACTTGGGGATCAGATGATGCCGGGTTAACGGCGCATTGCGCGCACATAACTCGCAGGCTTCTGGCTGAGGTGGCAGACGGATAGGCTCGGGCATAGAGGCTGTTTAGCACTTACGACACAACGTCAGCCCATCACCCACGGGCAACATCGACAGATCAACCCGTGGATCATTTTTAAGTTGCAGGTTAAGCGCTTGAATAGCCCGGGTATCTGCGCTTTCAGGCGCAAGCTCAAGCACGCGACCACTCCACAGAGTGTTATCGAAAAGCAGTAAACCACCGGGTTTCAACAAACGCAGCGCCTGCTCCAGATACTGCGGATAATTGGCTTTATCGGCATCGATAAAGATCATGTCGACAGCCTCGGTAAGTCCTTCATCCTCAAGCTCAGTCAGAGTTTGCAGGGCTGGCGCCAAGCGCTGCTCAATACATTCACTAACTCCAGCTTGCTGCCAATACCGCTCGGCAATAGCGTTGTAATCCGCAGGTAAGTCGCAGCAAATAAGCCTGCCGCCAGCGGGCATTGCCTGAGCCATGCAAATGGCGCTGTAACCGGTAAAGGTACCGACTTCAACAATGCACTTCGGCGCAAGCAGTTGCACCAATAGCGCCATGAACTGACCTTGTTCAGGTGCTATTTGCCAGCGTGCATTGGCCAGCTCTGCGGTTTCATCACGCAATTGTTTGAGCAACACCGACTCGCGCAGCGATACATCGAGCAAGTATTGGTACAACGACTGATCAAGATTGAGCGTTCGGTTGGTCATTATCTTTCCGGCTCGCCATCAGTTAGCGCCCGACAGGCTTCTAACACGGTAGTTTTCAGCGGTATCTCACATGTTGTGCGCAAGCTCAGGGCCAAATACGCGTTTGGCATCCAGATATGCACCCTGCCAATAGCGATTGCTCAGGCTGTCGAGGCGCACAGTGCCACCGCTTGAGGGCGCATGCACAAACCGGCCTTCCCCCACATAGATTCCCGCATGGCTGACTTTGCTGCCGCCACTGGTCGCAAAGAACACCAAGTCGCCACTTTGCAGATTGCTGCGACTCACATTTTGCCCGCGCATCTGACTCAATTGACTGGTGGTGCGCGGCAGGCTGATACCGGCAACATCGCGATAGACGAAGCCAATCAGGCCGCTGCAATCGAAGCCGCCGTCGGGCGTATTACCCCCATAACGGTATGGCGTGCCGACCAAGCCAATCGCACGGATCAGCACATCATCGGCATTGCCATTGGCGGCGGGATTGGTTATTCGAGGGACAGCTTGCGGCGTCGGAGGATGACTGGAGCAGGCGCTGAGCAGCGCTGCAAGTGAGATCAATACAATGCGGATCGTTCGAGTCATGCGAGGCGCACCTTATTCCCTAATGCGCCTACTCTGCCGCGCTATCGCTTATGACGCAAGCGTGAGCGTGACGCGAGCACAGGTTGGCTGCGCGAAGCTTTATGCGCAGAGAGCACAGTTCGCGAAAATCCAGCCTTGTGATTTAGCCCCGAGTGAGCACGCGAAGCCAACATTGGCTGATTGCGTGAACCCTCACCTTTGAGGAAGCGCTTGGCCCCAATGTAGTGGCGAGACCAGTAGCTGTTGCCCAGCTTGCTGATGCGAATGCTCTTGCCCGTGCGAGGCGCGTGGATAAACTGACCTTCACCGATATACAAACCCATATGGCTGACGCGCCCGCGACCATTGTGGTTAAAGAACACCACATCGCCAGCGCGCAAATCATTCTTGGCCACCTTGGGTGCCTTCATCTTGATCATCTGTGAAGTGGTGCGCGGCAAGTGGATATTCGCCTCGCTACCAAACAGATAGACAATCAAGCCACTGCAATCGAAACCACGACGAACATTGGTGCCACCCCAACGATAAGGCACACCAATCAACTCTTGCGCACGGCTAACAACCGCTGCGGCTTTAGGTAAAGAAGCCTTTTGCGCACTGAGATGTTTCTCTGCGGCCTGCGCAGAAAAGCTGGCCAAGAGTCCAAAGGTGCAACAAAACAAAATACTGAGTAGAGACCTGCGCATTACGAAACCCAAACAGCAACAGCAACAGCAGTTACGGATGCCAAAAAGTGGAAAACAGTACGACTAATCCGGGCCAAGCGCCCGCAGAAAACCAGTAGCAACAAAATGAAAAAAGGCGCCGAAGCGCCTTTGCACAAACAAATTAACGGACAATAACTCCCTGCCCGGTTGAAGCCATCGCCAGTACGCGCTTGGCTTCCATGTAAGTTCGCTTCCAGTAGGGACTTTGCAAGCTGTCTACGCGAACCCCACCACTGCGCCGACTGGCAGAGTGGATAAATCGATCATCTCCCAGATAAATCCCGGCATGGCTAACGCGGCCGCGGCCATTAGTGCTAAAGAACACCAAATCACCTGGTTCCAACTCATCGCGCTTAACTATCGGCGCATCGATGTTAATCATTTCACGGGTAGAGCGCGGCAACTGCATGCCGGCTTCTTCCTCAAACAAATAGCCGATAAAGCCACTGCAATCGAATCCCGATTTAACAGTGTTGCCGCCCCAGCGATAACGCGTACCGACCAAGGAAAGACCGTGCTCTAGAATAGAATCGGCTAACTGCGGTAATTGGTAAGACTTCTGTTCGGCCAGCGCATCCGTAAAGTCGGTAAAGTCTTCCGTAGCAGCATTATCGGAGACCGCTACAGGCTCAGTGATCTGAGGTTGTGGTGCCTGGCTAGCACAGGCTGCCAGAAGGACCGTAAGTGCAATAGGCACGAGGGGTGCGAAGCGTTTTAGCATGGGCACAGCCGTGTCGAATTCAATAAATTCGCGAGACTATGCCTTCTATAGCGTCGATTTGCAAATTCTATCGCCTGAAATGTGACCTAGCAGCTCAGGCAAAACATCTAAGGCTTTTCCTGCCAAATACACATCAACCGTATCGCTTAGCTCGGTTCGTGCAGGGTTTATTTCCGCTGTGAAGCTGCCAACGGCCCGGGCGCGCAGTACCGGCTCGACAATATAGGGGAAGCTGGCGCTGGTCCCGATTGTCAGTACCAAGTCAAAGCCCTTACCGATCTGCTGATAAAGTGTGTCGATAGCTTTTTCCGGCAGCATCTCTTCAAATAACACCACTGGCGGTCGCAAAACGCCAGCACATTGCCTGCACAGCGGTGGTAATTGAGCCTCTAAGCAAGCCGCCAGATCATGCTCAAGTTGCCCACATGACTGGCAATAAAGCGGTGCAAGCTGGCCGTGAATTTCGATCAGCCTTTCATCCGGGCTGCCAGCCGAGCGATGAAAGCCATCAATATTCTGCGTTAGTAACCAACACTGTGGCTTGAGTCTTTGCAGCTCAGCGATTACCCGATGCCCCACGTTAGCCTGTGCGCCAAGACATGCACGGCCAAGCTCAGCCAGATACTTCCAGCACAGCGCCGGGTCACGTTGTAGCATCGGCCCGCTCAGTGCGGCCTCAATCGGCAATCCCTCGCTGGTATTGCCGTTATAGAGGCCGCCAACGCCGCGATAGGTTGGCAGGCCGGAATCAGCTGAAAGTCCAGCACCGGTGATAATCAACACGCGCTCGGCGCAATTGAACGCCCGGGCCAGTTGTTCGATGTCGCTCAACATCTTTGACTCCTTACCGTTGCGCCGTCGCGCCGTCGCGCCGTCGCGGCAAATAGTCGCACTCAGTGATTAACCGTATACGCCAACATCGTAGACAGCTGGCACAGCGGCCGTCCGCTTTGCTCATGCCAGGTATTGAAAGCCGCCTGCACCGTGGCCAAGTCTCTGAGACTGGTCGGGACTTTATCGATAATGCCCTGCGCATTTAGCGCGGCAACCATGTCATTGCTCGGTATAAAGGTATCTTTACCAATCATGCGTAAAAATAACGGCGCAGACATACCACCCATTTGCGCACCATGCTTGGCGATGTACTTCCACAAGCCAACAATATCAGCCACCGGCCAGCTGGCAATCAACTCACCAAAGCTGCCCTTTTCATGACGCACATCGAGAATAAACTGAGCATTTCGCGGCACGCTCTTGAGCTTGCCCAAGTGACGAATGATGCGCGCATCCTGCATCAGGTTTTCAATCCGCTCGGCACCCATCAGCACGACTTTCTCGGGGTCAAAACCAAAGAAAACCTGCTCAAAGACAGGCCATTTGGCATCAATCACACTGTGCCGAAGACCTGCACGAAAGACCCGCAAGCTCATCACCGACAGGAAGCGGTCATCGGTAATGCTGCGTAGATACTCAGCCGACGCAGGTTGAGGCAAGTGGGCTTCAAGCTCGGCGGCAGAACCAAAACGATTCAGGCAATATTCGTTAAGCCATTTGTAGTCGCGCATTGATTACCTTTGCCAAGAATTTGTCCGGCTCTAACACAGCCGCCTGCGAGCCTTTGCTTGCAGGCTGGAATAGAGGCGGCGGTGGTTCAGAGGTTCATTACATCAACAAAGCGCGGAGTCGCGTTCTGATCAATCTTCAAGCTGGCGAAGTCGAACAACTCTCGGTCAGCCAACTGCGACGGCACAATGTTCTGCAGTGAGCGAAACATGATCTCAGTGCGCCCAGGGGTTTTGCGCTCCCACTCTTGCAACATTTCCTTGACCACCTGGCGCTGCAGGTTCTCTTGCGAGCCGCACAGGTTGCACGGAATGATCGGGAACTCTTTCAACATCGAATAAGCTTCGATATCCGCTTCGTTGCAGTAGGCCAGCGGGCGAATCACCACGTTGCGACCATCGTCAGAGCGCAGTTTCGGCGGCATGGCTTTCAGGGTGCCGCCGTAGAACATATTGAGGAAGAAGGTTTCCAGAATATCGTCACGGTGATGGCCAAGAGCCATTTTGGTTGCGCCAATTTCATCAGCGAAAGTGTAAAGAGTGCCGCGACGCAGGCGCGAGCACAGCGAACAGGTGGTTTTGCCTTCAGGTATCTTTTCCTTGACCACTGAATAGGTGTCTTTCTCGACGATGTGATACGCCACACCAATCGACTCCAGATACGCTGGCAGCACGTGCTCAGGGAAACCTGGCTGCTTTTGGTCCATGTTCACCGCGACAATTTCAAACTTGATCGGCGCTACTTTCTGCAAATGCAACAGCACATCGAGCATGGTGTAACTGTCTTTACCGCCCGACAGGCACACCATCACCTTGTCGCCATCTTCGATCATGTTGTAGTCGGCAATGGCCTCGCCAGCCTGACGACGCAGACGTTTTTGCAGTTTGTTCTGATTGACCGAAAGGGTGCCCATGGTGCGCTGGTGTCCGCATAGAAATACTAAAGCCCGACAGTTTACCTAGATTGTGCGCGCCACCCTACCCCATTAATCGCCTGATGCAGCGATTTAGCCGTGCAAGTGACAAATGAGACTTTGGACACAGTTACCGGCGCTCAACTCGATCACTCGCTGCGAGCGGGCGACACAGTTGGTAGGCTTAGCCCATGACTGACGTTCTTGATCCGACCCTCGATTTACCCGAGCAGCTACTGTGCCTGCTACAGGCTGCACCCGATGGGCTAAGCGAGTACGCGCTTATTCAGCAGCTGAAAAGCCTGAACTCAACGCATATCCCCAACTTGCCGTTGACCGACAAACTGGCCTTGTTTCGCACCCATTTCCTATTGTTTAACGCGCTCTATCGCCTGCGCGATCAGCTTTGGCAGCAACAAAGCGCTGATCTGCACATCAGCGCCATCCTGATCGAGTTACGCCCCTTTCAAGTCAACCAGCAATCGGGCCAGCAAGCGCTCGGCGAACATGACCCGCTGCGCAGCTATTACCTGGACATGGCCAACTTGCGCGGCATCGAAGAACGCGATGTTGAAAAGCTATTAGTGAGTTTCTGGACGCGAATGCAAGGTGGTGATGAGAAACTGGCTGCCCTTGAGTTATTCGAACTTCAGAACAGCACTGAAAGCCTCAATTTAGAGCGGATCAAGCAGCGCTACCGCCAATTAGTGAGCATCCATCACCCAGACCGGGGCGGCAATACCCAGCGTTTGCAGTCGATCAATAAAGCCATGGAAATTCTTACTCGCTATTACCAGTGAGCTGCACAGAGTAATTTGCTCTAAGCCAATACCCCTCATTTCCCCCAGCCTCTGCCTATACTGCGACATACGGTCGCATTTAAATTGGCCTGTACCCGGCAACGCTGCTCACGCGTCTCGGGCACTCCGCTGGGGGGCGGCCGGATAACAAGAGGAGGTGCCTGTATGATCCACCATGTTTGGGGGCTCTTCACCCATCCCGACCAAGAATGGCAAGAAATACGTGGCGAAGAAGAATCCATCAGCCACATGTATCTCACCCACGTCCTGTTGCTCGCGGCGATTCCCGCAGTATCAGCGTATATCGGAACCACGCAGGTAGGCTGGTCAATCGGCCAGCGTGAGCCGGTGATGCTGACCGAAAGTAGCGCACTTTACCTCACGATAATGTCCTACATCGCCATGCTTGCAGGGGTTGCAGTCATGGGCGCGTTTATTCACTGGATGGCGCGCACCTATGACGCCACACCATCATTCACTCGCTGCGTGGTGTTTGCCGCTTATACCGCGACCCCACTGTTTATAGGAGGTTTGGCTGCACTCTATCCGCACATGTGGCTGGGCTTGGTGCTTGGCACAATAGCCATTTGCTACACGGTGTATTTGCTTTACGTAGGCATTCCAACCTTTATGAGCATTCCTGAGGACGAAGGGTTTATGTTCTCAAGTTCAGTACTCGCCGTTGGTTTGGTGGTGCTGGTGGCGATGATTGCCGCATCGGTCATTTTTTGGGGGATAGGCATTGGCCCGGAATACACCAGTTGATCACTAACTGAAAACAACTGACGAAACCACCAACCGGTGGTTTCGTCGTTTAACAGCTGTCAGAACAGCTTGGCACGGGCATAATTGATCCTCTGACTAGTTGCTGTGAAGCCTATGCCCGACCAGATCCACGACCGTGTAGAAGCCTGTTACTTACAAGCTGAGGCCTTCTTCAAGCAACCCTTCCCACGCCCTGAAATTAGTTTCAAGCTGCGCGGACAAAAGGCTGGAGTCGCCCATCTCACGGAGAACAAGCTGCGTTTTAACCTGCAACTTTACCGTGATAACCAACAAGACTTTCTAAAACAAACCGTTGCCCACGAAGTCGCCCACCTGATTGCCCATCATCTATTTGGATTAAGCATTCAGGCCCACGGCGAAGAGTGGCAACTAATCATGCGTGGCGTTTACGAATTGCCGCCCCATCGCTGCCATAGCTATGCGGTCCAGCGGCGCCAGGTGCAGCGTTATATCTACCGCTGCACTTGCCCAGACAGCAAAGGTGAGTTCCCCTTCTCGGCCCAACGCCATGCTCTGGTTGCCAAAGGTCGGCGTTATTTCTGTCGACGTTGTAAAGTCACACTGAGCTTCACTGGTGAACAGCGCGTCGAATAACCCGCGCAAGGCTGCTCCATGCGCTCCTCACAACCCCGTCCGATAGCTGACCGAACAACCCCGCCTTAAATCAGCGCACCAGCAGCTTGTCGGCACTATTGTGCAAAATGTCCGTCAAACACCTAAGCAAGGCTACAAGGTGCATACTCAATCTCCAATTGCTCAAGGACAGGCTAATGATCGAACCCATTTTGCTAACCGCTACGCGCTTGTGGACATTTGATCAGGACCGCCAACTGACTAATGCAACTGGCTTCTTCTTTGAGCGTGATAAACGGCTATTTTTGGTGACCAGTCGCCACGTCGTAATCGACGCGGCCACCGAGCATTACCCCAATCGCATTGAAATCGAGCTGCATACTGACCCTGACAATATCGCAGAATCCATTGGGTTTTCGATCCCGCTTTATCACCAGGGCAAAAGTATCTGGCGTCAGGCCGAAGATGCCACGGGTGAAATTGACGTTGCAGTGATTGAACTCAACCGCGCCGCCTTGCCTGAAAAGATGTTCTATCAGGCCTACACCCCGGCGCATTTGCAGCACTCGCTGGATCAGGTCGAAGTGGGCAGCTCAATGCTGGTGGTTGGTTTTCCCTTGGGTTTCCACGACACCCTGCACCATATTCCCGTGGTCAGGCAGGCGGTTATCGCCTCATCCTTCGGCCTCAGATTTCAGGGTGAAGGCTATTTCTTGAGCGATGCCCGTACCCACCGCGGCATCAGCGGCGCCCCGGTGGTGATGCGCGCAACCTCAGAGCAAAAAGACACACTCGGCGAGTTGCCCTGGGTGCTGCTTGGCATTCACTCGGCACGCCTGGATGTCGGCACCCGTGATCTGGAGCTCGATGAAGCGCTGGGGCTCAATTGCACCTGGTACGCCGATGTATTGATGACACTGACTCAAGCGTAAACCGCACACACCCTGTTCTGCAGGGTGTGTGCGTCGCTCAGATCGCCGCCTTGCTGGCCTTCAGCTCTGCGATTTGCTGCTCGCTATAACCGAGCTCAGCGAGCACTTCAGTCGTATGCGCACCGACCTCAACCCCAACATGCCGGGGCGCAGGCAAACCTGAAGAGAACTTGATCGGGCAGGCCAACTGTTTTTGTGCCGCCAGCCCTTCTCGCGGCACGTCTATCAGCAGATCCCGGGCCTTGAGCTGCGGATGTTCACAAGCTTCAGACAGATTGAGCATAGGTTCAACGCAGGCATCTGTTTGCGCAAAGCGCTGACACAGCTCATCAAAATCGTGCTTCTCAAATTCGATCTCCAGCTCCCGCTTGAGGGCCTGCTGATCCTCTGGCTTTTGCGTCAAGCCCCGTAAAGCCAACTCTGGACGACCAATTGCCGCACAAAATTGCTGCATAAACTGCGGCTCCAGACTCCCTACCGAAATCCAGCGACCATCCCGCGTGCGGTAATAGTCATAGAAACTGCCGCCGTTAAGCGCCTGTTTTTGCATCTCCGGCTCTACACCCGCGGCTAAATAGCCCGCACCGGCCATGCCATTAAGGCTGAACGCGCAGTCAGTCATGCTGATATCAACATACTGGCCTTCGCCAGTGACATTGCGTTGAATAACCGCAGCTAACAACCCCATGACGCCATGCAGGGAACCGCCAGCTATATCGGCAAGCTGCACACCAAGTGGTAAAGGCCCGGTCTCGCTACGCCCGGTATAGCTGGCGATGCCAGCCAGAGCCAGATAATTGATGTCATGTCCGGCGCGGTCCTTGTAGGGCCCGGTTTGCCCGTAACCAGTGATAGAGACGTAAATCAATCTGGGGTTTATCGCCTTTAACGCTTCATAGCCAACACCGAGTTTATCCATCACCCCGGGTCGGAACTGTTCAAGCACAATGTCATGGTCCATGACCAGTTGCTTGACCACCTCAACCGCAGCGGCTTGTTTCAAATCCAGGGCAATGCTGCGCTTATTGCGATTGAGATAAGCATGGCTGGCTGACACACCATCAACATGCGGCGGCAAAATACGCACTAGATCGACCCGCGTAGGCGACTCAACCCGCAACACCTGCGCCCCCATGTCAGCCAACAGCAGCGAGGCAAATGGCCCCGGTAGCAACGTCGAAAAATCCAGCACCTTGAGCGAAGCGAGTGGACCGGTCATTGCAACTCCTTGGGTCTGATTATTCAAATCAACACAACCATCGCTGATCAGGTTTGGCCACACTATTACTGATAATAGGTTCGCTTTCAGCCTAGACGCAGCATGAACGCGCCTCAATGACACATACGCTCAGCCTGCATTGACTGTTTCTGTCAGGTATTATGGGCATCTGTCACAAAATATTCCGAACATCGATTTAACAGCGCTCGCGATAGCAAAATGCTTCGGATACTGAACCATTCAGCGTTCAAGTATTCCGATGCTCCAAATCGACGTTCGACTGTTTACACTGTTGTTAATCCTCAAACAGGAGCTTTTATATGCGCACTGCTGGTGCACGGAATCGCGGCCGAATACCCGCCAAAATATTGGCAGGACTTCTGCTCATCATGGGCTTGGCATTATTGGTCGGTGGCATCCGCCTCGGCATGCTCGGTGGTTCTTGGTATTACCTGCTAGCGGGTATAGGCGTTAGCCTGAGCGGCTTTTTCCTGTTCAGGTTGCATCCAGCAGTCGTCATTATTTATGCGATTTTCCTGTTCGCAAGCACCGGCTGGTCGGTCTG
Organism: Pseudomonas sp.; assembly: GCF_048265905.1. Taxonomy (GTDB): domain Bacteria; phylum Pseudomonadota; class Gammaproteobacteria; order Pseudomonadales; family Pseudomonadaceae; genus Aquipseudomonas. The sequence goes on from NZ_JBLXAP010000009.1 coordinate 151,045, forward strand.
GGAAGTTGGCCTCGACTGGTGGCAACTGGTGCCGCGCCTGTCTTTGTGGTTCGCCATTGGCTTACTGCTGTGGCTACCGTGGCTGCGTCGCCCATTACAGCCACAACCTGTTGGCTTGGCGAACGGTTTGCTCGGCGCGTCAGTAGTGTTGGCCGGAGCTGTTGCGGTTGCAAGCCAGTTCACTGGTTATAACGGTGAAATCAAGGGCGAGCTAACCCGTGCCACCACTGATGTAAAAAATGCGGCGCCGCAAATGCCTGACGGCGACTGGCAAGCATACGGTCGCACCAACTTTGGTGACCGCTACTCTCCGCTGGGCCAGATCACCCCAGAAAATGCTAGCCAGTTGGAGCTGGCATGGTCCTATCGTACCGGTGACATTCCGGGGCCAAACGACCCGCAGGAAACCACCGCCGAAAACACTCCACTGAAAGTAAACGGCATGCTGTATGTCTGCACGCCGCACAGCCAAGTGATAGCGCTTGACCCGGACAGCGGTAAGGAAATCTGGCGCTTCGACCCTAAGCTCAGCACGCAAAATGCTGAGAGTTTCAAAGGTTGGGCGCACATGACGTGCCGTGGCGTCGCTTATCACGAAGACAAAAGTGCGGCTCAAGCCAGTACTTCGCCTGAACAGAATGCCTGCCCGCGTCGCCTATTCCTGCCAACCGCTGATACCCGCTTGATGGCAATCAATGCTGATACCGGTGAAGTCTGCAGCGAATTTGGTGACAATGGCACAGTTAATCTGACTGCCAACATTGGCAGCTTCACTCCAGGTGGCTACTACTCGACATCGCCTCCCGGTGTCAGTGGCGATTTGGTGATCATTGGCGGCCACGTGACTGACAACCTGTCAGTCGACGAGCCTTCCGGGGTGATTCGCGCCTACGACGCCAAAGATGGCCACCTTGTGTGGAACTGGGACAGCGGCAATCCAGACGCCACTGCGCCTATTGCCGAAGGTGAAACCTACACCCGCAACTCACCGAACATGTGGTCGGTGATGAGCATCGACGACAAGCTCGGCCTGCTGTATCTGCCAATGGGCAACCAGATGCCTGACCAATGGGGTGGCAATCGCTCCGAGGCATCAGAAACCTACAGTGCTGGCGTGACTGCGCTGGATACCAAAACGGGCAAAGTCCGCTGGACCTTCCAGATGACCCACCACGACTTGTGGGATATGGACATTGGTGGTCAGCCGACCCTGATTGACATCAAAACAGCCGATGGCGTTAAGCCCGCGCTGATGGCTTCGACCAAGCAAGGCAGCATCTATGTGCTTGACCGTGCAACCGGTAAGCCGATTGTCCCGGTCAATGAAGTACCGGTTCCGCAGGGCGCAGTCGAGGGCGATTTCACTTCGCCGACGCAGCCCATGTCGGATCTCCACTTTATGCCGAAAACACTGACTGAGAAGGACATGTGGGGCGGCACGCCATTTGACCAGATGCTATGCCGCATCCAGTACAAATCACTGCGCTATGAAGGCATCTACACCCCGCCATCACTGCAAGGTTCGATTGTCTATCCAGGTAACTTCGGCGTGTTCGACTGGGGCGGTATCTCGGTTGATCCTAAACGTCAGATTGCCATCGTAAACCCCAACTACATGGCGTTCACTTCACAACTGGTACCGAGTGAGGCTGTTGAAGGTGGCCCAGCTCGCAAGAGTGAAACAGAAGGCGTGCAACCCAACAAAGGCGCGCCATATGGCGTGATTCTGCAGCCGTTGCTGTCGCAGCTAGGCTTGCCGTGCCAATCGCCGCCTTGGGGCTATGTCGCAGCTGTTGATCTGACCAACAATCAGGTCATCTGGCAGCACAAAAACGGCACAGTGCGTGACAGCTCACCTGTACCTTTGCCGCTACCGATGGGCGTACCAAGCCTTGGTGGAACAATCACCACTGAAGCTGGCGTGGCCTTTCTCAGCGGCACGCTTGACCAATACCTGCGCGCCTATGACGTACGTAACGGCAAGCAACTATGGGAAGGCCGCCTACCTGCTGGCGGCCAGACCACACCTATGACATACACTGGCAAAGATGGTCGTCAGTATGTGCTGGTGGTTGCCGGTGGTCACGGCTCGCTCGGCACCAGGCAGGGTGATTATGTAATGGCCTTTGCACTGCCGAAAAAATAGCAGCGCCTAGACCGGCTAGTTGCAACCTAAGAGGGCCGCAAGGCCCTCTTTTTGCTTACCAAGGAGCAAGCATGCTCAGACCAATCGCCCTGTTACTAAGCATTTCCAGCTTATGCGCCTGCACCACGAGCCCGATCATGCCCAACCAATACGATCTGTTAATTGGCAGCTACACCCAAGGCGCAAGCCAGGGCATTTATCGTTATCACTACGACAATCAAACAGGTCAAATCAGTGAGCAGCCGGAACAAGTCATCACCGCGGCTAATCCATCCTTCCTGTTGCTTTCGGCGGATCAAAGCACGCTATTCAGCGTGAATGAAAACGGCCCGGGCCAAGCCGCTAACATCGGTCAGGCCAGTAGTTTTTCAATTGACTCAAACGACCACTCGATTAGCCCAATCAACCGTGTCGACAGCGGCGGCGATGAGCCAACCCATGCTGGCTTGAGCCCCGACGGCCGCTTTCTGTTCGTCGCCAACTATGCAGTAAACCCCAAGCCTGGCGGCAGTCTAAGCGTGTTACCCGTTAGCTCCGACGGTGAGTTGCAGGCGCCAAGTCAGCGCTTTAGCCACCCGCCCAGCCATGTCAATAAAGAGCGCCAGGCCAGCTCACATGTTCACTCAGTGGTAATGAGCCATGACCAACAGTATTTGTTTGCCAGCGATCTAGGCGCTGATCATGTGTTTAGCTATCGCTATAACCCCCAAGCAGGCTCAAAAACACCTTTAACGCCCGCGGGCTCGACTGCTTTGCCCCCCGGCAGCGGCCCGCGTCATCTGCTGTTTAGTAATGACGGTAAGCAAGCCTACCTGACGCTTGAACTCAGTAATCAGCTAGCCGTGTTCAACTACGAGCAAGGCAAGCTATTAAACCAGCACATTATTGATCTTGATCAGCCCAACACTGAACCCGCGAGATATGCAGCAGGGGCTTTGCACACCTCGGCGGATGGCCGCTTTTTATACGTTGCAACTCGCGGTCCGGTGAGCCAGATACTGGTATTCAAAACCAATCCAACTGATACTCAACTTGAGTTAATTCAGCGCCACAGGATCGAAGGCAAAGAGTTACGCGAGTTCAGCCTAGACCCGAGTGGTAATCACCTGTTGGTGGCCAATCAACGTAGCGATGAAGTGCTGGTGATTGCCCGCGATGCGCTCAGCGGTAAGCTGGGAAAAGTCCAGCAACGAGTCAGCGTTGGCAACCCATCTGACCTGTTGTTTATCGGCCCTGACAGATAACCCGCTATGCGCTGAAACGGCCATTTCAGCGCACGCCTGCTCATCCATGCGCCAGTATGCTTGTCCCTACCGCGACTGACTGGCACCATCGGGCAGTCGTTAGCCGGGAACATTTTCATGAGTGAACAAACCATTGCCAGCCATTTTGTCCGTGCCGTTTTAGGCGGTGCGCAGCGCAAGGGTTGTGACTGTTCGGCGCTGCTTCGCCAGCTTAATATCCAGCCGGCACTACTTGATGAACCGCGAGCGCGCATCGCGCCCGAGCAATTCACCCTGCTCATCCAGCAGCTTTGGGAACTGCTCGACGACGAATATCTCGGCTTCGCCAAATATCCAAGCAAACGCGGCACCTTCGCAATGATGTGCCATGCCATTATCCATTGCCATTCACTGGAAAAAGCCCTGAGTCGCGGCAGCCTGTTTTATAGCCTGTTTCCCGAAGCACCGAGCATTCAGATCAGCCACGAAGGTGACATCGCCTGTCTCACCGTCGATGGCTCAGCCTTGAATGACCCTGAACATTTTTTGATCGAGTCATTACTGGTTATTTGGCACCGTTTGAGCAGTTGGCTAATCGGCCAACGGATTCGTCTTGAGCAGGCAACATTCAGCTACGCCAAGCCGGATCATGAGGCGCACTATCAACTGCTATTTCCCTGCCCGCGTGAGTTCAATAGTCAACGGACCTGCATCCGTTTTCACAAGCGTTATCTGGCGATGCCATTGCTGCAGGACGAACGCACGCTCAAGCATTTTCTTCAACATTCACCGGCAGATCTTCTTGCCCGCCCCGATGGCGGGCATAGCTTGAACAGCCAGATACGGCGCTCGCTCGGACGTAATTGCAGCGAATGGCCAGACCTTGAAGAAGTCGCGCAAAAACTGCACATGAGCCCGCAAACCTTGCGCCGCCGCCTGCGCGAAGAGGGCTCCAGCTTCCAGGAATTGAAGGACCATTTACGCCGCGACCTGGCTATTTACCACCTGAGCCGCGATGAGGTGTCAATTCAGGTGATTGCCGAGCAACTGGGGTTTTCTGAACCCTCGGCCTTTCACCGTGCTTTCAAAAAATGGACCGGTTTGACGCCCGGAGCCTATCGTTCGATGGAGCAGTAAATTGGTCGTGTGCTGATATTTACAGCTTGCGTGCACGCCATGCGGCGACAATAAACAAACCTGCCAAAACGCCCAACAACGGCAACCAACCCGCGTGCTCCCAGACATAGCCACCAACGTAACCGACCACGCTTGAGCCCAGATAGTAGGCACACAGGTAAAGTGCGGATGCCTGAGCCTTGGCGCCTTTTGCACGCTGACCAATTTGGCCACTGGCAACCGCATGCGCAGCGAAAAAGCCAAGCGTGAACAGCCCCAAACCAATAACCACAGCAACCAGCCAAGGCGTCGCGCACAGCCCGACACCGATCAGCATGATGACAATCCCGCCCTGCATAACTTGGCGTGCGCCCAAACGAGGCACAAGTCTTCCAGCCCAGCCAGCACTGAAAATACCTACCAGATAAACAGTAAACAGCAAGCCAATCACCGTCGACGACAAGTTGAATGGCGGTGCGGCCAGACGGAAGCCGACGTAGTTGAACATGGCGACAAAACCGCCCATCAACAAGAAGCCCATGCTGAATAACAGCCGTAGCTCTCGATTGGCCAGGTGCAACCGAAAGTTGCGTAACAGACCGCTGAACGACAACGACTGCGCCTGAAAATGCCGCGACGCGGGCAACAGCCAGATAAACAAGCCAAGGCCCAATACACCGAGGCCGCCAATACCGGCCAAGGCCAAATGCCAACCGCCAATATCGCTGAGAAAACCTGCAAGCAAACGTCCCAACAAACCACCAAGAGCAGTGCCGCCGATATACAAGCCCATGGCTGCTGGCAAGGCTTTGGGATCGAATTCCTCACCAACATAGGCCATGGCCAGTGCCGGCAGACCACTCAGCGCCAAGCCGAGCAGTGCACGCAAAATCAATAAGTGATCCCAGTCGCTGACAAAAGCACAGGCAATTCCAAGCAAGCTGGCCAGCCCCAAGGCAACAGCCATTACCGGCTTGCGTCCCCAGCTTTCGGCAAGTGCGCCACTGACCAGCAAACAGACGGCAAGACTCAGCGTGGTCAGCGACAACGCCAAGCTGCTGGCCGCGGCGGACACACTGAAAGAGCTGGCCAATAAAGGCAGTAAGGGCTGCACACAATAGAGCAAGGCAAAGGTCGAAAACCCCGCGCAAAATAACGCAAAAGTGGCGCGTTTATAGGCACTGGTGCCTTGTTGCAAATGGCTAGCAAGCGTTGTATCGGACATTTAGCAGCTCACAAAAAAACGGCCCCTGACTAGCCGCCGACAAATGTTAGCATGCTATCTACATCACTGCTGCTCTGGCTTGAACAACAAAATGATAAAGCTTCTCACTCGCACTTAACCCTACCGTTTATCAGGTTATTGCTCCGGATCAGTCCAGTATTTCCAAGCAAGTCTAGACTTTTGTTCACACCTGCTGAGGAGTGAACCTCTATGCATCATCCATCCGATGATCAGGGTACAAAGGGCAAGGAAACCCGGCTTTTTCTATTTCTTGTCATCTGCCTGTTCCCTGCATTAGCCATCGCCATTGTTGGTGGTTACGGTTTCTTTATCTGGTTCTTGCAGATGCTTCTCGGCCCACCCGGCCCACCGTCCTAAGCTCGCCCACTCGCAACCGGCACAGGCTCAGTCTGGAGCAACCCACGATGGATGAATCCCTGCATATCGCCAGTTTGTTGGTACACGCACGCCCCGAATTATTTGCCGCGGTGAAAGCCAACTTGCGCTTGCTACCTGACCTTGAACTGCATCAAGAGAGCCCTGTCGGCAAGCTCGTGGTCGTGATTGAGGCGAACAATGAACAGCAAATACTTCAACGCATCGATCAGATCAACAACATTCCCGGCGTGCTAAATGCCGCGCTGGTTTATCACGAACTCCTCGCCAGCGAAGGAGCAACACCATGAACCTGACACGTCGTCAGTTTGCCAAAGCCCAAGCCGCTGCAATAGCCGCAGCTGCGGCGGGTCTGCCGATCATTACCACGGCCTCCAATCTAATCACTGAATCAGACATGACCACGCTGAACTGGAACAAAGCGCCCTGCCGCTTTTGTGGCACAGGTTGCAGCGTGATGGTTGCGACCCGCGATAACCAGGTGGTGGCAACCCATGGCGACGTCAAAGCCGAGGTCAATCGCGGTCTTAACTGTGTTAAAGGCTACTTCTTGTCGAAGATCATGTACGGCACCGATCGCTTGACCCAGCCGATGCTGCGCATGAAGGACGGTCAGTACGACAAACAGGGCGAGTTCCAGCCAATCAGCTGGGAGCAAGCTTTTGACATCATGGAAACCAAGGTCAAGCAAACCCTCAAATCAGACGGTCCCACTGCGCTCGGCATGTTTGGTTCAGGCCAATGGACCGTCTGGGAAGGCTACGCCGCCAACAAGTTGATGAAGGCAGGTTTTCGCAGCAACAACATCGATCCTAACGCACGCCACTGCATGGCTTCAGCGGTCATGGGCTTCATGCGTACCTTCGGCATGGATGAACCCATGGGCTGCTATGACGACATTGAAGCCACCGATGCCTTTGTGCTTTGGGGCTCCAATATGGCCGAGATGCACCCCATTCTCTGGAGCCGCCTGACTGACCGCCGCTTGAGTGCTCCCCATGTAAAAGTCGCCGTGCTTTCGACCTTTGAGCACCGCAGTTTTGAGCTGGCTGATATCCCAATGGTGTTCACGCCGCAGACTGACTTGCTGATTCTTAACTACATCGCCAATCACATCATTCAGTCTGGCGCAGTGAACAAGGACTTTATCGGCAAGCACACCCGTTTCGCCAAAGGCGCTGAAGATATCGGTTACGGCCTGCGCCCGGATAACCCACTGGAGATGCAAGCCAAGAACGCCGACAAGGCCAACACCTGGGACGATATATCGTTCGAGCAATACGCCGAGTTCGTCAAACCCTACACCCTTGAACGTGCGGCCAAAGAAAGCGGCGTGCCCGCTGAGCGACTGCAGCAGTTGGCCGAGTTGTACGCCGACCCAAAACGCAAGGTGGTGTCATTCTGGACAATGGGTTTTAACCAGCACACCCGTGGTGTCTGGGCCAACAACATGGTCTACAACATTCACTTGCTGACCGGCAAAATCAGCGAGCCGGGCAACAGCCCGTTTTCTCTGACAGGCCAGCCATCGGCTTGCGGCACCGCTCGTGAAGTGGGCACCTTCTCGCACCGCTTACCCGCTGATTTGGTCGTCACCAATCCCAAACACCGTGAGACCGCCGAGAAAATCTGGAAGCTTCCAGCCGGAACCATTCAGGAAAAACCGGGCTTTCATGCGGTACAACAGAGCCGCATGCTCAAAGACTCGGTACTCAAGGTTTACTGGACCATGGCCAGCAACAACATGCAGGCCGGGCCCAATATCATGCAGGAAGTCCTGCCGGGCTGGCGCAACCCAGATGTCTTTGTGATCGTATCGGACCCCTACCCAACCGTATCGGCCCAGGCCGCCGACCTGATACTGCCGACCGCCATGTGGGTCGAAAAGGAAGGCGCATACGGCAACGCCGAACGCCGCACCCAGTTCTGGCATCAACTTGTCAGCCCGCCGGGCGATGCCAAGTCGGATCTGTGGCAGTTGATGGAGTTTTCCAAGCGCTTCAAAACCGAAGATGTCTGGCCCGAAGACTTGCTGGCCAAAAAGCCCGAATTAAAAGGCAAGTCACTGTTCGAGGTGCTCTACAAGAATGGTCATGTCGACCAGTTCCCGAGCGAGCAACTGGCTGAAGGCTATCTCAATGATGAGGCCAAAGCCTTTGGCTTCTACGTGCAAAAAGGCTTGTTTGAAGAATACGCAGCCTTTGGCCGCGGGCACGGCCACGACCTCGCACCCTTTGATGATTATCACAACGCTCGCGGCCTGCGTTGGCCGGTGGTGGATGGCAAGGAAACCCTGTGGCGCTACCGCGAAGGTTCCGACCCGTACGTGGAAAAAGGCAGCGAGGTGCAGTTCTACGGCCATGCCGATAAAAAGGCCATCGTCTTCGCTCTGCCTTACGAGCCGCCAGCAGAATCACCGGATGAGGAATACCCGTTCTGGCTCTGCACTGGCCGGGTACTCGAACACTGGCACACCGGGACCATGACCCAGCGCGTGCCTGAGCTACACAAAGCCGTGCCTGACGCAGTGGTTTACATGCATCCCGACGATGCAAAAGCAATGAAGGCCCGGCGCGGCAGTGAAGTTAAGGTCATCAGCCGCCGTGGCGAAACCCGCGCACGCATCGAAACCCGCGGGCGCAACAAGCCCCCTCAAGGGCTGGTATTCGTACCCTTTTTTGATGCTCGAAAACTGATCAACAAAGTCACGCTGGATGCCACCGACCCGATCTCCAAGCAAACCGACTACAAAAAATGTGCGGTGAAGATCGAACTGGTCAACCTGGCCTGAGGAAAACAGTCATGAGCTACCGCCTACTGCCGCTTTTACTACTTGCCGTCTTTGGCATTGCAGTTGCCAGCGACATCAATTATCCACTCGACGCACCTGCACCCGATGGGCGACGTCCGGGTGGCACCTTGAGCCAGGATCTTCCTGCTCCGAAGTTAAGCAGCACCGAAAACAAGGACATCAAGCGCGAGCGTAACTACCCCGAACAGCCGCCGACGATTCCGCACAGCATCCGTGGCTATCACCTGGATAAAAACAGCAACAAATGCTTGTCATGCCACAGCCGCGCAAACAGCGCCAAAACCCAGGCACCGATGATCAGCATCACCCATTACATGGATCGTGACGGCCAGGCGCTGGCGGCGGTATCGCCTCGGCGCTACTTCTGCAACCAATGCCATGTCACACAAAAAGAGGCTCCACCACTTGTGGGCAATACCTTCGAGAACATCGACACAGTGCTGGAACAAGAAAACAAATCGGCCAATCAGAATCCTTGAGGAGGTGTTATGAAATCTTTGTTCGCCTTCCTGAAGGATTACTGGGGCACGCTGCGCCGTCCCAGCCTGCACATCAGTCTTGGAGTCTTGACCCTTGGCGGTTTTATTGCCGGAATCATTTTTTGGGGTGGTTTCAACACCGCTCTTGAAGTGACCAACACCGAGCAGTTTTGCACCTCATGCCACGAAATGCGTGACAACGTGTTTGTCGAACTCAAGGAAACCATCCATTACAGCAACCGCTCAGGCGTGCGCGCCACTTGCCCAGATTGCCACGTGCCGCATAAGTGGACCGATAAAATCGCACGTAAAATGCAGGCCTCCAAAGAGGTATGGGGCAAGATATTTGGCACCATCAACACCCGGGAAAAATTTCTCGCCCACCGCCGCGAACTCGCCGAACATGAATGGCAGCGGCTTAAGAGCAACGACTCGCTGGAATGTCGCAACTGCCACAACTTCGACTTCATGGACTTCACCAAGCAAAGCAAACGTGCGGCGAAAATGCACTCCACTTCATTGGCCAGCGGTGAGGCCACCTGTATTGACTGCCACAAAGGGATTGCTCACAAACTACCGGACATGACTGGCGTACCGGGTTGGTAAATAGTAAAAAGACAGGCGTAAACCGCCCCACTGGTAATTCGCACGCCTGTTTCCACTGCGCGTTGACATCGCAATGGGTTGCAACAAGGATAAACGCGCTTGGACAGCAGTATCTTCTTTGCAGTAATGGCAGCCGCCATGCTCCATGCAGGCTGGAACGCCCTGATCAAAATCGGTCTGGATCGGTACCTGAGTGTATGCCTGATTCAGATCGGCGCCGGTATCGCCGCAACCTGCGCATTGCCGTTCGTGGCCCTGCCCGAAGCAACTGCCTGGCCGTGGATAATCCTCTCGGCACTGCTGCATATCGGTTACAACGGTTTTCTCGCCCATGCCTATAAATACGGCGACCTGAGTCAGGTCTACCCCTTGTCGCGGGGTAGCTCGCCATTGATCGTTGCCTTGATCGGCGTCGCCTTGCTTCACGAAACCTTGAGTTGGGGACAAATCAGTGGGCTGCTTATATTGGTCACCGGCATCTGGCTGATGGCACTGCGCACCCAGAAAGACAGTCCCTTCAATACCCCATTGCTCCTGACCGCACTCACGACCGCCAGTTTTATTGCGGCCTACACCCTTGCAGATGCCGTTGGCGCGCGGATCAATGGCGATGCTCTGTCTTACGCCATGTGGCTGTTTGCTACCAATGGCCTGGTGACCTTGGTAGTCCTCGTAGCGATGCGAGGCACCGCAGTTTTAGGCAAATTAAGCCAGCACTGGAAAGGCGGCTTGAGCGGAGGTGTGATGTCGCTAATGGCCTACAGCATCGTCATCTGGGCGATGACCTTGGCCCCGGTCGCAGTGGTCTCTGCACTGCGTGAAAGCAGTGTGTTATTTGCCTTGCTGATCGGACGACTGGTCCTCAAAGAGACATTGCCACTGCTCAGAATTGTCTCTTGTCTAGTGATCCTGCTCGGCGTCGTAACCCTTAAACTGGCCTGATAAAAGCCTGTCTACGCCTCAATAGCTCAGCAGCCGCAGCTTTGCCTAGATCGCCTGTCGGACACCGTGCAGAATACAGTGATGAATGAAAACTACTTACCGAACTGCTGCACACCACTGAGCGAGCGCTGGCCTTTACCTGTGCAGATGCCTGGCATTCGGCTGATCAGCACGCAATTTGACCCCAGCTTGTTTGACCCTACGGCGTTTGAGTGCTGTGCGATTGCTCCTGTGCGCGGCGTTGCAAAGCGCCAAACTGAATACCTTGCAGGCCGTATTTGCGCACGCGAAGCACTGCGTCAGGTAACCGGTGTTGCTAGCGTGCCAGCTGTTGGCGAGGACCGTGCTCCGGTCTGGCCATTGAATGTCTGTGGCTCCATCTCCCACGGCCACGGCCTGGCTGCTGCGGTTGTTGCCGAATCTACACATTGGCGCGGTGTTGGTCTGGATATCGAAGAGCCCTTGAATGCTGAGCGGGCAATACGCTTGGCCAGTGAAATTCTGACCTCGCGTGAGTTACACGGCATTACCAGTGCCAGCGCGGAGCAACAAGCCTGGCGGATCAGCCTGACTTTCTCGCTCAAAGAAAGCCTGTTCAAAGCCCTCTATCCCTTGGTTTTGACCCGCTTCTACTTTGAAGACGCCGAACTAATCGACAGCGACAGCGGCCAACAAGGACGAGCCCGCCTGCGTTTACTTATCGACTTGAATCATGATTGGCCTGCCGGAAGTGAAGTTGAAGGGCAGTTTTGCATGTTCGGTAACCACCTGATGAGTTTGGTCCATATTCCACATCAATCATCGCAGTAGCGTCAGTTAATCCCTTCTCGCGCGCAAATCCGATAAACTCTGGTAATTGCTGCCAGGAGCACCTATGCGCGACGAACTGAACCAAGGCTTGATCGACTTCCTCAAAGCCTCGCCTACGCCCTTTCATGCCACAGCTAACCTTGCCCTTCGCCTAGAAGCGGCTGGTTACCAGCGCTTGGATGAGCGCGATACCTGGCACACCGAAGCCGGTGGCCAGTATTATGTCACTCGCAATGACTCAGCCATCATCGCCTTTAAAGTGGGCAAGCGGCCACTGACCGAAGCGGGTATTCGCCTGGTTGGCGCCCATACAGACAGCCCATGCTTGCGCGTTAAACCGCACCCAGAACTGCAACGCCACGGTTTCTTCCAGCTTGGTGTAGAGATTTACGGCGGTGCGTTGCTCGCCCCTTGGTTCGACCGCGACTTATCGTTAGCTGGACGTGTAACCTTCCGCCGCGACGGCAAAGTTGAAAGCCAACTGATCAACTTCGAACTGCCGATTGCCGTCATCCCCAACCTTGCCATTCACCTGAACCGCGAAGCCAACAGCGGTTGGGAGATCAACAAACAGACCGAGATGCCACCGATTCTGGCCCAGGTCGCGGGCACTGAACCGGTTGATTTCCGCGCCCTGCTCGCCAACCAACTGACCCTTGAACACAGCTTGAACGCCGATGCGGTCCTCGATTACGAGCTGAGCTTCTACGATACCCAGCCTGCAGCTGTGATCGGGCTTAACCGCGACTTCATCGCCGGTGCGCGTCTGGACAACCTGCTATCTTGCTACGCCGGATTACAAGCTCTGCTCAGCGCCGGCGATGCTGAAACCTGCGTACTGGTCTGCACCGACCACGAAGAAATTGGCTCCAGCTCCGCCTGCGGCGCCGACGGGCCGATGCTTGAACAGGTATTGCGCCGGGTCATCCCCCAGGATCAGGACTTCGTACGCACTATCCAACGCTCGCTACTGGTATCGGCTGACAATGCCCACGGTATTCACCCGAACTATCCAGACAAACATGATGAGAATCACGGCCCAAAACTCAACGCCGGTCCAGTGATCAAAATCAACAGCAACCAGCGCTACGCCACCAACAGTGAAACTGCGGGCTTCTTCCGGCATCTTTGCCTGGAAAACGAAGTACCAGTACAAAGTTTTGTGGTGCGCAGTGACATGGCCTGTGGTTCAACCATCGGCCCAATCACTGCTAGCCAACTGGGTGTACGAACCGTTGATATCGGCTTGCCAACCTTTGCCATGCACTCAATCCGCGAGCTTGCCGGCAGCCACGACCTGGCTCATCTGGTCAAAGTTCTGAGTGCGTTCTACAGCAGCCCTGAGCTGCCTTGAGGCCAATATGATCGAGCATATTCGCAACAGCCTGCTGGAAGCGCAAAGTGCGCTGGACAACTTCATCAACAATGAGCAAACCCTGCAAAACATCGAAGATGCAGCGCAAATGCTGGTCGATAGTTTTGAGCACAAAGGCAAAGTATTCTCCTGCGGCAATGGCGGCTCGATGTGCGACGCCATGCACTTTGCCGAAGAGTTGACTGGCCGTTATCGCGGCAATCGCCCAGGTATTGCTGCGGTTTCTATCAGCGATGCCAGCCACATAAGCTGCGTGGCCAATGACTTTGGTTACGAATACATCTTCTCGCGCTATATCGAATCACACGGTCGTGAAGGCGATGTATTGCTGGCTTTCAGCACCAGCGGCAAGAGCCCCAACGTGCTCAATGCTGTGGCGGCGGCGAAGCAGCTTGGGGTTAAGGTTATCGGCCTGACCGGCAAGCCCGGCTCCAAGCTCGAAGAACTGGCGGATATTTGTATTTGCGCACCTGGAGGCAACTACGCCGACCGCGTTCAGGAGCTGCACATCAAAGTCGTGCATATTCTGATCGAGCTGATCGAGCGCAAGCTCAATCCTGAAAACTACGCATGATGTAACCGCTGCGGTGGGTGGATAAAGCATCACCCACCCACGCGCGCAGCTTGTCCACCATGACCCGGCATTCAATCCGGCACTTCGACGCTGACGTGAATGGCGTCATGGCGCCAATATTCGAGGTCACAGTCGATCAGCCGGTCATGCTGATCGCGATTCACTCGAGTAATGCGCAGCGCCGGACTGCCCACCGCGACCTTCAAACTACTAGCAGCCTCTGCATGTAGCGCCGTTGGCACCATGTCAAAGCGCACCCGCCCGTATCGAATCTGATATTGCTTGGCATACAGCTCGGTTAGCGAGCGGGTCAGGTCAAACTCAAGAATTGCCGGGAAATAAAGCGGGTTCAAGTAATGCTCCACATAGAGCACCAAGCGCCCATCAATACGCCGAGCCCGGCGAATCTGGAACACACTGGTTAACGCTGGCAGGCCGAGTATCTGGCAAATTTCTGCATTTGCCGGAATCAATCGAGCGCTTAACACCTCTGTGGCGGGCTCACGCCCTTGCTCGGCAACCATCGCATGAAAATGACTGCGCACCAGTGGGTTGTAAGCCACACGTGCTGGCGAAACAAACCAGCCACGACGCTCTTCACGGTACACAAGCCCCTGCGCTTCCAGTTGCCCCAAGGCCTCGCGCAAGGTGATGCGCGTGGTATCGAACAGCTCACTCAACTTACGCTCAGCGGGCAGCTTGTTGCCGGATACGAGCAAGCCGTGCTCGATCTGCTCTTCAAGTGCTCGACAGATAGTCGTTACCGCCCGCGGTGTTACCTCACGCATCAAGTTGTTCCTTTTGGACTAGTCCAGCCTGATTTATTAGCCAATTTAAGCAGCCCAGCATTTGCAGCAAGCCTAGGCAGTCTAGATGACGCCTAGATGACAGTCAGACTTACAGCCTCCCTCACGCCTGCTATTCGGGCAAATATGGTCCATGAAAACAGCTACTTATCTATGGTCTACGCTTGAATAGCAGTCCGCTGCCAGCGCCTATTCACAATAAGCAGTGGCGCGAGACATAAAACTGTCATTTATAGAGCCTAAATTGGCTCGGGTATTGCTGATCTAGACCAACACTTAATTTGCAAGGGAGTTTCAAATGAAACAACTGCTGCTAGCGACCTTGATGGGCTCGGCCATCGCCATGGCAACAACTGCAATGGCTGCGGATACAGATGTCAAAGCACTCGAGCAGGCTGCTCGTACCGAAGGCGAAGTGAACAGCGTTGGCATGCCTGACAGCTGGGCCAACTGGAAAGACACCTGGGCTGATCTGAACAAAACCTACGGCCTCAAACACCTCGATACGGACATGAGCTCAGCTCAAGAAATCGCCAAGTTCGCAGCTGAAAAAGACAATGCCACTGCAGACATCGGCGATGTTGGCGCTGCGTTCGGCCCTATCGCCGTACAGCAAGGTGTAACCCAACCCTACAAACCGACCACTTGGGAGCAGATTCCGGATTGGGCCAAAGATAAAGATGGCCACTGGATGCTCGCTTACACCGGCTCGATCGCATTCATCGTCAACAAGCAACTGGTCAAAGATGTACCCAAGAGCTGGGCTGACCTGAAAAACGGCAAATACAAAGTTGCCATTGGCGATGTCAGTGCCGCCGCTCAAGCTGTAAACGGCGTATTGGCAGCCGCCATCGCCAACGGCGGTGACGAGAAGAACATTCAACCCGGTCTTGACTTCTTTGGCGCCATTGCCGAGCAAGGTCGCCTGTCGCTGTCTAACCCGACCATCCAAACCCTGGAGAAGGGTGAAGTTGAAGTCGGCGTAGTCTGGGACTTCAACGGCCTTAGCTACCGCGACCAGATCGACCCAAGCCGCTTTGAAGTACTGATCCCGTCTGACGGCTCGGTGATTTCGGGCTACACCACAATCATCAACAAATACGCCAAGCACCCTAACGCAGCCAAACTGGCGCGCGAATATATTCTCAGCGACGCAGGCCAGATCAACTTGGCCAAAGGTAATGCACGACCCATTCGTGCCGACCACCTGAAACTGCCAGCTGAGGTTCAGGCCAAACTACTGCCTAACGAGCAGTACACCAATGTTAAGCCAATCAAAGACGCCGCCGCTTGGGAGGCAACCTCCAAAGCGCTGCCGCAAATGTGGCAAGAGAACGTCATCATCAACATGGAATAAGCGTTTTTAAATGCTTAACCAAAAGGGAGGCAGCGCGAGTTGCCTCCCTGTTGATTTAGAAAACCCAGTACTGGCTGTGAGTCGACTATGAAACACAACGTCATCCTAGTGATTCTGGATGGCCTGAATTATGAGGTCGCCCAACATGCCATGGGCCATCTGCAGGCCTACTGTGGCGCCGGTCGCGCTGCACTGTACAAGCTCGAATGTGAACTACCTTCGCTGTCCCGGCCACTCTACGAATGCATCATGACCGGTGTTGCACCCATCGACAGCGGCATCGTGCATAACGATGTGGTGCGCCTGAGCAACCAACGCAGCATCTTTCATTACGCCCGTGATGCGGGGCTGAGCACCGCTGCGGCGGCTTATCACTGGATGAGTGAGCTGTACAACCGCGCACCATTCGTGCCTGCCCGTGATCGCCACACCGACGACGCTGCTCTGGCGATTCAACACGGCCACTTTTACTACGCCGATCACTACCCGGATTCACACCTATTTGATGATGCTGAGCACTTACGCGCGCAGCACAAACCGAATTTTTTACTGGTTCACCCCATGAACATTGACGATGCCGGTCACAAGCATGGGCTTGATTCAGCGCAGTATCGCAACAGCGCCCGACGTGCTGATTTAGTCATCGCCGAATATTTGCAGCGTTGGCTTGATGACGGCTATCAAGTCTTGGTGACCGCCGATCACGGCATGAACAACGATCGCTCGCACAACGGTTTGCTGGCTGAAGAGCGCGAAGTGCCGCTGTTTGCACTGGGTAATGCCTTCAGCCTGGACCCAAAAGCGGCGCCCAAGCAGACGGAGCTGTGCGGCACCGTCTGCCAATTGCTTGGCGTGGCCCACGACAAACCACTGTGCGAGGAACTGCTTAAGTGAGTGCTCTGAAACCACGGAGATCATCAAGCAAATGGCTGGCTGCGCTGTGTCTCATTCCGTTTGCGCTGTTTTTTTTCGCGTTTCAGATCGCCCCGCTGATCTGGATTACGCTCAGCAGCGTTAACGTTGATGGCAGTTGGAGCCTAGCCAACTTCGAAAAAATCTTCTCCTCCAAGTTTTATCTACAAGCAATCAAACACAGTTTGCAGGTTGGATTCTGGTCGAGTCTGTTCGGCATCATCATCGCCATTATCGGCAGTTATTCCCTGCATCAGGTTGATTCAAAACTGCGCGATTTCGTCATGGCTTTTTCCAACATGACCAGCAATTTCGCGGGAGTGCCTTTGGCGTTCGCCTTTATCATCCTGCTCGGCTTCAATGGCGCGATCACCCTGCTGCTCAAGCAAATTGGCTGGATTGAAGACTTCAATCTCTACTCCAAAACCGGCTTGATCGTGCTCTACACCTACTTCCAGATTCCACTCGGGGTCATGCTCCTCTACCCCGCTTTCGACGCATTGCGCGAAGACTGGCGTGAGTCGGCGGCCTTGCTCGGTGCCAACACCTGGGATTTCTGGCGCCATATCGGCTTGCCCATACTGACACCGGCTTTACTCGGTACTTTTGTGATTCTGCTGGCGAACGCATTAGGCGCCTATGCCACGGTGTATTACCTGACGACAGGTAACTTCAACATTATGCCGATTCGCATCGCGGGCCTGGTTTCGGGCGATATTTCACTGAACCCGAACCTGGCCAGCGCGTTGTCGATGGTGCTGCTCGGGCTTATGGCGCTGATTACCGTCGTCCATCAACTGCTGCTGAAGAGGAGCTACCATGTCGCGCGTTGAAGGGCAAACCGCCAGCATCCTCTATCACCGCGTTGTGGTGTGGTTGCTGTTTTTGATCTTGCTGCTCCCGCTGGCAGGCACCTTGTTGTATTCGCTGGCAACCAGTTGGTCGGCAACCATTCTGCCTGACGGCCTGACCTTCAAGTGGTACCTGGAACTGTGGGGCGAACCGCGTTTCCTCAAGGCCTTTGGGCAGTCGCTGCTGATCTGCTTTAGCGCGTTGTTTCTGGCATCAGTACTGATTCTGCCGCTGCTGTTTGTGGTGCATTACTACTTCCCAAAACTCGACGCGCTGATGAATATCCTCATCCTGCTGCCCTTCGCCATGCCACCCGTGGTGTCATCGGTTGGCTTGCTGCAGGTATACGGCTCCGGGCCTGTGCAATTAGTGGGTACGCCGTGGATTCTGATCGGCTGCTACTTCACCATTGCCCTGCCTTTTATGTACCGGGCGATCACCAATAACCTGCAGGCGATCAACCTGCCAGACTTGATGGATGCAGCGCATCTGCTTGGCGCCAGCACTTGGAAAGCAGCATTTCTGGTGGTGCTGCCAAACCTGCGCAAAGGCTTGATGGTGTCGCTGTTTCTGTCGTTTTCGTTTCTGTTTGGTGAGTTTGTCTTCGCCAATATGTTGGTCGGTACGCGCTATGAAACATTGCAGGTTTACCTCAATAACATGCGCAACAGCAGCGGCCACTTCAACAGTGCGCTGGTGATTTCCTATTTCTTCTTTGTGTTGATTTTCACCTGGGCAGCCAACCGCCTGAACAAGGACAAGTCATGAGTTATCTGAGCATTCAGGGCCTGAACAAAAGCTACGGCAACACGCAGATTTTCAGCGATATCAACTGTGAAATCGCCCAGGGGGAATTTGTCACCCTGCTCGGCCCATCGGGCTGCGGTAAGTCGACCTTGCTGCGCTGCATTGCTGGCCTGACCACAGTCAACGGCGGGCAGATCCTGCTCGATGGCGAAGATCTGGTGCCGGTCACCCCGCAAAAACGCGGGATCGGCATGGTGTTCCAAAGCTATGCGTTGTTTCCGAACATGAGCGTCGAACAAAACGTCGCCTTTGGCCTGCGCATGCAGAAAGTCAATAAAGAACAAAGCCGCGAGCGGGTCAAAGAAGCGCTGAAGATGGTTGAGCTGAGCGATTTCGCCAATCGCTATCCGCACCAGCTATCTGGAGGCCAATGCCAGCGTGTGGCGCTGGCCCGATCGTTGGTCACTCGCCCACGCTTGCTGTTGCTGGATGAGCCGCTTTCGGCGCTTGATGCGCGTATTCGTAAACATTTGCGTGAGCAGATCCGCGAGATTCAGCAAGAACTCGGCCTGACCACGATTTTTGTCACCCACGATCAAGAAGAAGCACTGGTCATGAGCGACCGCATCTTCTTGATGAACGCGGGCAAGATCGTCCAAAGCGGCAATGCTGAAACGCTTTATACCGAGCCTGTCGATGCCTTCGCTGCAGGTTTTATCGGCAACTACAACTTACTCGATGCTGAAACCGCCAGCCGCCTGCTCGACCGTCCTATCAGCACGCGTGTGGCCATACGCCCAGAAGCGATTGCGATTGGCGCCGGTGGCGAAATTGAAGGCCTGATTCGCAGCCACAGCTTGCTCGGTAACGTGATCCGCTACCGCGTGGAAGCGCGTGGTGTTGAGTTGCTGGTCGATGTACTCAACCGCAGCGAGAGTGATCTGCACGGAAAAGGCCAGCGCATTATCCTCAGCATCGATGACCAAGCCGTGCGTGAGGTGGCATGATGACCCTGGCAATTTTTGACCTTGATGACACCTTGATCGATGGCGACTGCGCGAGTTTGTGGAGTGCCGAAATGGCCAAGATTGGCTGGGTCGACGGCGAAAGCTTTCTTGCCCGCGATCACCAGTTAATGGCTTTGTACGCCCAGGGCGAACTGGCGATGGAAGACTACATGGCGTTCAGCCTGTCGCCACTGGTCGGTCGCACACCGGAGGAAGTGGCTTTTGTCGTTGAGCCATTTGTCGAGGATGTGATCGAACCGTTATTGCATAGCGATGCAACCCGCTGCCTGGCCACTCACCGTAAAGCGGGCGATCGCGTTGTGATTATCTCTGCCTCAGCGCATTTTCTGGTCAGCGCGATTGCACAACGCCTGGGTATAAAAGACATATTGGCGATCGATCTGGATATTCAGCATGGCTGCTACAGCGGCAACACCCAAGGCGTGCTGACCTATCGCGAAGGTAAAGTCACACGCCTCAAGCAGTGGCTTGCCGAACATGACGAATCACTCGCAGGTGCCTATTTTTACTCAGACTCACACAATGACTTGCCACTGCTCAAGCTAGTCGACAATCCGCGAGCGGTGAACCCGGTTGCAGAGCTGCGAAGTTATGCCGAGCAGGCCGGCTGGCCAATCCTTAACTGGCGCTGAGCCTGAGAGTGTCGTAAGCCAATCCACTCACCTGCATCAGCCGCTAAAGCCTATTGATTGTGTAGTATGGTGATGCTGCCGGGCATCGCTTTTTAGCGATGCCAAACCAGTCACCAAACCTGCACTAGCGGAGCGCACAGCCCAGCGCGCTGACACTCAACGCCTGTAACAGTTTGCAAGTTCACGCGTCTCTACTGTGTAGATGCTAGGCAGCCTGCTCGTTAAGACTCAATATGTGCCACTTACGGCACTCACGTCTCAACGAAGCGATACAAACAGCGTCTATCTGAGTTGCCTCAGTCGGCTGCACATTCGATATTTAGCTAGGAGCCTATGATGCATAACTGGAACGATGTTATTTCTCGAGCCACCCACGGCAACCCAGCGCCTGATCGTAAGGTCACAAAAACCGAAGACGAGTGGCGCACCCAACTGGATGCGGAGCAATACCGGGTCACCCGCCAAGCCGGAACAGAGCGGCCACACAGTTCGCAAATGTGCAGCCTGTTTGAGCCAGGTGTTTATGGTTGTGTGTGCTGCGGCACGCCACTGTTTGATGGCAGCAGCAAGTTCGAATCGCACAGTGGTTGGCCATCATTTACGCAACCGATCAAAGACAACGCGGTTGCCTATCATACGGA
Source organism: Pseudomonas sp. (assembly GCF_048265905.1). Lineage (GTDB taxonomy): Bacteria > Pseudomonadota > Gammaproteobacteria > Pseudomonadales > Pseudomonadaceae > Aquipseudomonas. The sequence goes on from NZ_JBLXAP010000009.1 coordinate 171,724, forward strand.
CTCAAGCCACGGCATGACCCGTATAGAGAACACCTGCAATGTTTGTGATGCTCATTTGGGCCACGTGTTCCCAGATGGACCAGAGCCAACCGGTTTGCGCTTCTGCATGAATGCTGTCTCCTTGAAGAAGCTCGATTAAAAAATCTTAATTTGTTGTTAGCCCTGTGGCGCGAGACCGCGCCACAGCTTGTTGTGTCATGAGGGCATAGACATGAAAGCGACTTGGAATGAAACGGTGATCGCTCAGTCCGATGCCACTGTCGTAGTTGAGGGCTACGTGGCGTTTTGGAAAGGTGTAGTGGTTAGCGACTAAACAGTATTGGCTCACGCCATACTGTTTAATCAGCGTCAGGCTTTCGCCACAGCTGGAGCAAGTATCCACTCGGCGCTGTCATTCCAAACATCCATTCGGGTGATTTTTCCATCACGCACTTCAAAGCGATCCAGATAACGGTTGCCACTAAAACTGCGGCCATCCGGCCATTCGCCGTACAGGGTGCCGTTCGAGTACACCACCGTATGATCGCCGCGATCAGTCCAGTCAAACTGCCCTAACGCCTTTTTGACCCAGTTATAACGCGCTGCGTTGAAGGCTGTGATGTCTTTTGCGCTTGGCATTACCCGCCCACCGGTAAAGGTTATGCGTACATCTGCAGACATGTAGGTCGCGGCCTTAACTGGGTCAGGTGCCATCGAGGCATCTAAGAAATCACTGACAATTTGTACGGCTGGGTTGTCGTGCTGCATGGTTGTTAACTCCGAATCAATAAACCTTAGGTATTCAAATTTGCGCATTGGTCTGGTGCAAGCCGCCCAAATGCTGTGCGTAAAGAACAAGTAATAGTGCTCTACCCCCCAGAATATGGGGCTTTGCTATGTGGCACCCAGTTTGCTAGCAAACTTCATACAAATGCTAGCAATCTGGAGAAACAACATGCAAAACATGCAAAAACTGCTCTCCCCCATTACCAACTTGCTGCCACGTGCAGTGGCCATAGCAACTATTAGCCTGACACTGAACAGCGCTTATGCTGAGGAACCCATCAAAGTGGGACTGGTTGCAGCACTTTCTGGGCAGTCGGCAAAATCGGGCGAAGCCCTAACCCGTGGTTTGACGGTAGCAATTGACGAAATCAATGCATCTGGCGGGATTCTCGGCCGCCCGGTCGAGTTAATCCGTCGTGACGATGAAAGCAATCCGGCCAAGGGCATGCTGGCAGCGCGGGAATTGATTCAGCGTGAGCAAGTTGCGGTGTTATTTGGTGGTCTCGACACCCCGGTTTCATTGGCTATCGTGCCCCTTGCCAACCAACTGAAAGCACCCTTTATGGGCATTTGGGCGGCCGGCACCAAAATCACTGAAAACGGCGCTAAAGATAACTACGTATTTCGTGTGTCAGCCGTCGACGAACTGGTCGACGAAGCCTTGGTTGAATATGGCGTCACTAAAAAAGGCATGCACAAACCCGGCATGATCCTGATTAACAATCCGTGGGGTGAGTCGAATGAGATCGGCTTCAAGCACGCATTGGATAAACGCAATATGCAAGCGGTGGGTATCGAGCGCATAGAAGACAGCGATCTCGACGTTATCCCACAACTCACCCGCCTGAAAAACGCCGGAGCCGACAGTCTGTTAATGGTCGGCAACGTGGGTCCATCGGCTCAGGTGGTCAAGTCGCTCGACCGCATGGGTTGGGATGTTCCTATTGTTTCGCACTGGGGCCCGGCGGGTGGTCGTTTTGGCGAGTTGGCAGGCCCGAATGCCAGCAAAGTACATTTCATTCAGACCTATGTATTTACCGATAAAAACAGCGCCAAGGGCGACTCGGTGCTGGCAGCTTTGAAAAAGCGCTATCCGGAAATTAAAACCCTGGCTGATGTCACCCCGGCAGTGGGTATTGCCAACGCCTACGACGCCATGTTCCTGGCCTCGCTTGCCATCGAAAAGGCAGGCAGCACCAAGGGAACAGAGGTGCGCGATGGCTTTTACGCGATCAATGAGTACAGCGGTCTGATCAAGGATTACAAACAGCCGTTCACCCCAACCAAGCATGACGCCTTGGGCCCGAATGATTATGTGTTCACTCATTTCGTAAATGACCAGATTGTTCCGATAGCACCTTAAACGCAGCTGTGAGCGGCTCTGCGCGCAGGGCCGCCATAAGGATAAGCAGATGATCACCGCCGCCATCATTACCGGCATCGGCCTGGGCAGTATGTACGCCTTGCTGGCCTTGGGTTTTCACATTACCTATGTGGTTTCACGCACGGTCAACTTCGCCCAGGGCAGCGCCATGATGGTCGGTGCAGTCTTGGGTTACAGCTTCTATATCACCTGGGGCTGGCCGCTCTGGCTAGCGGTACCCGCGACACTGACTTTGTGTGCGATATACGGCTTGGCGATAGAACGCTTTTTAGTCAGGCCATTTCATTCGCGTGGATCAGAAGCCTGGCTGATGGCGACAGTAGCCGGTGGCATTCTGGTGGATAACCTGGCGATGTTCAGCTTCGGCAAAGAGCCTCGTCAATTCACTTCAGAGTTGGCTAACCAAAGTATTGATTTGTTTGGCAGCAGCATTGGCGCCCTGCAAATGCTGATCCCAATTGCAGGAGCGAGTATTGCGCTGGCGCTGTTTTTGGTGCGCCGCTACACGCGCTTAGGCAAGGTCTTGGAGGCCTGCGTGCAGAACCCGCGCGCCGCCATGTTGATGGGCATTCGGGTTAACCGGGTTGTTGCAATCGCATTCGCTGTGTCGAGTGTGTTTGCCGCGCTGGCTGGATTGCTGATCGCCCCTTTGTTCAACGTCAGCGCCGAGATGGGCACCTTATTCGGCCTCAAGGCCTTTGCAGTGGCTATTTTGGGCGGTATTTCCAGCGCCAGCGGAGTATTTGCGGCGGGGCTGATTTTTGGCCTGGCCGAAGCCTTGATCACCGTTTATTTCGGTTCGGCGTTTACCCAGATATTTACCTTTGCATTGGTCATTGTGGCCTTGGCACTGCGCCCCAACGGCCTGTTTGGCAGCAAGACACTGGTGAAAGTATGAGTCTGAATAAAACACTAATTGCCCCGGTTTGCCTCGTCTTGCTGGCCATTGCCAGTGCGGTGTTAGCGCTGACACTCGACAGCTATTCGCTGCTGGTATTCACATTCTGCGCGCTCACTGTTGTGGTCGGCGTCGGCTTGAACATCCTCATCGGCTTAAGCGGGCAAATCTCGTTCGGTCACATCGCTTTTTACGCAATAGGCGCTTATGTTTGCGCCTTGCTTAGCATTGCGCAAATCCCCCTTGGCGTAGCAATGCTGGCAGCAGGACTGGTTTGTGCAACCATCGGCGGGTTACTGGCAATCCCGGCTTTAAGGGTAAGCGGACCTTATCTGGCGATGATTACCATTGCCTTTGCATTAGTGGTTCATCACAGCTTGATAGAATGGCGCTCGCTCACCGGCGGTGCTAATGGCTTGATGGGCATTCCTCTGCCAGAGTTTGGCTCACTCGACCCGACAGTCTCTTTGGCCTTGATTTCGAGTGCGCTAATGATCGCCTCCTTGGTGTTCTATCAGCGTTTACGCAATAGCGGTTGGGGGCTGGCGATGCGTGCGGTGAAATCCACAGAGATCGCTGCAAAATCGCTGGGTTTTAACCCAATGCACAGCAAAACTTTAGCCTTTGCCTTATCCGCTGGGCTAACCGGAATTGCAGGTGCTTTGGTCGCTCCCTTGATGATGTTTATCAACCCGGCGTCATTTCCATTCTCGCAATCCATTCTGTTTGTACTGGCAGTGATAGTCGGCGGTAGCGGCACATTGTTTGGCCCGTTGCTTGGCGCCTTGCTAATCGTACTTCTGCCGGAAATGCTCTCGGACTTTGCCGAATACCGCCTGCTCATATTCTCAGCCCTATTGCTTGCTGTGCTTTGGGTTGCACCTCGCGGCGTTTTAGGCACTCTTGCCAGTCTGTGGATGCGCCCAAGCAAAGTGCTTGTGAGCAGTACAGTAGACACCCAGCTATTGGCTGAATACTTCGCGCAAGCCAAAACAAGCCAAGGGTTACAAGTCAGCGAAATTGGTATTCGTTTCGGTGGCGTCCAGGCTGCACAGGGCGTTAGCTTTTCGGCCCAACCCGGTAGCATCACCAGTATTATTGGTCCGAACGGCGCCGGTAAAACCACTGTCCTCAATATGATCAGCGGCTTCTACGCGCCCGACAGCGGCAGTATTGACCTGAACCAGCCACTGGCGGGTAAACCGGCCTGGAAAGTTGCCCGTGCAGGTATCGCCCGTACCTACCAGACAACACAACTGTTTGGTGAGCTAACAGTGCTTGAAAACCTGTTGGTTGCCTTGCAAAAAGGCAGGTTGAAGCAGCCTTTCTCTCAGGCGGGCGAGCAACAACGGGAGCTTGCACTGCAACTCTTGGCCTTGGTTGGCTATGCCGGTTCGGTTAATACTCTGACAGACAACTTGCCGCACGTTGACCGGCGCCTGGTTGAAATTGCCCGGGCCTTGGCGACTCGCCCGGCAGTGCTGTTGCTGGATGAGCCAGCGGCCGGTTTAAGCCGCAGCGACACCGACAAACTCGCCGCTCTGTTCCAGCAACTCGCCGGATTCGGCATTGCCGTGATTTTAGTCGAGCACGACATGACCCTGGTCATGGCCGTTTCCGAACGTCTGCTGGTGCTGGACGCCGGTAAACCAATTGCCTGGGGCACGCCCGAAGAAGTACGCAGCAACGAGCGTGTGATTGCAGCCTACCTGGGCAGTACCAGCTATCAAGCAACCCCGCGTGAAACGCCATGGGATGGCTCACGGGATGCCCGCCTGTTCGTCAAAGACCTGGTGATTGACTATGGAGCAGCGCCAGTGGTCGACAAGGTCAACTTGCTGGTAAATCCGGGTGAACTGGTGGCGATTCTCGGCGCAAACGGCGCGGGTAAATCAAGCATCCTGCAATGTTTGGCGGGTCTGCACCCGGCAACCTCCGGCAGCATCCTGCTGGATAACGAGAGCATCCATCACGCACCACCCAACAGCATTGCCGCCCAAGGGCTGGCGCTGGTGCCTGAAGGTCGCCAGGTCTTTCCACTGCTGAGCGTGCGCGACAATCTTTTGCTTGGTGGCTATTCCCGTGGCGACAGCTATGACGCAGGCGCCGAGGTTGAAGCAATCCTCAAACGCTTTCCACGCTTGCGTGACCGTATCGACAGCCCGGCGGGCCTGCTCTCTGGCGGCGAGCAACAGATGGTCGCCATTGGTCGTGGGTTGATGGCAAAACCGAAAATACTCTTGCTCGACGAACCATCACTCGGGCTTTCTCCGGCCATGATCGGCGAGCTTTACAACACACTCGCCGCGCTACGCGATGAAGGCGTGACCATACTGCTGGTCGACCAGATGGCCAACCTGGCCTTGCAAGTCGCTGACCGCGCCTATGTGCTTGAAACCGGACGAATCGTTAAAGCGGGCAGTGCCGACGAACTGCGTGGCGACCCTGAACTTGAAGCGGCTTACCTCGGTGAAGGGGCCGCAGCATGAACAGCTTGAAAATAATCAATGCGCGCCGCGCAGACCAGCCGACACAAACCGTCGAACTGTATATTGAGGACGGTGTATTCGTTGCAGCGCCCTCTCCCACTCGAACATTTGAGGTGCTGGACCTGGCAGGAAAGTTGATCTTGCCGGGGCTGGTTGAAAGCCATATCCATTTGGACAAAGCCTGCATTATGTCGCGTTGCCAACTGGTTCACGGCACATTGAGTGAAGCGATCAGCCAGACCCGTGCGGCCAAGGCTGACTTTACCGAAGAAGATGTCTACCAACGCGGCGCAAGCGTGCTGGAGAAAGCCATAGTTCAAGGCACCAGCCACATGCGAACGCACATTGAGATTGACCCACAAATCGGCTTGATCGGGTTTAACGCAATCAAGCGTTTGCAGGCTGATTACGCGTGGGCAATAACCTTGCAGTTATGCGTCTTCCCCCAAGAAGGGCTGCTCAATAATCCGGGAACCGAGGCGCTTATGCGCCAAGCCCTCGAGCAAGGTGCAACCGTAATCGGCGGTTGCCCGTATATGGACGATCAACCATTGGCCCATATCCAGCGCGTGTTTGAATTAGCCCGCGAATACGATTGCGATATCGATTTTCATCTCGACTTTGACCTCAACCCTGAAGGTTTGACAGTTGACGAAGTGATCCGCTGCACCCTCGATTCTGGTTGGCAAAATCGAGTTGCCATCGGCCATGTGACCAAGCTCTCAGCGCTCCCCAAAGCGCAGTTGACGAGCCTGGCGATGGCGCTGGGCGAAGCTGGTGTGCAAGTGACATGCCTACCAAGCACCGACTTGTTTTTAACCGCTCGCGAGCATTTCCATAATAAACCCAGAGGTTTGGCGCCACTGGCTCACTTGCATGCCTGCGGCGTAACCTGCTCGCTTTCAACCAACAACATCGGCAATCCATTCACGCCTTATGGCGATGCCTCACTGGTGCGACAGGCAAACCTGTTCGCCAATGTCAGCCAACTCGCCACCGAGGTCGAGTTGCTTAACTGCATGAGCTGGGTTTCGACCGAATCAGCCAAGCTTTTGCATTTGCCAAACTATGGTCTCGAACCCAACTGCCGGGCTGACTTTATCGTCTTTGATGCACCGGACAGTGCTGCGGTAATTGCCGAGATCAGCCCACCATTGGCCGGTTTCAAAGCTGGCCGACAAAGTTTCCAACGTCATCAGGCGCAACTGCTGAGTCCGAGCTGACAACGATGCTGCTTGGAACTAAAAACAAGCAGCGACTCAGTCATTTAAGCTTTATCGGCCCTTCAAGTTGGCTTGAATCCCCTTCGACTCCCCCTAGACGCCCCTCTCTATCGATCGAGAACAGCTAGGCTTAGCGCTGAGCTTGATCAGCAGTTAATTGAAACCATTGCGCACAAAGCCCGCCTAAACCAAAGCTACGGGACGCAATCACTAAGCCGCCACGATGACAAATCGAGGCTCAAGTCACTCAGAAGGAGTCATGCCGATATGCCGCAATCAACGAGTATTAACCGCCAAGTTGTTCTCGCCTCTCGCCCGCATGGCGCGCCGACCGCAGAAAACTTCCGAATTGAACAAAAGCCGCTGCCCACGCCCGAGCAAAATCAGCTGTTATTACGCACCGTGTATCTTTCACTCGACCCTTATATGCGTGGGCGAATGAGCGACGCTGCCTCCTATGCCGACCCAGTTGAGGTTGGCGGTCTGATGGTCGGCGGCACCGTTTGCCGGGTCGTCAGTTCAAATAATCCGGATTTCAAGCCAGGCGACTGGGTGCTGTCCTACAGCGGCTGGCAAGATTATTCGTTGTCCGATGGCGCGGGTCTGACCAACCTTGGCAGCAACCCACAAAATCCATCCTACGCCTTGGGCATTCTGGGGATGCCTGGCTTCACGGCCTATATGGGCTTGCTCGATATAGGCCAACCCAAAGCCGGTGAAACCTTGGTCGTGGCGGCGGCAACCGGGCCTGTCGGTGCAACGGTTGGCCAGATCGGCAAAATCAAGCAGTGCCATGTTGTCGGCATCGCCGGTGGCGCCGAGAAGTGTCGTCACGCAATAGAAACACTGGGGTTTGATACCTGCCTGGATCACCATGCAAGCGACTTTGCTGAACAATTGGCAAAAGCCTGTCCTAAAGGCATCGATGTGTATTACGAGAACGTTGGCGGCAAGGTGTTTGACGCGGTGCTGCCGCTACTCAACACCCGCGCGCGGATTCCAGTCTGTGGGTTGATCGCCCAGTACAACATGACCGCCTTGCCAGAAGGGCCAGACCGCTTGACTCTGCTGACCCGCACCATTCTCACCAAGCGTTTGAAGATTCAAGGCTTCATTATTTTCGATGATTACGCAGACCGCTACGACGAATTTGCCCGCGATATGAGCCAATGGCTCGCCGAGGGCAAAATCAAATACCGCGAACAGCTTGTAGAGGGCCTGGAGAACGCACCCGAAGCATTTACCGGCCTGCTTGTCGGCAAGAATTTCGGCAAATTGGTGGTTCAAGTCGGCACTGAAGACCAATCCGACTGATCGCTAAACCGCACACAAATGATGAGGTTGATATGAATATTCTGATGGTTTTAACGTCGCACGATACCCTTGGCGATACGGGCCGTAAAACCGGTTTCTGGCTAGAAGAATTCGCCGCGCCTTACTATGTGTTCAAGGATGCAAACGCAACAATCACTCTGGCCTCACCCAAAGGCGGCCAACCGCCACTTGACCCCAAAAGCGATGAGCCAGATGCGCAAACACCCGCTACCGAACGTTTTCGCAGTGATGAAACCGCAATAAAAGCCTTGGCCAACACCCTCAAGCTTGAAAGCCTGAATGCCACTGATTACGACGCGGTGTTCTACCCGGGCGGCCACGGCCCGTTGTGGGACCTGGCGGAGGATCAACACTCAATTGCCTTGATCGAAGACTTTCATGCGGCGGGTAAACCGGTTAGCGCCGTTTGCCATGCGCCCGCCATTTTTCGTCACACCAAAGGAGTTGATGGCAAACCTCTGGTGAACGGCAAAAGCGTGACAGGTTTCAGCAACAGCGAAGAGGCTGCTGTACAACTGACCGACGTAGTGCCCTTCCTGGTTGAAGACATGCTTCAGGAAAAAGGCGGCATCTATTCAAAATCAGCAGACTGGGAAAGCTACATGGTCAGTGACGGCCACCTCGTCACAGGCCAGAACCCAGCCTCGTCAGAAGCCACAGCCGAAGCCGTATTGAAGCTGTTGCAGTAGACGAAAAACGCCCCACTCGTGCGGGTCTTCGCATGAGTGGGGCGTTTTCCGTTTAACCTCTGGGCCTGATTAGAGCCCGGCGAGGGCCTGGCGCAGATTCACCTCTTCAGGTTCTTGATCATCAAGTGCCAACTGACCTTCAAGCTCATCCAAGTGATCGAGCATGACTTGTACAGCCTTTTCGCGATCGCCTTCTTGCAACGCAGTAATGATGTCCTGATGCTCGTCGGAAGCGCAGGATGGCACATCGTTGCGCTGATATAAGGCAACAATCAACGAGCTTCGCACCATCAAATTAGCCAGTATTTCACTCAACACCGTATTGCCGCTGAGCTCGCCCAATAGCAGGTGAAACTCACTTAACTCACGCACAATTGCACGACGATCTGTGGCGTTGGTGGCACAGCGCTCGTTGCACAAATGAGTACTTACCCGGTGCGCATGCTCACGCATTACTTGCGGGCTGATACTCTCAACTATCGCACGCTCTATTGCCCGTCGCGCGGCAAAAACTTCACGTGCCTCTTTTGCTGTCGGCTGAGAAACCAGCGCACCGCGATTAGGCTCGATGGTGACAATACGCTGCATCGCTAAACGCTGTATCGCCACTTGAACGTGATTGCGGTTGGCCTGCAGCGTTTCAACAATTTGCGCTTCAATCAAGCGCGTACCCGGTCGCAAGCGATGCTGAGCAATCGCCTTTGACAGCACATCAACGATGCGCTGTACCTCAATTTGTTTAGCGCTGACGCTCATCGAACCCATGTTGCCCTCGGTCACCCAGTCGCTAGATTGCAAAACCCGAGGCTTATTATCCGCCACAGTCGACACCCCGGCAAACGCTGAACGCCCTGACCAGAGCTAATCTGCCTGCCCTAAACTGACTCCCTGGCCGCGCGGATCATGCATAGCAAAGCGCTTGCCGGTGTTTTCAATGGCGATAGCTCCGGCTTGCCCGGTGAATGGACTCGCGGCGGGTATCACTTCGACTTCATGTCCCAGGGTTGCGAGGCGGTCGATTACGGCAGGGTCGATATCCGCCTCAAGTTTCAAGTTATCGGTGCTGTCAAAGAAGCTTCTGCCCAACAAAAACCTCGGCATGCTCAAGGCTTTATCAATGGGCTGGGCATAGTCGATCAACTGGGTGGCTAATACCAGCTGCGTTTGCGGCTGGCCATCACCGCCTTGTGTACCGAAGAACAAACGACGCCCATCGTCCGCCAGGTAACACGACGGATTGAGTGTATGGGCCGGACGTTTACCCGCCGCCCAAGCATTGGCGTGTGTAGGATCAGCATTGAAACCTGCTGCACGGTTTTGCCAAAGCACGCCGGTGTCACCCATGATGCAGCCCGAACCAAAATCGTGAAACAGGCTCTGGATCAAGCAGGCGGTGCGGCCTTGCTCATCGGTTGCCGCCATCCATACCGTATCCGCCGGGCGTCCTGGCTCAGACCAGGCCGCCGCACGGTTTTCATCAATCTGCGCGGCATATTGCTGAGCACAGGCATCAGACAAGCTGGCGTTGAAATCCCATCCTGTCGCCAATGGATCGCACAGCTGCGCATTACGTCGCAATAAGCCTTGCTTGATGGCTTCAACCAGTGCGTGATAATAGCGGGCGGAGCCATTCGCATATTGGTGCAACGGCATATGTTGCAATGCCGACATGGCCTGAAGTGTGTAGAGCCCTTGGCACGGGGGCGCGATATTGAACAGCTGTCCCTGACGATAACGGACCGATATTGGCGCAACTTCTGGTGCCCGGGTCGCCGCTAAATCTGCAGCGGTCAAACCACAGTCCAACTGGCTGAATGACTGGGCAAATGCCTGCGCCAGTTCACCTTGATAGAAGTCGTCAATCCCCGCATGAGACAACCGGAGCAAGGTGTTGGCCAACTCAGGTTGGCGCAAGATATCGCCCGTTTGCATCCAGCGCCCATCACGCTTGCACAGCGCGTGAAGGTCGGGCAGCCCTTCGATCATGGCTTTACGCCGTTCCTGCCAGAATAATTGCGACTCAGACACCTCGACCCCGCGTTGCGCGGTTGCAGCTGCTTCATCCAACAAGTCAGTCCAGCTCATACGAGAGCCCCACTGTCGGCTAATTTGCTGAGCAGTTTTCCAACTCGCCATGGCGCCTGCTGTAGTCGCAACAGCGCCAGGCCCGCGCAATGTAATTGCTCCACCCGACGGTAACTGCTGCCCGGCCTGACCGATCCCCATAATGGTGCGTACTTGACTGTCGTGAATCATCCATAGCGCATCACCGCCCAGCCCTGTCATGTGCGGATACACCGCAGCAAGCATCGCACTGGCCGCCAACATGGCATCGATTGCCGTACCACCGGCCTCTAATATCTGCATGCCTGCGGCACTTGCATCAGGGTGTGGGGTACAGATCACGCCACGACGGGACTCAGCTATCATCGGTTCAGCTCCTGACTTTGCTAGCTATCTACAAACACTTTGCTAACAAAGTAAGCAATAACCGTTCCCTATCTTTTTGCCCCTGACGTTGAGCAGGTTACAATCGGCTCACTTTCTACCAAAGCTGCGCGGTCACATATGCGGTATTGCCGGGCGAAATCTACAGCGAGCAACCCGCCATGACCGAACTAGCCCCTCTTGCAGCCTATCAACATGCGTTAGACCATTTGGGTTTCAAGCCCGATAAGGCACAAGCGTTTGCCGCCGAACAACTGCAAGCCTGTTATCAAGCGCTGCACAGCCCAGAAGCCGATACACCAGCTGCAACTGGCGTGTATTTGTGGGGGCCGGTTGGGCGCGGCAAAACCTGGTTGATGGATCAATTCTATAAAAGCCTGCAAGTCCCAAGTCGTCGCCAGCATTTCCATCACTTTATCCGCTGGGTGCATCAGCGTATGTTCCAGTTGACGGGCACCAGCGACCCGCTACGGGCACTGGCGTGTGAGCTGCGCGATGAAGTGCGGGTCCTGTGTTTTGACGAGTTGTACGTCAACGATATTGGCGATGCGATTATTCTCGGCAGGTTGTTTCAGGTGATGTTCGAGGAAGGCGTGGTAATGGTCTGCACCTCAAACCAGCCGCCCGACCAGCTTTACGACGGTGGCTTTAATCGCGAGCGTTTCCTTCCGGCAATCGCAGCCATTGAAGCCAATATGCAAGTGGTAGAAATTGATGGCGGCCAAGACCACCGTCTGCATCCGGGTACACAAATCCAACGTTTCTGGCGCAGCGCCAATGATGGCCCCAGCGCCTTGCATGATGTCTTTCTGCGCCTGAGTGAAGGCCAGCAAAACACAGCTGAACCCATGATGCTGAATCAACGCAGCATAAAATTGGTGCGCCGTGCGGGCACTGTAATCTGGTGCCGCTTTGCCGACCTTTGCGTAGAAGCGCTGGCCGCTGACGACTACATCGCCTTGTGTGACCAATTCAGCGCTATCTTGTTGAGCGACGTACCTAACTTAAGTGCTGAGCCACGCAGTGCCAAAATCGCGAGAGGCACTGAAGATGGCGTACAGCGTATAGAGGCGGGGGATCGCGAACTACCCAGCCTGTCAGTCCACGACGACAGCGTACGACGCTTTATCGCCTTGGTTGACGAATGCTACGACCGCCGCGTGCCCTTGTATATTGAAGCCGCCGTGCCACTGGCTGAGTTGTATACCGAAGGTTATCTTGAGTTTGCTTTCAGGCGCACGCTCAGTCGTCTACAAGAGATGCAACTCCAGCGCTTCACCGGGCAGGCAGAGCATGAGCCCACAGAATCAGCTATGGAGCTGGACAGTGTTTAGCACTCGTTAACTGAACTGTTATCGATTAATTGCGCTCAAAAACAAGCAGCATATCGAGTTCATATCACCACGCGCAGAAAGGAAGCCGCATGCTTTTCCCGGATTTTACCGGCCTCAGGTTGCATAAAGTCATCAAAAAAACCGTTGTCGATTTCGTCGACGACGAGTTACCCACTTATGCCTCGGCGCTGGCGTTTCAGATCTTTTTCTCGCTGTTCCCTTTCTTGCTATTTTTGGTCGCGATCATCGGTGTGCTCGACTTGCAGCCATTCTTTGACTGGCTCCGCGAGCAGGCCGCGCTGGTGATGCCACGCGCGGCATATGACTTGGTCAACCCGGCGATCGATCAACTGCAAACGCAAAAAGCCGGGCTGTTCTCGGTCGCAATCGTGGTTGCATTGTGGACGGCTTCATCAGCGGTGCGCTCGGTGATGGTTGCAACCAACCGCGCTTACGGCGTCAAGGAAGGCCGCCCGGCGTGGAAGCGCTTTCCACTGTCGTTTATCTACACCATCGCCATCGCCATTACTCTGCTCAGTGCTGCAGGCTTGATGGTGCTGGGGCCACAGGCGATGAACTGGCTTGCGCAGCAATTCGGCATCGAGCAAATCGTGGTCACGCTATGGGCAATCCTGCGCTGGCCCATCGCGATTTGTATGCTGATGCTGGTGGTATCGGTGGTGTATTACGTGGCCCCGGATGTCGAGCAGGAGTTCCGCTTTATCACGCCGGGCTCCATTCTTGCGGTCATCGTATGGATAGCGGCGTCGATGGGCTTTAGCTATTACGCGCAGAACTTCGCCGACTACAACGCAACCTACGGCAGCATTGGCGCAATCATCATCCTGCTGCTCTACCTGTATATCTCATCGGCGGTGCTGTTATTCGGTGCTGAACTGAATGCGGTCATAGAGCACAGTGTCGAGGAAGGCAAAGACCCGGGCGAAAAGGAGATTAACCCTTAACCCAAAGCCTTGCCCAACTCGACAGAGGATCAATGCTGCGCGGCTTGATACTCTTGCACCAACAAAGCAAACAGTTCAGCCGCTGGCAGTTCGCGGGCCAGTGCAGCGCCCTGCCCGGCCCAGTAGGCTGCAAACTCCAAGTTACCCGCCGCCGCAGCCGCTGCGATCAACTGCTTACCCGCGTCATAACCAATGCCAAAGCCAGGCACCGGCGGATGTCCGGCTGCGCCAACCTCGCGCATAAAGCGATTTACCATGCCCCGCGCCGGGCGCCCGGAGATCACCTTGGTCACTTGTGTGGTACGAGCTCGCTCGCTGCTAAGCATGCTGCGATAACCCGCATTTGCAGCGCTCTCTGGGCATAGCACA
>NZ_JBLXAP010000010.1:0-161797 GCF_048265905.1 Pseudomonas sp.
CAGCGGTAGTTCAGTTGGTTAGAATACCGGCCTGTCACGCCGGGGGTCGCGGGTTCGAGTCCCGTCCGCTGCGCCATATTTTCCATGACGAGTTTACTCGGCATGAGGTAAGCACAAGCCAACGCGGTTGTACTACCAGATGAAGTAACGTGTTTTAGGGTGCAAGCCCAAATAACATGCAGCGGTAGTTCAGTTGGTTAGAATACCGGCCTGTCACGCCGGGGGTCGCGGGTTCGAGTCCCGTCCGCTGCGCCAAATACGAAACCCTCAGATAGCAATGTCTGAGGGTTTTTTATTGCCCGCGATTTGCTGTCATCCAAGCGTCATCTTGGCTTTTTAAACTGCGCCTACGCGGTGGTTACGCGTCAATAAGTGTAGTGGAGGGTAAGGCTATGGAAGACTATCAAGAAGAGTTGCTGGAAGCGCAGGCCGTCGAGCTGGATGTCCCCGAGCTGGCGGAAGATGCAACAGAGCTGTAACGCAGTCTACGGGTTGGCGTGGTCCCGTAGTCTCGCTCAACTGTTCAGCCGCTGCGCTCGGCGAAATTCGCCAGGGGTTTGCTGGTTCCAGCGTTTGAATGCGCGCTGAAAGGCTTCCGCAGAGGCAAAACCAAGCAGGTAGGCAATCTCACCAAAAGCCAGTTCGGTGTCGCGAATATAAGCGACAGCCAGATCATGGCGTGTCTCGTTGAGAATGGCGCGAAACTGCGTGCCTTCCTCGGCCAATTTGCGGCGCAAGGTCCAGGTTGGCATTTTTAGGTGTGCGGCCACTTCCTGCAAGTCTGGCTCGCGACCATGTAGCAGCGGCCCTAATAATTGAATAATGCGCTCACGCAAGCTGCGCGTGCGGGTCAATTGTTCCAGTTCACGCTCACACAGCTCTTGTAAATGCAGCCACGTGCTTGGGCAATGCTGTGGGTTGCGCAGGTTGAGCGTGGCTTGGCTTAGGCGCAGTTGATTGTGCTCTGCGGCAAACTCAACAGGGCAAGCCAGTGCGGGAGAATATTCATCGCTGTAGCTCGGCGCAGGGAACTCAATGTGCGCGCGTTCGGGGGCGAGCAGCTGTTGGGCGACGTGGCCGAGTTGCTGAGCCCAGCCTGCGAGTACTGAATCGATTACAAAGCGGTTGTAGCCGTTGTAAGGGCTGATCGAGTAAAAACGCAGCCACGCGCCTTGATTGTCCTCGATGAAGTTGGCGTGGCCGCGATAGTTCGATGCGTACAGCGGTTCATACCGAATCAGGCTGCGTGCTGCTTCACGCACTGTAGGCGCTTGGGCTGCGGTCACCCCGGCGAGTCCGAGTTGGCCAAGACGGCTGAGTTTACCCATCATCAGGCCAAGGCCCGGTTGTTTGGTTTGTTCAATGGCTGCGTGGCCCAGGCGCATATAACGCGGAATCGAAAGGCGTGCGCGGGGTGTAGCCAGGCGAACAGAGTCGAGCCCGTAGCCTTCGAGCAGTGCCACTGGATCTTGGCCGTAGCTGCGCATGGCCTCGGCGAGGCTGTCAACAAAGCCTACAGATAAATCGCCAAGGCGGATGCGCGGGCTTTTTACAGCCATAGATTGACGAGTTGAGCGCTGCGCGAATCACTGGCAATGGCATGTTTTTGACCGTCGCTTACCACGCTGCGTCCATCAATGCCCATGCGCCACAATTGCCCGCGCATAAACACCATGGCGCCAGCGCGCGCGCCACTTTTTTGCAGTTGGTTGGGTATTGCCAACTGCTGCCAGGCTTCGCCTTCGCTGACGCTTTTATCAGCCAGTGTTGGTGTCTGCGGCTTGGTTGCGTGCTTGTAACCTTTCCACGGTTCGTTCCACTGCATCTTGCCTTTGACAAAACCGGGAACAGCCAGCAGTTCGGTGTTGAGTTTGGCCAGCGCCGTGTAGCTGGCCGGATACCAGCTGTCTGTGCCGATGAGTACGGCGAGATTTCCGGCGGGTGTGGCGAATGTGTGTAACTGCTCAAGGGGCGCGGCGGCGATAATGCTGCGCTCGCGGCTCGATGGATAGACTTTGCGCTGTGGCTGGCCAAGCGCTTTACCGTCGGCGCCATAGACCACGCTGATGTTGTACAGAGGCCCCTCGCCAATCTGCAGAACGCCATTCTCGTTGCGCGGCTCTGGCAGCACAATCGAGCCTGCAACCAAGGTGATGCCAAAGTCCCTGGCTAAACCGCTGAACAGATTTTGGTAGTCGTCGGCCATTTGCGCAGCCTTCAAGCGAAACAATGCATCGCTGAAATCTTTGTTGCTTGGCGTGCTGAGCAGAGCCTGTGGCACGCTCAGCGGGTGGCTCGCGGCGAGCCATTTGACGGCTTCTTGCAGGCTGTCGCTTTTATAGAACTCGGGTTTTTCACCAGCAGCGACCAGCCAGGTGCCAATGTGCTCGGGCAGGATGGCGATGGTTTTGGCGTTGAGCAGGTCTTCGTCGCGGGCTTTTTCAAAGTAGGCCGCAAGCTTTAGGTGCAGCGTCTCGCGGCTCTGATAATCACTGGCAAACAACAGCGGCTGGACGCCGAGAAGATTGCCGCGATCAGAAGGCTGGCCCTGGTTGACGCTGATTTCGCTGCTCAGGTCAGACAGGATAATGCCGACATCGGGGCGTTGTTGCGCCCAATAGACATAACCACCGGCGCTGCCAAGCAGGATGATAAGAATACTGATCGTAATAAATAGGCGCATGGTCATTCGGTGTTGAGGGTTTGTTGCTCAGGGTAGGTGAGCTAACGCCTGTTGCCAAGGGCTGCTGCGCATTTCGATCAATAAGTTGTTAGTTAGGGTCATTGAGCTGTGCGCTTGGGCTATTTATCTTGGTTCGCATACCGATCGTGATTCAGATGCAGGTGGCTGACCTGACGCACTGGCAATTTGTAGCGCAGCCAATAGTCATCCCTGTTTATAGAAATCGCGACATACCGTGAATGTTATTGCTTGATGTGGAGACTTCCATGACCGCTCTGTACCCGAATCTGCTGGCCCCGCTGGATCTTGGTTTTACCACGTTGAAAAACCGTACTCTGATGGGGTCGATGCACACAGGTCTGGAAGAGAAGCCGGGTGGATTTGAGCGCATGGCTGCTTATTTCGCCGAGCGTGCCCGCGGCGGTGTTGGCTTGATGGTTACCGGCGGTATTGGTCCGAACGTTGAAGGTGGGGTTTATTCCGGTGCGGCTAAGCTGACCACGGTTGAAGAGGCCGAACAGCACAAGATTGTGACCCGCGCCGTGCATGAGGCCGACGGCAAGATCTGCATGCAGATTCTCCACGCTGGCCGTTATGCCTACAGCCCCAAATCAGTGGCGCCGAGCGCGATTCAAGCGCCGATCAACCCCTTTAAACCCACCGAGTTGGATGAAGAGGGCATCGAAAAGCAGATTCAAGATTTCGTCACCTGCTCAATGCTGGCGCAACAGGCCGAGTATGACGGTGTTGAGATCATGGGCTCCGAAGGCTATTTCATTAACCAGTTCCTGGCTGCCCACACCAACCAGCGCGCCGACCGTTGGGGTGGCAGCTACGAAAACCGCATGCGTTTGCCGGTAGAAATCGTCAGTCGCGTGCGTCAGGCCGTTGGTCCTAACTTCATCATTATCTATCGTTTGTCGATGCTCGATCTGGTCGAAGGCGGCAGCACTTGGGAAGAAATTGTGCAGTTGGCCAAGGCCATCGAGCAAGCCGGCGCAACGCTGATCAATACCGGTATTGGCTGGCACGAAGCGCGTATTCCAACGATCGCGACCAAGGTTCCGCGTGCGGCGTTCACCAAGGTCACGGCCAAGCTGCGTGGTTCGGTGTCGATTCCGCTGATCACCACTAACCGTATCAACACCCCGGAAATCGCCGAGCAAGTGTTAGCTGAAGGCGATGCTGATATGGTTTCGATGGCACGTCCATTCCTGGCTGACCCTGACTTTGTCAACAAGGCTGCTGAAGGCCGCGCTGATGAAATCAACACCTGTATCGGTTGTAACCAAGCCTGTTTGGATCACACCTTCGGCGGTAAGTTGACCAGTTGCCTGGTCAACCCGCGTGCTTGTCACGAAACCGAATTGAATTACATTCCTAGCACCCAGGTTAAGAAAATTGCCGTGGTTGGCGCAGGGCCAGCAGGCCTTGCGGCAGCGACTGTTGCCGCCGAGCGCGGACATCAGGTCACGTTGTTTGACAGCGCAGCCGAGATCGGCGGCCAGTTCAACGTTGCCAAGCGTGTACCAGGCAAAGAAGAGTTCTTTGAAACCCTGCGTTACTTCAAGCGCAAGCTGGAAACCACTGGGGTTAACCTGCAGCTGAATACTCGGGTTGATGTTGATGAGTTGGTGGCTGGTGGCTTTGATGAGGTGATTCTGGCAACAGGTATTGCGCCGCGTACACCGGATATTCCAGGTATCGATAACGCCAAAGTGATCAACTACCTCGACGCAATTCTGCAGCGCAAGCCTGTCGGCGAGAAGGTCGCAGTGATTGGTGCGGGTGGGATCGGCTTTGACGTTTCTGAATTCATCACCCATGCCGGTACGGCAACCAGCCTTGATCGCGACGCGTTCTGGAAAGAGTGGGGCATTGACGGCCAGTTAGAAGCACGCGGCGGTGTCGCGGGTATTACTGCTGAGCCGCATGCGCCAGCGCGCCAGGTTTTCCTGTTGCAACGTAAAAAGACCAAGGTGGGTGATGGTTTGGGTAAAACCACTGGCTGGATTCACCGTGCGGGGCTGAAAAACAAGCAGGTGCAGATGCTCAATAATGTGCAGTACCTGAAAGTCGACGATGCAGGTTTGCATATCAGCATTGCCGACGCCGAAGCGCAGGTATTGCCAGTCGACACCATTATTGTCTGTGCTGGGCAGGATCCGCTGCGTGAGCTGCACGAGGGATTGCAGGCGGCGGGTCAAAGCGTGCATTTGATCGGTGGTGCAGATGTCGCCGCTGAACTGGATGCCAAGCGTGCAATCAATCAGGGTTCGCGACTGGCTGCTGAAATTTAATCGATAAACCCTCAGCGAGGTAGAGTAATGACAGCGTTAGCGGTTAAGCCGAATATTGCCCCAGCCATGCAGCAGTGGCATGCGATGATTGCCAGCAAGGACCTTAGTGGTCTACCTGCATTACTCCACCCGGATGCTGTGTTTCGTTCTCCGATGGCGTTCAAACCCTATGCTGGCGCAGGTATGGTAGCGATGATCCTCAATACCGTAATCAAGGTGTTTGAGGATTTTACCTATCACCGCGAGTTGGTGTCGGCAGACGGCTTGAATGTGGTGTTGGAGTTCAGCGCAAAGGTGGCTGATCGCGAGTTGAAGGGTATCGATATGGTGCGCTTCAATGAGCACGGCCAAATCATTGAGTTTGAAGTCATGATCCGCCCGATGAGTGGCCTGCAAGCATTGGGCGATGAAATGGGTAAGCGCCTGCGCGGCGCGGTTTAGTGCGTCACAGTGCCTGAGCTGATCAGGCGCTGGTAATGACCGCTTGGTTGCAGCATAAGTCGCCGCCGCAACTGACATAAAATGTCTGATGCTGACGTTTTGTACCAATCCCATCACACTTTTGCTGTGCAGTTGCATCGGATTGTTCCTACTGAAAGACGACTGCCAACCCAGTCACATTGCTGGGCTTGGCTTTTCCCCTAGACTTGCTCAAACGGTCGCTATGCGTCTGACTGCCGGTGCGCGTCAATTACTGGCCTGTATTTACACCTGTAAACATCGTTCTAAAGTATTCGATCCTTCTGGTTGGAGGTTCGTCGCCAGAGGCGAGCTCGGGTGGGTGCCGTTAATCTAGTTTTGAGGGAATCGGATGAGCATGCAGAACAAGCCGCAGATGACCGATGCCGTGATGTTCTTCAGTGAACACGGTGGTGTCTGCAAGCAAATGTTCTTCACTGAGTTTGAGGCCCTGCTCGATGGCATGGTCAATATGCCTGAGTTCGCTGACCAGCAAGTGCGGGCGGCATATGTGATGATCAACCCACGGTTGATGATCCGCTCCGTGGTGTTTTTCTACCTCGACTTCGATGAAAAGGGCGCGCCGGACAACGGTTGGAATATCCCGTTGCAGCATTTGGCCGAGAAATCAGGGCGCGGCCCTGACATGGGAGCCGGACCGATTCGCTTGGCATGCCGCAGCCAGTGTCCGGTTTCATGGCACCAAATGCATCTGTGGGACCCGAACCTTGCGCCGGGGCAGAATGATCTGGTTATCCTGCGTGAAGTGGTTAAAGCCAATCATCTCGGCTTGCTGATTGAGGATGAGAGCGTTCAGTCTGTAGCTCCAGAGCGCTTGCAGATGGTTTCTGATGACAAGTGGTATTCCGCTGATCCTGCAGCCGAAGATGCGGAAAAGGCTACAGAAAAGCTGAATCAGGAGCAGCGCCTCAAAGCTGCTCAATTGATCAAGCAGCAGCGTTTGCGTATCGGTAGTCTGACGCTTCAGCACGAAGAAGAGTTGGCAAAGCTCAAACTGGCCAGTGAGCAACACAGCAAGACGCTTGAAGCAAAAATTGCGCTTATTCAGAAATCCTTGGCTCAGCAACAAGCACTCAATGCTGATCTGAAAAAGCAGCTGGCAGAACAAGCGGCAAGCTTCCAGTCGTCGCGCGAGAAAATGACCGAGCAACTGCGCACTCTGCAAAGCAGCGGGCGCAGTGAGATTGATCTTATGCGTGCGCAGTTCGACGGTGAAATGCAGGCGAAAATTGCCTCGGCTGTGGTTGAGTACAAAGAACAGATCGCCATTCGTGATGTTGAGCTGGCCTATCGCCAAGAGCTCGACGGCAAGCTCCAGCAGGAGATTGAGCGGCTGAGCAGCGAGCGCGAGCAGTTGACTGGGCAAAGTGGGGACCAGATACTTGAGCGCCTGTCCAACTTGGGTATGGTCTTTGTGGTTTATCACCCAGGCGCTGGGCACTTGACCGTCGCGCTACAAGACATCGCTCGCTATCAGGAAAATCCGTTTGCCTATGCAGCGTCCAAATGCTTTGTTTCTGAGGAACAATACACACAGTGGCTGGCGCACTACCAGCAACCCAGCTGTGAAGCATTGCTGGCCAATGGTCAGCGCTGTGCGATTCCAATTGATCGAATTGATGCCCCAAGCCGTTTCAAACTTAATGACTCCAACTGCTGCGCCCGTCATAAAGAAGCTCTGCGGGTACGCACCGTCGGTTAGCTTGCATTGATTTTTACCGATTGGGCGCCAACTGCTCCTTTGCAGTTGCTAAACCTGTATTGGTTGACCAACTCAGGGGTTGAAGTGGCTGTTTTGCGCCTCGATCTGATTGATCAGCAAGTCAGTGGCAATAAATGGTTCAAGTTGGCGCCCTACATCAAAGTCGCAAACGAGCAAGGTGCTCAAGGACTCATCAGCCTCGGCGGCGCCCACTCCAATCACTTGCATGCTTTGGCCGCCGCTGGAAATCGCTTTGGTTTTCAAACAGTCGGTTTAATGCGCGGAAACTCGCAGTCGACGCCGACTGCGCTCGAACTCGAACAACTCGGTATGCGCTTACATTGGCTGGGTTACGGCGGCTACCGAGCGCGTAACCTTCCAGGCTTTTGGCAGCCTTGGCGATTGCTTTATCCTCATCTACAACCAGTTCCTGAAGGTGGTGGCGGCTTGCTCGGCGCGCAAGGCTGCCAGCCTTTGGTCGAATTGGTGCGCAGTCAGCTTAAACAGATCAACTGGTCCGACTATCACGCTTGGTGGCTGGCGGTGGGCACGGGCACGACTCTGGCCGGTTTGGTCTTGGCCGAGGCAGGCGCGCACCCGGTTTATGGTGCGTTAGCCGTTCCGGCACAACACGGAGCCGAAAAGCAGATTTCCAGTGTGTTGGCTCAGGCGCAACAGACCGACCAAGGTTATCGGCTGCTGGATGCGGCGCGTGGTGGTTTTGCCAAACTTGATGCGCAACTGCTGGACTTCATGCAGGCCTGCGAGGCCGAGTCCGGCATGCTGTTTGAGCCGCTGTACACGGCTAAAGCGCTATTGGCGTTGCGTGAGCAAGTCGAGCAGGGCGCGTTTCCCCGCGGAACACGGCTGATTTTTGTCCATACGGGCGGTTTGCAGGGCCGTGCAGCTGCATTGGCTAAAGGCTTGTAACGGAACTGCTGCGACTAACCCGTCTCTGATCATTACACTGTCTGTATTTCAGGCTGTGCGGACTGTTTCAGTATCAGGGAATATGCGATGAATAAAATGATCACCCGTTTAGGTGCAGTTCTGCTCGGTGTAGGCGCGTTGGCCCTGCAGGCAGAGGCTGCCTCGTTCCACCAGTGCCTCGCAGGTTTGCGCGGCAAAGCTGCGGCCAAGGGCGTATCTGGTGCGACCTTTGACCGTTACACGCAAACGCTTGAGCCTGATATGAGCGTGCTCGAATTACTCAACTCGCAACCAGAATTCAGCACACCTATCTGGGATTACCTGGCTGCGCTGGTTGATCAACAGCGCGTTGATGAAGGTCAGCAGATGCTTAAACAGCACGCCGATACCCTGGCCAAGGTATCGCGCACCTATGGTGTTGACCCTGCAACGGTGGTGGCGGTCTGGGGTGTTGAGAGCGATTACGGTAAAACCTTCGGCAAGCGTCCATTGCTTACCTCACTCGGTACATTGTCTTGTTATGGCAGACGTCAGGCGTTCTTCCAAGGCGAG
This sequence comes from Pseudomonas sp., assembly GCF_048265905.1. Taxonomy (GTDB): domain Bacteria; phylum Pseudomonadota; class Gammaproteobacteria; order Pseudomonadales; family Pseudomonadaceae; genus Aquipseudomonas. The sequence goes on from NZ_JBLXAP010000010.1 coordinate 8,648, forward strand.
TTCTTTGCGACCTTGAAACTACTGCAATCCGGCGATATTCAGGCGCAAGAGCTGAACGGTTCGTGGGCGGGCGCGTTTGGTCATACTCAGTTTATGCCTTCGACCTATCAGCGTATCGCCGTGGATGGCGACGGTGATGGCCGTCGCGACTTGGTGGCGAGTATCCCCGATGCGCTGGCATCAACCGCCAACTACCTTAAACGTTCGGGGTGGCGCACCGGTCAGCCTTGGGGTTACGAGGTCAAGCTGCCCGCCGGGTTCAACACCTCGGCTAGCGGACGTAAGAACAAGCGCCCGTTGAAAGACTGGGTCGCCCGTGGCGTGGTCAAGGTCGATGGCTCGGCGATCACGCCAAGTGATACGCCCGCCGGTATCTTGCTGCCCGCCGGGGCCAAAGGCCCAGCGTTTATCGTGATGCGCAATTTCGATGCAATCTATTCCTACAACGCGGCTGAAAGTTATGCACTGGCGATTGCACATTTGTCCGATCGCCTACGCGGGGGTGACGAGATCGTCACGCCGTGGCCAACGGATGATCCGGGCCTCAGTCGTATTGAACGCAAACAGTTGCAGGAGTTATTGCTCGCCCGTGGCTACGACATTGGCGAGGCGGATGGCTTGATTGGTACCAATACCCGCAAAGCCATTGTCGAGGAGCAAAAACGTCTGGGCCTGCAGCCGTATGACGGCCGTGCGGGCAAGAAAATCCTCAAGGCGATGCAGGCCCAGTAAGGCGCTGTATAAACAATTGGTAAGGCGGATAACGCATTTTTAACCGCCACTGAACGTCATGCTGTAGCGCGATGCTGGACAAGCTTCGCGTTGTCGCACCCTACGGCCTTTAGCGATAGGGCCTGAGTGTTTCCGGCCAGCTATCACTGACCAGAAATACGCGCTGTTGCTCGAGCCAATAGCCGTCTGGGCTTTGTTCCAGACGGACTAGTAATTGCGCATTGGTATTGGCTTCGAGGGTGGCGAACCAAATTTGCAACTGGTCGTTGGGCCAGTGATTGGCTTGGCTGATTCGCGCAGGTGCCAGCCAGTCATGACGCGGCAATATTTGCCAGCTGGCAGATGGGTATTCAGCAAGCAGTGCTGGCCAGTCGCGTTGATGTACCCAACTGCCTCGTAAATGCTCGGGGTGAGCACCCGCAGGGGGTAAGCAACCATTTGGCCATGGGTAAAACAAATAACCGGCGACCCACATCGAGGCTTGTACCGTGTGACTGTTGATCCCTTCCTGGGCCAAAGCACTGAGTGCTTGTTCGGTTTTTGACAGGGGCAACTGGTGCTCAGTGATATGGCTGAGCTTCAAGTCCAGTCGGTCACGGCTACCCGGGCCAAGCCAGTGCTGATTAGCGGTTCCGCTGGAAGATTGCTCGCCGAGGTAGAGCTTGATTGCCAGCTCAAGGTGATGCAGGCCTTCATCGTCATTGAGGATTAAATCCAGCTCACCGAGGGTATGTCCTTCGTGGCGAATTGGCAGGTTGGCGGCAAGAATCGCCACATCGGGCGCTGCATTCAGGGCGAATTGCCAGAGCCGTTCGTAATATAAGCCCAGCCGACGTACCGAGCGCTCGGCCAGCCAGTGAGTCAAGCTTGAGCAGTCTTTATCCAGTTGTAACAACCAGTCAGCCAGCAACTGCGGCTCCGTACTCCAGCGACTAGCCGTTAAAGGGTGGCGTTGGGTTGTCGGTGTATCGCTCAGTAGCGGCGGGGCAAGTATGACCCACGCCAAGTCGCGCACCGCAGGTTGGCGCAGGCGCTGAGGGAGATCATTTAGTGAGCGCAATGAGTTCATGCGACGAGCATAGCGTTATTTACCCCGTAGCAAGCAAGCGCTGTAACCTGTCAAGCGCTTGAAATTGGCGCAAATGCACCCATCTGTATTGTTAGGTCAGTTTGTTTAACGGTTGCCCGGTTAACTGTGTTTACCCGCTCAAGTTTGCTGCACTTGCAGGCTTTCGACCATAATCTAATTCTCTAAAGATTCAGCCTGCGGGAGCACCATGGAGCAATTTCGGAATATCGGCATCATAGGTCGCCTCGGCAGCACGCAGGTGCTCGACACTATTCGTCGACTCAAGAAGTTTCTGCTCGACCGCCACACCCATGTCATTCTCGAAGACTCAATCGCTGAAGTCCTGCCGGGCCACGGCCTGCAGACCTCTTCACGGAAGAATCTCGGGGAAATCTGTGACTTGGTGATTGTTGTCGGTGGCGATGGCAGCTTGCTTGGCGCTGCCCGTGCATTGGCGCGCCACAAGATCCCGGTGCTTGGGGTTAACCGTGGCAGTTTGGGTTTTCTGACGGATATCCGCCCTGACGAACTTGAAGTCAAAGTCGCTGAAGTGCTGGATGGCAACTATTTGACTGAAAATCGATTTTTACTCGAAACCGAAGTACGGCGGAACGCGGAAGCCATTGGCCAGGGTGATGCGCTTAACGACGTGGTTCTGCATCCGGGTAAGTCGACGCGGATGATTGAGTTTGAGCTGTTTATCGATGGGCAGTTTGTTTGCAGTCAGAAAGCTGATGGCTTGATTGTCTCAACCCCAACCGGCTCAACGGCTTATGCCTTGTCAGCTGGTGGTCCGATCATGCATCCCAAGCTTGATGCAATCGTAATCGTTCCCATGTATCCGCACACCTTGTCGAGCCGGCCGATTGTGGTCGATGGCAACAGCGAGTTGAAAATTGTCGTGTCCAAGGATCTGCAGATTTATCCGCAGGTTTCCTGTGACGGTCAGAATCACTTCACCTGTGCGCCTGGTGATACCGTCACCATTCGCAAAAAGCCGCAAAAGTTATGTTTGATCCATCCGCTGGATCACAATTATTACGAGGTCTGTCGCACCAAGCTAGGGTGGGGCAGCCGCCTTGGTGGCGGGGGCGAGTAAATGCGCCTGGACCCTGAGCGAAGTTACGATCTGATTGGCGATATCCATGGCTGTGCGCGCACGCTTGCGCGATTGTTGGATAAGTTGGGTTATCGGCAGGAGGCAGGCGTCTGGCGTCACCCGACGCGTATGGCCATCTTTCTTGGCGACTTGGTTGACCGTGGCCCGCGCATTCGCGAAGCCGTCAACCTGGTGCGCGCCATGGTCGATGCTGGGTCTGCGGTGTGCATCATGGGTAACCATGAATTTAATGCGCTGGCGTGGACGACACCGGCAAACCCGGGCAGTGGTCGTCAGTTTGTCCGTGAGCACAACGCCCGGCACGCGCGCATGATCGAGGAAACCCTCGAGCAATACGCTGCGTATCCGACAGAGTGGCGTGAGAGCCTTGAGTGGTTCTATCAGCTGCCGCTGTTTGTGGATGGCGGACGTTTTCGCGCAGTGCATGCCTGTTGGGATGATGAGTTAATCACCCCTTTACGTGCGCAGTTCCCAGATGGGCGGATCAACCAAGCGTTCGTTAAGGCGGCTGCGGAGCACGGCAGCTTTGCCAATACCGCGTTCAACCGCTTGCTGCGTGGCACCGACATGCGCCTGCCGCACGGTATGACGCTGACCAGCGATGACGGCTTCACCCGCTCTTTCTTCCGCACTAAATTCTGGGAAGAAAATCCGCAAACATACGGCGACATCGTGTTTCAGCCTGATGCGTTACCCGAGTTGGCGGCGCAAACACCCTTGTCAGAAATGCAAAAGAACGAACTGCTCAGATACGGCGCAGATCAACCCATACTATTTGTCGGCCACTATTGGCGCAGCGGCAAGCCTTCACCTATTCGCGCTAACCTGGCGTGCCTGGACTACAGCGCCGTGATGTACGGCCGCTTGGTCGCTTATCGCCTTGATCAGGAGCATCGTTTGGATTCGAGTAAATTTGTCTGGGTCGAAGTTGAAAAGCCGGAGGCACCGAAATGAGTGCTGTGGCGGTTTTACGCTTACCAACGCAAACCAATCTGAGCGGCTTCATTGCGTTACTGCAGCGCCTGGAAGTACCGCATCGAGTCAGTGAAGAAGCGGGTCAGCAAGTATTGTGGGTGCCCGGCGAGTCGTTAGCAGAACAGGTGCGAGAGCTCTATAGCCGCTATCCAGAGGGTAATGATGACGCACAGCTTGAGACCTCGGCTGTGCCAACCGCAACACGTCCCGGGTTTGTCCAGCAGATCAAAAACAACCCGATGACCAGCGCAGTAATGCTCCTGACCTTTATTGTCGCGGCGGTTACTTTGTTGGGAGATAACTTTTCGGCGATTCGCTGGCTGAGCTTTGTCGACTTCAAAATTCAAGGCCAGTACATCTATTTCAGCTCGGCGGAACAAACGCTACAGGGCGGCCAGTGGTGGCGCCTTATCACACCAATGCTGATTCACTTTGGCTGGTTGCATCTGGCGATGAACAGCCTGTGGTACTGGGAGTTAGGGCGGCGCATTGAGTCGTATCAAGGCGCGTTGGCGCTGTTGGGCTTAACCTTGGTGTTCAGCCTGGCATCGAACGTGGCGCAATACAGCTTTTCCGGGCCGTCACTGTTTGGTGGGTTGTCAGGCGTGCTTTACGGGTTGTTGGGCCATTGCTGGATTTACCAGCGACTTGCGCCAAACGCTGCATACCGTCTTCCGCCAGGCGTGCTGGTAATGATGCTGGCCTGGCTGCTGATATGCATGACCGGCGTCTTTGAGTTACTGCAATTTGGCTCCATTGCCAATGCCGCTCATGTTGGCGGTTTGGTGGCAGGTTGCCTGACTGGGTTGTGTAGTGGGTTGTGGCAGCGCGCCCGTCACTAACAGGCCGTTGAAAAACTACCTACGTTGCCATCGCGGCGTTAAAAACAGGCTCAAAATGCTCATTTACAACACGTAAACTCCGCTTTTTCGCCTGTTTTTGCCTTGCGCTGGCTGCCTCGCCTACATTTTTCAACGGTCTGCTAACAGCCTGTTAAAATATTGGTTTTATGTGGAGGCGGGTTATGTCGTCGTTTTTGCAAACTATTGAAAACATCACCCCCGAGATCTATCAGAGCCTGAAACTGGCGGTAGAAATTGGCAAATGGCCAGATGGCCGCAAGCTGACTCAAGAGCAAAAAGAGTTGAGCTTGCAGGCGCTGATTGCCTGGGAAATCAAAAATCTACCGGAAGACCAACGCATTGGTTACATGGGGCCGCAAGAGTGCAGCTCCAAGTCTGAGCCGGTGCCGAACCTGTTGTTCAAGTCTTCCGATACCTTGCACTGAATTTGAGAGTAGCAGTTGTTAATGAATGAGTTGGGGCGCGGTGCGCTGAGCAAAATGTCGGCGCGGTTGGAAAGCCCGGTGCAGTATTCCTTTCGTCTGGATGATCAGTTGATTGCAGTCAATCCGCTGATCGGCAAGACCCTGCGTTTGGAGTTTTTGGGGGCAATTCATTGCAGCCATTGCGGACGCAAGACCAAAACCAGTTTTAGTCAGGGGTATTGCTATCCGTGCATGCAGAAGCTCGCCCAATGCGATATCTGCATCATGAGCCCGGAGCGCTGCCACTATGACGCGGGCACCTGCCGTGAACCGAGTTGGGGTGAGCAGTTCTGCATGACTGACCACGTGGTCTATCTGGCCAATTCGTCCGGGGTGAAAGTGGGTATTACCCGCGCCACGCAAGTGCCAACACGCTGGATTGACCAGGGCGCAACGCAAGCGCTGCCGATAGTACGTGTTGCAACGCGTCAGCAGTCGGGGTTTGTCGAAGACCTGCTGCGCAGCCAGGTTGCTGACAAGACTAACTGGCGTGCGCTGCTCAAAGGCGATGCCGTGCCAGTTGATCTGGAGGCCGTGCGCAATGACATTCTCAGCTCTTGCGCCGAAGGCATGCAGCAATTGCAACAACGCTTTGGTATTCAGGCGATTCAGCCGTTGAGTGACGCGCAAGCGCTGCAGATTGGTTATCCGATTGAAGCCTATCCGCCAAAGATCACCAGCTTCAATCTGGACAAAAATCCAATCGCCGAAGGTACGTTAACCGGTATCAAGGGCCAGTATTTGCTGTTTGATACCGGCGTTATCAATATTCGTAAATACACGGCTTATCAGTTGTCTGTGAGCAGTAGCTGAGGCTGTAGCCGATACAAACCGTGCAAGCCTGGCTGTATTAACCCGGGCTTTGGCACAATCAAATTCTTTGCAAGCGGCTCAATCAAGAGAGGCGACCATGCGCACCGAACAACCGAAGATGATCTACCTGAAAGACTACAAGGCGCCGGATTATCTAATCGATGAAACGCACCTGACCTTCGAGCTGTTTGAAGACCACAGTCTGGTGCACGCCCAGTTGGTGATGCGTCGCAACCCGGCCTTGAGTCCAGAGCTCCCGGCACTCGAGCTTGACGGCCAAGAACTTGAGTTGATCTCGATTGCGCTCAATGACCGCCAGCTCACGGCTGCGGACTATCAATTGACTGATGTATCACTGACCCTGCAGCCAGACAGCGCCAGTTTTGTGATCGATACCACGGTCAAGATTCACCCGGAAAGCAACACCGCGCTGGAAGGCTTGTACAAGTCCAGCGGCATGTTCTGCACCCAGTGCGAGGCCGAAGGTTTCCGCAAGATCACCTATTACCTCGATCGCCCGGATGTGATGAGCAAGTTCACCACTACGCTGAGCGCACAGCAGCATGATTATCCGGTGTTGCTCTCGAACGGCAACCCGATTGCCAGCGGCAGTGAGGAAGATGGTCGTCACTGGGCGACGTGGGAAGATCCATTCATGAAGCCTGCGTATCTGTTTGCCTTGGTTGCTGGCGACCTGTGGTGCATCGAAGATACCTTCACCACCATGAGCCAGCGTGAAGTGGCGCTGCGCATTTATGTCGAGCCTGAAAATGTCGACAAGTGCCAGCACGCTATGGACAGCCTGAAGAAGTCGATGCGCTGGGATGAACAAACCTATGGCCGTGAGTACGATCTCGACATATTTATGATTGTCGCGGTTAACGACTTCAACATGGGCGCAATGGAAAACAAGGGGCTGAATATCTTCAACTCCAGCGCCGTTCTGGCCCGAGCTGAAACAGCGACAGATGCGGCCCACCAGCGCGTTGAAGCGATTGTTGCACACGAATACTTCCACAACTGGTCGGGTAACCGGGTGACTTGTCGTGACTGGTTCCAGCTGTCGCTGAAAGAAGGTTTCACGGTTTTCCGTGATTCCCAGTTCAGTGCCGATATGAACTCGGCCACAGTCAAGCGCATTGAAGATGTTGCCTACCTGCGCACCCATCAATTTGCCGAAGACGCTGGCCCGTTGGCGCATTCGGTACGCCCAGACGCATTTATTGAAATCTCCAACTTCTACACCCTGACCGTTTATGAAAAGGGTTCAGAAGTGGTGCGCATGATTCGCACGCTGCTCGGCGCTGAAAACTTCCGTAAAGGCAGTGACCTGTACTTTGAGCGCCACGATGGTCAAGCGGTTACCTGTGACGACTTCATCAAAGCCATGGAAGATGCCAGCGGCGTCGACCTGACTCAGTTCAAACGCTGGTACAGCCAAGCTGGCACGCCACGTTTGGCGGTCAGCGAGTCTTACGATGCAGCCAATAAGCGTTACCGCTTGAGCTTCAAGCAAAGCTGCCCGGCAACGCCAGGACAAACTGAAAAGCTGCCATTTGTTATTCCTGTTGAATTGGGTCTGCTGGACGCTAAAGGTCAGCCTTTGGCGTTACAGCTTGAGGGCGAGCAGGGCGCTGGTGATTCAGATAGCCGGGTGTTCTCGATTGATCAAGCCGAGCAGACGCTGACCTTTATCAATGTTGCTGAGCAGCCATTGCCATCATTGTTACGCGGTTTCTCGGCGCCAGTGAAACTGAACTTTCCCTATAGCCGCGACCAACTGATGTTTCTGATGCAGCACGACAGCGATGGCTTTAATCGCTGGGAGGCGGGTCAGCAATTGTCGGTACAAGTGCTGCAGGAGCTGATTGCGCAGTATCAGCGCAGTGAACCACTGGTTATGGATCAGCGGTTGATCAGTGCACTGCGCACGGTACTCGATGATACGCGTCTGGATCAGGCCATGGTTGCGGAAATGCTCTCTCTGCCAGGCGAAGCCTATCTGACCGAAATCAGTGAAGTGGCAGACGTAGAGGCGATTCACCATGCCCGTGAATTTGCTCGTAAACAGCTGGCTGAAGCGCTGCATAATGCACTTTGGACGCGCTACCAGAGCAATCGCGAAATTTCGCGCAGCTGTGAATACGTTGCCGAAGCAGAGCACTTTGCTCGCCGTAGTTTGCAGAATATTGCCCTGTCTTACTTGATGCTAAACGCGACGCCAGAGGTATTGGCGGCGTGTATGGATCAGTTTGAAAACAGCGACAACATGACCGAGCAATTGACCGCGCTGGCGGTGCTGGTCAACTCACCGTTTGTTGACGAACGGGCGAGGGTGTTGGCGAGCTTTGCCGAGCACTTCAAGGACAATGCTCTGGTTATGGATCAATGGTTCAGTGTGCAGGCGGCCAGTGGTTTGCCGGGCGGCTTGGAGCGGGTGAAAGCGTTGATGGAACACCCAGCGTTTACCCTGAAAAACCCAAACAAGATTCGAGCACTGATCGGCGCGTTTGCCGGGCAAAACCTGATCAACTTCCACAAGGCTGATGGCAGCGGATATCGCTTCCTGGCGGATCAGGTTATTACGCTAAATGCGCTCAACCCGCAGATCGCTTCGCGCTTGCTGGCACCGTTGACGCGCTGGCGTAAGTATGCGCCTGCTCGTCAGGCGCAGATGAAAGCTGAGTTGGAACGCATTGTTGCCTCTGGCGAACTGTCGAGCGATGTGTATGAGGTGGTTAGCAAAAGCCTTGCATAAACTGTCGAAGCCCGGTTTAGAGCAATTCTAACGGGTCCAATGCCGTGCTCACACGGTATTACATGAGTCAATCTGGAAGTGTTACCGGCGCAAGCTGGTAACACTTTTTTGTTACTCAAAGGAATGAAAATCCCACTTTTTATATTCGGTGGTTAATAAAACGACCTGTTTTGAAATTTTCCAGCAGATACTTCTTTTTAATTCGATACGTCTAGATCGGTGCTTTAGTGACTATTCGGGCCAGATTGTAGGACGCGACTGAAAAATAGCGCCTTAAATCTGACGATTCACGAAGTGGCTATGTAGTCACGAATCGAAACAGGATGGCAATGTGCTTTTAAATAATACGACTGTTTGAATTGGCATCATGGTTGCACTGGTCGTAAAGATTTGGCCGCGCAATCGAATTTCTTGCGAATTGCGGGCGTGAAAACAGATTGAGGCATTGAGCTTTTCCGGTTTTACAAAAGCCGTCATCAGTACGGCTAAACCTCGCCCTGAAGCGGGCGTAATAAAAAGAATGATCTGCCAGGAGTAATTTTCGATGGATATCAAGTCTCGCCATCCACGGGTGTGCTTTGCACCGGTGAAGGCTGGTTTTGCCTTTGCTGGAATTCTGCCGCTGCTCGTAGCCGCTCAAGCGCAGGCTGTTGAGTTCAGTTTTGCCGATAACGAAATCAACGGCTCCATCGACACCACAGTGTCTTACGGCCAGTTGTGGCGTGTTCAAGGTCAAGACAAGAGCAACGACGATATCAACGGTAACGACGGCAACCGAAATTTCGACACCGGCCTGGTTTCGGAAGTTTATAAAGTCACCTCGGATCTCGGTGCTACTTATAAGAATTATGGTTTGTTCGTCCGTGGTACGGCGTTCTATGACACCCAGATCATGGATAAGCGTAACGATTTCTACGATGCGAGCGGCCCTGCTCAACCTAGCCAAAACTTTCCGCGTGACGATAGCTTTACCTATGAAACACGGCACAAGGCTGGCCGTGATGCGCAAATTCTCGACGCCTACGTGTATGGCGATTGGGATGTTGCCGAGATGCCGGTCACTGCGCGTTTGGGTAAGCAAGTATTTAACTGGGGTGAGGCGCTGTTCTATCGCGGCGGTGTTAACACCACTAACCCGGTCGACGCGGCGAAGTTCCGGTTGCCAGGCGCGGAGCTGAAAGAAGTGCTGGTGCCGGTCGAAGCGCTGAACTTCAGTGTTGGCTTGACGGACAACCTGTCGCTGGAAACCTTCTACCAGTTCAACTGGAAAGAAACCGCGATTGATCCTGCCGGCACCTTTTACTCTGAGACGGACCTGTTCGCCGATGGCGGTAATACTGCTTACAGCACGCAATCAGCTTTGGCACCAGTGCGTGGCCTGTATCAGCAGTTGAGCGCGGGTAACTTTGCCGGCTTGCAGGGCAATGACTATTTCGACGAAAACGGCGTGATCAAGGTGGCCAACATTGGCTCTGACATCAATGCTAGAAACGACGGTCAGTTTGGTGCTGCGCTGCGTTATATCGCGGAAGACTTCAATAGCACCGAATTCGGGTTCTATTTCGTCAACTATCACTCGAAAGAGCCACTGATCAATGCTGACCTGAACAGCACCTACGCAGGTCTTGATATTGATCAACTTGCCGGTCTCGGTGGTTTCGCCAGTTACAACGACCTGCAAAATGCTGCCGCCAGCGGTAACGCCGGAGCAGGGCAGATTCTCGGTTTGGTTAACGGTGCTGCCGCGGTCGATGTGGCTAACCAGGTTAATGCGCGTCGTGAGTATGTTGAAGACATTCGCATGTACGGCTTGAGCTTCAACACCACTGTGGGTCTGGCTTCGGTATTCGGTGAGTTGTCCTATCGTCCGAACCTGCCGATTGGTATTTCGACCACCAACGACCTGCTCGGTGACCTGCTGACTCAAGCGGCGCCATTGGCCGGTGGCCAGAAAATCAATATCGCCGGTCAACAAGTTGGCCTGGAAGATGAGATTCACAACTACGAGCGTGTTGAGGCATTCAATACTTCGCTTGGGACTATCTACAACTTCGGCCCGTCGCTGGGTTTTGACTCGCTGTTTGGCGTGGCCGAGTTGGCTTCCGAGCACCTGCGCGGCAGTGACCTGCAATACACCGCTCGTGACGGATCAACCCGTTATTACTCGGGACGCGGTAACAGCGCCTATATCGATGACAACGACCGTAATGATCAGGTCAATAAAAACGCCTACGGCTACACCCTGGTGCTTTCCGGCACCTGGAACGACGTTTACGCAGGCGTGAACCTTTCGCCATACGCGGTTTACCGTGAAGACTTCGAAGGTAACTCTTACCAGACCGGTAACTTCATCGAGGGTCGCAAAGCTTACACCCTGGGCGTCAAAGCCAATTACCTCAACAGTCTTGAAGCGGAGCTTGCCTACACCGAGTTCTATGGTGCTGGCGGCAACAACTCGTCCCGCGACCGCGACAACATTGGCCTCAACGTTAAGTACTCGTTCTGATAGCCGTGCCTTGTTGCAGTGCGCTGCAACAAGGCGGCTGCGGCTCTAAAGACAACTGAGCTGAGCGCTCAAGAGCGCTCAGTCACGAATTACCATGGAGAGATATGATGCTGAAGAAGCACTCGTTGATAGGTGCAGCAATTGCGCTGGTGCTGTTTACCGGTAGCACATGGGCAGCCGTTTCTGCTGAGGAAGTAGCCAAGCTGGGCACTACTCTGACCCCGTTTGGCGCTGAAAAAGCCGGTAACGCTGCCGGGACTATTCCCGCCTGGACCGGTGGTATTACTAAAGTACCAGCAGACTACAAAACCCCGAGCCAGCATCACACCGACCCGTTTGCCAGTGACAAGCCGCTGTTCACTATTACCAAGGCTAACCTGGACCAGTACAAGGCCAACCTGACGCCTGGTCAGATTGCTTTGTTCAATACCTATCCAGAAACCTATCAGATGCCGGTTTACCAGACTCGTCGCTCAGGCTCGGCGCCGCAGTGGGTATATGACAACACCCGCAAGAATGCGGCAACTGCCAAGCTGCTCGATGGTGGCAACGGTTTCTCTGATGCGTTTGGCGGGATTCCGTTTCCAATCCCTCAGAACGGTGTCGAAGCATTGTGGAACCACATTGCTCGTTATCGCGGCACCTATATCGTGCGTCGCGCTTCGGAAGTAGCGGTGCAGCGCAACGGCAGTTACTCGCTGGTCACCTCGCAGCAAGAAGCCCTGTTCAAGTACTACGACCCAAAGGGGTCGTTCGCTGATCTGAACAACATCATGTTCTATTACCTGTCGTTCACCAAAAGCCCTGCGCGTTTAGCGGGTGGTGCGGTGCTGGTGCATGAAACGCTCGATCAGGTCAAAGAGCAGCGTCAGGCTTGGGGTTACAACGCGGGTCAGCGTCGCGTGCGCCGCGCACCAAACCTGGCTTACGACACGCCAATTTCTGCGGCTGATGGGCTGCGCACCGCCGATGACACCGATATGTTCAACGGCGCGCCAGATCGTTACGACTGGAAGTTGCTGGGTAAAAAGGAAATTTACATTCCTTACAACAACTACAAAGTTACCAGCCCGGACGTGAAATACGATGATCTGCTCAAAGAAGGTCATCTCAACCCGGTATACACCCGCAATGAGTTGCACCGCGTATGGGTTGTCGAAGGCACGCTGAAGAGCAGCGCGCGGCACATCTACTCCAAGCGTACCCTGTACCTTGATGAAGATAGCTGGCAGGCAGCAGTGGTTGATCAATACGACGGCCGTGGCGAGCTGTGGCGCGTATCGGTGGCTTATCTGAAGAACTATTATGAGTTGCCGACCACCTGGTCTGCATTGGATGTATTCCACGATCTGCAGGCGCGTCGTTATTACGTGCAGAATTTGGACAACGAAGAGTCGAGCACTATCGACTTCAGTCAGCCGATTCCAGATGACGGTTACTTCAAGCCGGCAGCCTTGCGCCGCCGCGGCACACGTTGATTCTCGTGTAGTCTTATTCAAAAGCCGCTACAGTCGTAGCGGCTTTTGTACATTGGTGAAACCTATAGAGCGTCAATCACGCGGGTTTGCTTTAACAAAACATAACGTCATGCTCATTGTCAGCGCCTTCAAAAGCTAAGTAGCATAGGCAAACTGCTAAGGGCCTTAGTTTTACGAGGTTCCTTAAATTGCAGGAACTATAAAAATAAAAGGGGGAAGGTTTATGAGTGAGCCCATCATGCGGCGCACCATGTCCGGTGGTTTTGTGACGTCTAGTCGCACACCGGTGTCGCGCATTAATTCGCCGCTGGGTAAAGCGCTCTCGCTGTGCAGTCTGCTGTCGGTACTCGCGTTATCTATTGCGCCACTGACTGTTCAGGCCGTTGAGCCGGCCAGCCTCTCTTCAATCGAATCAACTCAAGCACAAAGCTCGCTGTTGATTGATATCACCGCAGCCGGTAAACGCTTAGTTAGTGTCGGCGAACGCGGTCATATCCTTTATTCCGATGACAATGGTTCTACTTGGACTCAAGCCAAGGTGCCTACTCGCCAGTTACTAACGGCTGTGTATTTTGTCGATGACAAGCACGGCTGGGCAGTGGGGCACGATGCTCAAATCATTGCCACCACTGATGGCGGTCAGACTTGGGTCAAGCAATTTGAAGATCTGTCGCGCGAAGCTCCGTTGCTGGACATCTGGTTTAAAGACGTTCAAACAGGTTTTGCGGTTGGCGCCTATGGTGCTCTGCTCGCGACAACCGATGGTGGCGCTAACTGGGAAGATATTAGCGAACGGATGAACAACGAAGACGGCTATCACCTCAACGCAATTGTCGCGGTGAAAGACTCGGGCTTGTTTGTTGTGGGTGAGCTAGGCGTGATGTTTCGCTCAGCCGACTGGGGTCAGACATGGGAAACCGTAGAAAGCCCTTACGATGGTTCGCTGTTCGGTGCTGTGGCAACTAAAGAACCAGCAGCCTTGTTGGCTTACGGTCTGCGCGGTCACTTGTTCCGCTCCACCGATTTTGGCACCACTTGGCAACAAATCGAGATCAATACCCCCAATAACGGTCCTCTGGAGTTCGGTCTGGCTGACGGCGAGTTACTGGCTGATGGCTCGATTGTAGTGGTTGGGCATGGCGGCACTGTGCTGAAAAGTACTGATGATGGCCGCACTTTTAGTCTAGTAAATCGCGCTGATCGGGTATCCCTGAGCGGTGCTGCAACTACGGATAACGGCAAGCTGATTCTGGTCGGGCAAGGCGGTATACACGTCGCTTCGCCAACAGGCGCCGATCTGGGCCAACAATAATAAGCCGGGAGAGTTTGCATGAGTAAGCATCAACAAAAACCTGCGTCTTTTCTCGAGCGCTTGATTTTTAATAACCGTCCAGCCGTTATCGTGCTGTGCGTTCTGATCAGTGCTTTTTTGTTTTACCAGGCTGCGCAGGTTCGCCCGCAAACCAGCTTTGAGAAAATGATTCCACTGGGGCACCCTTACATCCAGAAGATGCTTGAGCATCGCAACGACCTCGCCAACCTCGGCAACACGGTGCGGATCTCGGTTGAAGCGGTTGATGGCGACATCTTCAACAAAGAGTACATGGAGACTCTGCGTCAGATTAACGATGAGGTGTTCTACATCTCCGGGGTTGATCGTTCTGGTCTGAAGTCATTGTGGAGTCCAAGCGTACGCTGGACCGAAGTGACCGAGCAGGGATTTAGTGGCGGTGAAGTGATTCCGCAAACCTACGATGGCTCGCTTGCCAGTCTTGAAGAGTTGCGCGATAACGTGCTCAAGTCAGGCCAGATTGGCCGCTTGGTGGGTAACAACTTCAAGTCGAGTATCATCGACGTTCCGCTGCTTGAGTCGTATCCAGACCCGCAAGACCAGGGCAAATTGGTGCCGCTGGACTACCAGAAGTTCTCCCACGAACTTGAAGAAAAGATTCGCGAAAAGTACGAAGCGCAAAATCCTAATGTGAAAATTCACATTATTGGTTTCGCCAAGAAAGTCGGCGATTTGATCGATGGCTTGGTCGGTGTTGCGTTGTTCTTTGCCGTGGCGATTGGCATCACCTTTGTCTTGCTGCTGTGGTTTACACGCTGCTTTAAAAGCACCTTGGCGGTTGTATGCACCACGCTGATCGCGGTGATCTGGCAGCTCGGCCTGCTGAAAACCCTCGGCTTTGGTCTTGATCCGTACTCGATGCTGGTACCGTTTTTGGTGTTCGCCATCGGTATTTCACACGGTGTGCAGAAGATCAACGGGATCGCAATTGCGTCCGGTGAGGCAACTGACTCACTGTCGGCTGCGCGTATGGCTTTCCGTCAGCTGTTTATTCCGGGGCTTGTGGCACTGTTGTCCGACGCAGTCGGTTTCGTCACCTTGCTGCTAATCGATATCGGGGTTATCCGCGAACTGGCCATCGGTGCATCGATGGGTGTTGCGGTGATTATTCTGACCAACCTGATTCTGCTGCCGGTGATGATCTCTTACATCGGTATCAGCAAGAAGGCCGTGCAGATCAGTCGTGAAGATGCGGTGCGTGATCATCCGTTCTGGCGCCTGATTTCCAACTTCGCTCACCCAGTGGTTGCGCCTATTTCGATCGTGGTTGCTATCGTCGCGTTGGCGGGTGGTGTGTGGTACGGCCAAAACCTGAAAATCGGCGACCTTGATCAAGGTGCGCCTGAACTGCGTCCCGATTCACGCTACAACCTGGATAACGACTTCGTCATTCGCAATTACTCAACCAGCTCCGATGTATTGGTGATCATGGTCAAGACAGCGGCGGAAGGCTGCTCGACATACCAGACCCTGTCGGCGATGGATCAGTTGTCGTGGACGATGGAGAATACGCCGGGTGTGCAGTCGGCCATTTCAATGGTCACTGTTTCGCGTCAGGTGATCAAGGGCATGAACGAGGGCAGCCTTAAATGGGAAACCCTGTCGCGCAACCAGGACGTGCTGAATAACTCAATCGCCCGTGCCGATGGCCTGTATAACGCAGACTGCTCGGTGGCACCGTTGTTGGTGTTCCTCAATGATCACAAAGCCGAAACGCTGAACCGTGTGGTTGCTGAAGCTGAAACCTTTATCAAGGAAAACAACAAAGAAGGCCTTGAGTTTATTCTCGCTGCAGGTAACGCAGGCATCGAAGCTGCGACCAATGAAGTGATTGATCAGTCCGAAACCACCATGCTGCTGGCTGTTTACGCAGCGGTTGGGATGATGTGTCTGATTACCTTCCGCTCGATTGCAGCGACGCTTTGCGTAATGCTGCCGCTGGTGCTGACCTCGGTGCTGGGTAACGCGCTGATGGCTTATATGGGCATCGGGGTCAAAGTTGCGACCTTGCCGGTAATCGCCTTGGGTGTGGGCATTGGTGTCGACTACGGCATCTATATCTACAGTCGATTGGAGACTTACCTGCGTCAAGGTTTCTCGTTGCAGGAAGCCTACTTCGAGACGCTCAAGTCGACTGGTAAAGCCGTGCTTTTCACTGGCGTGTGTCTGGCTATTGGTGTCGCCACTTGGATCTTCTCGGCGATCAAGTTCCAGGCGGATATGGGCCTGATGCTGACCTTCATGTTCCTGTGGAATATGTTCGGTGCCATCTGGCTGCTACCGGCCTTGGCTCGCTTCCTGATTAATCCAGAGAAGCTGCGTAACAAGGCTAACGCCTGATACACCTCATGCACGCTGCTGGATAAGCAGCGTGCAGGTACAAAAAAACCGCGACCTGAATGGTCGCGGTTTTTTATTGTCGCTGATTTGCGTCAGCCTGCTTGTGCGGGTGACAGCAGCGGGTTTAGACGCCCCAGAGACTGGTGAGCGAAGACATCAATGGCTGGCTCAGGCCTTGCTTGCCCATGTATTCGAGCAGCGTTGGAGCAAACTTGTTCAGGGTTTCTGCGTTCATGCCCAGGTTGTTGAACGCGCTGGTGACATCGCCCATGTCCTTGGTGTTGTTCAGCAGCGAGGTGATGCTGGTCGACTCTGAGCCTGAACCTTTGCCCAATAGCTTGCTGGCCTGGTCAAGCAAGTCGCTGTTTTGAGTCAGTTGTTCAAGGCCTGGAACAGACTTGGTTAATTCTGAGAATTGGCTGGGTTCAAGGTTGTTTTTCGCCAAGCCGAGCAGTGCCGCAGTACCGCCTGTGGCTTGCGGCTGAGTAACCCCGAGTTGGCTGGACAGTGCCTTGAGCATTTGTCCTGTTTCGCCTGTTGCTTGGGAGTTTCCGGTTACGCTAGACACGCTGTTGACGGCATCACCTAAGTTGAATGCAAACGCTGGGGCAGCCGCTAGAGTCAGGCTCAGCAGCAACAGCTTGGAAGGTTTTAACATGGGGATCGGTCCTCTAATGATTGATATGCCATGGCTTGGACTGCACAGGCAGGCCAAGGTATCTATTGTACGAATAGACTCGTGTTGCACGGGCAGGTTCCAGACCTGCCTCGGGCGAAGGGTGTTTTAGCGCGGGTAAAGCGCAGGCAAGGCATTGTTTTCGGCGCTGGTTGCCGCCTCGCTCGGCGCGAGTGCTGGTAAGGAACGCACCGCCTGCCACAAAGCTTCACCTTGCCACTGCTGGTCTGTCTCGCTATACAACACGCCATTAAGGTTGTGCAGCTCAGCAGAAAGCGGCTCGTAACGTGCCGCCATGTCAGCCAGCGTTTCCGGCTGCTGGCGCGCCCAGGCATCGAGCGCCGCTCGGCTTGTTTGGGCGTCGTTAGCGAGGCAGGCACGCTTGATGTCATCCAACAGTGTACGCGGGCTTGGCCCCGTTGCGGCTATGCGAGTGATTGCCGGTTGACGGCGCGCATACCACCACAAAGCCAGGCTAATCACTGTGCTTAGGCTCAATAAAAAGCAAGCCAGCTGCCATGGCCAAACAGCCTGTCCGGTTTGAGCCGTGGCGGGCAGTGCGGTCACTGGGGCGGGGTCATTACTGATCTCGCTATTAACCGCAATCTCAAACGTGCGTGCTGGTACTGCGGTGCGCTCAAGTTGGTCTTTGTCGGTGTTCCACCACACCACTTCAACCGGCGCCAGTTCAACTTTGCCCGATTGTTTGGCAACTAAGGCTTCGCGCTCTTCGCGACTGCCTATGACTCCGCGTTCGCTGGTTTCATTGCTCAGCTGGGGTTGGTCAGGGTAACGCTTCAGATCTGTGGCCTGGGTTTGTGGTAGCGCAGGTAGTTGTGCGCTGGATAACCCTTCGGCTTTAAGCAGCAAGGTGCGCGTCAGTGAATCACCGACTTTTGCGTTTGTTGGCTCAGGTGACCAGGACTCGGCCAGACTCAGTGCGCTGGCGGGTAACCAAGGCGCGTCACTTGGGTAGCTGGCCGGTTTGGGTTTGACTGTTAGCGTAATAACCGATGACTTAACCCGTGCGACTTTGCCTGGACGTGGCCCAAACGGGTTGAATTCGTTTGCGCTTGCACGGCCAACAGTGGTGGCGGTAAAGGTTTGTGCAGGGATGTCCAAAGTGCCGCTTTTTTGCGGGAAAATTGCGTAACGCAGTTCAATTACACCGTGGCGTACACCATTAATCTGTTTCTCGTATGTACGCGGTTTACCCAGCGATTCCACCCGTGCATCGGCTATTTCAAGCGGCGTCAGGCTGCTGTCATCGTAAAGCGAAACAGAGTGATAGATACGCAGGGTGAGAATCGTCTGAGCCTGTACGTAGACACTTTCTTTATCGATACTTGCGTCAATGAACACCGGGGCCATTTTACCCTTTTGGTCGTTCGCCGAGGCCTCTTGTACGTGCAGCGTGATCGGCTCAGTGGTTTTATCGGCCAGGGTGATTGGCGGGATAACCACGTAGCCACTGTGCTTGGGAGAAATGGTCACAATCCAGCGAGTGGTGGCGTGTGATGCGCCATCCACGCTAGTCAGGCGATTGACCTGACGCGTGCCATATACATCAAACAACTCATTTAGCGGGCTCAAGTCAGGCTTGCCAAACAAGGTGGTTTCATCTGACTCCAGCGTCAGTTCAACCATTTCTCCGCTGTCGATCTGGGTACGATCTACGCTGGCAGTAAAGTTCTCAGCATGGGCAGTGAATGCCAGCAAGCAGAGGAGAAAAATGCAAAACAGGCGGTTCATCGTTTAGTTTCCTGACGCTGTTGCCGTTCGTACCAAAATTTGCGGCGCAGTAATTCACCCGGATCATCGGGTATCTGCCGCAACCATTGCTCCATCTCTTGGCGGCGCTCGGCGTCTATTGTGCTGGTTGATTCGTCAGCCTGCTGGCCTTGAGCCTTTTTGTCGGCCGTTTGTTCTGCAGCCTTGGCCGCGGCGTCTTGCTGTTGTTTGGCCTGTTCAGCTTGAGCTTTATCTGCCGCTTGTTGTTTGGCTTTTTCTGCGTCGGACGGTTGTTTTGAGTCGGCGTCCTTCGGTTTAGCGTCCGGCTGCGCTGGGGTGTTTGATTGCTGGCTAGAGCTTTCCGCCGAGTCAGACTGCTGGTTCTGGTTCTGGTTCTGCTGCTCTTGGTTTCGCTGATCTTGCTGATCATTTTGCTCTGGCTGTTGCTGTTTTTGCTTGAGCATTTGCTCGACCAGCGCTTTGTTTTTCTGTGCTTGCGTTAACCCAGGTTGCAACTCAAGGGCCTGATTGTAGGCGTCAATTGCGGCTTCTAACTCATTGCTACGGGCCAATGCGTTGCCACGGTTGTAGTGTGCGGCAGCATTGTCACTGCTAGCAAAACGCTCGGCAGCGGCGGGGTAGTTGCCTGCTTGATACAGCGCTTGGGCTTGCCACTGCGGGTCAGTGAAGTGCTTTGCCGCCTCTTCCGGTTGGTTCTGTTGCAGCAACTGTTGGCCTTGTTGGTCTGGGCGCAGCCATAAGTCGTCGAATGAAAAAGCATAGCTAGGCTGCGGGACGCACAGCAGTAAAAGTGGTAGGCACATTAACCAGCCACGCCGACCGGCAAAAGCGGCAAGCAGTAGCAGCGGTAAAAGCAGCCAGTGACCTTGATCCGCCCAAGCTTGCAAGCGGGTTTGATTGCCGGTGTCGCGCATCTGGCTCGGGCCATCGAGTAAGCCTAGGCGATCAATGTCGTTATCATTGATGGTGCTCAGTTGATAACCGGCGCCGATTTGTCGCGCAAACTGGTTGAGACCTTGGTTGTCCAGGCGTGGTATCAAAATTGCGCCATTGGCATTCTTGAGAAAGCTGCCGTCTTCCTGAGTGATAGGCGCACCTTGCGAAGTACCAATGGCGAGAATGCTTAACTGACTGGCGGAGCCGCGCATGGCGCTACCAATGCCATCCTGTTCTTGACTGCTCAAGCCACTGGTGATCAGCAGCAGTCGACCATGCCCCTGACCACCTTGTTTGAGCAGATCGAGTGCTTTGCTCACCGCCAAGTCGGCGCGGTGGCCCGGTTCAGGCATGATTGATGGTTTGAGGGCTTCGAGCAGGTTGCGCGAGGTGGCGAGGTCATCTGACAGCGGCACTACGGTGTGTGCGCTGCCGGCATACACCACGATTGCGGTCTGCGCATCACGGCGTGCTTCGAGCAGATCAATGATTTTACGTTTGGCATGCTCGAGTCGATCAGGTGCGAGGTCGGCTGCGAGCATCTGTGGCGACAGCTCAAGCATCACAATCAGTGGGTCGGCTGGCTTCAAGCTGCTCTGTTCAACCTGTTGCCAACTTGGGCCTACTAACGCAACCATCGCCAGCAGCCATGCACCAGCGAGTAGCACCCATGGCAGCCTACTGCGGCGCCCGTCGCCGCCACTGAGCAATGCCGCATGGAAGGCTGGTGGTAGGATTTGTTGCCAGCTACCGGCGCGTTTTTCGCGACGCCAAAGTAGCCATAACAAGCCACTTAACACCGGTGCCAGCAATAACCAGTAGGGGCGCAACCAGTGTGGCCAAGTCTGTTGCAATAACTCAATCATGGCTGCTCCCGGCGCACGCGCTGTAGCAAGCGGCTACTGCTCGAGCGAACTTGTTGCCAGACTTCACGCAAAACCAGCAGCAGGCTCAGAAGCATGGCCACGCCCAGTGGCCAGGCATAAAGTGCTTTGGCAGGGCGGGCCAAGGTTGGTTTTTGTTCCACTGGCTCCAGTTTGTCGAGCGTGGTTTCGATGCGTTGCAATTCGTCAGCGTCGCGCGCGCGAAAATACTCGCCGCCTGTTAAATCAGCGATGCTTTGCAGGGTTGGTTCATCCAAGTCTAATCCCGGATTTAAGCCGAACATGCCCATGATTCCACTTTGTTGCGGGTCCGCACCAATACCGATGGTGTAGATGGTTACGCCTGCCTCAGCTGCCAGTCGCGCTGCCTGCACCGGCTCAATCTCACCGCCGGTATTGGCACCATCGGTGACTAGAACCAATACACGGCTGGTTGCTGGGCGATCGCGTAGGCGCTTCACTGCAAGACCAATGGCATCACCGATGGCGGTATTTTTACCGGCAATGCCGATCACTGCTTCATCGAGCCATGTGTGAACGGTGTGCCGGTCAAAGGTAAGCGGGGCCTGCAGATAAGCTTGGGTGCCGAACAGGATCAAACCCACGCGGTCGCCAACCCGGCCGTCAATAAACTCGCCCATTAAATGTTTGACCAGTGTCAGGCGGCTAACGTCATTGCCGTCCATCTGCATGTCGGCGTATTCCATCGAACCGGAAATATCCACAGCAACCAGCAGATCGCGCCCACTGGCGGGCAATGGCAGTGGTTCACCAACCCATTCGGGGCGCGCGGCAGCGCAGAGCAGGCAAATCCATAGCAGGGCAAAGGGTGCTTGCTGACGCCATTTGGACAAATTGGCCCGAGCCTTGCGACCGCTAAGGCCTTCAAGTTCGCTTAGATAGCTGACGTTCAGCGCTGCTTCGCCGCTGTCAGCAACCGGTAATACTGCCCGTAGCAGCCACGGCAACGGTGCCAGCAAGAAAATCCAGGCCCAGGTGAACTCAAACATGTTTACGAATCCAGGTCTCAACAGCGCTGGTGAGACCGTCAATAGCTTTATCGTCGAGCATGCAATTTGGCTTGTAGTTGCCCTCGACTAAAACCATCCAGCGCGTTAGCCCCGCTGCAGGACAGCGATTGTCGAGAAATGCCAGCCAGGCGCGACCATTTAGAACATGGCTGTTGCTGTCTGGGTAACGATGGCGACACAGGCGTTTGAGCAATGCGTTTAATTCTTGCAGCCAAGGCCCGGCTGCCACGTCGTAATAGGGCTTCTGTAGCTGATTGAGTTCAGCCAACGCAGCGAGCCGGACCGGGTCCAATGAGGGATCAGTGTCGACCTTTTTGAGCTTGCGGGGGCGGCGTTTATACGCACGTATGCTCCAAACCACTGCCGTCAACAAGACCAGTAGCAGCAACCACCAGCCCGGTGCGGGTGGCCACCAGCTGATTGCTGGGGGGGCTATCAAAGGTTCGAGTTGGTCAAGCGGGTTCATGGCTGCTTCCTGCTGCGTTGGCCGTTCAGATGGTCACGTAGCTGGTCAAGCATCTCGCGTTCGGTGTTGAGTGGCAGCAAAGGTACGCCCAACTTTTGTGAGAGCCGCTGCCAGCGTGCTGCCCGCGATTCACTTTGCGCTTGGTAGGCTTTACGCAGTTCGTTGTTGTGGCTGTCCAGCTCCAGTTGTGCGCCGTGCTGGGCGAAGCGCAGCCGACCGACATCAGGCAATTGTTGGTCAAGTGGATCTGAAATGGGTAGCAGCAGAATTTCGGAGTGGCGGGCGAGGAGGCTAAGCTGCTGCTCGCTGGCGTCGTTTAATGTACGTTCATCGCAGATCACCGCAACCAAACTGCCCGGGCGCAGCACTTCACGCGCGCGGCGCAAGGCCAGGCCAAAGGAGTCGCGGTTGCTTTGTATGTCACCGGGCAGGGCCTGGTTTGCGCGGGCCAGTCGGCTAAGTAATTGCAGCAGGCTTTGTTTGCTGCGTCGTGGTTTGATTTCGTGGTGCTCGTTGTTACCAAATACCAAGCCGCCAACCCGGTCGTTATGATCCAGCGCCGCCCAGCCAATCAAACTGGCAACTTGTGCGGCCAGCACCGATTTGAAGATCAGCCTGGAGCTGAAAAACAGACGCTGGCTCTGCTCGACCAGAATGTAAATCGGTCGTTCACGTTCTTCATGGAATAGCTTGGTGTGTGGTTCCTGAGTGCGCGCTGTTACTCGCCAGTCAATTGTGCGTACATCATCGCCCGGCTGGTAAACCCGCACCTGGTCGAAATCCACACCGCGCCCGCGCAGTTTTGAGTGATGCAAGCCAATGAGCGGGCTTCGTCGGGATGCCGAGGAGAACAACTGGATTTCTCGCACGCGATGACGCATCTCGATCAGTTCGGCGAGATTAACGCGAATGCCGGGCTGGCTCGGGAGTTCGTGCATATCGTCAGGCGACTGCCACTACGTCGAGAATACGCTGGATGACGCGATCCTGATCAATACCGCTGGCCTCGGCCTCAAACGACAGGATGATGCGATGGCGCAGCACGTCGAACAGCACTGCCTGTACATCCTCCGGGCTGACAAAGTCACGGCCAGCAAGCCATGCATGGGCACGGGCGCAACGATCGAGTGAAATGGTGCCGCGCGGACTGGCGCCGTAGGCGATCCACTCAGCCAGCTCCGCGTCGAATTTGGCGGGCGTGCGTGAGGCCATAACCAACTGCACCAGGTATTCCTCAACAGCTTCGGCCATGTACAGGCCGAGAATCTCAGTGCGGGCGGCAAAAATAGCTTGCTGGCTCACGCGATGTTCAGGTTTGGCCTCGCCGTTGAGTGCTTCGCCACGGGCTTGCTGGAGAATCTTGCGCTCAACAGCGGCATCCGGGAAACCAATCTTTACGTGCATCAGAAACCGGTCAAGCTGGGCTTCGGGCAGTGGATAAGTGCCTTCCTGCTCAATCGGGTTCTGTGTGGCCATCACCAAGAACAGCGGTGATAAATCATAGGTGCTGCGACCAACGCTGACCTGACGCTCAGCCATCGCCTCAAGCAAGGCTGACTGAACTTTGGCTGGCGCCCGGTTAATTTCGTCTGCCAGTACCAGATTGTGGAAGATCGGTCCCTGCTGGAAGACAAAGCTACCGGTTTCCGGGCGATAAATTTCGGTGCCGGTGATGTCGGCAGGAAGGAGATCTGGGGTGAATTGTATGCGGTGGAATTGCGCTTCGATGCCTTCGGCAAGCTCTTTGATCGCTTTGGTCTTGGCCAGACCGGGCGCGCCTTCAACCAGCATGTGGCCATCGGCGAGGAGGGCAATTAGCAGCCGCTCGACGAGTTTTTCCTGGCCAAGGATCTGGCTGGAAAGAAACTGCCGCAGTTCATTCAACGCAGCTCGGTGATTCGGGCCTTTCGGGGTTTCTGTGTTTTCCAAAATACCAATCCTGTACCAATTTAGGTGTTACAGCTTGCTCAAATCGGCCCGCGTCAGTGCGAGGGCAGAACAATTTGGTAAAAGTCGCCAGCAGTGTCACCCATCCTGAATTCGAAACAACCGACGCATAATCGCATAAGAGTGCTTGGCGGCAGCGGTTGATTTTGAGCGATTCAACTCGAAACCGGAAGTAAGTTTTGCTTATCTGGTACATGGGGGCGGTTGCAGCGAAAAACAGCCCTGGATGCAGAAAAAACTGCCAGCTGACGCTTGCGACTATTAGCTGTCCAGCTGCGATTTAAGGGCTTACTCGTTGCACAGGTTTACATGTAGTGACAATTCGCCATGCCGACGTCAGGCTCTTCAATACTGTTTTCATGCGTCAGGCTTACAGAGACAAGGCTTTGAGCCAGGCTTCGCTCCGGTTCTGACAATAGCAATCCGTTTGTGAAGTCTATGTAAAACAGGGTGATTGTGGACGCAGAAGGCTGTTGGTAACCGTTCTATGGGAAAGTACGCATGCTTAGTGAAAGAAAATGTCGCAGCGTGGCAAGCGCTTTGCGGTGGTCCATCGGTAAGCTGGTCCGGAAAATGTGACCCGCGAGTCTCGACGGTCGCCAGATAAAAGGGGTGCCACCGTAATGCAACAGGCACTTCGTAGACTAACGTTACTACGTTAGGGCACTAAACCTTACTGACACTGCCTTAGTCATTTTACAAGCCAAACGGAGCATAAAAGCCATGGCGTTCTTTACGGCGGCCAGCAAAGCCGACTTTCAGCATCAACTGCAAGCGGCGTTGGCTCAGCACGTTGGTGAACAGGGGCTACCACAAATGGCCCTGTTCGCTGAGCAATTTTTCGGAATTATCGCACTTGATGAGCTGATCCAGCGTCGATTGTCTGACCTGGTTGGCTGTACATTGTCGTCCTGGCGATTGCTTGAACGTTTTGACCCTAGCGAGCCACAGGTTCGCGTCTTCAACCCTGATTATGAAAAGCACGGCTGGCAATCGACCCACACTGCCGTGGAAATTCTGCATGCTGATATCCCGTTCCTGGTTGATTCAGTGCGCATGGAATTTAACCGTCGCGGTTACAACATCCATACCCTGCAGAACAGTGTGTTCAACGTTCGCCGCAACAAGAAAGGTGAACTGCTTGAAGTCTTGCCAAAAGGCACGACCGGTTCGGATGTTACCCAAGAAGCGTTGATGTTCCTGGAGATCGATCGCTGCGCTAATAACGCAGAAATGCAGGCGCTGGCTAAATCGCTTCACGAAGTATTTGCTGAGGTACGTGCCAGCGTTAATGACTTCTTGCCGATGAAAGCCAAAGCGCAAGAGCTGCTGGGTTGGTTGAGCAAAACCAAGCTCAAGGTCGAGCCGGCAGAGCTTGAAGAAATCAAAGTATTCATGAGCTGGTTGCTCGACGATAACTTCACCTTTCTCGGCTATGAAGAGTTCACCGTTGCCGATGTTCCGGGTGGCGGTCAGATTGTGTATGACGAGAAGTCTCTGCTGGGGCTGTCCAAGGGCCTGCGCACCGGCCTGAAAAGCCAGGAACTGCACATCGAAGACGAGGCCGTAAGCTACTTGCGCGAGCCTAAGTTACTGTCGTTTGCCAAAGCCGCCGTACCAAGTCGTGTTCACCGCCCGGCTTATCCGGACTTTGTCTCTATTCGCGAGCTTGATAGCAAAGGCAAGGTGGCTAAAGAGTACCGTTTCATGGGGTTGTACACCTCTTCGGTGTACTCCGAGAGCGTGTGGGAAATTCCCTATATCCGCCGCAAAATTACCGAAATCGAGCAACGTTCGGGCTTCGACAGCAAGGCTCATCTGGGCAAAGAGCTGGCGCAAGTTCTGGAAGTGCTGCCGCGTGATGATCTGTTCCAAACTCCGGTCGATGAGCTGTTCTGTACGGCAATGTCGATCGTGCAGATCCAGGAACGCAACAAGATCCGCGTATTCTTGCGCCGCGACCCTTATGGCCGTTTCTGTTATTGCCTGGCTTATGTGCCGCGCGATGTCTACTCGACTGAAACCCGGGTGAAGATTCAGCAAGTATTGATGGAACGCCTGAACGCAACTGACTGCGAGTTCTGGACCTTCTTCTCTGAGTCCGTGCTGGCCCGTGTACAGTTTATTTTGCGGGTAGACCCGAAAAACAAATCGACCATTGATCCGGCTCGTCTTGAACAAGAAGTGATTCAAGCCTGTCGCTCGTGGAAAGACGATTACGCCAGTTTGATGATTGAGAGCCTCGGCGAAGCCCATGGCACCAACGTGCTGGCTGAGTTCCCCAAAGGATTCCCGGCCGGTTATCGCGAGCGTTTTGCGCCCCATTCGGCTGTCGTCGATATGCAGCACCTGCTTAGCCTGAGCGATGAGCGCCCATTGGTCATGAGCTTCTATCAGCCATTGGCTCACGGCGACAACCTGCTGCACTGCAAGCTTTACCATGCTGACACGCCGCTGCCGTTGTCTGATGTGCTGCCGATTCTGGAAAACCTCGGACTACGGGTGCTGGGTGAGTTCCCGTATCGGATGTTCCGCAGCGACGGTAAGGAATACTGGATTCACGACTTCGCCTTCACCTATGCCGAAGGCCTCGCCGTTGATATTCAGCAACTCAACGACACGCTGCAAGACGCTTTCGTCAATATCGTCAGCGGCAATGCCGAGAACGATGCGTTCAACCGCTTGGTGCTGACCGCAGCGATGCCGTGGCGCGATGTAGCGCTGCTGCGTGCATACGCTCGTTATCAAAAGCAAATTCGCCTGGGCTTTTCACTGAGCTATGTGGCCGCAACTCTGGTGAATCATGCGGACATTGCCAAAGAGCTGGTGCGTTTGTTCAAGACCCGCTTTTACTTGGCGCGCAAACTTACCGCTGATGATCTGGAAGAAAAGCAGCAGAAGCTTGAGCACGCCATTATCAGCGCGCTGGACAATGTTGCGGTGCTTAACGAAGACCGCATCCTGCGTCGCTACCTTGACCTGATCAAGGCAACCTTGCGCACCAACTTCTACCAGACAGATGCAAATGGTCAGAACAAGTCCTACTTCAGCTTCAAGTTGAATCCACGGGCTGTTCCGGAAATTCCTAAGCCAGTGCCAATGTTTGAAGTGTTCGTCTACTCGCCAAGGGTTGAAGGTGTGCATCTGCGCGGCGGCAAAGTCGCTCGTGGGGGCTTGCGCTGGTCCGACCGCGAGGAAGACTATCGCACCGAAGTGCTGGGTCTGGTCAAAGCTCAGCAGGTGAAGAATGCGGTCATCGTGCCGGTTGGCGCCAAAGGTGGTTTCGTACCACGTCGCCTGCCGCTACATGGAACGCGCGATGATATTCAGGCCGAGGGTATTGCCTGCTACCGCATCTTTATCAGTGGTTTGCTCGATATCACCGACAACCTCAAAGACGGTGAAGTTGTCCCGCCGCTCAATGTTGTGCGTCATGACGAAGATGATCCATATCTGGTGGTTGCGGCTGACAAAGGCACGGCCACCTTTTCCGACATCGCAAACGGCATTGCTGCCGAGTACGACTTCTGGCTGGGTGATGCCTTTGCCTCGGGCGGCTCTGCAGGTTATGACCACAAAGGGATGGGTATTACTGCTAAGGGCGCGTGGGTCTCGGTGCAGCGTCACTTTAGTGAGCGTGGCATTGATGTGCAGACCGATCCAACAACGGTAATTGGTATCGGTGACATGGCCGGTGACGTATTCGGCAACGGGATGTTGCTTTCGGATAAGTTGCAGGTTGTGGCGGCATTCAACCATTTGCACATCTTTATCGATCCAAACCCGGATGCAGCAAAAAGCTTTATCGAGCGCCGTCGCATGTTTGATCTGCCACGCTCAAGCTGGACGGACTACGACACCTCGCTGATTTCTAAGGGCGGCGGCATCTTCATGCGCAGCGCCAAGAGCATCGACATCAGCCCGGAGATGAAAGAACGCTTTGACATCAGCGCAGACAAGCTGGCACCAACCGAGTTGCTCAATGCGCTGCTTAAAGCGCCGGTTGACTTGATCTGGAACGGCGGGATTGGCACCTACGTTAAGTCGAGCAAAGAAAGCCACGCCGATGTCGGTGATAAAGCGAATGACGTGTTGCGGGTTGACGGCCGTGAGCTACGCGCCAAGGTTGTGGGCGAGGGTGGCAATCTCGGGATGACCCAACTGGGTCGTGTCGAGTTCGGCCTGCATGGCGGCTCGAGCAACACAGACTTTATTGATAACGCCGGTGGTGTGGATTGCTCCGACCACGAAGTGAATATCAAAATTCTGCTCAACGAAACCGTGACTGCAGGCGACATGACTGGCAAGCAGCGTAACAAGCTGCTAGCAGAAATGACTGACGCTGTAGGCGCGCTGGTGCTGGGTAACAACTACAAGCAGACGCAGGCACTGTCTGTGGCTGCTCGTCGTGCCCGTGAAAACGTCGGTGAGTACAAGCGCTTGATGCTGGTGCTTGAAGCGGCCGGCAAGCTGGATCGTGCGCTGGAGTTCTTGCCTTCTGATGACGAACTCAATGAGCGGACTGCCAACGGTCTGGGGCTGACTCGCCCTGAACTGTCGGTATTGATCTCTTACAGCAAGATCGACTTGAAAGAGTCGCTGCTGCTTTCGCAAGTGCCGGATGATGAGTATCTGGCGCGTGAAATGGAGAGTGCTTTCCCAGCATTGCTGGCCGACAAGTTTGGCGAGTCTATGCGTCGTCACCGTCTCAAGCGTGAAATTGTCAGCACGCAGATTGCCAACGACTTGGTCAACCACATGGGGATCACCTTCGTTCAGCGTCTGAAGGACTCCACGGGCATGAGTTCGGCCAATGTGGCGGGTGCTTATGTGATCGTACGTGATGTGTTCCATCTGCCGCGCTGGTGGAAGCAGATCGAAGCGCTTGATCATAAAGTTCCGGCAGAGCTGCAATTGCAGATGATGGACGAGCTGATGCGTCTGGGCCGTCGTGCGACTCGCTGGTTCTTGCGTAGCCGTCGTAACGATCTAGATGCTGCGCGTGATGTTGCTCACTTTGCACCACGTGTAGAGGCCTTGGCCTTGAGCTTGGACGATCTGCTTGAGGGGCCTGCTCGTGAGCAATGGTTAGCGCGCTTCCAGTCTTATGTAGAGGCGGGTGTACCAGAGGAATTGGCGCGTGTTGTTGCTGGCACAAGCCAGCTTTACACCCTGTTGCCAATCATTGAGGCTTCGGATGTGACCGGGCAAGATCCGGCGCGGGTTGCCGAGGCTTACTTTGCCATTGGTGATAGCTTGGAGCTTTCATGGTACTTGCAGCAGATCAACGGTTTGCCAGTTGAAACTAACTGGCAAGGACTGGCCCGTGAAGCCTTCCGTGATGACCTCGACTGGCAGCAGCGTGCGATCACCGTATCGGTACTGCAAATGACTAATGCACCTGCCGAAATCGAGGCGCGTGTCCAGGTCTGGGTAGAGGAACATCGCCGTATGGTCGAGCGTTGGAAGTTTATGCTGGCCGAGCTGCGTGCCGCGACCACAACCGATTACGCAATGTATGCCGTAGCTAATCGTGAGTTGATGGACCTGGCGCAAACCAGTAGCACTAGCTAAGCCATTGCTGATGTGAATAAAAAACCCGCCAAGTGCGGGTTTTTTATTGGCTGAAACCAGAGGTGTTGAAACCAGAGAGGTTCAGTCAGTTTTGAGGATGGCTAAGCTTCTGTAGATGCGCCGCCACGTCAGTGGCCCCGGCGATGAGCAAGCCTTCACCCAGCGCTGTGGCTTCAGCGGACTGTTTGGGTAACAGGAGTATTTCGGTGGCGCCAGAACGGCCGCTGAATGCGAGTCGTGAATAGGGCGCTTCGAGCAATAGCGCCATAAACCCTGCATCGCTCCACGCCGCAGCGGGCATCGCCAGCGCATGATAGTGCTGGTTCAGCTCGTTCAAACCTTCGCTGCTCAACTGATAACTCGTCATGTGCGCTGGAAGGCTGACTTCCAGTTCGCGTCGTCTGGCATAAGCAATAGCACTGGCAAATGCATCGCCATTGGCGTCGCCTGCCCAGAATATCCGGTCGCCCTGCCAACTGGCCTGTTGCAGGTTTACGATTTCGCCAGCGAGGAAGCGCGGCAAAGCGAGGCTGATGGTTTTGACGAAGTCTTTGTAGCTGATAATGCGCGCTTGGCGGCAATAGTCAGTGGCGGCCAATTGTTCGAAGCTGTTCAGCAGGGCGTGTTTGGGTGGGCAGTTGGCAAGGCCATCAACCATGCGCAGGTCAAAAGTACTTAGCGCTTGCTGCTCAACTTTAACCACTTTGAGGAGCATTGATCGTGCATGGGCTTTGTCTTCTTGCACGGGGCCGGATAAGGCGCTTCGCGGCAGGTCGAGCAGATAATGCCAAGGGATGCCTTGCTCCCAGCTAATGGTGTATTCACGCTTGGGAATATCATTGAAAGGAAGTTGCAAGGCACTGGCGCGCTCAAGGATTTGTCGTGGTCCACGACCTATAAGACCCAATCGCTGAGCGAGGGCTGTGAGACGAGAGCTGATTGTGCTGTTGGGGTCGTGCAGGGTCATAGCCAGTTACATACTCTGTGTGCGCCAGAGCAAGTGTGGCAGAGTCGCAGGCTTGCTGCACGGGGTTTACAGCCTAAAACGCCGGGCAGCTCAGGTGCGTTAAACTCTGTGTGTGTCGAAACCATCAGAAAGGGGCCTCCATGCCTAGCTTGCTACTGGATATTGCGCTATCTAGGCAGTCGCTTCAGTTGTATTACCAAGGTGATGCAAGTCGTCTGCTGCTGACCAGTCGCGAGGGGCGACGCGTTAACCTACCGATCCATCACTTGCGCCCGTTCGTAACTCACTTGGGGGTTAATGGCGTATTTGAAATCGAGTTCAATGAATTCGGCAAGCTGCTTAGTTTACGCCGATTGAGCTGACCGCCCAACCCGGCAGGCCCTACTACGTGCTTTCAATGGGCATCCCGCAGAGCTGCTGCGGTTAGAGGTTTTTGGGTCGCTAGCTGTGCGTATGGCCTGTATAATCACCGCCTTTCAAACTCTGACCAATCGAGCTGAGCCTGCCCATGTATAACTTGGCCCGCGAGCTGCTGTTTAAGCTTTCCGCTGAAACCTCCCACGAATTGTCTATTGATCTGATCGGTTCTGGTGGCCGTTTGGGCCTCAATGGCCTGTTGACCAAGGCGCCAACGAGCCTGCCGGTCAATGTCATGGGACTGCAGTTCGCTAATCCTGTAGGTCTGGCGGCGGGGCTGGATAAAAATGGCGATGCCATTGATGGTTTCGCCCAGCTGGGTTTTGGCTTTGTCGAGATTGGCACCGTGACGCCGCGTCCTCAGCCAGGTAACCCGAAGCCGCGTTTGTTTCGTCTGCCAGAGGCCGAGGGCATCATCAACCGCATGGGCTTTAACAACCATGGCGTTGATCACTTGCTGGCCCGTGTGCAAGCGGCTAAGTACAAAGGTGTGTTGGGTATCAATATCGGCAAGAATTTCGATACCCCGGTTGAGCGTGCAGTGGATGATTATCTGCTTTGCCTGGACAAGGTTTATCGCCACGCCAGTTATGTCACCGTTAATGTCAGTTCCCCAAACACGCCGGGTCTGCGCAGTCTCCAGTTCGGTGATTCGCTCAAGCAGTTGCTCGAAGCGCTGCGCCAGCGTCAGGAAGATCTGGCCCAAGTTCACGCTAAACGTGTGCCGCTGGCGATCAAAATCGCTCCAGACATGACTGATGAAGAAACTGTGGAAGTGGCCAAGGCGCTGATTGACACTGGAATGGATGCGGTCATCGCAACTAATACCACGCTCTCGCGCGATGGTATTAAAGGCCTTGAGCATGCCGATGAGGCTGGCGGATTGTCTGGCGCACCCGTACGTGAGCAAAGCACGCACATCGTTAAGGTGTTAGCCAGTGAGTTGGCAGGGCGTTTGCCGATTATTGCGGTGGGTGGCATCACTGAAGGCAAGCATGCTGCCGAGAAAATCGCGGCCGGTGCCAGCTTGGTGCAAATTTACTCAGGCTTTATTTACAAAGGCCCCGCATTGATTCGCGAAGCGGTCGATGCGATTGCTGGGTTGCCGAAAAAAGTCTGAGCCAATTAAAGGGGGGCTCCTTAAAAGGAGCCCCTTGGGCTTAGCCCGCCGCCCGATTAGGGCGTGCTTGGTTGAGTCGGTTATGTCCTGGTGTTAGCCGACAGCATGAAGTTCGTTGAGGCGATGGATTCCGGCAGTGCCTGTTAAACCGTCCCAGTTGTCTCCGCGGCCCTCTCGCCAGCCGTTTAACCAAGCTTGGCGAACTGATGCAAGGGTGAATGGACAAAGCTCTCGTGATTTACCATGAATACCGTATTGATAGCCGCGTAAAAAGGCTTTTTCTAAAGGATCACGCTTAAGTCTTCTCATAGGGTGTTGCCCTCACTTGTTGACTGTTTATGTCCTGTAGATCTCATGGTGAGATCAGGCAGAAATGGTCTGCCGTTGGAGTCCGCTGCCGGCGTCGCGAGCCTCCTGTGTTATCACCGTTGCGGAGATAACCTAGGTAGATTTCTAACCAATGCGTGAAGCCATGGGAATGATCGTTTTGTCATAAGGGCGTAACAGTTTTGATGGTATGGCCATAAGGCATCTTGACCAGACCATTCACGGATTGATTCAGCTCAGGCCACACGGGGCTTTGCTGATGCTTTACTAGTAATTTGCCATCGCGAACCAATCGCGATTGCAACTGTAATTTATTCAGACGAAGGGTCGCGCTGCGACTTTTTGTCACTTATTTTGGTTGCGCAATATTTGCTTGCCTGCCACTAACGGCGTTAGCCACTGGAAATTCTCATGTCGGATCGTTACGAACTCTTCCTTACGTGCCCAAAAGGTCTTGAAGGGTTACTCCTTGAAGAGGCCAGCACACTTGGTCTCGAAGAGGTGCGTGAACATACTTCTGCGGTGCGCGGTTTTGCTCAAATCGAGACTGCATATCGCTTGTGCCTGTGGTCTCGGTTGGCTAACCGGGTGCTGCTGGTGCTTAAGCGGTTTCCAGTGAAAGATGCCGAAAGCATGTATGAAGGCGTGCTTGAAGTTGACTGGTACGAGCACATGGAGCCCAACGGCAGCCTGGCAGTCGAGTTCAGTGGTAATGGTTCGGGCATTGATAACACCCACTTCGGCGCGCTGAAGGTCAAGGATGCGATCGTCGATAAGCTGCGCCAGAAGGACGGCACACGTCCTTCGGTGGATAAACTCAACCCTGATTTACGGATTCATCTGCGTCTTGATCGCGGCGAAGCAATTCTCTCGCTTGATCTGTCAGGGCATAGCTTGCACCAGCGCGGTTATCGTCTGCAGCAAGGTGCCGCACCACTTAAGGAAAACCTTGCAGCAGCGGTGTTGATCCGCGCTGGCTGGCCGCGTATTGCTGCTGAAGGCGGTGCGCTGGCTGACCCAATGTGTGGTGTCGGCACCTTCTTGGTCGAAGCGGCCATGATGGCGGCCGACGTGGCTCCAAACCTGACTCGCGAACAGTGGGGCTTTAGCCAATGGCTGGGCCACGTGCCAGCGATCTGGAAGAAATTGCAGACTGAAGCGCAAGAACGTGCGGACATTGGTATGGCCAAGCCGCCGCTGTGGATTCGTGGTTACGAGGCGGATCCACGTTTGATCCAGCCAGCCAAGAACAACATCGATCGTGCGGGTTTGAGCCACTGGATCAAGGTTTATCAGGGCGAGGTTGCCACCTTCGAACCGCGTCCGGATCAGAACCAAAAAGGTTTGGTCATCTGTAACCCGCCGTACGGCGAGCGTCTGGGTGACGAAGCCAGCTTGTTGTATCTCTATCAGAATCTTGGCGAGCGTCTGCGTCAGGCCTGCATGGGCTGGGAGGCAGCGGTATTTACCGGGGCGCCAGATCTGGGCAAGCGCATGGGTATCCGCAGTCACAAGCAATACGCGTTCTGGAACGGTGCCTTGCCCTGCAAGTTGCTGTTGATCAAGGTTCAGCCAGAGCAGTTTGTTACCGGTGAACGGCGTACACCTGAACAGCGCGAACGCGAGCGAGAGCAAAGTGAGCTGGAGGCCAGGGTAACCCCAGTGGTTGCGGCCAAATCCGCAACGCCTGCACCGGCTCCAGTCGAGCAGGCTCGTTTGAGCGAAGGCGGGCAGATGTTTGCCAACCGCCTGCAAAAGAATCTCAAGCAATTGAGCAAGTGGGCGCGTAAAGAAGGCATCCAATGCTATCGGTTGTATGACGCAGATATGCCTGAGTACGCGCTGGCTATCGATCTCTATGCTGACTGGGTGCATGTGCAGGAATATGCTGCGCCGCGCTCCATCGATCCCGAGAAGGCTCAGGCGCGACTGTTTGATGCGCTGGCGGCGATTCCGCAGGCGTTAAACGTCGACAAGAGCAAAGTTGTGATCAAGCGGCGTGAGCGACAGAGCGGGACCAAGCAGTACCAGCGCCAGAGCGCTCAAGGTCAGTTCATGGAAGTTACCGAGGGCGACGTTAAGCTCTTGGTCAACCTGACGGACTACCTCGATACCGGTTTGTTTCTCGATCACCGTCCACTGCGCCTGCGGATTCAACGTGAGGCGGCTGGCAAGCGTTTCCTCAACCTGTATTGCTACACCGCCACGGCTTCTGTTCATGCAGCCAAAGGCGGTGCACGCAGCACCACCAGCGTTGATTTGTCGAAGACCTATCTGGATTGGGCGCGGCGCAACCTGTCACTCAACGGCTTCTCTGACAAGAATAAGCTGGAGCAGGGCGATGTCATGGCTTGGCTGGAGGAAGATCGTAACGAATACGAACTGATCTTCATTGATCCGCCGACGTTCTCCAACTCCAAGCGTATGGAAGGTATCTTTGATATCCAGCGTGACCACGTTGCCTTGCTTGATCTGGCAATGGCGCGCCTGGCCAGTGGCGGGGTGTTGTATTTCTCCAACAACTTCCGCAAGTTCATCCTCGATGAAACATTGTCTGCGCGCTACAACGTGGAAGAGATCACGGCCTCGACCTTGGACCCGGACTTTGCCCGCAACAGCAAAATCCACCGCGCTTGGCGTATCACCGCCCGCGGCTAAGTGCTTGACTGCCTAAACCACGTAAAAGGCCACGCTAAGCGTGGCCTTTTTATTGTCGCGGGGCTAAGCGTTGTTTAGCGCGCTGGCTGCTTTTGCAGTTC
This sequence comes from Pseudomonas sp., assembly GCF_048265905.1. Taxonomy (GTDB): domain Bacteria; phylum Pseudomonadota; class Gammaproteobacteria; order Pseudomonadales; family Pseudomonadaceae; genus Aquipseudomonas. The sequence continues at coordinate 43,973 of NZ_JBLXAP010000010.1, forward strand.
CAACAGTACTCGGTCGAGCACTGATGATGCACCCCAGGGTTTTGGATCATTGATGATCGCAACGACTGCCCAAGTTTTGCCTTTATTGTCACGACTGAAGCCAGCAATCGCGCGTACGTTGTTTAGCGTACCGGTTTTGATATGTGCCTCTCCAGCCATCGGCGTGTTACGCAGGCGCCTACGCATGGTTCCGTCTTTGCCTGCCAATGGCATCGAGCTGATGAACTCAGCTGAATAAGGGCTGTTCCAGGCGGCCTGCAGAATTTTCGACATCTCGCGGGCGCTGATGCGTTCGGCACGCGACAGTCCAGAACCATTCTCCATCACCAACTGTGAGGCCGTAATGCCTTTGCGTGAGAGCCATGCACGGATTACCCGCTGGGCGGCTTTAGCATCGTCTGGGTCTGCACTGGTGCGGAACTTGGCACCAATACTCAGGAACAACTGGCGAGCCATGGTGTTGTTACTGTATTTATTGATGTCACGGATGATTTCAGTCAGATCAGGTGAATAAGCACGGCTGAGCAGACGGGCTTTGCTCGGCACCGGCGCTTGGCGATCTTTGCCATCAATGCTGCCACCTAACTCCTTCCACAGAGCGCGCACGGTGCCAGCGGCATAGTTAGGTTGGTCGAGCAGTGAGATGTAGCTCTGGGTGGTGCAACCCTCAGCTAGCTTGCCTTCAGCCGTTACTGTAAAGCCGGTTGCAGTTGGCGTTGGGGTGAAGCGAATGCCGTCGCGCCAGGAAGGGCACTTGCCGGACTTAAGCGCCGTTACCCGGTTTTCAACACGCACACCCGCAATCGGTGGCTCAGTGGTGATCTGTACCCGGCCGCTTTCGGAGTGAGCAATAAAGCGCAGTGCCTTGAAGTTGATGAGCAGCGCATCAGGCGCAACCAGATAAGGCTTATATCTGTCGCCGGAATCATCATTGAACGGCGGGAGCTGCGGCTGGATGAAATAGCTTCGGTCGAGCACCAGATCACCCGTAACGCGTTTTACACCGTTGGCCCGTAGGTCACGTAGAAGCAGCCACAGCTTCTCCATGTTCATCTTCGGGTCGCCGCCGCCTTTGAAATATAAGTTGCCCTTGAGTACGCCGTTGCTCAGCGTGCCGTCGGTGTAAAAACTGGTCGCCCACTGGTAATTGGGACCGAGCAGTTCCAGTGCGGCAAAGGTGGTGATCAACTTCATTGTGGACGCTGGGTTGACCGAAATATCAGCGTTGAAATAGGTGCTGTTGCCCGGGCCATTGAGCGGAATAGTGACTAAAGAAAGTGATTTTGGACTGACCTTGTTCGCTTTAAGTGCCTGTTCAACTTTGGTTGGAACACTGGAGTTGACGGCGGCGTACAGAGGTAAAGAAAGCGGTAATAACAAACTGACAATGGCTAACTGGCGCAGTTGTTTGAGCATGATTTACGCCCCCTGGGCGTAGCTTGAAGAGTGACTTGTAACGTGCGAGAAACCGCTACGATGTACGTTTCATACACGGTGCATTATGCAGCAAGCATGGGTTTATGCGAAATATGTGATCTGCCTTGCAGATCAATGTAGCGTTTTAAGGTAAGCCCATCATTCAATATTGCGCAGAGTTCGGGCATAAATATGCTGAAACTGCTAAAGTGCGCGGCGATATCACTTTTGAGGATTGTTTCATGGCTACTAATCGTTCCCGCCGCCTGCGCAAAAAACTCTGCGTAGATGAATTTCAGGAGCTGGGTTTTGAGCTGAACCTGAATTTTAAAGACGATTTGACCGATGAAGTCATTGACGCTTTCCTTGATCAGTTTCTGAGCCAGGCGATGGAAGGCAATGGCCTTGGTTATGTTGGCGGCGATGACTACGGTCTGGTTTGCCTTGACGAGCGCGGCTCGGTCAGCGAAGAGCAGCGCGCCAGTGTTGAAGCTTGGTTGAAAGGCCGTGATGAACTGGCTGATTTCAATGTTAGCCCATTGCTCGACGTTTGGTACCCGGAAACCCCAATCAACAAGGCCTGATGCCTTTCAGTTGGGTGCGCGCAATGCGTGCCCAATGAGTTGATTGCGGTAAGCATCGTTTAGACGGTTGCAATGCAATGCTTTGCAACTGTCTGGCTAGCTGGCCTGTTAAGCGGTGATTCCAGCTTTAGTCAGTACTTCAGCCTCATCCACCTTATCGATTTGCTCAGGGCGCATAAAGCGGTCTGCGTAGCGCTTATAGATTTTGTCATGAATAAACAGACCGAACAGATCTGGGTCGATGTGCGCGCCTTTGCACATGCCAGCCATGATGTCGATTGCTTCAGAGAGTAACTTGCCTTTCTTGTAAGGTCGGTCGACGGCAGTCAGCGCCTCGAAAATATCAGCAATCGCCATCATTCTCGCGGGCAGGCTCATCTCTTCGCGGTGTAAGCGTTTTGGATAGCCGCTGCCGTCCATTTTTTCGTGATGTCCGCCAGCGATTTCAGCTACGTCTTTCAGGTGTTTAGGGAAGGGCAAGTGATCGAGCATGAGTATGGTTTGGACGATATGGTGGTTAATGATGTAGCGCTCTTCTGCGGTCAAAGTGCCGCGCGTAATGCTCAGGTTATACAGCTCACCACGGTTGAACTTGTATTGCGGCACTTCAAGTTTGAAGCCCCAGCGATTGTTTTCAGGAAGCAATTCACTGCTTGGGCGCTCAAACAAATGTTGAGGACGATCCGCAAGCAAGCTTTCTAAAGCAGGTAAAACAGGGGCAGGGTTACGTTCCATCCGTTTGCTTTCTTCCCAAGACAGGCCGAGACGATCATCCAGGGTGCGCCACCATTTTCGCTCGGCAATGTGTTGTAAACGTTGAATATCGTCTTCGGCCATCGCTTCGCCGCCAAGGTTGCAACGCGCTACAAAACTGAATTCATCATCGAGTTTTGCCAGCGACTGATCACGCTTAGCTTCCAAAGCCGCATCGTCACAACCCAGTGCACGCGCTTGCCAATAATTGACCCAAACATCGCGTTTGAGAACCTCGAAGCGGGTACGGATCTCATGGATACGGTCGTACAGGGTTTCTAGCTTGGTCGCCTTATCAACCACGTATTCGGGGGTCGTGACCTTGCCGCAGTCATGTAGCCACGCCGCGATATGCAGGGTTTCCCATTCTTCGTCATTGGGGTTGTAATCGCGAAAGGCTGGCGCATGACTTTTGGCTGCGGCTTTAGCCAGCAGCATGGTGATTTCCGGCACGCGTTGGCAGTGACCTCCGGTGTAAGGACTTTTGGCATCGATTGCGCCAGCGATCAGTTGAATAAAGGAGTCAAGTAGCTGCTTTTGTCGGTTCAACAGGCGTTGGCTTTCAATGCACAATGCAGCGACGCCGGACACAGCTTCGACGAAAGCCACCCGTGCAGGACTTTGGAAGGCGTCATCTGCTTCGGTGCCACTGTCTTTGTGTAGCAGCACCAGTACGCCAACAGTGTCACCCTGGCGATTATGCAGGCCAGTAGCAACGATATGCGTACGGGGTGAGTTCATCGCCTGTAGCAAGTTCTGGTAATCACCCGCTTGATCGTAGCCGATTGTTGCAATGCTGCTCGAGCCGCCAGCTACCGGCTGTTTGAGCCATTCAGGCATGCTCGTATCATCGATTGCAAAACTCGCAATTTTCAAATCTTCAAGGGTCACGGGCGGGCCATCGAGGTAAAAGCCCTTGGCTTCCAAGTGCTTGCCATCTGCGTCGTTGAGGTAGATCAAGCCCGCGTGGGCTTGGCTGATCCCGGCTGTTTCTTCAAGTACACGTTCGAGTAGATTCTCAAAGCGCGTTTCAGCTGAGAGGCTGGCGGTGATCTCGAGGAAACTGAAAATGGTTTCCTTCATCCGCGCCATCGCTACAGCAAGCAAATCAATTTCCAGTACTGGAGAGTTACCGCTGGATGGATGTTTGAAGTCGAAACGGCGGATCGCTTCCGCTTCACTGACCAAGCTGCGCAGCGGTCTGACTAACAGGCGAGACAGTGCCCAGCCGAGCGGAATGCACAGTAATAAAATCCCCAGGGTGATCACCGCGCTTATCCAGCGCACCCGATGGGCATCTGCAAGTAGTTCGTCTTCTGGGGCCAGAATGGCTAAGCGCAGACCTTTGGGGCCACCCATGTCCAGCCTGATCTGAGAGACCTGCCAACTGCGATTATTGAGTTCAATAGAGCCATTATGTAAGCCTTCTGGATCGGTTTTGCTGAGGCTGGCCATCACCGGGCTGAGTTCTGCAAGATTGGCCAAGTGAGCGTTGTCGTGACCAATAATAAGTTTTGTAGTGTCTGGGTAAGCGACTGCCGAACCGTCGGGACTGTATAAAGCGACTTCGGTTGACGGTGTGATTTTATGTTTGGCCAGTGTCTGCGAAAGGTCATCGAGGGTGATATCCGCGCCAAGAACGCTGCGCTGCATGCTCATGCGTGAAACCGTGGTTCCAACATCGCCGGTGGAGAAGAACACATAAGGCTCGGTGGTGAACAACTCGTTGCTATGCATTGCTTCTTGGAACCACGGGCGTGTGCGAGCGTCGTAGGATTCGTCAGCAATATCGCGGTTGCCCAGTTGATTAAGCTTGGCATCAAAGTAGAGGTGTTCAGCTTTGGTCGCATCACCTTTGTTGCGTTCAATGCTCCAGACTTGGAATGCCGCGTTGTCTGGTGCGTTAAATATTTTCTTGAGCTTCTCACTGCGCAGTGGTCGCACCATAAAGAAGTCGCCGTCGGTATAACCTAAATACAACGAGGCAAGTTTAGGGTGATCATTCAGGGCTTGAGCAAAGACCGGCAGCATCGACAGGCGTGCGTCACGAGTTTCACCCATGTTGCGCTCATCAAGCGCTAGCAGGTTGAGCAGGTTATCAACAGGAATGTAGGTTTCTCTTAGGTCGCGATCAACTTGGTCGCTAATGCGCTCGAACAGTTGGGTGCTGCTGGAAAGAATAATGCGACTGGTTTGCTGGTAATTAAAAATGCCCAGCACGATGCCCGTACTAAGCAGCAGCAAGGTAAATAACAGGCTGATATGAACGTGGAGCGGAAAGCGCCTGTTTCCGGTGATATCACTAACTGTCATGCAGAGTTGCTCCCAACTGCGGTGATAGCAGATTGAAAGCATAGTGAACAATGAACGCTGCGCTAATAGATTTTGTAGCTATTTATCTAGCGCTTCACAAATGAGCCGAGGCTTTATTTTTTATTTTGATCACGCTCTGGCTTAGCGCATAAATCAGAATTGCCACGCCCAGCGAGATTGCTACGCCAAACATGCTATTAAACAGCCGTTGTGGTGCTAGCTGCCAGTCAAGCGAAAGGCTCTCTACGAGAACGATAAAACACATTAATAGCTGTAGCACATAAAGCCCGTAATGATGGGCTTGGAAGGTGCGACAGAAAACAATTAACGATAATGTCCCCGCGACCATCAGTATGGGGTCCTGCAAGCTGTAGCCGATCACAATCATGATTGCCGCGAGGATCAGGCTGACCAAATAAGGTATCAGCAAGCGCTTAAAGTTGTTGGGCAGCCCAAGCTGCAAGGTGCCAATCACGATCATGGTTACCCAATAACCGTGTGGCAGGTTTTCCAGGCTAACAAGTAAACCCGCCAAGCCAAATGCAAGGGTGCAGCGCAGTGCATGTAGGCGCCAGCGCTGCTCTGGCAGGCGTTTGGCGTAGCGCTTGAGTACTTTAATAATACTGATCACGCGCGGTGCTTGCGGCCACATGCGTAAGCCGTGCAAACCGCGCAGGCCAAACGCGAGCAGGGTGACCCAAAGTCCGCCAAGGATAAACAGCGTGGCAATGGCGTAGGGGTTATTCAGGTGGCTACCCGCCGTTTCACCCTGACCAAGGCACATGCACACGGCCAGGCTGGCGCCGAGTTTTCCGGCTTCGGTGCCGAAGCGCTGTAGCCAGGCCAAGATAAAACCAAATGCTGCAAACATCGCAAAACTGAGGCTTGGGTAAGCCGCGACCCAAAAACCCCAGCCAGCGCACACCGAACCGAGGAAGGTGATCAGCAGCATGCGCAACATTCCCAGCCGGTGCAGTGGGTTGATTTGCGCTGCCTGAAAGGCGCCAGCGGTTGCCCACAGAAAACCAGGATGTCCGCTGAACAAGCCCAACAGCAGTGGCAACGTACAACCCATGCCTGCGATTACCGCAGGCCCGATTGTTGGCGGCCCTGTTAGCCTTTGACGGGGGGATTTAGCTTCATCTGCCATGATTACACCGGACTTGAGCGTCCCGTCATTTCACGGGCCATTTCAGTAGCATAGCTGTCGGTCATGCCGCCGATGAAATCAATCATGCGTAAAAATGATGCGTACAGTGGTCCCTGTGGGTCAGGTGCATTATTGCCCAGTAAATCAAGAATGCGCCGATGCTTGAATGAAGGTGTGCGTCCTCCATGTTGCTCAAGTGCTGCGCCGCAAAAGGCATTGAGCAGGATTTCCAGAGTGGTGTAGGCGCCAATCTCATGCAGGGTTTTGCGTTTATCCTGAAAGATTTTTTTACGCGCCATATCTTTTGCACTTTGCACGCAACGTTTCGCCGGGCCATGCATGTGCTCGACCAGATCGCCTTGCAAGGTGCCGGCGAGCAATGCGTCGTGCTGCTCAACAAATGCGTGGGCGGCGGCATTGGTCAGGTGTTCGATGGCTTTACCGCGCAGAATTGCCAACTTGCGACGACGCGAGTCCTTCGGCCCCAGTTGGCGATAAGTCTGAGGTAAGTCGTCACCAACCAGGTCGAGTAACACGGCTTCAACTTCGCTGTATTCGAGCAGCTCCATTTCCAAGCCATCTTCGAGGTCAATCAAGCCGTAGCAGATATCATCTGCAGCCTCCATCAGGTACACCAATGGATGACGCGCCCAGCGCTGTTCTTCGATTTGCGGTAATTCTAGTTTATTGGCAATTTGCTCAAGCAGCCCAAGCTCGCTCTGGTAGCAGCCGAATTTGTGTTTCTTGTAGCCCTGCGCTTCGGCGTGGCGGGCGGTCCAGGGATACTTCAGGTAAGTGCCAAGCGTCGCGTAGGTCAGCCGGGTGCCGCCGTCGAACTGGTGGTACTCCAGTTGAGTGAGTACGCGAAAACCCTGGGCGTTGCCCTCAAAACTGAGGAAGTCACTGCGCTCTGCATCACTCATGGAGTCTAGCCAGCCACGTCCGGCTGCTTGTTGGAACCAGTGGCGAATGGCGTCTTCACCGGAGTGGCCAAACGGAGGGTTACCGATGTCGTGAGCCAAACACGCGGATTGCACGACCATGCCCAAGTCGCTGGGCTCGCACCAGTCGGGTAACTTATCGCGGATCATTTCTGCTACCCGCATACCCAACGACCGGCCGACACAGCTGACCTCAAGCGAGTGAGTCAGGCGAGTGTGAATATGATCGTTGCTCGATACCGGGTGAACTTGAGTTTTGCGGCCTAAGCGGCGGAATGCGCCTGAGAAAATTATCCGGTCATGATCCTTGTGGAATGGGCTGCGGCCGAGCTCTTCAGCGCTGTGGGAAGGTTTGCCCAATCGTTCACGGTTTAACAGTGTCTGCCAGTCCAAGGCTGCTCCTCGCCATTACGTGGCTAATGCTGCTAGCTTCAGGGTAATAGCGTCTTGCTGCAAGGGGTTAGTCAGATAAAGAGCGCTTAAAAGCCAGCAGCATCCATTGTGGCTGGCTATTGAGGTTTATCCTTTGGCGGGACACGACGCAACAACGGGAGACTGATCAGTGCAATTCTGATCCAGCGCCGCCAGTTGGTCTTTTTCAGGCCCAGGCCTGCCAAGAGCAGTGCGCCGCCCGTGATCCACAGAGATGAGCCGCCAGATAACTGTTCGCGCCATTGATTGCCAAAGCTCTTGGCTTTACGCAGCGGCTCTAACATCACTAGCGTTTCGTGACGCAATTCCTGACGATGCATTTCAAGGCGCATGCGCAGCATGGCTTTGCGCAGTTCACGGCGTGAAGCATTTACCGGCAGTTGCGGTAATGGTGGGGTCTGGTTCATGGCATCAGTTGCTCACGGTCGCGAGCAAGCTCTTCAAGACTTGCGCTGAAAGGGCTGGGTGCGTTGCGTAGATAGTTAATCAAGGTCACCAAGCTAACGATGAGTGCGACTGAGTAAAACACACACAAACCGATAATCACTGGGATGCGGTAGTCATCCCAGAAGCAGATCAACAGGGTTGCCGACAATCCTATTACCAGCAGCAAGCCAAAAACCAAGCTCAAGCTGGTGAGCAGCAGAAGGCGAACTGCGTGAGTCTGCTGCTCCTTGAGCTCTTCTCCGAACAGGGCCACATGGCCCTGCAGGAGCCCTAACAGGGCACCTGCAAATCTGCGGGGTGAAGGACTGTTCCCGGTACTGGGCTGTGATCTGGCTTCCATGTAATAGAGATGTCCGTTTAGCGTTTGGTTATCAACATACCCAGTAGCATACCAACACCGGCAGCGATACTAATAGATTGCCATGGGTGGGTTTGTACGTAGCCTTCGGTTGCGTCGACGGCAGCTTTACCGCGCTCTATAACGGCTTCTTCAGCTGAGTGCAGGGTGGAGCGTGCGCGATTCAAGCTGTTGCGAATCTGATCACGCAGTTCTTCGCCTTGATCGCCTGCGAGGTTGGCCGATTGCTGGAGCAGTGACTCAGTGTCACGTACCAGTGCCTGGAATTCGTTTAGCAGTTCATCTTGGTTCGAAGCGGTTTTTTTACGTGCCATTTCTACTCTCCTTGATGTTTTAGAACGCCTGTGTAGTTCGAGTGGCGTTTGCTGGAAGGGTTCAATCTGATATCACCCCGAGTCGGCAGGGGTTGTTTGGTATAGCGATTGCATTGTCGTGGTGCGTGGCCATGTGCTCACGCGCTTAATTGGGGCTTTCAGGCTGTCCCGCTTGGTACGTTGGTGCGAAGCTAACCCATTAATAAATAAAGACTAAGTTCGATTTAGCCAGATTCGGGCGGCGCGAAAATGAAGCCTCTGGTGAGGTTGCTTTCATGAGCAAGCAATGCTTTGTGCTTCTTGTTGGTGCGCGCATTAATAAAAAGATCCGAATTGGTGCTCTTGGTCTGTAGACGGAGTGTCACTTGCCGATGGAAAACATCAACAGTGCTGTAGAAACGCTGATTCATGGATCCAACACCCTTTTTATTCTGTTGGGTGCTGTAATGGTTTTGGCGATGCATGCCGGATTTGCCTTCCTTGAGGTGGGTACGGTACGCCAGAAAAACCAGGTTAATGCCTTATCGAAAATCCTCTCGGACTTTGCGGTTTCTGCCTTGGCCTATTTCTTTATAGGTTATTGGGTCGCCTATGGCGTGACTTTTTTTCAACCAGCAGCAGTTCTGACTGAAGGCAATGGCTATGCTTTGGTCAAATTCTTCTTTCTATTGACCTTTGCTGCGGCCATCCCGGCGATTATTTCTGGTGGCATTGCTGAGCGCGCCAAATTCGGGCCACAACTATGTGCGACTGTGTTGATTGTTGCCTTCATCTACCCGTTTTTTGAGGGCCTGATCTGGAACGGCAACTTTGGTTTTCAAGCCTGGCTTGAGGCGCAGTTTGGAGCAGCTTTTCATGATTTCGCCGGGTCCGTTGTCGTGCATGCAATGGGTGGCTGGTTAGCCTTTGGCGCGGTGATTTTATTGGGTCGCCGTGACGGTCGTTATCGCGATGGACGCTTGGTTGCGTTTGCGCCCTCCAACATCCCATTTCTAGCCTTGGGTTCCTGGGTTTTGATTATTGGCTGGTTTGGTTTCAATGTGATGAGCGCGCAAACCCTTGGCAGCGTAAGTGGCTTGGTTGCGGTTAACACCTTGATGGCGATGGTCGGCGGCACTGTTGCTGCGTTATTCGTTGGGCGCAATGACCCCGGCTTTTTGCATAACGGCCCTCTGGCTGGATTGGTTGCCGTGTGCGCAGGGTCCGACTTGATGCACCCGGTTGGGGCTTTGATGACTGGAGCTATTGCGGGAGCTTTCTTCGTCTGGGCCTTCACCGCGGCGCAGGCAAACTGGAAGATTGATGACGTGTTGGGTGTCTGGCCTTTGCATGGTTTATGCGGCGTCTGGGGCGGGATTGCTTGCGGTATATTTGGTCAGCAAGCCTTGGGCGGGCTGGGCGGTGTGAGTATGGTCAGTCAGTTGATCGGCACTGGACTTGGAGTCGCAGTGGCGTTAATTGGCGGCTTTATGGTTTACGGGTTACTGAAAACCACGATGGGCATTCGCTTGAGTCAGGAAGAGGAATATTACGGTGCTGATTTATCGATTCATAAGATCGGTGCGGTGAGTCAGGATTAGTGATTTCAAGCAATAAAAAACCCGGTTAACCCGGGTTTTTTATTGCCTGTCGCAGCTTACTGCAAGGCCAGTGTGTAGCTGAGAATCAGGCGGTTTTCATCGAGGTCGTTAGCAAAGTTATTGCGGACCGTGGCGTTGCGCCACTTGATTCCCAAGTCCTTCAACGGACCATCTTGGAAGACGTAGGCGATGTCAGTATTGCGTTCCCACTCTTTGCCGTCTTCATTAGTCGTTGCACTCAGTTGGTCGATATTGTCACCGCTGAGATAGCGCGTCATGAAGGTCAGACCGGGAATGCCCACGCCAGCGAAGTTATAGTCAAAGCGTGCCTGCCAGGATTTCTCGTCCTTGTTGGCAAAATCACCAATTTGTACGTAGTTGACCAAGAATGGATCGGTGCTGTTGATGTAGGCGTAGCCGGTATCGCCACTCATTGACTGATAACCCAGACCGAAGCTACTGGAGCCCAAGGCATAGGTGAACATGGCGCCGAATGCGTTGTTGTCGACGTTGGTGTTGCCGTCGTCCGTGGAGCGCGCATAACGCAAGTCAGTTTTGAGGCTTTGCTTGTCGCCAATCGGCAATACGTGGACCAGGTTGACGATATGTTGCTTGTAGATTTCTTCCAGCTCACCGTAGTTGTAGCCAGTGGTGAGGTTATCGGTCCATTTGTAGGAAACCCCGGCAAAATTGAAGTCGTCGGCCTCGCTGCCGCCGAGGTCAAAATTGCGCTTGCCGCCGCCGTTGATGCTCAAGTCTTCAAAGTTGGATGAGTCGCGTTGGTTCTGTTCTTTGATCACACCGCCATCAATATTCAAGCCGGCAATTTCTTGGGAATTGAGGTGCCCGCCGAGGAAGGTTTGCGGCAGTAGGCGTGAGTCGTTTGCCGAGATGGTGGGTAGTTTTGGCGTTAATCCGCCAAACTTGCCGACAGTCTTGGATATTCTCACTTTGGCGGTGGCGGTGGCTTCGGAGTAATCATCTGGTGCTTCATTACCGAAGCTTCCGGGTAGCAGGCCGCTGCCTGTGCGGTCGGCCGATGAATCAAGCTTTAAGCCAAGTCCTGCGTAGGCATCGAGGCCAAAGCCAACGGTTCCTTCCGTAAAGCCAGATTCGGCTTTAACGATAAATCCTTGTGCCCATTCTTCGCGTTTTGATTGCTGGGCTGATGTGGTGTCACGCAGGTCGCGGTTGAAGTAAAAATTACGGGCCTCAATGGTTGCTTTGCTGTCTTTGAAAAACTCGGCATGGGCAACCGTCGGCAGTGCGCAGCAAGCGCCTAGCGTGGCTACAGCCACAGCACGGGCAAGGGGAGTTCGAATCATTATTGTTTTCTCCTCAAGTGGGTGCGGGACCATCTGGTACGGCGCTGTTGAATAAAGCATGAGATTTGGCGGTCTGCTTTTAGACTTTAGTCGGCGTGCCCCTTGCCCAGTATTTACGGTGCTTGCCAGCAGGTTATTTGCAGGCATTTAGCAGTTCGTCGGGTTGGCGGCAGAGCGCTGCGGCTTTGCCGTTAAAGTTTTCCGTTAAGCAGCCGTCAACGTTATTTAGAGCGCTAGGGGAAAGTTCAAAACCCCGGTTTTGCACTGTCTGGCCGGGTGTATTGATTGGGCGGGCGATAGCAGGTTCCTGGATGTATTGGGCGGTAGCTGTGTTTAAACTGCTGGCTTCAAAGCCTGAACTGAAACAGGAGATCCTCAAATGCTGCCCGAATGCCAACTCTTTGGCACCCTAGGATGCCACCTGTGTGAGGTGGCCGAAGCATTGCTGATGCCTTTTGTTGAGCACGGTCTGCTGGTCGAGCTGGTCGATATTGCCGAAGACGAGGTATGGGTCGAGCGCTACGGTTTGCGCATTCCAGTACTACGCCGGTGTGATACCGGGGCTGAACTGGATTGGCCATTCGAGGCTGAACAGGTGGTCGCATTTCTGAGCTGAATATTCCGCTCAGCATTATTTAAGGACCAAGGGGAGTGACGCGGTGAGTGCAGTTTTAGGAGATTCCTTATCGCTGCTGTTGTTTCGTCTGCACAGTGGTCGTTTATTGGGGATTAACCTGCTTAAGGTTAATGAAATTATTGCCTGCCCGACGTTGACCAAGTTGCCTAACCGGCATCCGCATGTGCGGGGCATTGCCAGTTTACGCGGCGCCTCACTGACCGTTATTGATCTGGCCCGAGCCATAGGCGAGCGCGGTAATAACGCAAGCCAAGAAGGCTGCCTGATCGTGACCGAGCTCAGTCGTTCACGCCAGGGCCTGCATGTGCAGAATGTAGAGCGCATCGTGCAGTGCTCGACCCGGGATGTTAAGCCGCCTCCCGCCGGGTCCGGGAGCCGTGCCTTTATCACCGGGGTCACCCAGATCGACGGTGCAATAGTGCAGGTGCTCGATATCGAAAAAGTGCTGCATGACATCGCCCCGGCTGAACCCGAGGAAATTGATGATTCGCTGATCTCCAGTGCTGATCTGCAAATGCTGGAAGGACGGCGGGTACTTGTGGTCGATGACTCGCACGTGGCGTTGCATCAAACGGTCAATACCTTGCGCAAACTGGGTCTTGATTGCCAGTCAGTGCGCAGCGCTGGTAGTGCATTTGCAGTATTGCAGGAGCAACACCAAGCGGGCACGCCGATAGAGGTTTTGGTTTCAGATATTGAAATGCCAGAGATGGATGGCTACAGCCTGGTGCGTGAGATTCGCAAGACCGCTGACATCGGCCACACCTATGTGTTGTTGCACACATCGCTCGATAGCACGATGAACACTGAGAAAGCGCGTTCTGTCGGGGCAAACGATATGTTGACTAAATTCTCAACGGTAGACTTGAGCAATGCACTGGTCAGGGCATTCCAGGCGCTCAGTTAGGCGGGAAACCCAACCGCCTGCTGGCTTGGCAACAGGCGGTTGGGGTGAAACTTACAGCTCTTTAACGGTGCGAACTTCGTCTTTGTTGACGCGTGCGCGCTTGCCATCAAGTTGCTCGAATTCGTAGAAGCCTGTGTCGTCATCAAAATCAGGCTCGTCAACAGTCTGAATTTCACGACCGTCGTTGAGGGTGATTACCGTCGGTGAAGCGCAGCCTGCCAGAGTTGCAAGGCCCAGGGTCAGAAATAGTGCTGCGATTGTCCGTTGGCTCATGGTGGATCTCCTCATGGGTTTGAAATTACGTACCAAACTTAAGATAGGTCGTTGGCGCCAAAGTTCCGTCAACTTCCGCGATATTGCTCACTTAATAGTGGTGTTGAGGAGTTCCGGAGTATTGATGTTGGCCAGCCGCGGATCCTGATCAAGGCAGTCCAGGGTGTGTGGATCGAGGCTGCGCAACCAACGCTGCGGGCTGCGTTCACCGGCCAGCCATGCATTTTCCAACTGATTGCTAAGCTGGCCTGGAATCACGCTAAATAATGGCTCCAGGTATTGCCCTTGGCGCACCACCGCAGGCGCATCCCCGGCAAGCGCCATCAGATCCGTTAGCAGCTTTTGATCGAGCATCGGCGCATCACAGGGCAGCACCAGCATATGTGTGTGGCGTGCCACTTTCAGCCCTGCGCGGATACCTGCCAGCGGTCCTTGGAAATCGTTGTCGTCATCCGCCACGATCTGGTCGGCATAGGCTGTGTACTCGGCGTTATTGCGATTACAGGAGATGATCAGGTCATCGCTCAGCGGGCGCACCAGGTCATGTAGCCAAGCAATCAGTGGTCGCTCATGCCAGAGCACCAGTCCTTTATCACGGCCACCCATGCGTTGACCTCGACCACCTGCCAGCAGCAATATCGAGCAGGCGTTGATTGGGGGTTGGGTTGACATAGCGCAATCTCTCAAAGTGAGCCTGTGATATAACATTGCCCCATTATTTGAACAACCGGAAGTCTGTTATGGGCCATAAACTCGACACCGCCTTTGTCCCGTTGAACATTGCAGTATTGACTGTTAGCGACACCCGCAGCCTGGATTCGGACACCTCGGGTCAGACCTTGATTGATCGCCTTGAGGCTGCTGGCCACACCCTGGCTTGCCGCGTGTTACTTAAGGACGATCTGTACAAGATTCGCGCCCAAGTCGCGACATGGATTGCCGAAGATGTGGTGCAAGTTGTGCTGATTACCGGAGGTACGGGATTCACCGGGCGCGATAGTACACCCGAAGCCGTGAGCTGTTTGCTGGACAAGCACGTTGATGGTTTTGGTGAGCTGTTCCGGCAGATTTCTGTGCCTGATATTGGCACCTCGACCATTCAATCCAGAGCTTTGGCTGGCTTGGCTAACGGCACGTTGGTGTGCTGCTTGCCGGGTTCGACAAATGCTTGTCGTACCGCTTGGGATGGGATTCTTGCTGAGCAACTGGACGCCAGCCATCGCCCCTGCAATTTTGTCCCGCACCTGAAACAAGCCGCCGCGTGCGAGAGCCGTGGATGAGCAGCTGTGATCAACCCGGATTATTGCCGGTAGAAGTTGCTCTAGAGCGTTTGATGGCGTTGGCCGATGCTACGCCGATTGAGCAGACTGAGACGGTCAAACTGGCTGAGGCTGATGGTCGAGTGTTGGCTGAGGCGCTCGTTTCATCATTGGATTTGCCGCCATGGGCAAACAGTGCAATGGATGGTTATGCACTGCGTTTGGCCGATTGGCAGGGCGAACCGTTGCGAGTCAGTCAGCGGATTCTTGCTGGCACATTACCGCAACCGCTTGAGCCTGGCACCTGTGCCCGGATTTTTACCGGCGCGCCATTGCCAGCGGGCGCGGATGTAGTCGAAATGCAAGAGAATGTGCAGCTTGGCGACGATCAGCGCGTCAGTTTCAGCCAGAGCATGCGCTTCGGTCAGAACGTTCGTGCGCAAGGCCAGGAAACCAAAGTCGGCGACTGCGTTTTGCCTGCTGGTACTCGGTTGGGGCCGATTGAACTGGGTTTGGCCGCATCTCTCGGAGCGGGCAGCTTGCAGGTTGTTAAGCGTGCTCGGGTTGCAGTGCTGTCGACTGGAGATGAGTTGATAGAGCCAGGGCAAGCACTTGGCCCAGGACAGATCTACAACAGTAATCGCCGCTTGCTCTGCACTTGGTTGCAGCGTTTAGGTTGTGAGGTGATTGACGCCGGCATACTCGCCGATGATCTGCAACTGACGCGAGATGCGCTTGCCGCGCTCAGTGATGTGGATTTGATTCTCTCAACCGGAGGCGTGTCGGTTGGTGAAGCTGACTTTCTCGGCGCTGCATTGCGTGAAGAGGGTGAGTTGGCACTTTGGAAGCTGGCGATCAAACCAGGAAAACCGCTGACCTTTGGTGCTTTTCATAGCGTGCCGGTATTGGGTTTGCCGGGTAATCCCGCTTCGACGCTGGTGACCTTCGGTCTGCTGGCGCGTCCGTATTTGCTGCGGCGCATGGGCGTGACCAAGGTTGAGCCTTTAGGCTTTCCAATGCCTGCCGGGTTCGTCTGGACCAAGGTTGGTAACCGTCGTGAGTACGTGCGCGCGCGAATTGAAAATGGCCGAGTGGTGATGCATCCGAATCAAAGCTCGGGCGTGCTGCGCAGCGCTGCGTGGGCTGAAGGGTTGGCGGAGGTGCTCGAGGGCAAAACCTTGGCTGAAGGTGATAGCGTACGATTTATTCCAATGAGTGAAATTCTCGGTTAACCGGCCGGGCGATGAGTCAGTCGATACTCGCCCGGTGTTTGCCCTGTCCAGATTTTAAAACTGCGGTGAAACGATCTCGACTCACTGAAGCCAAGGTAGCTGGCAATGTCTTGCACGGGTAAGTCGCTGCGCAGTAAATAATGCTCAGCAAGCTCTTGGCGCAACTCATCGAGTATCAGTTGATAGCTTGTGCCTGCTTGCTGCAGATGCCGTTGCAAGGTGCGCACGGTCATGTCGAAACGTTCTGCAACTCGCTCTTTACGGGGTAAGCCATCTTTGAGCAGTAAGCGCAGAGCGCCTTTGACCCGCGTAGCGAGTGGCTGGTCATCATCCAGTTTTGCCATCAACTCCAGCGCGTGTTCTTCCAGCGTGCGCAGCAGGTTCGGGTCTGCCTGGCGCAGTTCAATGGCAAGTAATTGATTGGGGATTATCAATGCATTGCAGGGTTGCTCAAATAATACTGGGCAGCCAAATGCAGCTTGGTAGGCTTCATTGTGTACGCCATCTGGCCGGGGATGCTCAAACCATACTGCGTCCGGCGAATAGTCCTTATCGGCTATCCAGCGTGCGTATAACAGCCAGGACGCCAGAACATTTTCAACCATGTGCCGACGTATCAGCGGTTCATCATGGCGGCAGCTCCAGATCAATCGGGTTTGCTCTGTGTCGCTTTCTACCCGGCTGACGCCCATGTCGCCGACCAGTTTTTCGTAGGGTACGATTCGGCTAATCGCTTCACCTAAGGTCGCACAGTTCAGGGTGATGTAACCGAGCACACTCCAGGAACCCGGCTGCACATAGCGCGCACTGTGCAGGCCGAATAGCAGGTCATCGGAGTGCATGAGAAAATACTTGAGTAAGCGCTCATGGCTGTCACTGGGGATGCGCTTGGCGTTGTCACTGATGTCTTCGCGTGACAAGTTTGCAGCCTGCAATGCCTGATCAGCATCAAGGCCTAAGAACTCTGCGTGGCGCAGGTATTTAAGCAGGGCGGGCGCGGCGGTGAAACCAAGACTGTTCATGTTGTTCTTATAGGCTGATTAACCAAGCCCATTGTACGTTTAAAAAACTGACTAGGCGTTCAAAACGCACGACAAAAGCCCCCAACTCTGAGTAAGTAGGGGGCTAGTACAGTCTTTGCTTATGCAACGTCTACTAAGACAATTTCAGCGTCTTCGCTAGCGGTTACAGTCAGTACTTCAACGTCACGAATAGCAACGCCATCGCGGGTCTTAGCGGCGACGCCGTTGACCTCAAAGGCGCCAGTAGAAGCAACCAGATAGGCTTTACGGTCAGTGCCGAGTACATATTCAGTGGTTTGACCGGCTTTCAGGGTCGCAGCTGCAACTCTTGCATTTGCCCGGATAGGCAGCGCGTCTTTATCGTCAGTGTTACCACTTGCCAATGTCACGAAACTGCCAGCGCGGTCGCCTTTAGGAAACGGTTTGGCGCCCCATGATGGTGGTGAGTCAAACTGATTAGGAGTGATCCAAATCTGGAAGATTTTGGTGGTTGTGTCCTCTAGGTTGAATTCGCTGTGAGCGATACCGGTGCCCGCACTCATTACCTGCACATCACCAGCTTCAGTGCGACCATGATTACCCAAGTTATCCTTGTGGGTAATCGCGCCTTGGCGAACGTAAGTGATAATTTCCATGTCACGGTGTGGGTGCGGAGGAAATCCTGATTGCGCAGCAATTTCATCATCGTTCCAAACGCGCAGGTCGCCCCAGGACATCCGCTGCGGGTCGTAATACTCAGCGAAAGAAAAGTGGTGACGTGCATTCAACCAACCATGCTCGGCGCCGCCGAGGTCCGCAAAAGCTCGAACTTCAATCATTTCGATATCCTCAGTGAGTGATACGCAACCTGTGGTCGGTAAGCGCTATCAAGTGGTAATGAGGTGATTTTCTATCAGTTTAATTGTTATAAAAAGCGCTATTTGTGAATTGTATGTATCTAATTAGTTGATTTATTGCTTAAGGTGTTTGAGTTGTTATTCGGCAGCAGTTTGCTGATTCAGCCCCTAGACTCAAGTCTCTTGGCTAGCGCGCGACAAATGCATTGTGTTGTGGTCTGTTAACCAGAGCGAAAAACTTTCGCCCATCATCCAGTGAGCCGTAGGTCCTACAAGGAGCATTCAATGAGTGAACGCAAAGCGCTGTTGATTTTGCATGGCAAGCAGGCGTCGAACGAGCTGTTGCGCGCTGCCATCTACGCCAAACGCAAGCAGGGCTGGGAGATTGCAGTGAGGGTTACCTGGGAAGCGGGTGACGCTCAACGATTGGCCAATGAAGCGCTTGCCGAGGGCTATCCGACGCTGATTGCCGGTGGTGGCGATGGCACCTTGCGTGCGGTTGCCGAGGCAATTGCACTTTCCGACAGCGATGCCAGTTTGCTTTTGCTGGGGCTGGGCACCGCCAACGACTTCGCTACGGCGGCCAGCGTGCCTGTGGATCTGGATGAGGCGCTTGATTTACTCGATCAGGAACCTAAAGCCATTGATCTGGGTGAAGTCAATGGCCAGTTGTTCCTGAACATGGCTACCGGCGGCTTCGGCACCAGCGTGACGACTAACACCCCGGAAGACTTGAAGAAACTGCTTGGTGGCGCGGCCTATTTTCTGACTGGACTGAGCCGTTTTGCCGAGGTCCATTCAGCCTTTGGGCGGTTTAAAGGGCCGGATTTCAGTTGGGAAGGCGAGTTTCTGGCATTAGGTATTGGCAATGGTTCCCAGGCGGGCGGAGGCCATGTGTTATGCCCGAAGGCACGGATTGATGATGGTTTACTGGATGTCTGCATCGTGCCTGCTGCGCAGGACATGGTCGGCACGCTTGGCACTATGTTGTCGGGCTCGATGAACGGGGTTGAAACTGTGTCGCAGATGACGCGTGTTGCCTGGCTGGAAGTAGAAGCGCCGGAGGGGCTTGACCTCAATCTTGATGGTGAGCCAATGAGCGCCACCAAGTTGCATTTCAAAGCGCGCGCCAAAGCGCTCCGTGTTCATTTGCCTGCATATTCTCCGCTGTTGAGTCACTGAACTGCTGTTGGATTTCGGTAAACACTGCGTTTCAGAAAGGGTCAGGGATAGATTCTTCTGGCCCAAGCTCCAGTTATGTACATACCTGCCGATATACCGGGTGTAGTCGGTGTTGATGCCTATATAACAGGAGCTCGCAGTGGCCGGAATTCTAGATTCGGTAGACCAACGTACGCAGTTGGTGGGTGAAAATCGTCTGGAAATTCTGATGTTCCGTTTGAACGGGCGTCAGCTGTTTGCGATTAACGTTTTCAAAGTGCAGGAAGTTCTGCACATGCCCAAATTAACCTTGATGCCAAACCGTCATCGGTGTGTCTGCGGGGTGGTCAATCTACGTGGTAAAACCTTGCCAGTGATCGACCTGTCGCAGGCGATCGGTATGCGTCCGATTGTGCCGACCGAGCAGAGCACCATCATCGTCACAGAATACAATCGCTCGGTTCAGGCGTTTCTGGTAGGTGGGGTCGAGCGCATCATCAACCTTAATTGGGAAGCTGTTCTGCCACCGCCGGGCGGAGCAGGGCGTCAGCATTACTTGACGGCAATAACCAAGGTTGAGGAACAACTGGTTGAAATCATCGACGTTGAGATGGTCTTGGCTGAGATTGTCCCTTACAGCGCGAAAATCTCCAGCGAACGCCTGAGTGACCCGCTGTTACACAAAGCTCAGGGTCGCGAAGTACTGCTGGTCGATGACTCCAGTGTGGCGTTATCTCAGTTGCGTGAAACCCTAGGCCAACTCGGCGTGAAGATGCATGTTGCCAGCGACGGTTTAAAGGCGTTGAACATGCTCAAAGGCTGGGCAGACGCAGGTGAGGTGCTCACTGATAAATTGCTGATGGTGTTCACCGATGCCGAGATGCCAGAGATGGACGGCTATCGCCTTACCACAGAAATCCGCCAGGACCCGCGCATGGCCGGTTTGTATATCGTATTGCACACCTCGCTATCGGGGAGCTTTAACGATGCCATGGTGAAGAAGGTTGGCTGCGACAACTTCTTGTCGAAATTCCAACCTGACAAGTTAGTGGATGTCGTGCGTCAGCGTCTTGAGCTAGACGTTTAAACCCTGCATGCCAAGCGGTCGTTCAAGGCTGCTTGGCTAAGGCCACGCGGATGGTCTCAATCCGTTTTCGATTGACGCCCATGTCGGAGTAACCCAGACGCGAAGCTGAGCGCACTTCGACGGATTGGCTGCCGACCAGAAACTCAACGTCGTCGACAAAACGCATCAGCGCACTGGTGAACTCAAACCGCAGATAATTACCCTCGGCTTTGGTAAGCGTTGCGCGCGGCTGCTCGGCAATGACTTTCAGTAGCCGTGCTTGGGTTTCAGCTGGGCTGCCATTGAATGCCAGTGGTGCGATTTTATGTTCGCTGTCTGTAGCTTGGCTGTTTACGCAATTCGGTGAACTGGAACATGGCTCAAAACGTCCCGCATGCACGCCCAGAGTCGCCGGTGGGCTAGCACTACACGCATTGAGTAGCAAAATAACGGTAAGGCTTAACGTGGGCTTGTGAGCGCTGGCGCATGCTCGTATAACAACGTTTTGAGTTTTGGAGTGCTGGCTCATGTTTCGTCTCTCTGGTCTGTATTGTTATCCGCTTAAATCTGGCGCTGCACAATCGCTGCAAAGCACTCAGCTCGACTCTTTAGGTGTGCAAGGTGATCGCCGTTGGATGGTAGTCGATGCGCAGAGTGGGCGCTTTATTACCCAGCGTCTTTTAGGCCAAATGAATCAGATAAAAGCTCTCTGGCAAAGTCCTGATGAGTTGCTTCTCAGCGCGCCAGGCATGCCTGATTTACGGGTTGCAGTGCCGCAGGACAGCGACAATTTGCGCGGTGTGCATATCTGGCGCGACAGTTTACGTGTGCCGGATGCCGGTGATAACGCGGCGCAGTGGTTGAGCCAGTTTCTGCAGCGTGATTGCCGGTTGGTGTACGTCGCGTCAGAACGGGCCAGACAGATTGATCCGGTGTACGCTGAGATTGGCCAGAAAGTGGCTTTCCCTGATGGTTTCCCATTGTTGCTGATCGGTCAGGCATCGCTGGATGATTTGTCGAGGCGGGTGGGGCGTGATTTGGAAATGCTGCGTTTTCGTCCCAACCTGGTGGTCGAAGGCAGCGAGCCTTACGCCGAAGACAGTTGGAAACGGATTGCAATCGGTGGCATTGAGTTCAAGGTCGCCAAAGGTTGCTCGCGTTGCATTATGACTACCCTTGACCCGGCCACAGGTGAGCGCAGTGCGGACCGTGAGCCGTTGACCACACTAAAAACCTATCGCCAGATAGAAGGTGATGTGTACTTCGGGCAAAATCTGATTGCTTTGTCCTCGGGAGCGCTTGATTTGGGTATGCCGGTTGAAGTGCTTGAATAACCACTGGACGCTGGTTGCATTGAAAAAGGGGCCATAAGGCCCCTTTTTGCTGTTGATCAAGAATTATTGATCATCAAAGTAACGCTCATGCCAGGCAATCAATGGCTGCGGCGCGTTAAGTTTTTCACCGTAGATGACGGCATATGACAGCACGTTTTGCACGTATTGGCGGGTTTCATCGTATGGGATGTTTTCAACCCAGACATCGTACGGCAGGTGGTCAGCCCCGCGCAGCCACTGACGAACGCGACCAGGGCCTGCGTTATAAGCCGCAGTCGCAAGTACTCTGTTGCCATTGAACTGCGCGTAAACCTGGCTCAGGTAAGCCGTGCCCAATTGAATGTTGACCGAAGGTATCAACACATTGTTCGGGTTGCTCAGCGGAATATCGTAACGACGTGCGGTTTCCTTGGCCGTGGCAGGCATCAACTGCATCAGGCCCATGGCCCCAGCTGGGGATTTTGCATCGGCCATGAAGGCGCTTTCCTGGCGCGTAATGGCAAACACCCAGCTGGAATGAAGACCACGCTTTTTGGCTTCATTGTTGAGTGATGAGCGATGAGTTACCGGGAAGCGTACGTCAAGGTCATCCCAGTATTTGGCCAGGCTAATGGTGCGAATTGCGGGGAAATACCATTGCAGCTCATAACCGAGACGCGCTTGAGCGACCAGTTCGTCGCGGCTGAACTGGCGGCTGACGTGGTACCACTCACGGCGGCCATCAACAATCTGGCCGCGGTCGTGAAACTCAATGGCGCGACGAATACCCGGCGTATTGCGTACTTTTTTCACAACATTGGGGTCGAGACTCAGCGGTTTGTTATTGAACTTGTATGGAACCTTGACCTGGTCTGCGGCCATAAAACCGTAGAAGTCACGTTCAGTAGCCAGACTGCGGTAGAGCTTTGTCGCTTCTGCGCTGTTTGGATCGGCCAGCTGCAGGCTGCGGGCGGTCCAATAACGCCAGCGGCTGGTGTGTGCCAATTCAGCGGGCATTTGTTGGGTCAGCTTATAGGTTTCCTCCCAACGGCCCAGGCGCATTAATAGACGGGCACGCCATTCACTGACAGTGTCGTTTTGCAGTTTAGGGTCGTACTTGGCCATAACGGCCAGCGCTCGTGGGTCAAAGTTTTTGGCGAGGGATAAGCCGACTTCACGAGCGATCGAGAGTTTCTCCGCATCAGAGAAGTGCATGCGCTCGGCATAGCTATCGAGCAGGGCCAAGGTTTTCTCTGGGTCCTGGCGGGCGAGGCGGCGCAAGCCTAGGCTGACAATGTCAGCCATTGGCCCATCAACTGGGGTGAAACGGGCAGGATTGCTCAGCAGTTGCGGCTTTTGTGCGACATCAATCAGTAGCTTGCCTTCTTCGCTGAGTGTCGGCGTGTCTTTGGTCAGGTAACTGGTGAGGCTGTAGTTGCGCGCTTCGGCCGCCAATTTGGCGCGCTGCCAGCGTTTGTTTTCGGTGAGTTGGCCGGCCGCTGCCCAAGCGTCGAATAATCGATCACAGGCTTCCGGTTGCGATTTACCTACCAGCCATAGTTTTTCTGCGGTGGCGTAGCCCTCGGCCACTTTACCGTGGTTCATTTGATAGCGGCCGTTGAGGCAATCGAGCTCGGTGAAATTCAGCGCAGGGTCGTAATATTTTGCAAAGGTTGCCCAGTCGCCGCGCTCAGCCAGCCAGCGCAACCAGCGCAATTTCATCCAGCTGGCTTGAGGTAAATCACCGTGGTCAGCAAGAAAACGCTCGATTTCAGCATTGCTGGCAGATTTTAGTCGCGCAGTCAGCTCGGTATAGGCCAGGTACGGCTCTAACGGGTAATCGCTGAGCGCGCTCGCATAACGCCGGTACGGGCCGCTGTCGCCTTTATCAAGGGCGCGCTTGGCTTCATCGTAATATTGGCGTTGCTGGCTCAAGCTCGCGGCCTGTGCGGCGGAGAGAGCAGTGGCCGAGATGATTAAGCAAGAAAACAGTTTTAACAGTCGGCGGGACATGACACTTCCATGCGTGGGATCTGATTGAGCGCTGTGCAGCTCGGCGCTTGATGTCCCTAGCTTAGCTGTTTGCTTGGGGTGGGCGAAAGCCAGCTGGCGCCTTGCATGCGTTAATAATGAAAAATGCCCGCAATACCGAGGCTCAACTCGGTTAGAATGCGCGCCCAGTTTTTTATCGGAGCATTAACGCTCCGCTAATCAAATTTCGCGATGCGAACACTGTATTTAAAGGGTTTGGCCGCAGTTGCTGACTAACTTGCGGCTTTTCTCCGAAGAATATTGCTAGCGCATTCGCTGCATAAATGTTGAGGCGTACCATGACCCTGCTTAAGTTCACCGATGTTTCCCTGGCGTACGGCGCCATGCCGCTGCTGGACAAGGTGTCTTGGCAGATAGCCCGAGGCGAGCGCGTTTGCATTATTGGCCGCAATGGCACAGGCAAATCGAGCATGCTGAAGTTGGTCAAGGGCGACCAAAAGCCGGATGAAGGCGCCGTGTGGCGCGCTCCCGGTCTTAAAATAGGTGAGTTGCCGCAAGAATTGCCGCGTGCCGATGAACGTACCGTGTTTGACGTTGTGGCTGAAGGTCTGGATGGCGTCGGCGCGTTGCTGGCTGAATACCATCACCTGAGCCAGAACATTCATAACGAGGCTGACCTCGATAAACTGATGCACGTGCAGCAAGACCTTGAAGCCCGTGATGGCTGGCGCTTGCAGCAGTTGGTCGACAGTACCTTGAGCCGTTTGCAATTGCCTGCCGACAAAACTCTGGCTGAGCTGTCCGGTGGTTGGCGCCGCCGCGTGTTGTTGGCTCAGGCATTGGTTTCTGAACCTGATTTGCTGCTGCTTGATGAGCCAACCAACCACTTGGATATCGGTGCCATTGCCTGGTTGGAAGAAGCGCTGATTGGCTTTCAGGGCGCGGTGCTGTTTATTACCCACGACCGTTCATTCCTGCAAAATCTGGCAACCCGTATTCTGGAGCTGGACCGTGGCGGTCTGATCGATTGGAACGGCGATTACGCAAGCTTTCTGGTGCATAAAGAAGCGACGCTTGCCGCTGAAGAAACCGCTAACGCACTGTTCGACAAGCGCCTGGCGCAAGAGGAAGTGTGGATTCGTCAGGGTATCAAAGCCCGCCGCACCCGTAACGAAGGCCGTGTTCGTGCCCTCAAGGCGCTGCGTGTTGAACGCAGCGAACGTCGCGAGCGCACCGGTAAAGCCAATATTCAGCTGGAGACTGCCGAAAAGTCTGGCAAGCAGGTAATGGTGCTTGAACATGTCAGCTTCGCCCATCCTGATGGACCGATGCTGGTTAAAGATTTTTCGATGGTGCTGCAGCGCGGTGACCGTATTGGTCTGCTAGGCGCTAACGGTACCGGTAAAACCACGTTGCTCAAGTTGATGCTTGGTGGCCTGCAACCTACCAGCGGTAGTGTCGATGAAGGTACACGCATTGATGTGGCTTATTTTGACCAGTTACGTCATCAGTTGGATCTGGAAAAAACCGTTATCGACAACGTTGCCGAAGGGCGTGACTTTATCGAGATCGACGGCCAGAGCCGGCATGTGCTGAGTTACCTTGGCGACTTCCTGTTCAGCCCGCAGCGCGCGCGTACGCCAGTTAAAGCCCTGTCAGGCGGTGAGCGTGCGCGTTTGCTGCTCGCCAAGCTGTTCAGCAAGCCAGCCAATCTGCTGGTGCTGGACGAACCGACCAATGACCTCGACGTTGAAACCCTCGAATTGCTTGAAGAGGTTTTGCTGACGTTCCCAGGCACTGTATTGATGGTCAGCCACGACCGGGCATTTCTTGACAACGTGGTGACCAGCACCTTGGTGTTTGAGGGCGAAGGTCGCGTGCGTGAATACGTCGGTGGCTACCAGGACTGGATTCGTCAAGGCGGTTCGGCACGTCTGTTGGGGGTGGGTGAGACCAAAGCGGGTAAAGCCGAGCTGGCTTCGGCAGTGGTCACCGCACCTGAGCCAGTGGCAACGCCTGCGGTTGAACAGAATGCTCCAGCCAAGAAAAAGCTCAGCTATAAACTGCAGCGTGAGTTAGAAGCCTTGCCTGCGCAGATTGATGCGGTCGAGCAAAAAATGGCCGAGGTTCAGACGCAAATCGCTGATCCGGCCTTCTACCAGCAACCTGTTGAAGTCACTGCAGAGGTCTTGGCTAAATTGCCGGTGCTGCAAGAGGAACTGGATCACTTGCTGGAGCGTTGGGCAGAGCTGGAAGGCTAGTTATAAGGTAGCCTGAGCAGTCTAAATATAAGGCCCCAACCCTCGCCGTAGAGGGTTGGGCATGTATGCAGTCATAGACTGCCGCGCTTACGCTTGCTGGAGAGCTCAATGTCTATCGAGTACCGCATTACTCTCGACGACAGTCATCAGTTTAATTACCGCATCGAGTTGGATCGTGAATACGATCCGTTAGAAGCTAGCAGTGCACCGGCATGGACGCGCCTGAGCAATCAACAATGCAGTAATTGCCCATTAAGCAAAGACAGTTTTAGTCATTGCCCTGCAGCGGTTGACTTGCACCGCGTGATTGAAGACTTTCAGGGCTTACCTGCATTCGCTAAGGCCATGGTCTGGGTGCGTACGCCTGAGCGTGAATACACCAAGCACGCAGGGCTTGAAGAGGGGTTGCGTGCGCTGCTCGGGGTGATTATGGCAACCAGCGCTTGTCCGGTGCTGGGCAAGCTAAAGCCTATGGCGCAGCAGCATTTGCCGTTTGCCAGTAATCAGGAGTTTATCTTGCGCGCGTTCTCGCTCTATTTGTCGCGCCAGTATTTTAATTCGCGAGAAGGGCGGCATGCCGATTGGGAGTTGAAAGGGTTGGTACGAATGTTCCAGCAATTGCAGCTGGTTAATCAGGCGTTCTGGCAGCGGATTCACGACACCTGCAAAGGCGATTCTAATTTGAAAGCATTTCTAACCTTCTTTTCGATGTCATCAAGCATGACTTATTCGCTGGAAACCCAGTTGCAGAAAGTCCGGCCAATGGTGATGAGTGCGGGAGAAGGTTTGGAATGACAATGCCTGAGCCTGCCGGCAAAAAGCTGGCAGGCTTGAGCGCAGTAGTGATCTTTATTCAGGCTTTTTCAAGCGCACGGCGAGCACGTCGCAGGGAGCGCCGTGAAGCACGTCATTTGCGGTCGAACCAAGCAGCAGGGCTAGGCCGTGGCGGCCATGGCTGCCGACAATGATCAGGTCGCAACCCTGTTCTTCAGCGAGGCGGTGGATTTCTTGGCGAGGTTGACCGTAGGTCAGGTGACGTTGATCAGCGGCCAGTTCGTTGTATTTCACTGCAAATGCATCAAGGCGCTCACGGGCTTGATCAAATTGCTGTTGTTGCAGCATCGACAAATCCATGGGCACATCACCACCAAATGCCATGGCCATTGGTTCGACAACATGTACTACCGACAGCTTAGCTTCGTTGTTGCGTGCCAGGATTTGCGCGCGGCTCATGACCGGGTCGCATTCTTCGGTTAGGTCTACAGCGACCAAGATATGTGTGTAGGACATGAGAGACTCCTTGAATGGATAGTCGATGAATCTAAGTATGAACGTTAATTAGCGCTTGCGGCAGGCTTTTACAGTAGAGATATACCTTATGACCACTTGGATTGTATTGGCATTGCTTTTTTGTGTGCTCAGCCCCTTGGCGATGCTGATGCCTTCGCGGCGTTTGCGTGGGCGTATGGATGTGCGTATGCAGGCCAGGCGACTTGGTTTGACCATGAATATATCGCAGCAAGAGTGGCCACACTGGATTCAGCGCGGACAGCCCGCCACCTGTCCGCAGTATCACCTGGCGCGCCGTCGCGGGCATCAGGACAGCTGGTGTTATTGGCAGGCTGAGCCGGGGCAGTGGCTCAATCAATGGCGTGAGCCATGCGCGAACCCTGGGCTTGCTGAGCAGTTGGCGAGTTTGCCAGCAGATGTCTACAAGGCTGAACTTAGTCCGCAAATGGTCGCTGTGTGCTGGGGCGAGAGCGCTAAAGCGCAAGACCTGGAAGCGATCAGCATTTTTCTCAAAAGCTATTTCTAGCAGGCAAAGAAAAGCCCGATGCAAGCAGCGGGCTGGAAGGTTGGCCAGGCAGGCCGGTAAATTCTGTGTACCCATGTCGACGTAGCTGATAGGCATTGTGGCTTGAGCGCTTAGGTCGATGCAGCGGCATATTGCGAGGATAGCTGTTCCAGCTCCTCAATGATGCTGTCGGAGTACTTGCTGACTAGGAAGGGTACACTGTTTTCATTGTAATTTTTCAATGACTTTTCAATGTAGTTCCATTTTGTGCCTACATTGCTCAGCGTTTTACTGGTCTGGGCTGTATTTTCAGGCGCTTGGCTGAGTTGCTCCAAAGTGCTGGCGAACTCGCTGACCAGCTCCTCGATGCTTTGACTATTGCCGCCACCCATAAAGGTTGCACCTACTGATGCGCTGCGCGATGAGTAGTCGACCGCAATGGCTTGCATTACCAGGCTTTGCTTGCGGCTTAGTTGTATCAGTGGTGGCACGCTGTAGCCCGTTTCCTGCTCGATCTTGCTGTAAAGCTCCTGGCTCAGCTGCATGATTTTTTGATTGTGTTCGGCCAAGTCTGCAACAGGCTGCAAGTCGGTATAGCCCTGGGTTTTAAGGGTGCTAACCAATTGTTTGAGGTTGCTTTCGTAGTTGCTCCAGAGCGCAACCAATTGCGCGTTGAGGGCTTTCGAGCTGTCGCCGTTTAAGTCTTGCAAGCCTGCCAAGGCCTGATTGGCTTGGCTGATAGCCTCATCGATCATCCGCGCGTAACGCTGGTCACCTTCCATGTTGTTGTACATGTAGAAGCTGCTGAGGCTCTTCTGGGTATCAAGACGCATTTGGTGAAGCTTTAGCAGGCTTTCAGCCGGGGTAGTTGCAGCAGGGCTAAGCGTGCTGATCAGGAGCATAGCGATAACTAAGAAAGTACGTAGAGAAATGGCAAGCATTCGGCTTGTCATACAGTGCTCCATAGACCCTTTAGTAGGGTTCGTTGTTGTTTTGATTGGCAAGTCGTAGCAAGTCTGTAACTGCCATCTGTCTGTAAATGTACCGGGCTGCGGACTGATTTACTAGCGTGTTATTACGTTGCTTTTGCGGCCAACTGTTGCTGAATTACAGGTCAAAAGATTTGCTAATAATCCTTTGCAGGCCGCACTGCATATGGCTTTGACTGGTATTTTCGGAGTTTTAACCGGCTTTCATTCACCGATCGACAATTGACAAGTTAGGTCTTTTCCCTGAATGTGTGCCGACCCAAATCAAACGGGCGTATGAATTGAGCGTTTGTTTGTAATAAGCAGCGCCTTTACTGCTCGAATATCGCGTCAGTGGGTGTGCCAGGCTTTTAAACGCTACTCTTGACGGCTCAGCCGCGGAGCAGCTTGCTGGTTGGCTCTGATGTGTACTGTTTAGCTTCCATATCGTGGAGATCAGTTGATGATTTACGAAGGTAAAGCCATCACGGTTAAAGCTCTTGAGGGTGGTATCGTCGAATTGAATTTCGACCTCAAGGGTGAATCCGTCAACAAGTTCAACCGTCTTACCCTGAACGAATTGCGTCAGTCCGTAGATGCAATTAAGGCCGATGGTTCGATCAAGGGCGTGATTGTTACCAGCGGCAAAGACGTATTTATCGTCGGTGCCGACATCACCGAATTCGTTGAGAATTTCAAGCTGCCTGACGAAGAGTTGGTCGCAGGTAACCTTGAAGCCAACAAAATCTTCAGCGACTTTGAAGACCTTGCGGTGCCAACCGTAGCCGTTATCAACGGTATTGCGTTGGGCGGTGGTTTCGAAATGTGCCTGGCCGCGGATTACCGCATCATGGCCACCAGCGCCAAAGTTGGCCTGCCAGAAGTTAAACTGGGTATCTATCCGGGCTTCGGCGGCACTGTACGTTTGCCGCGTGTAATCGGTACCGACAACGCTGTTGAGTGGATTGCCGCCGGTAAAGAAAACCGTGCTGAAGATGCACTGAAAGCTGGCGCTGTTGATGTTGTCGTTGAGGCTGACAAGCTGCAAGCTGCTGCGTTGGACCTGATCAAGCGTGCCATCAGCGGCGAGCTGGATTACAAAGCCAAGCGTCAGCCTAAGCTGGAAAAACTCAAGCTCAACGCAATTGAGCAGATGATGTGCTTTGAAACCGCCAAAGGTTTCGTTGCAGGTCAGGCTGGCCCGAACTACCCGGCGCCAGTTGAAGCGATCAAAACCATTCAGAAAGCTGCAAATTTCGGTCGCGACAAAGCGCTGGAAGTTGAAGCGAAAGGTTTTGTTAAACTGGCCAAGACGCCCGTTGCAGCAAGCCTGATTGGTCTGTTCCTGAACGACCAGGAGCTGAAGAAAAAAGCCAAGCATTACGACGAAGTCGCCAAAGAAGTGAAGCTGGCAGCCGTACTCGGCGCTGGCATCATGGGTGGCGGTATCGCCTACCAGTCGGCTGTCAAAGGCACACCGATCATGATGAAGGATATCCGTGAAGAGGGTATCCAGATGGGCTTGAACGAGGCTTCCAAGCTGCTCGGCAAGCGTGTCGAAAAGGGTCGTCTGACCCCGGCTAAAATGGCTGAGGCGCTCAACGCCATCCGCCCAACCATGTCATACGGTGACTTCGGTAACGTTGATATCGTGGTTGAAGCCGTGGTTGAAAATCCTAAGGTCAAGCAAGCTGTGTTGGCTGAGGTTGAAGGCGTGGTTCGTGAAGATGCGATCCTGACTTCCAACACCTCGACCATTTCTATCAGCTTGTTGGCCAAAGCACTGAAGCGCCCGGAAAATTTTTGCGGCATGCACTTCTTCAACCCAGTACACATGATGCCGCTGGTTGAAGTGATCCGTGGTGAGAAGTCTGGCGAAACCGCGATTGCAACTACAGTTGCATACGCCAAGAAGATGGGTAAAACCCCGGTAGTGGTTAACGATTGCCCGGGCTTCCTGGTCAATCGCGTGTTGTTCCCTTACTTCGGTGGTTTCTCCAAGCTGCTTGAGTTTGGTGTTGATTTCACCCGTATCGACAAAGTCATGGAAAAGTTCGGCTGGCCGATGGGCCCGGCGTACCTGTCTGACGTTGTTGGTATCGACACTGGCCACCACGGCCGTGATGTGATGGCTGAAGGCTTCCCGGACCGTATGGCTGTTGAAGGCCGTACTGCGGTTGACGTGATGTACGACGCGGATCGCCTGGGCCAGAAAAATGGCAAAGGCTTCTACGCCTACGAGACCGACAAGCGCGGTAAGCCGAAGAAGGTCGTTGACCCTAAAGCTTACGAACTGCTTAAAGAAATCGTGCGCGAAGAGCGTGAGTTGACCGATGAAGACATCGTCAACTTCATGATGATCCCGCTGTGCATGGAAACCGTTCGTTGCCTCGAAGATGGCATCGTTGAAACCGCTGCAGAGGCCGATATGGGCCTGATCTACGGTATTGGCTTCCCGCCGTTCCGTGGTGGTGCGCTGCGTTACATCGATAGCATTGGTGTGGCCGAATTTGTAGCCCTGGCCGATAAGTACGCCGATCTGGGCGCGTTGTACCAGCCAACTGAAAAACTGCGTGAAATGGCCAAAAACGGCCAGACGTTTTTCGGTTAATCGCGCAACGATTTAGCGAGGGTAAATTTATGAGCTTGAACCCAAGAGATGCAGTGATTGTCGACTTCGGTCGCACCCCGATGGGGCGCTCCAAAGGCGGCATGCACCGTAACACCCGTGCCGAGACTATGTCGGCAAACCTGATTCGCGGCGTCCTGGACCGTAACTCGAAGATCGATCCGGCTGAAGTCGAAGACGTGATCTGGGGTTGTGTAAACCAGACGTTGGAGCAGGGCTGGAACATCGCACGCATGGCGTCGCTGATGACTCAGATCCCGCACACCAGTGCCGGTCAGACAGTTAGCCGTCTGTGTGGTTCTTCCATGAGCGCCCTGCACACTGCTGTGCAGGCGATTCAGACCGGTAACGGCGATGTATTCGTGGTTGGCGGCGTTGAGCACATGGGCCATGTTGGCATGATGCACGGTGTTGATCCAAACCCGCACCTGTCGCTGTACGCGGCCAAGGCGTCGGGCATGATGGGTCTGACTGCTGAAATGCTCGGTAAAATGCACGGTATTACCCGTGAGCAGCAGGACGCGTTCGGCGAGCGTTCGCACCGTTTGGCGCATAAAGCCACAGTTGCAGGCAACTTCAAGGATGAAATCATCCCGATGGAAGGCTACGACGAGAATGGCTTCCTCAAGGTTTTCGACTACGACGAAACCATTCGTCCGGAAACAACCCTTGAGAGCCTGGCTACGCTTCGTCCTGCGTTCAACCCGAAAGGCGGCACCGTCACCGCGGGGACTTCCTCGCAGATCACTGACGGCGCTTCATGCATGATCGTGATGTCCGCCCAGCGGGCTCAGGATCTGGGCATCCAGCCGATGGCTGTAGTGCGTGCAATGGCTGTTGCAGGTGTTGATCCGGCAATCATGGGTTACGGTCCTGTGCCGTCGACTCAGAAGGCGCTGAAGCGTGCCGGCTTGACCATGGCCGACATCAATTTTATGGAGCTCAACGAAGCCTTCGCTGCACAGGCGTTGCCTGTACTAAAGGACCTCAAAGTGCTCGATAAGATGGACGAAATGGTCAACTTGCACGGTGGTGCGATTGCTTTGGGCCACCCGTTCGGTTGTTCCGGTGCACGTATCTCCGGTACCCTGCTCAACGTAATGAAGCAAAACAATGGCACTTTGGGTGTCGCGACTATGTGCGTGGGCCTCGGTCAGGGCATCACCACCATCTTCGAACGAGTTTAATCGTTCAGGGATGCGAAACCGGGGCCTCGTGCCCCGGTTTTTGTTTGTTGGGGAGTTGCTGAAAAAACATCAAGTTAGTTTTTCAGAAATTCATTTGCGATAAATTTTTATTTTTTTAAGGAAGTGTGTGATGCAGATAAAACCCGGTCTTTACCGCCATTACAAAGGCCCTGAATACCGTGTTTTTGGTGTTGCGCAACATTCCGAAACTGAGCAGCAGGTCGTGGTTTATCAGGCTCTGTACGGTGATTATGGGCTTTGGGTTCGTCCGCTTGAGATGTTTTGTGAGCGTGTCGATGTTGACGGCGAAAGCGTTCCGCGCTTCGCTTTGATCGAGTCTGAAACGCCGCTTTTTGGCAAACCTTGAAGCGCTTAGTCGAATACCTAAACTTGACCTTGCCTTGAGCGCCACTATATATAGCGGTGCCAGACAAGGCGTCTCCTGCCTTTTCTTTTCTTCACATTCAGGAATTTTCTGATCCATGGGTAAATCGCTGGTCATCGTGGAATCCCCGGCCAAGGCCAAGACAATCAACAAGTACTTGGGCAACGAGTACGTGGTGAAGTCGAGCATCGGCCACATCCGTGACCTGCCTACTAGTGGTTCGGCAAGTGCGGCCAAAGAACCGGCCAAACGCGGAAAAGCTGCTGCAGGCGAAGCTCCGGCTCTGTCGCCAAAGGAAAAAGCCAAGCGCCAACTGGTTGCGCGCATGGGAGTTGATCCCGAGCATGGCTGGAAGGCCAAGTACGAGATCCTTCCGGGCAAAGAGAAAGTCGTTGATGAATTGCGCCGCTTGGCCAAAGACGCCGACACTATCTATCTCGCAACCGACTTGGATCGCGAGGGGGAGGCCATCGCCTGGCACCTGCGCGAATCCATTGGTGGTGATGACAGTCGTTACAAGCGCGTAGTGTTTAACGAGATCACCAAGAAAGCCATTCAAGAGGCATTCTCCAAGCCAGGCGAACTCGATATCAATCGAGTTAACGCCCAGCAAGCCCGACGCTTTCTCGACCGTGTAGTGGGTTACATGGTTTCGCCGCTGCTGTGGTCGAAGATCGCTCGCGGTCTGTCAGCGGGTCGCGTTCAGTCGGTAGCGGTCAAGCTGGTGGTTGAGCGTGAAAAAGAGATTCGTGCCTTTGTCCCAGAAGAGTACTGGGAAGTGCATGCGGATCTTGCCACTGGCAAAAAAGACACCGTGCGTTTTGAAGTGGCCCGTGAGAACGGCGCAGCATTCAAACCACTTAACGAAGCGCAGGCCATGGCTGCGCTGGAGACGCTTAAAGCATCCAGCTACAGCGTCGCCAAGCGTGAAGACAAACCGACCAGCAGCAAGCCTTCTGCGCCGTTTATTACTTCTACTCTGCAACAGGCTGCAAGCAATCGCCTGGGCTTCGGCGTGAAAAAGACCATGATGATGGCGCAGCGTCTGTACGAAGCTGGCTACATCACTTATATGCGTACCGACTCGACAAATCTGTCGGCCGATGCCGTAAGCATGGTGCGCAGCTTTATTGAAGACGAATTCGGCAAGAAGTACCTGCCGGAAACGCCGAATATGTACAGCAGCAAAGAAGGCGCGCAAGAGGCTCACGAAGCGATTCGTCCCTCAGATGTCAACACCAAGCCGACTCAATTGAGCGGTATGGAACGTGATGCTGAGCGTCTGTATGAGCTGATCTGGCGCCAGTTCGTTGCATGCCAGATGCCACCGGCGCAATACCTGTCGACAACTGTGACGGTCACGGCTGCGCAGTTCGAGTTGCGCGCCAAGGGCCGTATCCTCAAGTTTGATGGTTACACCCGGGCGTTGCCACAGTTGAGCAAGCCGGGCGACGACGCCGTGCTGCCAGAAATGAACCAGGGTGAAGCTCTCAAACTGATCAAGCTTGATCCGAGCCAGCACTTCACCAAGCCGCCAGCGCGTTATTCCGAAGCCAGTCTGGTTAAAGAGATGGAAAAACGTGGTATTGGTCGTCCGTCGACCTATGCTGCAATCATCTCTACGATTCAGGATCGCGGCTACGTTGCGCTGCACAACCGTCGTTTCTATTCGGAAAAGATGGGCGACATCGTTACTGAACGACTATCTGAAAGTTTCTCCAATCTCATGGATTACGGTTTCACCGCCGGCATGGAAGAGCATCTCGATGATGTTGCTCAGGGCGAGCGTGAGTGGAAAAACGTGCTCGATGAGTTCTACGGTGATTTCAAGAAAAAACTTGAAGTAGCCGCAGACGGTGACACCGGCATGCGTGCCAATACGCCAACGCTGACTGATATTGCGTGTCGCGAGTGTGGTCGTCCGATGATGATCCGCACCGCCTCGACCGGCGTGTTCCTCGGCTGCTCAGGCTACAGCTTGCCACCCAAAGAGCGCTGCAAGTCGACCATCAACCTGGTACCGGGTGATGAAATCGCTGCGGACGACGAGGGCGAGTCGGAATCCTTGGTGCTGCTCGGCAAGCATCGCTGCAAGATTTGCGACACCGCGATGGATGCTTATCTGCTGGACGAAACGCGCAAGCTACATATCTGCGGTAACAACCCGGATTGTGCTGGCTACGAGATTGAAACCGGTCAATACCGGATCAAGGGTTACGAAGGCCCGAGTCTTGAGTGCGATAAGTGCGGCAGCGAGATGCAACTGAAAACTGGCCGTTTCGGCAAGTTCTTTGGTTGCACCAATAGCGAGTGCAAAAACACCCGTAAATTGCTGCGTAGCGGTGAGCCTGCACCACCGAAAATGGACGCGGTTAAAATGCCGGAACTGAAGTGCGAGAAGGTTAATGACACGTACGTGCTGCGCGATGGCGCATCGGGTCTGTTCTTGGCCGCCAGTCAGTTTCCAAAGAATCGCGAGACCCGTGCTCCACTGGTGATCGAGATTCTGCCGCACAAAGACGAGATCGACCCGAAGTACGAGTTCCTGTTCAGCGCGCCACAGAAAGATCCAGAAGGCCGTCCAGCAGTTATTCGTTACAGCCGTAAAACCAAAGAGCAATATGTACAGACTGAGGTTGAAGGTAAGCCTACAGGCTGGAAAGCATTCTTTGACGGCGGTAAATGGAAGGTCGAAGACAAGAAGCGTTGATTGGAGCCGCCGCGCAGGCCTGATGCCCGCGCGGATGGGCCTCTAGCTAGCCAAGCTTAAAATCAGCTTGGCTGGCGCAAACCAGTCTGCTCAAGTTTTGATCGTTGATCTGTCGAGGAGTGGTTGGCCATGGCTAACGAGTTGTACACCCGCACCAATCAAAAAATCTTTTACGCTGGATTGTCGCTGGAGTCATGGCGCAAGGCACAAGAGTCGCAAGCAATGAACGTTCAGGGGCTGGTTCAGGCCGAGCGTGAGGCGACGCTGTTTCATTTATATGGCGCCGTACTTGGCCTGTGTCACGAAATAGCGGGTTACTACCGCTTGCCTAACAGCCAGTCGCCACAGATTGAGGTCCTGCTTGATACGTCAATGCTCGAAGCCGCGCCAAGCCCCGAGTTTTCGGAGTTGGTTGAATTGGCTGGTCACTCTGAAACCTGGCTAGCGCAGTTGTTAGTGGCGTATAAGGCGCTGTATAAGCCGCCACAGATGCAGCAAAAAGCTAAAGTCGATCCGACTACGCCGTTGATTGAGGCGATTAGCATTGATCAGGAGCCTGAGTTACTTGAGCGTGAAACGCTTGAGGCTTGGCGCAAAGAAATAACTGCTCTGGCGCGACGTTTCCGGGAATCACTCAGCGAGTGGTGAGCTGTTATTGATCAGCGGGCTAGGGCGAGGCTCTAGTCGGCTGTTACAATGAGCGGCTAACGTGGAGACTCAAACCTATGCCTACTTCGTTTTTAGAAATCGTAGAACTACCTGATGGCCGTATCGCCTTGCGCCGCGCAGACGATGAGGAGGCGCTTGTAGTGCTGGATTTCTCCTCGGATGCGAAGTCATTCCTGCAGGGGCAACATGTTGAAGTGGCCAAAGCCATGCTCAATGTGGGCGTGCAGATGGCTGGCCGTTTAGCCGAAAACGACTTTCAACATGAAGGCGAAGAGCGCGTTCTGCACTAACCAACCCCTGAAAACTCTGCCTCTCGCGACTGACATGTAAGCCATATCAGCCCAAACTGATATTCAGGCTTTGTGCACTGCCTTTGCGCGCAGCACTTTCAAGGCTTTGGCGAGCTGCACGTTCAAGCGGGTGAAGCCAGCTTACTACGGTGTGGCTACGACCCAGTTTCAGTGCTTCCTCTGCCAGTTGCAGTGCGCTTTGTTCGCCACGCGGGTGCAGCAGCAAGATACGTTCACGATTGAGGCCGGCATCGCGCAGCCAGCTTTGCGTCAGGTTGCCAGGTGGTGCAATTAGCGTCAGCCAGCGTTCGCTGTCATTTTCGCTCAGCTCGCGAAGGATTGGGGCGAGCAGGGTTAGGCAGTGTCTCGCAGCGCCTCTGAGCGACAACTCGCTAAATGCCTGCGGCTGATCTTGCCAGGCATCGTTGAGTGCTTCTTGCGGCAGTGCAGGCGCGCTGACAGCCATAAAAGCCTCGAATAGTGGAAGTTGTGTCTGATTTAGCGGTTGAGACAGCTGCATAAATACTCCATTAGCGGCGAATAACGCCGACACTTAACCCTTCAATGACCAAGTCCTGCTCTTCAAGGTTGACTTCAATTGGCGCAAATTCAGGATTTTCGGCAATCAACCAGACTTTGCTGCCTTCGCGCTTGAAGCGTTTGACCGTGACTTCATCATCAATTCGTGCCACGACTACCTGACCATTACGCACTTCTCTAGTGGTGTGCACGGCCAGTAGGTCGCCATCTAATATGCCGATGTCTTTCATGCTCATGCCGCGCACACGCAGTAGATAGTCGGCTTTGGGGTGAAAGAATTCGGGGTTGATCCGGCAGGAGTCTTCGATGTGCTGTTGCGCCAGGATCGGTTCACCTGCAGCCACTCGGCCGATGACGGGCAAGCCGTCTTCTTCTGCATTAGGCTCGAAGCCTGGAATGCGAATGCCGCGGGAGGCGCCTGGGGTCATTTCAATCGCGCCTTTGCGGGCGAGCGCTTTGAGGTGTTCCTCGGCAGCGTTGGGCGATTTGAAGCCTAGCTTCTGAGCGATTTCTGCGCGGGTAGGCGGGAAGCCGTTGTCTTCAAGGCATTGCTTGATGAAGGCGAGAATCTCAGCTTGGCGTGGCGTCAGCTTTATCATTGGGTTAGCTCTGTTTTTATATACAGTGACTGGGATTATATACAGTGGATCGAGCTTGGCAATCATCCTTTTGCAATTGCCGCTATTTAATCGTGTTATTTTCTCGCGGTATTTGTGTTACTTGGTTGTCTTGGTGAGCGTCTTGGTTTTAGTTGTCCGGCATAGTGAGTAGGCTAATTAAGGATGATGCAAAAGACCGCGTTGCGAAGCTTGACAATGCATAGAGCCGAAACGTATGTTTCAAACAAGTGTTTGTCAGGTAAAGAATAATGGCCCAGTCGGAAACTGTTGAACGCATTCTGGATGCTGCAGAGCAACTGTTTGCCGAAAAAGGTTTTGCGGAAACCTCGTTGCGCTTGATTACCAGCAAGGCTGGAGTCAATCTTGCTGCGGTGAACTATCATTTCGGTTCGAAAAAAGCCCTGATTCAAGCGGTTTTTTCGCGGTTTCTAGGCCCATTCTGCGCCAGCCTCGAGCGTGAACTGGATCGCCGTCAGGCCAAACCAGAGGCTCGACTCTCACTTGAAGAACTTCTCGAGTTGCTGGTCGAGCATGCGCTTGCGGTTAAGCCGCGTAGCGGCAACGATCTATCAATATTCATGCGTTTGCTCGGTTTGGCGTTCAGTCAAAGCCAAGGCCATCTGCGCAAGTACCTTGAAGAGGTCTATGGCAAAGTATTCCGACGTTACATGATGCTGGTTCACGATGCCGCCCCCCGTATCCCGCCACTCGAGTTATTCTGGCGCGTGCACTTTATGCTTGGCGCGGCTGCATTCAGCATGTCGGGTATCAAGGCTTTGCGGGCGATGTCGGAGACTGATTTCGGGGTTAACACCTCGATTGAACAAGTTATGCGCCTGATGGTGCCGTTTCTGGCGGCGGGCATGCGTTCAGAGTCAGGGTTAAGTGACCCGGCTTTGGCGGCTGCGCAATTGCGCCCCCGGGTAAAAAATCCTCCGCTTACCGCCAAGGTTTAATAGCTAATGGGTGGGCGTAGTGGAGTTGATCCGCTAAGCTAGCCGCCCATGGCTACTCTCGATTTATTACACATCTCTATTGCCGATCAGTGCCTCTATGGTTTTGCTGAAGGCAGGCTATTGCTGCGTTTGCCGGTTTCCACTGCGCTTAATGGTGTTGGTGAACAAAACGGTTCTGGCTGCACGCCGCGTGGACGGCATATCGTGCGCGCTAAAGTCGGCGATGGTTTGCCCTTGGCTGCTGTGTTGCGCGGGCGACGCTGGACTGGTGAAGTCTGGTCAGCTGAATTGGCAGAAGCCTTTCCCGGGCGAGACTGGATTCTGACCCGGATTCTCTGGCTCAGCGGCTGCGAAATTGGGCGTAACCGCTTGGGCAGTGTCGATACATTCCGGCGCTATATCTATTTGCATGGCACGCCGGAGACCGAGCCGATGGGTGTGGCGCTTTCCCACGGCTGCATCCGTTTGCGCAACGCCGATCTGCTGCAACTGTTTCCGCAGGTGCCGGTCAATTGCGCGGTGGTTATAGATGAAGCGGCACGTCCTGACTGGGCCGCAATACCTCTTGATTAAGGATTTCCTGTGAGCTCACCTCTGCAAGGCTCATTGATGCTCGACATCGATGGCACCTGGCTTACTGCTGAAGACCGGCAGATTCTGCGTCAACCGCAAGTTGGCGGTTTGATTTTGTTTGCGCGCAATATTGAAGACCCGCGCCAAGTGCGCGAGCTAAGCGCGGCTATTCGCCAAGTTCGTCCAGATTTATTGCTTGCTGTAGATCAAGAGGGCGGTCGCGTTCAGCGTTTGCGTCAAGGCTTTGTCCGCTTGCCGGCCATGCGTGCGCTTGCTGACAACCCAAATGCCGAGCAGCTTGCTGAGCATTGCGGCTGGATTATGGCAATTGAGGTTTTAGCTGTCGGCTTGGATTTAAGCTTTGCCCCAGTATTGGATCTCGATCATCAGCGCAGCGCAGTAGTCGGCAGTCGCGCTTTTGAGGGTGATGCGCAGCGCGCCACGCAACTGGCGAGTGCCTTTATTCGTGGCATGAACCAGGCGGGTATGGCTGCAACGGGCAAGCACTTTCCAGGACATGGTTGGGCTGAAGCCGATTCGCACGTAGCGATTCCAGTGGACGAGCGCAGTCTTGAGCAGATTCGCGGCCAAGACATGCAGCCTTTTATGCAGTTGGGTAATCAATTGGCTGCGGTGATGCCTGCGCACGTTATCTATCCGAAAGTGGATGATCAGCCTGCTGGATTCTCGCGCCGCTGGCTGCAGGATATTCTGCGCGGCGAACTTGGCTTTAAAGGGGTGATCTTCAGTGATGACCTGTCGATGGCCGGGGCCCATGTGGTGGGTGATGCTGCGTGCCGAATTGAAGCGGCGTTGAACGCTGGCTGCGACATGGGCTTGGTTTGTAATGATCGCGCCGCTGCAGAGCTGGCGTTGAGCGCAGCGCAGCGCCTCAAGGTAGTTGCTCCCGATGGTTTGGCGCGTATGCGGCGTCAGGCCTTTCCGGGCATTGAATACCGCCAGAGCCCGCGTTGGCTTGAAGCAACTCGCGCTTTGCGCGCTGCTCAGCTTATTGAATAGGAATAATGATGACTGTCTACGCGATTATTGGTGGTACTGGTCTGACCCAACTTGAAGGTCTGACTATTACCGCTGCGCTGAATATCGATACACCATTTGGTGCGCCATCCGCAGCAGTACTGCGTGGCGAGTATGCAGGGCGTGAGGTGCTGTTTTTGGCGCGCCATGGCCATCCGCACCGCATCCCACCGCATCAGGTTAATTACCGGGCGAACTTGTGGGCGTTGAAAGAGGCGGGCGCGCAAGCGATTCTTGCGGTCAACGCGGTTGGTGGTATTCACATGGCCATGGGCACCGGCCATTTCTGCGTGCCGCATCAGGTGATTGATTACACCAGCGGTCGCGAGCATACCTATTTTGCCGGTGAGTTGGATCACGTCACCCATGTCGATTTTAGTCATCCGTATGATGAAGCCTTGCGTAGTAAGCTTTGCACTGCACTGA
Source organism: Pseudomonas sp. (assembly GCF_048265905.1). Classification (GTDB taxonomy): domain Bacteria; phylum Pseudomonadota; class Gammaproteobacteria; order Pseudomonadales; family Pseudomonadaceae; genus Aquipseudomonas. The sequence continues at coordinate 84,331 of NZ_JBLXAP010000010.1, forward strand.
CTGCTGAGCACTGTGCGTTCAGCAGTCATGGTGTTTATGGTGCAACACAGGGGCCGCGCCTTGAAACCGTAGCCGAGATAGCCCGTATGGAGCGTGATGGCTGCGATATCGTCGGTATGACCGGTATGCCTGAAGCGGTGTTGGCGCGTGAATTGGCGCTGCCTTATGCCTGCTTGTCGTTGGTGGTTAACCCGGCAGCCGGCAAGAGCAACGAGCTGATTACCATGGCGCAGATTGAACAGGCGCTGGTCGATGGTATGGATAAGGTCAAGGCTGTTCTGGCGCGGGTGTTGAGCGCCTGAATACCGGCGCGGACCACCAGCGTCTATTGTTGGTCGTGTAGGGTGTGACAACGCGTAGCTTGTCCACCATGTAGGTGAGTTTATTCAGGGCGAACTCGAATCAGCATGCCCAGATTGCTGTGATCGATATAGTTGAGTTTGCGCGTTTGCAAGCTGCTCGACTGTTGCAAGTGCTCACTGCGCGAAACCAGGCCGCCAGGTTCAAACTGGTTGATCCACATGTCCACTTTGACTTGTAGCGAACGCTCTTGCTTGAGGCTTAAAGTGCCTTCAATCGGCGCGTGGCCAAGGCGCTCGTCGCCTGTGCTGATGGCCACGGTTTCATCGCTGGCTTGAGTCCAGGCCTTATGCAGCAGAACCTGATAATCGCCGCCATCGTTGAGTTTTTCGGCCTCATCGTTAAGTGCAGTTGCATGCTCTTGGCCGGTGTCGATCAGGCGTGCGCCTTGGCGCCAGTCATCCGGTGCGCGTTTGCCTGAAATCAGGAGTTCACCGGGTTGGCGAAATACAATTACCTCAATTTGATAGCTGTCGGCCGCCTGTGCTGTCTGGCTTAGGGCGCCAAACGCCAACAAAGGCAGCAGGGCAAGGCTGCGAAGTGCACGCATATTCACAAATTGATCCTTCAAGATGAGGGTTTCAGGCGCTCAAACAGCGCTTCAAGTGTATTGAATCGTTCTTCAGGCCGCTCCATTGGAACCTGGAATTTGAACAGCGTAGCGCCTTCGAATTTATAGCGGTTGGGCTGGCCCTGAATCAACTTGATCAGGGTCAGCGGGTCAACGCAGGTGTCCGCAGCAAACTCGATGCGACCACCTTGTGGGCCAGCGTCGACCTTTTTGATGCCCAGGGTTTCAGCTTGCAGTTTAAGCAAGGTGATGCGGACCAGATTCTTGGTCGGCTCAGGCAGCAGGCCAAAGCGATCAATCATTTCCACCTGCAGTTCTTTCAAGCCGTCTTCATCGACCGCTGAGGCAATGCGTTTATACAGGATCAGGCGTGCATGCACATCGGGTAGATAATCGTCAGGGATCAGTGCCGCCACTCGCAGGTTGATTTCCGGGCCGCCACCCAAAGGTTGGTCCAGGTTCGGCTGTTCGCCTTTGCGAATGGCTTTGACCGCACGTTCGAGCATTTCCATGTACAGGGTAAAGCCAACTGCTTGAATTTGACCGCTCTGGCCATCGCCCAGCAGTTCGCCTGCGCCGCGAATCTCAAGGTCGTGGGTTGCCAGAACAAAGCCCGCACCGAGGTCTTGTGCGTTGGCGATGGCTTCAAGGCGTTTCTGCGCGTCGTCGGTGAGTTGTTTGCGCGGCGGCGTCAACAGGTACGCATAGGCTTGGTGGTGGCTGCGTCCCACACGCCCGCGCAATTGATGCAGCTGGGCCAGGCCAAATTTGTCGGCGCGCTCGATAATAATGGTGTTGGCGCTCGGCACGTCAATACCGGTTTCGATAATGGTCGAGGCGATCAGCACATTAAAACGCTTGTGGTAGAAGTCGCCCATCACCTGTTCCAGTTCACGCTCACGCATCTGCCCGTGACCGATACCAATGCGCGCCTCTGGAACCAATTGTGCGATGTCGGCGGCACATTTTTCGATGGTTTTCACATCATTGTGCAAATAGTAAACCTGACCGCCACGCAATAGTTCACGCAGCAGCGCCTCTTTGATCACGGTGTTTTGCTGTTCCATGACAAAGGTGCGCACTGACAAGCGCCGAGCCGGAGGCGTGGCAATAATCGACAAGTCACGCATACCTGCGACTGCCATGTTCAGCGTGCGCGGGATCGGTGTGGCGGTGAGGGTGAGGATATCGACCTCGCTGCGCAGCGCTTTAAGTTGTTCTTTCTGACGCACGCCAAACCGGTGTTCTTCGTCGATGATCACCAGGCCCAGGTTGTTGAACTTGACGTCGTCTTGCAGCAGTTTGTGGGTGCCGATGACGATGTCGACTTTGCCTTGCGCCAGCTGCTGCATGGCTTCGCCAACTTCCTTGGCACTTTTAAAGCGACTCATTACCTCGACTTTTACTGGCCAGTCGGCAAAGCGGTCGCGGAAACTGTTGTAGTGCTGCTGGGCGAGCAGGGTGGTTGGTACCAGAATCGCCACTTGCTTGCCGCCATGCACTGCAATGAATGCTGCGCGCATGGCTACTTCGGTCTTGCCGAAGCCGACATCGCCACAGACCAGGCGGTCCATCGGTTTCGGGGCGAGCATGTCATCACGCACAGCATCAATTGCGGTTTGTTGATCGGGCGTTTCTTCGAACGGGAAGCCCGCACTGAACGTGGCGTAATCAACTTGCGGGTCGGCAAAGGCATAACCTTCACGCGCGGCGCGGCGTGCGTAGATATCCAGTAACTCTGCAGCAACGTCACGGACCTGTTCGGCGGCTTTGCGTTTGGCTTTCTGCCAGATTTCCGAACCCAGGCGGTGTAGCGGGGCAAGGGCATCGTCGCTGCCGGTGTAGCGGGCAATCAGATGCAGGTTGGCAACTGGCACGTAAAGCTTGGCTTCTTCGGCGTACTGCAACGACAAAAACTCAGCGTTCTGACCGTCAATCTCCAATGTGATCAAGCCTTGATAGCGACCAACACCGTGGTCGATATGCACCACGGGCGACCCCTCACGCAGCTCGGTGAGGTTCTTGATGACGTTTTCGCCGGTATCACGGGTTTTTTCGCGGCGACGGCGTTGCATCACGCGTTGGCCGAATAACGGGCTTTCGGCAATCAACGCGACATCGTCGAGCTGCAAACCATCATCAAGTGGGGCGATGGTGATGCCTAAGCGCTCTTTGCCGGCGATAAATTCTGGCCAGCCATCGACTTCATTCGGTTTGAGTTTCAGTCGTGCCAGCAGTTCGAGCAGCACTTCACGGCGCCCGGCAGACTCGGCACAGAACAGTATGCGGCCTTGATATTCTTCGATAAAGCGCCGCAGCGCGGCTAATGGCTCGCTGGCCTTGGCTTCAATTGCCAGGTCAGGCAAGGGCTGCGCGTTGAAGCGCATACGGCCAACGCCGTCCTCGATATCATCCTGGCTAACCACCACGCGCGGCCAGTTTTTCAGGCGGGCGAAGCAGTCTTCAACCGGTAAAAAGATATCCGCTGGCGGTAGCAGTGGGCGCTCAGGGTCAACCCTGCGTTCTTCATAACGGTTGCGGGCGTCATTCCAGAATTGGTCAGCGGCTTTTTCGATGCCGGGCAGCGAAAATACTTGGGTGTCTTGCGGCAGGTAGTCGAATAAGGTCGCGGTTTCTTCGAAAAACAGCGGAATGTAATACTCGATGCCTGCCGGGGTAATGCCCGTGGAAAGATCCTGATAGATTGGGCAGCGGCGGAAGTCGACATCAAAGCGCTCGCGAAAACGCCCGCGGAAATCGGTGATGGCTTTCTTTTCCAGCGGAAACTCACGGGCTGGAAGTAGCTTTATGGATTCAACCTTGTCGATCGAACGCTGGGTTTCCGGGTCAAAGGTGCGCAGGGTTTCAATTTCGTCATCGAACAAGTCAATCCGATACGGTTGCTTGCTGCCCATGGGGAATAGATCAATCAGCGCGCCGCGCACGGCAAACTCGCCGTGCTCATAAACCGTGTCGACGCAACGATAACCTGTGGCTTCAAGGCGGCTGCGCATGTCGTTGACATCAAGTGTCTGGCCAACATCAAGAACCAGGCTGCTGCCGAGCAGGAAGCGCGTCGGGGCGAGTCGATGTAGGGCGGTGGTTATCGGTACTACCAAAACGCCATGTTTTAGTTCTGGCAGGCGATAAAGTGCGGAAATACGCTGTGAAATGATGTCTTGATGTGGCGAAAAAAGATCGTAAGGCAAGGTTTCCCAGTCGGGGAAATGCAAGACCGGCAATTGCGGGGCAAAGAAACTCAACTCCTGTTCGAGCCGTTCGGCGCTTTGGCTGTCGGCGGTCAGGAGTAAAGTGAAGCGATTCGCAGCGCTTGCAGCCTCAGCAATTGCTAGGCTTAGCGCAGCACCGGGAAGGTTGCCCCAGTGTTGTTTGCCGGCAGCAGCGGGCAGGGACGGAAGGCGCAGTACGGACACAGGCGGCTCACGGTCAAGATACAAGGCTGGCGATTGTAACGGGCGAAAGTGTCTGCTGTCAGTTTCGACAGGCGACATTGCCCCCGCGCTCACGGATCGGCATAATGTAGCCCCTTTTTTCAGCCCCTACATATGTGGAAGGTACTGCCTGTGAATCAGAAGCCCGACCAGTGTCTTGGTGAGTGGATCGATCGAGAAGCCCTTGCGGAAGCGATGATTCCGATGATCGGCCAGCTCTATCGCAATAACAACGTGGTCACATCGATCTATGGTCGTAGCCTGATCAACCGTTCCGTTATTCAGATACTCAAAGCTCACCGTTATGCTCGCCACCGTCTTGATGGTGATGTTGAGCTGTCGGTGCATGACACGTTCCAGGTTCTCAAAACCATGGGCGAGCTCAAGCTGGGCGCTGCATCGATTGATCTCGGCCGCATGATGGCCAAGTTCGGAAAAGAAGCCAACGGTCGTAATCTTGAGCAGTTTGTCCGCGAAGAGCTTGAAGCGGTTACCGGTCAGCAGAGCGTCTCAGCCCGTAAGGGTACCGACGTCGTGCTTTACGGCTTTGGTCGTATCGGTCGCCTGTTGGCGCGCATCCTGATCGAAAAAACTGGTGGTGGCGACGGTCTGCGTCTGCGCGCCATTGTTGTGCGTAAAGGTGCGGACAATGACCTGGATAAACGTGCCAGCCTGCTGCGCCGCGACTCGGTACATGGTCCGTTCAATGGCACCATCACTGTCGATGAAGCCAACAATACCCTGAGCGCCAACGGTAACCTGATCCAGGTTATTTACTCGAATGATCCTGCATCGATCGACTACACCGCTTACGGCATCGAAAACGCTTTGTTGGTGGATAACACCGGTAAATGGCGTGATGCTGAAGGCTTGGGTCAGCACCTTAAGTGCCCAGGCATCAACCGTGTCGTTCTGACTGCGCCGGGTAAAGGCGAGCTGAAGAATATCGTTCACGGTATCAACCATGCTGACATCAGCCCGGATGACAAGATCATCTCTGCTGCATCTTGCACCACCAATGCCATCGTGCCGGTGCTCAAGGCTGTCGATGACAAATACGGCATCGTCAACGGTCACGTTGAAACCGTTCACTCGTACACCAACGACCAGAACCTGATCGATAACTTCCATAAAGGCAGTCGTCGTGGTCGTTCGGCTGCGCTGAACATGGTAATCACCGAAACCGGCGCGGCTACTGCTGCGGCCAAGGCTCTGCCTGTGCTGAAGGGCAAGCTGACCGGTAACGCGATCCGTGTTCCAACGCCAAACGTGTCGATGGCCATTCTCAACCTCAATCTTGAGAAGTCGACCACTCGCGAAGAAATCAACGAGTACCTGCGCTACATGGCGCTGCACTCGGATCTGCACAAACAGATCGATTACGTTAATTCGCAAGAAGTGGTTTCGACTGACTTCGTCGGTTCGCGTCACGCCGGTGTGGTTGATGCCGAAGCGACCATCAGCAACGACAACCGCGTTGTGCTGTACGTTTGGTACGACAACGAGTTCGGTTACAGCTGCCAGGTCGTGCGTGTAATGGAAGACATGGTCGGGGTTAACCCACCAGCGTTTCCTCGCTAAGACGCCTTAGCAGTATAAGAACGGGAGCTCAGGCTCCCGTTTTTTTATGCCCTGATTTTGCGCGGGTAATAGCGGGCAGGTGACTGTCTGGTCGCGAAATTTAGCCGGTTGAGTGATAATGGGCGAATTGCGTTTTGATATAGGTGTGGCTGTATAGGTGCTTTTAGTCGTATTCACGGCTTGTATAGATTGATTCAAACTATCGCCTTGTCGCCTCTTGTTACGTATCACCCAAAAAAAGCCAAAGCTTGGGTGGTCAGTGGCAGGGCCCATCTTTATAATCAAGCGGATTTTTTACCCGCGACCGACGCCGTCCATCATGCTGATTTATCTCAGTGTGTGTATGCCTATTGGCTTTCTGGCGTCGTCCGTATTCTAAGAAGATTTCTAATATCAGTGGTTAGGCAAACCTATGATCAAAATTAAAAATGGGCTTGATTTGCCCATAACTGGCGTGCCGACGCAGCGTATAGAGGCCGCAAGGCCGGTGCGTAGCGTCGCCGTCATAGGCTACGACTATCATGGTATGAAGCCTACGATGGAAGTCCAGGTGGGGGATCGGGTCAAGCTTGGACAAGTATTGTTCGCTGACAAGAAAACGCCAGGCGTGGTCTATACCGCACCTGGTGCCGGTGTGATCAGCGCGATTCATCGCGGTGAGCGGCGGGTGTTGCAGTCCGTTGTGATCGATCTTGAAGGCGATGAGCAAGTGACTTTTGCTCAGTATCCTGCCGGTGATCTGGCAGGGCTGAGTCATGAAAAAGTCCGCGAAAACCTACAGCAGTCAGGTTTGTGGACAGCCTTGCGGACCCGTCCTTTCAGCAAGGTTCCTGCAGTTGATGCAGTACCTAGCTCGATCTTCGTAACGGCTATCGATACTCATCCTTTGGCTGCCGACCCAGCAGTTGTGATCGCTGAGCATGCCACTGACTTTGAAAACGGTCTTAAAGTACTCAGTACTTTAAGCAAAGTGTTCCTGTGCAAAGCCGACGGCGCCAATATTCCGGGCGAGCAGTTGGACAAGGTTCAGGCTGAAGCATTTGCCGGTCCGCACCCTGCGGGTTTGGCTGGCACCCATATTCACTTCCTTGACCCGGTTACCGCGACCAAAAGCGTGTGGTCGATTGGTTATCAGGATGTGATTGCGGTCGGCAAGCTGTTCACTACTGGCCAACTCTGGACTGAGCGCGTTGTCTCGTTAGCTGGCCCAGTGGTTGAAAATCCACGCCTGCTGCGTACACGCCTTGGTGCAAGTCTTGAAGAAATCACCGCCGGTGAGTTGCAGTCTGGCGAGAATCGTGTGGTTTCCGGCTCGCTGCTTGGTGGCCGAACCGCGTACGGTGCCTTTGCTTTTCTGGGGCGCTACCACCAGCAGGTTTCTTGCCTGGCTGAGGGTAATGACCGTGAGATGTTGCACTACCTGCGTGCGGGTGTGAACAAGCACTCGGTGCTGAATATTTTCGTGTCCAAGTTGGCCGCGGCGAAGAAGTTTGCTTTCTCGACAACTACCAACGGCAGTCCGCGGGCGATGGTTCCGGTGGGTAACTACGAGGCAGTGATGCCCTTGGATATCCTGCCAACGCAGTTGCTGCGCTACCTGATCGTTGGTGACACTGAGATGGCCCAGAAGCTGGGTTGCCTGGAGCTCGACGAAGAAGATCTGGCGTTGTGCACTTATGTCTGTGCCGGTAAGTATGAATATGGCCCGATCCTGCGCGATAACCTCGCAAGCATCGAGAAGGAGGGTTAATCGTGGGTATCCGTGCTTTTCTCGATAAAATCGAGCACAACTTTGAATCCGGCGGTAAGTACGAAAAGTGGTACGCCTTGTATGAGGCCGTTGACACTTTCTTCTATCGCCCGGGCAGCGTTACCAAAACCACAGCTCACGTGCGTGACGGTATAGACCTCAAGCGCATGATGATCACCGTCTGGTTGTGTACCTTTCCGGCGATGTTCTTCGGCATGTGGAACACTGGCTACCAGGCCAACCTGATTTACGCTGCAAGCCCTGATCTGCTGGCTGCTCAAGAGGGCTGGCGCTTCGCGTTGATCAGCTCTTTGGCAGGCTTCGATCCGGCTAGCATCTGGGATAACTTCATCCAGGGCGCAGCCTACTTCCTGCCTATCTATGCAACTGCCTTTATTGTTGGCGGTTTCTGGGAAGTGCTGTTTGCCTCGATCCGCCGCCATGAAGTTAACGAAGGTTTCTTCGTGACCTCGGTGCTCTTTGCCTTGATCCTGCCGGCAAGCATCCCGTTGTGGCAAGTGGCACTGGGCATCAGCTTCGGCGTGGTAATCGGTAAGGAAGTATTCGGCGGTACTGGCAAAAACTTCCTTAACCCGGCACTCGCTGGTCGCGCATTCCTGTTCTTTGCCTATCCGGCGCAGATGTCTGGCGACACGGTATGGACATCGGTTGATGGCTTTTCCGGCGCGACTTCCCTGGGCTTGGCGGCAGCCGGTGGCATTGAAAACGTGATTGGCAATGGCATCAGTTGGATGGATGCGTTTGTCGGCACTATCAATGGCTCTATCGGTGAAACCAGCACTCTGGCACTGCTGATCGGTGGCGGCATCCTGGTCATGACCAAAATTGCTTCGTGGCGTATCGTCGCTGGGGTAATGCTCGGCATGATCGGTTTGAGCATGCTGTTCAATCTCATTGGTTCTGACACCAATCCTCTGTTCGCCATGCCGTGGTACTGGCATATGGTCGTGGGTGGTTTCGCCTTCGGTATGTTCTTCATGGCCACCGACCCTGTGTCGGCCTCCATGACCAACACCGGCAAGTGGATTTTCGGTGCTCTGATCGGCTTTATGGTGGTGTTGATCCGTGTGGTTAACCCAGCATTCCCGGAAGGCATGATGCTGGCGATCCTGTTTGCCAACCTGTTTTCACCGCTGATCGACCACTTCGTCGTTCAAGCCAATATCAAGCGGAGGCTGGCACGCAATGTCTAGTCAAAAAGAATCCACCGCACGTACCTTGCTGGTGGCCCTGCTGGTTTGCCTGGTGTGCTCGGTATTTGTTGCCGGTGCCGCGATTGCGCTGAAACCTGCGCAGCAGGACAACCGTCTGCTGGACAAGCAGCGCAGCATCCTGGCTATCGCCGGCTTGGGTAATCCGGGCATGAGCGGTAAAGAAGTCAAGTCACTGTTTGACGGCCGTATCACGGCAAAGATTGTCGACCTGCAAACCGGCACCTTCAGTGATGCCAAAGACCCGCTCAAGTACGAGCCGCTACAAGGTGCTAAAGATCCGAGCGAGTCGGTAGCTCTGACACCCGAGCAAGACCTTGCCAAGCTCAAGCGCCGCGAGCGCTACACCATCATCTATTTGGTTGAGACAGACGGCAAGCTTGATAAAGTGGTACTGCCAATCCGTGGCCAAGGCCTATGGTCAACCCTGTATGGCTTTATCGCCTTGCAAGCTGATCTGGACACTGTGAGTGGCTTTGGCTTCTACCAGCACGCCGAAACCCCAGGTTTGGGTGGTGAGGTCGATAACCCAAAATGGAAAGGCCTGTGGCCTGGCAAAACCGTTTACTCAGACGATGGCAAAGTGGCTATCTCTGTAGTTAAAGGTGGTGTTGACCCGAAGAGCCCGAAAGCCGTGCATCAGGTTGATGCTCTTGCCGGGGCAACACTGACCAGTAATGGCGTTGATCACCTATTGAAGTTCTGGATGGGTGAACAAGGTTTTGGTCCGTTTCTCACTAAATTACGCGCAGGGGAGGCTTGATCATGTCGCAGCCGACTATTAAAGAAGTCCTGCTCAATCCGATCTTCAACAACAACCCGATTGGTTTGCAAATTCTGGGTATCTGTTCCGCTCTGGCGGTGACCTCGAACCTGAAAACTGCATTGGTAATGTCGATCGCTTTGACCCTGGTAACCGGGTTTTCCAACCTGTTTATCTCGATGATCCGCAGTCAGATCCCAAGCTCGATCCGTATGATCGTGCAAATGGTGATCATTGCATCCCTGGTAATCCTGGTTGACCAGGTTCTCAAGGCTTTTGCCTTTAGCCTGTCGAAACAGCTGTCGGTATTTATCGGTTTGATCATCACCAACTGTATCGTGATGGGCCGTGCCGAAGCCTTTGCCATGCAGAACCCGCCAGTGCTGTCGTTCTTCGATGGTATCGGCAACGGTCTGGGTTACAGCGCCATGTTGATTGCGCTGGGTATCATTCGTGAGCTATTTGGTGCTGGTAAGTTGCTGGGCTTCGAAATCCTCCCGGTTATCAACGACGGCGGCTGGTATCAGCCTAACGGCATGTTGTTGCTGCCACCTTCGGCGTTCTTCCTGATCGGCCTGTTTATCTGGGGCATTCGTAGCTGGAAGAAGGATCAAGTGGAAAAGCCAAGCTTCAAAATGGCGCCACAGGTCTCGAATAAGGAGGCTTACTAATGGAACATTATCTGAGCCTTCTGGCTAAAGCGGTGTTCGTTGAGAACATGGCCTTGGCCTTCTTCCTGGGCATGTGCACCTTTATTGCGATCTCGAAGAAAGTAGAGACTGCGATTGGCTTGGGCATCGCTGTAATCGTGGTGCAGGTCATCACCGTTCCGGCCAACAACCTGATCTACACCTACCTGCTCAAAGACGGCGCACTGGCCTGGGCTGGACTGCCTGAAGTAGACCTGAGCTTCCTCGGCTTGCTCAGCTACATCGGTGTGATTGCGGCTATCGTGCAAATCCTTGAAATGCTTTTGGATAAGTACGTGCCTGCGCTGTACAACGCCCTAGGCGTGTTCTTGCCACTGATCACGGTTAACTGCGCGATCATGGGCGGCACCCTGTTCATGGTGCAGCGTGACTACAACCTGGCTGAAAGTACTGTTTACGGTTTCGGCTCAGGTTTGTCTTGGGCGCTGGCGATTGCCGCTCTGGCAGGGATTCGCGAGAAGCTCAAGTACAGTGACGTACCGGCGGGCTTGCAAGGTTTGGGTATTACCTTCATCACCATCGGCTTGATGTCTCTGGGCTTCATGTCCTTCTCTGGCGTGCAGTTGTAAGGACGGGATGAACTGATGAATTACGAAATTTTTCTCGCAATAGGCATGTTTACGGCCATCGTTCTGGCGTTGGTGGTGATTATTTTGATGGCGCGGGCCAAGCTGGTATCCAGCGGTGACGTGAGCATCGAGATCAATGGTGAAAAGACCATCGTAGTCCCGGCGGGCGGCAAGTTGCTGCAAACCCTGGCGGCCAACAATGTGTTCTTGTCGTCTGCTTGCGGTGGCGGCGGTACCTGCGCCCAATGCAAGTGTGTGATTTCTTCTGGTGGCGGCGAAATGCTTTCCACCGAAGAATCGCATTTCACTCGTCGTGAAGCCAAAGAAGGCTGGCGCTTGTCATGTCAGGCTGCGGTCAAGCAGGACATGAAGATCGAAGTGCCGGAGGAAGTCTTCGGTGTGAAGAAGTGGGAATGCACCGTTGAGTCCAATCCTAACGTGGCCACCTTCATCAAGGAATTGACCCTCAAATTGCCAGAAGGCGAGAGCGTTGATTTCCGTGCTGGCGGCTATGTGCAGCTTGAGTGCCCTCCGCACGAGGTGCATTACAAGGACTTCGATATTCAAGAGGAATATCGCGGCGATTGGGACAAGTTCAACCAGTGGAAGTATGTGTCCAAGGTTGAAGAGACGGTTATCCGTGCTTACTCGATGGCCAACTACCCGGAAGAAGTCGGTCTGGTCAAGTTCAATATCCGTATTGCATCGCCGCCACCGGGCAAAGATCACTTGCCACCAGGCCAGATGTCTTCGTATGTGTTCAGCCTCAAGCCGGGCGATAAAATCACTGTTTACGGACCATTTGGTGAGTTCTTTGCCAAGGAAACCGACGCAGAGATGGTGTTTATCGGTGGTGGTGCAGGTATGGCGCCAATGCGCTCGCACATCTTCGACCAACTCAAGCGTTTGAAGTCGACGCGCAAGATCAGCTTCTGGTACGGCGCGCGCTCTATGCGTGAGGCGTTCTACAACGAGGAGTACGATCAATTGCAGGCTGAAAACTCAAACTTTCAGTGGCACTTGGCGTTGTCTGATCCGCAACCGGAAGATAACTGGACTGGGCTGAAAGGCTTCATCCACAATGTGTTGTACGAGAACTATCTGAAGGACCACCCGGCTCCCGAGGATTGTGAGTTCTACATGTGCGGCCCACCAATGATGAACGCCGCAGTGATCAAGATGCTGGTTGATTTAGGTGTAGAGCAGGAAAATATCCTCCTCGACGACTTCGGCGGTTGATCATGAAACACGCTGTACTTCAGCCCGTTATTGCTGTCGCCTTGGCGGCAGCCCTAACGGGCTGCTGGTTTTCGGACCGGGTAGAAGAATTTGGCGGCCCAACCATGGGCAGCAGTTACAGTGTCAAGTACGTACATACTGACGCCACGCCTGACGTTGCCGAGGTCAAAGCACAAACCGAGGCGATTCTTGCTGAGGTCGATAAACAAATGTCGACCTACCGTGATGATTCCTTAGTATCCAAGTTCAACCAGGCTCCGGCCGGCAGTTGCATGCCGCTGCCAGCAGGCATGCTTGAGTTGGTTCAGGTTGGCGGCGAATTATCTGAGCAAAGTGACGGGGCGTTTGACCTGACCCTTGAGCCGTTGCTCAATCTCTGGGGGTTTGGCCCAAAGGCCAGGGCTGAGAAAGTCCCAACTCCTGAGCAGGTAACCGAGGCGCGTAAGCAAATTGGTCATCAGCACCTGCACATCGACGGGCAGTCGCTGTGTAAAGATGTCGACATTCAGCTCGACTTCAACAGCATTGCTGCAGGTTATACGGTCGATAAAATTATCAAGCGGCTAAACCAGCTGGGCATTACCAGCTATTTGGTCGAAGCGACAGGCGAGCTGAAGGCTGCCGGCAAGAAGCCCGATGGACAGCCTTGGCGTATTGCCATCGAGGCTCCGCGTGACGATGAGCGGGTGTCGCAAAAGGTCCTTGAGCTCGACGGTTACGGTATTTCTACCTCGGGCGATTACCGTAACTATTTTGAAGAGAATGGGGTGCGCTATTCACATACCATTGACCCGCAAACGGGCGCGCCTATCACCCATAAACTGGCCTCGGTAACTGTGGCAAATCGCTCAACCCTGATGGCGGATGGTTTATCGACCTTGCTGATGGTGCTTGGGCCTGAGCGCGGTATGACTTACGCTAGGAAGGCAGGGATAGCTGCATTTTTCGTGACCCGTGGAGCCGATGGCTTCGTCACACAGAGCAGCCCTGTATTCGAGCAGCTTTTTGCTGCAGGAGAAGAGCAATGACCTTTGTAATCGTTTTTTTAGTTATGTTGCTGGTGGTTTCGATGATGGCAGTTGGTGTCATCATGGGCCGTAAACCCATCGCCGGTTCGTGCGGCGGTATCGCTAATCTGGGCATCGAGAAAGAATGTTCGATTTGTGGTGGCAGCCGTGAGAAGTGCGAAGAAGTGAACAGTGTCGATCCTGCCAAGCAAACCACGCTGGCCTACGACGCAAGCAAGCTTTAATAGCGGTTTTGAAGTACGCGAGTTTCTGATTGCCGCGCTGCGCTTGGCAGTGTCGGCCCTGCCGCAAGCGTATCTATTGCGCCGCGGTGCGATCTGAGGAGTAAAAATGGCGGTCTACAACTACGATGTAGTGGTGTTGGGTTCCGGCCCTGCGGGTGAAGGCGCAGCAATGAACGCGGTAAAAGCCGGTCGCAAGGTTGCTGTGATCGACAGTCGTCGCGAAGTGGGTGGCAACAGCACTCACTTGGGGACCGTGCCCTCCAAGGCCTTGCGTCACTCGGTTCGTCAGATCATGCAGTTCAATACCAACCCGATGTTTCGCCAGATTGGCGAGCCGCGTTGGTTCTCTTTCCCGGACGTACTGAAAAGCGCAGAGCGGGTCATCTCCAAGCAGGTTTCTTCGCGCACCGGTTACTACGCCCGCAACCGTATTGACGTGTTTCATGGCACCGCAAGCTTTGCCGATGAGCATTCAATTGAAGTTGTTTGTGCAAATGGTGCAGTTGAGAAACTGGTCGCCAAAGACATCGTTATTGCTACCGGCTCGCGTCCATACCGTCCCGATGGTGTTGATTTCAACCACCCGCGGGTCTATGACAGCGACACCATCCTGACATTGAGCCACACGCCACGGCGCCTGATTATTTACGGAGCAGGGGTGATTGGTTGTGAGTACGCATCGATTTTCAGCGGTCTTGGTGTGTTGGTCGATCTGATCGACAACCGCGATCAGTTGCTCAGCTTCCTTGATCCTGAAATCTCCGATGCATTGAGTTATCACCTGCGCAACACCAACGTATTGATTCGCCATAACGAAGAATACGAACGCATCGAAGGTGTAGATAACGGCGTTGTCCTGCATCTGAAATCAGGCAAGAAAATCAAGGCCGATGCGCTGCTCTGGTGTAACGGTCGTACCGGTAACACCGACAAGCTGGCTCTGGAAAATGTTGGTCTCAAGGCCAATGGTCGTGGCCAATTGGATGTCGATGAGCATTACCGTACAACTGTGCCAAACATCTATGCAGCCGGAGATGTGATCGGTTGGCCAAGTTTGGCCAGCGCCGCATTTGACCAAGGCCGTTCGGCCTCTGGCAGTATTGTTGAGAACGATAGCTGGCGTTTCGTCAATGATGTGCCAACCGGCATTTACACCATTCCTGAAATTAGCTCGATCGGTAAGAACGAGCGGGAACTGACCCAGGATAAAATCCCCTACGAAGTCGGCAAAGCGTTTTTCAAAGGCATGGCCCGCGCACAGATTTCCAGTGAGCCGGTCGGCATGCTGAAGATTTTGTTCCACCGCGAAACCCTTGAGGTTCTCGGCGTGCATTGCTTTGGTTATCAGGCCTCGGAGATCGTGCACATCGGTCAGGCGATCATGAACCAGAAGGGTGAGGCCAATACGCTTAAGTATTTCGTCAATACCACCTTCAACTACCCGACCATGGCTGAAGCCTATCGGGTTGCTGCGTTCGATGGCCTAAACCGGCTTTTTTGAGCGGCTCCGACCGGTGGCCTGAGCCGGTTGGGGATGACCCGTTCAGTAACTCAAAGGATTGGCAGTGGCCGAATCGGGAGAGTTACTGATTAGGCTGAAATAAAAAAACCGGCAACTATTGCCGGTTTTTTATGGGTACAAGCATTGTCTCAAACGGAGGTTTCAGCCTGAGTTAGCCACTCAGCAGCTCGTTCTGCAATCATGATTGTGCCAGCGTTGGTGTTGCCACCAACCAGCGTCGGCATTACTGATGCATCGATGACGCGAAGGTTGTCGATACCATGCACACGTAAGTGGTTATCGACCACGGCGTTTTCATCATTACCCATTTTGCAGGTGCCAACCGGGTGATAAATACTGTCTGCGCGTGAACGGATGCTTTGCATCAGTTCTTCGTCTGTTAGCGTGTCGGTGCCGTATATATCTTTCAGTTGATAGGCAGCCATCGGCGCTTGCTTGATGATCTCCTGCGCCATGCGATAGCCCTTGAGTATGGTTTTGAGGTCATCTTCATGGCCGAGCAGGTTGGGGTCGATTTTGGGTGGCGCAGCCGGGTCGCTGGAGTTTAGGCTCACGCTCCCAACGCTCTTCGGGCGCAGCACACAAATGTGGCAACTGAAACCATGGCCCCAATGCAGCTTGCGATTGTGGTCATCAAGCAGCGCGATCACTGCGTGCAGCTGGACATCCGGGCGATCGAGTGTTGGGTCGGTCTTCAGGAAAGCGCCGCCCTCTGCGCAGTTACTGGCAAACGGTCCGGTTTTATTGCGCGCGTACTGCCAAAGCGCTTTACCCATTTTGGGCGAGCCGGTGATGGACACCCCCAGCAGCGAGGTGTCTGGACTGCTGAAGGAAATCACCACGTCAGGGTGATCTTGTAGCTGCTGACCAACGCCACGCAGTTCATGCAGCACTGCAATGCCGTGGGGCTCCAAGTCCTCTTTGCGGCCAATCCCGGAAAGCATCAACAGGTGCGGGCTACCAAATGCGCCAGCGCTTAGAAGCACCTCTTTACGCGCTTTGAGCTGCTGGCTTTTGCCTTTCAGGCGAATAGACACACCAACTGCTTTTTTGCCGTCGAGAATAATGCGCTCAGCCAACGCACCGGTGATCACCTTGAGGTTGCTGCGCTGATTGCGGATTGGCTTTAAAAAAGCGGTGGCGGTGCTCCAGCGACGGCCGTTATGAATGGTCACATCGTAGGCTCCAACGCCTTCTTGGTCTTCGCCGTTGAAGTCTGAGTTATGCTTATGACCGGCACTGATACCCGCTTCAATAAAGGCTTTGGTGACAGGGTGGTGCGCTAGTTTGTCAACAAACAGTTCGCCTTCACCGCCATGAAATTGATTGGCTCCGCCGTGATATGACTCACTTTTGCGAAAGTAGGGCAGTACATCGTCATAGCCCCAACCGTCGTTACCCAGTGCTTTCCAGTCCTCATAGTCACTGCGGTCACCACGAATATAGATCATGCCGTTGATCGAGCTACTGCCGCCCAGGGTTTTACCACGGGGTTGATAGCCGAGCCGGTTGCCGAGGCCTTTTTGAGCGATTGTGTCGAATGCCCAGTTGACATGGCGGGTTGGCAAAATAGCGGCAACCCCAACGGGAGTGTGAATCAGCGGAGAGGTGTCTTCAGAACCTGCCTCAAGCAGACACACGGACACTTCAGGGTCGGCGCTCAGTCGGTTGGCCAGTACACAACCTGCTGAACCGGCACCAATGATGATGTAGTCAAATTGCATGAGGAAGTCCCAATTTTAATTATTGTGGGCACATTGCATTGAATGCAATGCAGTCAGTGGATCTTGATTAATTGTTAGCCGCTGCGCCATAAAGTTATTGATCTTTGATGACTTTTAATTGATCTTTAGTGACATGACGGCACTCATCAGAACGACCTCATTTATTGGTTTCCGTGAATTGGTCACGAAGCTTGGCGGGGACCCTATACGGCTATTAGAGCAATTTAGGGTGCCAATAAATTTGCTTGATGAGGAAGATGCTTCAGTCCAGTTGCGTACCTTAATTGAGTTGCTTGAGTGTGCTGCTGAGGAACTGGATTGCCCTGACTTCGGTCTGCGTATGGCCGAGTATCAAGACATCCATGTTCTCGGGCCAGTGGCGATTATTGCGCGCAGCTCTGCGACAGCTGGGCAAGCATTGGCCGAGTTGGTGCGCTTTATCGGTTATCACAGCCCAGGGATAGTGTTGGATCTGGATTTAAGCGTCGCAGATGCGCCGCGAATGGCTGTTGATATTCGCTTGCCTGGTGTGCACATGCAGCGGCAGATGGTTGAACTGGCAATGGGGGTGGCGCATAACATCATGCGCTTATTGTTTGGCGGCTCGTTTGCGGCTCAGGCGGTACTGCTCAGCGGTCTGAGCCCACTTCCGCAAGCGCGCTATCGGCGCTATTTCAAAACCTCGGTTTATGATGCTCAGCCAGTGAATGCGTTTGTCCTTACCGCCGCGCAGTTAGATCACCGAATTGAACAGCAAGACCCAAGCCTGCATCGGGCAATGGTCCAGTACTTGAGTCATATCGGTGCGCAAAAGTCGACGAGCTTACTTGAGCAGGTCAATCGTTTGATTTTTCGACTACTGCCGACCAACCGCTGCCGTCTTGTGATTATTGCCGCTCAGCTAGGGATGCACCCGCGTTTGCTGCAGCGACGTCTCGCCGAAGAAGGTTCTCGTTTTGACGAGCTGGTTGAGCAGGTTCGACGTAACCGGGCCGAGCATTACTTGAGTGAACGGCATATGCCCATGTCGCAAGTGGCTGGCCTGCTTGGCTACAGCGAACAAAGTGTTTTCAACCGCTCGTGCAAGCGCTGGTTTTGTATGACTCCAAGTGAGTATCGTCGCCAGTTGCTGGCCCGCTAATCAAGACGGCGCGAGTATTGCTTTGGGCGCAAGGTAGGCGTTCTGACTGCTGATGCCTGAGAAGCTGTTAATGATGACCGTATCGAATTGATGGGCAGCGGCAGCCGTTGGATTTTATTAACCTTAAGCACTTGGTCAGCTCGGTGTGCTGGACTATAGTTAGCAGCCTATTCATCTATTGTAGGCTCTGACCTGCAGTTACCGACGAGACGTGCATGAGTGCCAGCAGCGCAACGCTGTCGAATTCTAGCCATCCCATCAAAGGGATTCTGCTCATACTGTTGGCAACGTTTTTGTTCGCCAGCCATGATGCGCTGTCTAAATACCTGTCTGGTTTCTACCCGGTAGTGATGGTGGTGTGGGCGCGGTATGTGGTGCATACCTTGCTCATGGCCGGAATATTCCTGCCGCAGTCGGGGTTGCGTGTTTTGCGCAGTAAGCGACCGGGGCTTCAGGCTCTACGTGCTAGTTGCTTACTGGGTACGAGCCTGTTCTTTACCAGCAGTTTGCTGTTTATCCCTTTGGCTGAGGCTACCGCGGTCAACTTTTTAGCGCCGCTGTTGGTGACGGCATTGTCAGTGCCCTTGCTTGGTGAGTCAGTGAGTCGACGCCAGTGGGCCGCCGTCTTGGTTGGTTTTGCCGGGGTGTTGGTGATTGTCCATCCGGGCGGTGAAATGTTTACCCTGGCGATTATCTTGCCGTTCTGCTCGGCAATGTGCTTTAGCTGCTACCAGATTCTGACTCGCAAGCTGAGTGGGATTGACTCGCCAACAACCAGTAACTTCTTTGCTGGGTTGTTTAATACATTGCTGGTTAGTGCACTGGTGCCGTTTTTCTGGGAGGTTCCCAGCCTTACTCATGGCCTGTTAATGCTGGCGCTGGGTACATGCGGCATGTCTGCGCATCTGTTTTTGACTCAAGCGTTTCGCAGTGCGCCACCGGCACTGCTGGCGCCCTTTGGCTACTGCCAGATCGTGTTTGCAGGTTTGCTCGGCTTTCTGGTCTTTTCCCACGTACCTGACAGCAGCACGTTGATCGGTATTGTGATCATTTGCCTGAGTGGTTTGGCGGCGGCCTGGCAGCAGGGCAGGCGCTAGGGCCGTTCGTTCGCGAATGCGCTTGGCACTGCTTTGGGCGGGTTAATGGCAAGCAAGCCAAGTCCGGCAGCTCAATTCCCCCCGTCGAAAGTACAGTATCACCACGCTAAGACCATGGTCGAATGGCCTGCAATGGGTCTGCTGGTCACACAATGGGCAATATAAAAATAACCAATCCCTTTGTGCTTGAGGAGTTGTTAATGAGTGCTGTCAACCTGTATCCCGTGAGCCCGGAGGCTGCGGCTAAGTCGCTGACCGATGAGGCAACCTACAAGGCCATGTACCAGCAGTCCGTGGTCAATCCGGATGGCTTCTGGCGTGAGCAAGCGCAGCGTCTTGATTGGATCAAGCCGTTCACCAAGGTTAAACAAACCTCATTTGACGACCATCATGTCGATATCAAATGGTTTGCTGACGGTACTCTCAATGTTTCGTATAACTGCCTTGATCGTCACCTTGAAGAGCGTGGTGATCAGGTCGCGATCATTTGGGAGGGCGATGACCCTTCTGAGCAGCGCAACATCACCTACCGTGAACTGCATGAAGACGTCTGCAAGTTCGCCAACGCATTGCGCGGCCAGGATATCCATCGCGGCGATGTGGTGACTATCTATATGCCAATGATCCCCGAGGCGGTCGTGGCAATGCTTGCGTGCACGCGCATCGGTGCAATCCACTCGGTGGTGTTCGGCGGCTTCTCGCCTGAGGCGTTGGCAGGGCGGATCATTGACTGCAACTCCAAAGTGGTGATCACCGCTGATGAAGGTCTGCGTGGCGGTAAGCGCATCGCCCTCAAGGCAAACGTTGATGACGCACTCACTAATCCTGAAACCGCCAGTGTGACGAAAATTATCGTCTGCAAGCGCACTGGCGGCGATATCAAGTGGAACCAGCATCGCGACGTCTGGTACGAAGACCTGATGAAGGTTGCGGGCAGCTACTGCGCACCGAAAGAAATGGGCGCCGAGGAAGCTTTGTTCATCCTCTACACCTCGGGTTCAACTGGCAAGCCTAAAGGTGTGCAGCACACCACGGGTGGTTACTTGGTCTACGCTGCGCTTACTCATGAGCGTGTGTTTGACTACAAGCCCGGCGATATCTACTGGTGTACAGCTGACGTAGGTTGGGTAACAGGCCATAGCTATATTGTTTATGGGCCGCTGGCCAATGGTGCGACCACCTTGCTGTTTGAAGGTGTGCCGAACTATCCAGACATTACCCGCGTGTCGAAAATCATCGACAAGCACAAGGTCAACATCCTCTACACCGCGCCGACCGCGATCCGCGCGATGATGGCTGAAGGTGAGGCTGCAATTAAGGATGCTGATGGCTCCAGCTTGCGCTTGCTGGGTTCGGTTGGTGAGCCAATCAACCCGGAAGCCTGGAACTGGTATTACAAA
This sequence comes from Pseudomonas sp., assembly GCF_048265905.1. Taxonomy (GTDB): domain Bacteria; phylum Pseudomonadota; class Gammaproteobacteria; order Pseudomonadales; family Pseudomonadaceae; genus Aquipseudomonas. The sequence continues at coordinate 104,694 of NZ_JBLXAP010000010.1, forward strand.
ACCATCGGCAAAGAGAAATGCCCGATTGTCGATACTTGGTGGCAAACCGAGACTGGCGGCATCCTGATCAGCCCGTTACCGGGCGCAACGGCTCTTAAGCCAGGTTCGGCGACGCGTCCGTTCTTCGGCGTCCAGCCAGCATTGGTTGATAATCTGGGGAACCTGCTGGAAGGTGCAGTTGAGGGTAACCTGGTGATCATCGACTCATGGCCGGGCCAGGCGCGCACCCTGTATGGCGACCATGACCGCTTTGTCGATACCTACTTTAAAACCTTCCGCGGTATGTACTTCACCGGTGACGGTGCGCGACGCGACGAAGACGGCTACTTCTGGATCACCGGGCGTGTTGATGATGTGCTTAACGTCTCAGGTCACCGCATGGGGACTGCTGAAATCGAAAGCGCCATGGTTGCTCATCCGAAAGTGGCTGAGGCAGCCGTTGTCGGTGTGCCGCACGACATCAAGGGGCAGGGGATCTATGTTTACGTGACCCTCACCGGCGGCGTAGAAAGCTCTGAACAGCTGCGCCAGGAACTGAAAAACTGGGTGCGTAAAGAGATCGGTCCAATCGCCTCACCTGATGTGATTCAGTGGGCACCGGGGCTGCCGAAGACGCGCTCGGGTAAGATCATGCGCCGCATTTTGCGCAAGATCGCTACGGCTGAATACGATGGCTTGGGTGATATCTCGACGCTGGCAGATCCTGGCGTGGTCCAGCACCTTATTGATACGCACAAGGCGATGCAAAGTGCATGTGCGTGACCTTGCGTATGTCTGAATAAGGAATTGCGGTAACTTAAACGCCCGGCTCTATGAGTTGGGCGTCTTTTTTTGCACTGATTAATCTGCCTGATACCGAGATCGCGACAGGGTCGCGGCCCTGCAACGAGTTTTAAACCATCAAACAATGTGTAACACTGCTGCGCCTAACTGGGGCGCATGGGAACACTCTGCGCATTTTAAATGCTGAAAATACTTGGCTTTTGAAATAAAATTAGTCAATCAGGCCCGTGGAATAAGGGTCTTAAAATATTGGCGTCGATATTGCTTTTATAATGGGTTGGATTTCAATTCTTCCTATGCATTTTTTGCTTGGGATGTCAATCGCCTGCTAAGGCGCCTTAGGTGCATTTGTAATTACTTGTCGCATTGAAGAAATATACAGTTTCAGCCTCTCGCTAGAATGCCGCACACTCAGCCGAAGCCGTACATTGCCTGCGCACTGCGTAGTTTGATGGCGAGTTAACTACAATTCATATATGGCTGAATGCACTTATCCACTGCCATCCGATGCCATTCCCTCTCGAAGGAGTCACAAGATGAAGAAGATTGCACTTCTCGGCGCACTGGCGCTATCCGTTCTGTCGCCGCTGGCCATGGCTGATGATGCAAAACCACTGCGCATCGGCATTGAAGCCGCATTCCCACCGTTTGCCTTCAAAACTCCGGAAGGCCAGATCACTGGCTTTGATTACGACATCGGCAATGCTTTGTGCGAGCAAATGCAGGTTAAGTGTACGTGGATCGAGCAAGAGTTCGACGGTCTGATCCCCGCTCTGAAGGTTCGTAAGTTCGACGCTGTATTGTCTTCTCTGACCATTACCGAAGACCGTTTGAAGTCGGTGGATTTTTCCAAGAAGTACTATCACACCCCAGCCAAGCTGGCGATGAAGGCCGGTACTGTGATCAATGATCCAAAGGTTGATCTCAAAGGTAAAAAGGTAGGTGTTCAGCGCGCCTCGATCTACGACCGTTACGCCACCGATGTGTTGGCACCGGCTGGGGTTGAAGTGGTCCGCTACAGCTCGCAGAACGAAATTTTTCTTGATCTTACCGCAGGTCGCGTCGACGCAACCCTGGCTGACGCTGTCAACATCGATGATGGCTTCCTCAAGACTGACGCTGGCAAAGGCTACGAGTTGGTAGGTCCTGACTTGAACGATAAGAAGTATTTCGGCCAAGGTGCTGGCATCGCTGTGCGTAAAGGCGACACCGAGCTGGCGAACAAAATCAGCACTGCCATTGAAGACATCCGTGCTAACGGTAAGTACAAAGAAGTTCAGGACAAGTACTTCGACTTTGACGTCTACGGCGAATAATCGCCTCAAGTGAAAGTGGCACACACGGATAACGTGCACATCTCAATCCGTTGGTGAACGTAAGCCGTGCAGTGTTTTGCACTGCACGGTATGCGCCACTTTTCGATGTACTCTTCGGCGCCGCCCGGCGCCTGCATGAGGAAACAAGAGCATGCTCAATGGCTATGGTTCGACCATTCTTGACGGTGCTTGGCTAACCGTAATTTTGGCCCTGACCTCAATGGCAGTGGCGACTGTTCTCGGCTTGTTGGGTGCGGCTTTTCGTTTGTCGCCGATTAAATGGCTGGCAATACTGGGCGAAACCTACGCTACGGTTGTTCGCGGTATTCCCGATCTGGTACTGATCCTGCTGATTTTTTACGGCGGCCAGGACATGGTCAATCGTGTCGCGCCGATGCTCGGTTATGACGATTACATCGACATCAACCCGTTTGTAGCGGGTGTCTTCACCATGGGCTTTATCTTTGGCGCGTACCTGTCTGAAACCTTTCGTGGCGCTTTTATGGCGATCCCTAAAGGGCAGGCGGAGGCTGGCGTTGCTTATGGCATGAGCAATCTCAAGGTGTTCTTTCGCATTCTTGTGCCACAAATGATTCGTTTTGCAATTCCCGGTTTCACCAATAATTGGTTGGTGCTGACCAAAGCCACGGCGCTGATTTCGGTCGTGGGTCTGCAAGATATGATGTTCAAGGCTAAAAGCGCGGCAGATGCTACGCGTGAGCCTTTTACTTTTTATCTGGCAGTCGCAGCGCTTTACTTGGTGCTGACCAGCGTGTCACTGCTGGCTCTGCGTTTTCTCGAAAAACGTTACTCGGTCGGCACTAAAGCCGCTGATCTTTGAGTAGGGGAGCGCACTTATGATTTTCGATTACAACGTTATTTGGGACAGCCTGCCACTGTATTTCGGCGGCGTCTTGGTGACCCTGAAGTTACTGCTGATCTCTCTGTTTTTTGGTTTGATGCTGGCGATTCCGCTGGCATTGATGCGCATATCCAAATCGGTCTGGATTAACTTTCCGGCTTGGCTCTACACCTACGTCATTCGCGGTACGCCGATGCTGGTGCAGCTGTTTCTGATCTACTACGGTCTGGCGCAGTTCGAGGTTATTCGTCAAAGCGTTCTGTGGCCGTATTTCTCTAATGCAGCGTTCTGCGCCTGCGTGGCATTTGCGATTAACACCAGCGCTTATACCGCTGAGATTCTTGCTGGCAGCCTCAAGGCGACGCCGCATGGCGAAATCGAGGCGGCCAAAGCCATGGGCATGTCGCGGGCCAAGCTGTATCGCCGTATCTTGCTGCCGTCGGCTATCCGGCGTGCGTTGCCGCAGTACAGCAACGAAGTCATCATGATGTTGCACACCACAAGTCTGGCCTCGATCGTGACCCTGATCGACATTACGGGCGCTGCGCGCACGGTCAGTTCGCAGTATTACTTGCCGTTTGAAGCCTTTATTACCGCAGGTGTGTTCTATCTGTGCCTGACCTTCATTCTGGTGCGCCTGTTCAAGTTGGCCGAGCGTCGCTGGTTGGCTTACCTGGCTCCGCGTAAGCATTGAGGAGAGGCTGATGCAACGTATTGATCATCTATTGCCTTGGAGCACGCCCGGTACCGAGCGCCGCCTGTCGGTGTTCAGCTTTGGCAGCGGCGAGCGCAAAGTCTATATTCAGGCCTCACTGCACGCTGATGAACTACCCGGCATGCGTGTTGCGGTAGAGCTCAAGCGCCGCTTGCTTGAGCTTGAGCAGCAAGGCCAGCTCAATGCTGTGATCGAGCTGGTGCCAGCTGCCAATCCCATCGGTCTTGGGCAAATGGTTCAAGGTCAGCATCAAGGCCGTTTTGAGTTGAGCAGTGGGCATAATTTCAACCGTGACTTTGTTGATCTGGCCGATGTAATCGCACCTCAGCTCGAAGGCAAGTTGGGCGCCGATGTAGCGGTCAATACACAATTGATCCGCGCCGCGATGCGTGATGCGCTCAAGGCGTTAGCGCCAGTGCAGTCGCAACTCGAAGGCATGCAGCGCTTATTGCAGATGCACGCCTGTGATGCCGACGTGGTGCTTGATCTGCATTGTGACTTTGAGGCAGTTGTGCATCTGTATGCGATACCTCAGCACTGGACGCAATTACGTTCGCTCGCTGCTCGTCTGTATGCGGGGACTGTGTTGCTGGCTGAAGATTCTGGCGGTTCATCTTTTGATGAGGCTTGTTCGGGGCCTTGGCTACGTTTGGCCCAGCGCTTCCCAGAGGCAAAAATTGAACCGGCATGCATCGCAACGACCGTCGAGTTGGGTGGAATGGAGCGTACCGGGCGCGATCAGGCCTGTGCTGACGCTGAATCGATTTTAGCGTTTCTCGCAGAGCAAGGCTTAATCAGCGGGCAGTGGCCGGAAGCACCAGAAGATTGCTGCGATGCTGTGCCGTTTGCCGGTACTGAAATGCTTTATCCACCGCATTCGGGTGTGGTGAGTTTCCTGCAACCTGCTGGCGCTTATGTAGAGGCCGGAACTCCGGTATTTGAAGTAATCGATCCGCTCGACGACCAGCACAGTGTGGTTTGCGCAGGTACTTCAGGTGTGATCTTCGCGATTGAACGCATGCGTTTTGCCCAGCCGGGACGCTGGTTGGCCAAGGTGGCCGGACATCAATCTATACGTCAGGGCCGCTTACTCAGCGACTGATTTCACTGAATTCGAGAGTCGACACCATGTACAAACTTGAAGTCCAAGACTTGCACAAGCGCTACGGCAGCCATGAAGTGCTGAAGGGTGTATCGCTGGCAGCCAAAGCCGGTGATGTGATCAGTATTATTGGTTCCAGTGGTTCCGGTAAAAGTACTTTTCTGCGTTGCGTCAACATGCTTGAGCAGCCGTATGGCGGCAAGATTCTGCTCAACAATGAAGAGCTGAAACTGGTGCCTGGTAAAGACGGCGCGCTGAAAGCGGCAGACCCCAAGCAGTTGCAGCGTATGCGCTCGCGTCTGGCGATGGTATTTCAGCACTTCAATCTGTGGTCGCACATGAGCGCCTTGGAAAACGTCATCGAAGCGCCGATCCACGTGCTGGGCATGTCGAAGAAAGAAGCGCTTGAGAAAGCTGAGCATTACTTGAATCAGGTCGGCGTAGCTCATCGCAAAGAGGCGTATCCGGCGCATATGTCTGGCGGTGAGCAGCAGCGTGTGGCCATTGCTCGCGCGCTGGCCATGGAGCCCGAAGTGATGCTGTTTGATGAGCCTACTTCAGCGCTGGACCCGGAGTTAGTCGGTGAAGTGCTCAAAGTTATGCAAGACCTTGCCCAAGAGGGGCGTACCATGGTGGTTGTAACGCACGAAATGGGCTTTGCCCGTGAAGTGTCAAACCAACTTGTGTTTTTGCATAAAGGTGTAGTTGAAGAGCGCGGTTGCCCACGAGAAGTGCTGGCGAATCCGCAATCCGACCGCCTTAAGCAGTTTCTCTCCGGTAGCCTAAAATAAGCACCTTAATTGCGTGGGGTCACTGGCGAGTGTTGCTCAGTGACCCTATAACAGAGCTAAACTGCCCCGAATGAACTCCCACCGAATTGGCTTCCTGATCTGGCCCTCCACCAAGCCGCTAACCCTGGCAATGGCTGAGGAGGCGTTGCGCGTAGCGCAGCGTGTTCATCCTGAAGTGGTCTACGAACTGACCTTTCTGCAAGCCGAGCCGCAGCCTGAGGCGACAACGGGTGGCTGGACGCTACCGGGCGAGCCTTGGGCGGGTAAGCTTGAAGGCTTGCAGCGTCTGTTTTTGCTGGCAGATGAGCCGCCAGCAAGCATTGCGCCGGGGTTGTCGAGCGCGATTAAGCAGATGGTGCGTAGCGGTTGTGTAATCGGCTCAATCGCGGCTGGTGTCTATCCGCTGGCGCAAATAGGTTTGCTTGATGGCTATCGCGCCTCTGTGCACTGGCGCTGGCAGGATGACTTTACCGAGCGCTTTCCTAAAGTCATTGCCACCAGCCACTTGTTCGACTGGGATCGCGATCGCTTGACCGCCTGTGGCGGCATGGCGGTGATGGATCTGCTGCTGGCGTTGTTGGCACGTGACCACGGAGCCGAGCTTGCCGGTGCGGTCAGCGAGGAGTTGGTGGTTGAGCGTATTCGTGAGGGTGGTGAGCGTCAGCGGATTCCGCTGCAAAATCGCTTGGGTTCGAGCCATCCGAAGCTGACTCAAGCGGTGTTGCTGATGGAAGCTAATATCGAGGAGCCGCTGACCACTGATGAAATCGCCCAGCACGTTTGCGTCTCACGCCGTCAGTTGGAACGTATCTTTAAGCAGTATCTCAATCGGGTGCCGAGCCAGTATTACCTTGAGTTGCGCCTCAACAAGGCGCGCCAATTGCTGATGCAGACCAGTAAGTCGATTATTCAGATTGGCTTGTCGTGCGGTTTCTCATCTGGCCCGCACTTCTCCAGCGCCTACCGTAACTTCTTTGGCGCCACTCCGCGTGAAGACCGCAATCAGCGCCGTAGCAACAGTCCATTCGAACTGACCTCGACGCCAATCGAGCGCGGCTGATGGGGCAGGCGATTTCCTGTCGGGATTAAGCACCTGCGCCCTGACAGCTGTTTATCGCCTTGAGTTCTCAGCTTACAACGACTTGGTTGCGGCGCTTGTTGCGGCGCTTTACGCTAATGGTCACGACAATCGCCAGCAGCAAGAGCACGCTGAAGAAAATTGTATTGAACCAGGGAAAGGGTTCGGTGCGGCTGTTCGTTGCTTCGATATGGGTGATGTTTGGGAAAACCGACAGAATCTGGATTCGCCAACCGTAGTAACGGATCAGTGCCAATTGATCTGTATCACGGGAGTAGCCTTGAGCTTTGGCCTGTTCATCAGCCGAGTCAAACTTGAAGTACCAAGGGAAGCTCCAGCCGGTATCCTCGTTGCGATAGACCACAACTTTTTTGCTGTCTGGGTTCTCGGTATTAATAAAGTAGACATCCCGGGTTGGGCCGTCCGCAGGGTTTTCGGCATTGATCACGCCGTCATGGTCGACGCGTTTGACCTCGACGCCGGTGACCAGCACCACATCATGCTGAGGCAGTATGTAAAACAGTCCCAGAGCACTTGCGCCAACCACCAGAATGAGCGCGCCCAGTACCAGCCCTTTTAACCACTTCATGTAGACACTCCATTTGTAATTAACAGGATTTTGCCTCATTTTCCGGATCAAGGTCAGGTGTTTGCTTGTATATAAGTCAGATATCCGGCGATAGCAGTGGTTCAAACAACATCGCTTCAACATGGAGGTGGCAGTGAGGTTTTTGCCGGTTGGCCATGCTTGGGCGCGTCAACTCGACTCATTGGCAATTAGCAGGGGTTGTTGCACGCTGCTGAGGCCGTGTTCGCAGCGCACTTGAGTAGGCTTATTTGCATATCTTTTTGTTGTAACAGTCAATTGATACAAGGTTTTGCTAGTCGTTTTAGTCGCTAGGCAAGCTGATATTATTGACTGCTTGAATCAACTAAGCGGACACCTGTGCACGGACAGTGGACATCTCTTTTAACTAGGTCATGAGCCCATTCGCGAGCTGAGTGTGAAAAAGTTTTTAGAGCGTCGAGCTTCTTTTTTCAGCGCCAATCGTTCCGGCGTCGTAGCAGCTCTGACAAGTCGACACCGGCATTACGCGTCGCCCTAATGAGCGCTGAGATCGGATCATTTCCGTCCCTTTCCTCCATTGGAGACCCGCAACTGCTGCCTCACAAAGGTTAGCTGCTGCGCACGTGCACATATTTAGGAGCTCCAGATGATTTGGTTACTCGAAGGGCAGTCCAGTCAGCGCGACATCATCATTGGTGTGCGTGAGGCATTGCCTGCGGGTGTGAAAATCTTCGCCTCACACGGACAGGCCCGGCCAGAAATTACAGGGCTAGCTGACATCAGCCTTTTCGAGCCTGCGGACATTCAAGAGCGGATCGAGTGGATACTGCAAACGGCTCTTGACAACAACATCAAAGTCGTACTGGCTGGGCGCGAGGGTCGCTTGATTGAGTTTGCACGTGCTCAATTTGACGCTGCTGGCCTGACTTTGGTGACCGGCGGTCTGTCGATGGAGGCCCTCAATTGCGTCGACGACAAAAGCTTGTTCACGGCGCAGGCTGAGCAAGCTGGATTGGATTGTGTACCGGCAATCACGGTAACTGATGCTCTGGAGTTGGCCACGGCCTATGCAACGCTTGCGGCTCAGGGCGAGGTTTGCATCAAGCCTGTTGTCGGGATCTATGGCGAGGGTTTTTGGCGCTTTAACCCGCAAGCAGATGCTTTCAGCTGCTTTGCCAAAGGTGTGCGTGAAGTCAATTTCGATACTTATTTGCAGGCTTACGCTGCAACTGAGGCTAAACCAGCCATGTTGGTGATGCCGTACATGGCGGGCAGCGAGTGCTCGGTGGATATGGTTTGTGAGGCGGGTCGTGCTGTTGCATTTGTCGGTCGGCGCAAGCAAGGCCTCTATCAGACGTTCGAGCGCGATGGCGAGGCTGTTGAGTTGGCGGTCAAGGCCGCTCAGCACTTTGGCTGTGACGGTATCGTCAATATCCAGACGCGAGATGATTCGGACGGCAAACCGCATTTGCTGGAAATAAACCCACGCTACTCGGGTGGGATCGGTTATACCCGTGCGACTGGCATCAACTTGCCAGGCATCTTTGCTGCCCGTAGATTGGGTTTCAAAGAGCCTGAAAGTGATTGGCGCAAGGATGTCCGGGTGAAGGCTGTCACAGTTGCTATACCCTTGCCGGTGTGATTCTGAATGGCTATCGGTATGATCGTATATTGTTGCGGTTGGTCCAGTGAGCATCAGGGAGAGTGCATGAGCGGTCAGGGAGGGCGTTACGAATGATGGTACTAGCGCCTGGCGCAAACACCGCAGTATCGGGCTCTCAGAGCGAATGGACTCTGGAGTGCAGCGACGCCAGCGCGTTTGGCGAATACGCGGCCGTTGCGATATTGCCGGTTAATGAGAAGCGTCAGCCGAAAGGCCCGGCAGCGCTATTCCAAACCCCGCAAGGCTGGATGGAATGGAGCGGGGGGCCGGAAAAGGTCGGCTGTAGCCTCAACTTGGCAACGCTCCCGGATGGTGCTGAGCGCGTGCTTTTAGTCGTCTACAGTTACTCTGCCGCTGGCCCGGTTAGTGCGCTTAAAACCCTGCATCTGCAAATTGATGGTCAGATCGAGTGCAAGCTTGATCTGCAGGGCAACGGCGAGTCTGCGCTCATCATCGGTGAGTATTACCTGCGTGATAGTCTATGGAAGTTTCGCGCCTTGGCTGAAGGCTCTGCGTACGGTTTGGCCGCGCTGGGCCGTAGAATTGGGCTCGATATTGATGAGGCTCACCCAAAGGGCCGCACGATGCCTTCGGAATCTGGTCGAACAGGTAGCGGTGCAACGGGCACCGGTTTCGCTGTCTCAACCAATCACATTTTGACCTGTGCCCATGTTATTGAAGGCATGCAGGAAATTCACATCGCTTCTTTTGACGGGCGCTACCGTGCAGAGCCAGTGGTTGTCGACCGCAGTAATGATTTTGCACTGCTAAGAGTGCTGGAGTGCCCAAGTCTGAAAGCTGTTTCGTTCAAGCAAGGTTCTGGTTGTGATCTCGGTGAGTCGGTCGTTGCCTTGGGCTTCCCGCTCGCAGGTCTTGCTGGTGGTGGTGTGCATGTCACCCACGGCGGAGTGTCGGCCTTGTTTGGTCTTCATAACGACTCGAGTCTTCTGCAGTTTACGGCGCCGATTCAACCGGGCTCGAGCGGCAGCCCTTTGTTTGACTCCAGCGGTGCAGTGATCGCGATGGTGACCTCTACATGCCCTGACACGCAGAACATGAACTTTGCGGTAAAAGGTGCGCTGGTCCTGTCTTTTCTGGAGGCGTGCCGTATAGATGCAGATACAACACCCAGTACAAAAGCGCTAAGCACTGCTGAGTTGGCGCGTGAAGCCCAACCTTCATTATGGCGAATAGAGGCCCGAAATCTGTAACCCCACTTTGACTGAGGCCCACGGAAGCGGCGTTAGGTTTTTCATCGCCTGGCAAATTAGGAATGTTGTTAATGGATCGTAACACCGCAACACAAACGCTTAGCGCGCAACTTATGCGCGGCCTTCTCGAAGTTGAAGTCGAAGGTTCTGTAGGCGCACCTGACGCATTGTTTGGTTTCGCCGAGCGCCACAATCCTAAGCGTGCATTTCTATTCGTCTCCAAAGTATTGGGACGGCATATTCCTGCGCGCCCGTCGGTGATGAATACAAGTTACGACAGTTTGGCGGCTAAAATCCCGGCTGACTTGCCCGGCCCGGTATTGGTCATCGGAATGGCCGAGACCGCTGTTGGCCTTGGTGCGGGTGTTCACCGTGCATACAGCCGCACGCGTGCCGATACGATTTATATGGTCAGCACCCGCCACCCGACGGGCACCGGACTGTTTACTCGATTTGAAGAAGAGCATAGCCACGCCAGCGCTCACTTGATCCACATGCCGGTCGAGACGGATATACGGGACATGATGCTCAATGCCCGCTCGCTGGTGCTGGTTGACGACGAAGCATCTACTGGCAAGACCTTTATCAATCTGCACCGGGCGTTGGTCGATGCGGGCCTTAGTCAACTGGAGCAGGTGGTGACCTGCGTGCTCACCGATTGGTCGGGCGGCGCTGTTCGTGACAGCATTGGTCCGTCGACACACCAGGCGTCGTTACTACAGGGTTCGTACCGTTTCAATGAGGATGTCGACGCGCCGCTGCCAGTCATGCCCGCCGTCGGCACTGTCGAGGCTGGAGATTGGCCGCTGTCAGCGAGTAACGATTGGGGGCGTCTGGGCGTTCGGCAGGTTGCCGACACCTTAGCGCCGGACTTGCAGATCAAGGCGGGTGAGCGAGTACTTGTGGTCGGCACCAGTGAGTTTGTCTGGCGTCCATTTTTGCTGGCTGAGCGTTTGGAGCGTGCCGGAGCCGACGTTTACTTCAGCTCCACAAGCCGTTCGCCCATAGCCCTTGGCCATGCCATCGGGCATGCACTGTCGTTTGCAGACAATTATGGGCTCGGTATTCCCAACTTCCTCTACAACGTCAGCCCCGGCCAGTTTGATCGTGTGCTGATTTGCTCGGAAACCCCGGCACAGGCGGTCTCGACACAATTGCTAGAAGCACTGAATGCGCAGGTGATCGTCAATGAGCAGTAATCGTCCGCTGGTATTGATCGATCTCGACGACACTCTGTTCCAAACGGCACGCAAGATGGTCGAGGGAACTCCCCGGCATACCGCGACGCTCGATATTGAAGGTCGGCCGAACGGCTACATGAGCCCGGTGCAGAAGTCTTTTGTCGAGTGGTTGCTGGCGAGCGCCGATGTGGTACCGGTCACTGCGCGCAGCGTGGAGGCCTATAGCCGGGTGCAACTGCCTTTTACCCATGGTGCAATTTGCGCGCATGGCGGCGTAATGCTCGACTCCACCGGCACCCTTGATCCAGACTGGCAGGCACAGATGACTATGGTGCTTGCGGATTATCAAGGCCGCCTGCATGACTTGAGTAAAGCCACACTGGAAATCGGCATGGAGCTTGGAATCTCGCTTCGCGGCTGGGTGGTTGAAGAGCAAGGGTTACAGCATTACGTGGTCACCAAACATAACGAATCCAACGACGATGTGCTTAATACCGTGCTGGCTGAAGTCCAGGCGCGGGGCCTGCTGGACGGCTTGCATATCCACGGCAACAGCAACAACTTGGCATTTCTGCCGATGGGGCTGTCCAAACGGCTAGCGGTTGAAGAGTGGTTGCGCCGCGATCTCGAACTCAATGGCGAGCGGCCGGTATTGGGTTTTGGCGACAGCATCACCGACCTTGGCTTTATGGATGTGTGTCATATGTGGGCGACTCCAGCGCGTAGCCAACTGGCCAAGCTGGTGGAGCGCAGCTTATGACGCTTTCTCTTGGCGAACTGAACACTGTCGGTAGCGGCAGCTATGTTGCGGATGATGTGCATTTCCTGCTGCAAGCTGTGCAGATTGAAGTGACCGATGTCGCGGAGAAGGAGCGTTTGATTCAAACCAAGCAAAAACACTACTCCGAGATGATCAGCCAGGAGCACGCGCCGACGCCAGTGCACAAGACCCTGTTTGAGCGCGCACTGCTGCAGAGCGGTGAGCGCATGGCTGCGGATGTTCAGTCTCTGGCGCTGGCACTGAACCAAGCCTGCACAGGCACCTCGATTGTGCTGGTATCCTTCGTTCGTGCCGGGCTGCCACTGGGTGTACTGCTGCGCCGTGCATTGATCGGGATGGGGCGTGATTGCCATCATTATGGAATTAGTATCGTCCGTGACCGGGGCATCGACACTGTCGCTTTGGAAGCAATTATTCAGGCTCACGGGGCCGAGAACATTGTGTTTGTCGATGGATGGACAGGCAAGGGTGCGATTTCTGCTGAAATTAGGCGTAGCCTCAAAAGTGACTCACGTTTTCCAGTGGAGCCACGTTTAGTCGTGCTTGCAGACCCTTGTGGGCGTGCCTGGTTATCAGCTTCGGCCGAGGACTGGATCATTCCGTCAGGCGTTTTAGGCGCAACCGTATCCGGCTTGGTTTCGCGTTCTATCTGGCCGACAGACGGAGGGCTGCACGGTTGCATTGTGTACGATCACCTGAGCGAACATGATGTGACCCGCGACTTCATCGAACAGATTGAAACGCAGCGCCAGGCTTTGGCTTCAGTCGTCCCGGCAACGCCGTGGACAGACGATCAGCGACGCGCACTGCAGACGGCGGCCACCAGCGTGGTTGAGTCCCTGGCCGCGCGTTTTAACATCAGCAATCTGAACCGAGTTAAACCGGGGATTGCTGAGGCGACCCGCGCAGTGCTGCGCAGGGTTCCTGACCATGTATTGGTTCGTGACCGCAATGACCACGATGTTCAGCTCCTGATGCACCTGACCGAGGCCGCTGGCATCGAGGTCGAAGAAGCCGGCAGCGATCTTGGTCCATACCGAGCGGTGACCATCATTCGGAGTGTGAGCTGATGAACAACGTATCGCCATACGCCCTCGGGGCCACGCTTTACATGCCCGCTACCCGTATCGATCTGCTCGATGTGGTTTTCGGCGCAAAATTGCCTGAGCTGCGTTCGCTGGTCGTTTGTCTGGAAGATGCAGTGGCAGAAATTGATGTCAGCACAGCGCTGAAAAACCTGAGTGGTTTGCTTAATGCGATTGCTGCCCGTGGCGGGCGTCCAAGTGACGGTCCATTGTTGTTCGTTCGCCCGCGCGACTCGGAAATGGCCGCGGTACTCAATGACTGGCCATTAATGCGCCATGTCGATGGATTTGTTGTGCCAAAACTGACGCTGGGCAATTTGCACGCCTGGGAGAAGGCCGTAACCAATCCGGACCTGTACTTGATGCCGACCCTGGAAACGCCCGACGTCTTCAATCCAAATGCGATGGTCGAATTAGGCCAGGCGCTGAAGGCCGATCTGTTTCAACGAGTGATCGCCTTACGCATTGGCGGTAACGATTTGATGGGCTGTTTGGGCTTACGTCGTACGCCGACTGCAACGCTCTACAGCACACCGATGTCTTATGTTATTCCGATGCTGGCTGGGGTGATGGGGTCGCAAGGTTTCGCCTTGACCGCCCCAGTGTTTGAGCAACTGGCAAAGCCCGACTTGCTGAAAGAGGAGCTCGAACTTGATATTGCTCACGGCTTGGTAGGTAAAACGGCGATTCATCCGAGTCAGGTCAGCATTATCCAAGACTCGCTGCGGGTGAGCCTTGAAGATTTGAACAGCGCCAAGCTGATCGTCAGTGATCTTGCACCAGCGGTGTTCAAGCACAATGATGTGATGTGCGAGCCAGCGACTCATTACAAATGGGCGATGAGAGTCCTTGAACGGGCTCGCTGGCACGGCGTTAAACCAACGGACCTTGGCAGCGGTGACGCGCCGGTCCTTCTGGCTGGAGCCGCTCGATGATGCACGAGATGCTTGGAGCTGATGCGCAAGATGAGAAGGTGCTGTCGGTCTTTGACTTTGATGGCACGCTGACACGGCGTGACAGTTTCGTCCCTTTCCTTAGATTTGCTTTCGGCAAACTCGAGTTTATTCGACGGATTTTTACCCTTGCTATACCCAGCGTTCATTTCCTCTTCCGGCGAATGAACCGTGATGAGCTTAAAGCACATTTGATCGCGAAATTTCTGACCGGTGTGGAAGTGGAATGGATCGAGCAAAAAGCATTGGATTTTTGCAATCGATATTGGACCCGGCTGATGCGTCCTTCGGGTTTGTTATCGGTTGCCGCAGAGATTGAAGCGGGTGCTGAGGTTACGCTTTGCTCGGCGTCTCCAGCCTTGGTTCTCACGCCTTTTGCGAGGCGTTTAGGGATCAAGTTGATTGCCACCGAGCTTGAAGTTGTCGACGGTGTTCTGACCGGTCGTATTAGCGGCAACAATTGTCGCTGCGAGAACAAGGTGATCAGGCTCGAGGCTGTGTATGGACTCCTCAGTGAGTACCGGCTCAGGGCCTGGGGCGATACTCGTGGCGATCTCGAACTGCTAGCCGCAGCGCAAGACGCACACTGGCGACACTTTCATTCTGCGTGGCGTCGTGGACGTATGCGCAGGGCCAAGAAGAGAAAGCAACACGCGAGCGTTCAAAAGCTCAAGTCCGAAAATAAAACGAATACTGACGATCAACAAGGAGCGTAACCAATGGCACTCACTCTGAGCAAAAATCAAACGATCTCTCTGGAAAAAACCGCTGGCAGCGGCCTGAGCAAAATCAGCTTGGGTCTTGGTTGGGACGCAGCAAAAAGCGGGTTTTTTGGCAAGTTGTTGGGTAGCGGCGGCGAGATTGATCTTGACGCATCCTGCATCCTGCTTGACAGCGAACTGAAGGCCATCGACCTGGTCTGGTTCCGTCAACTCAAGTCCAATGACGGCTCCATCCAGCACTCAGGTGATAACCGCACCGGTGAAGGCGATGGTGATGACGAAACTATCAATGTTGACCTTCAGCGCCTGCCTGAAGCGGTCAAGCACCTGGTGTTCACCGTTAATAGCTTCACTGGTCAGACTTTCGAGAAAGTTGAAAACGCTTACTGCCGTATCGTCAACGCCAGTAATAAAACGGAGCTTGCCCGTTTTAATCTGTCTGAGCGTGGCGGTCACACCGGCATTGTTATGGCGAGTCTGTCACGTGAAAGTTCTGGCTGGGAATTCAAGGCTATCGGCGTCACCACAAATGGTCGCACGGTCGATGATCTGGTTTCTCTGGCTGTTCAGGCGGTGCGTTAATGGCTGCTCTCGTACCGGGTGGTAATGCGCCAGTTGCGACCGGTCAACTCAGTGTTGATATCAAATACGCACCTATTCCCGGGGCGGACATTGATGTTTCAGCTTTTATCTTGAACGCTGCCGGTAAAGTCCGTGGCGATAGCGACATGTGTTTCTACGGCCAAACCAGTGTTCTGGGCGGTGTTGTGCAGATGACCGAGTCATCTGCCGGCCGGGCCGTGTTCACTGTTGACCTGAGCAAGCTCGAGCCTGTGGTTGAGAAAGTGGCATTGACCGCCACTATCTACGAGAACAAAGCCAGTTTTGACCGTGTTTCCCAGCTTTCACTAAGCATCACTGGCGGTATCGAAGCTCAGCTTGCTACTGCTGGCATGCAGGAGACGGCGCTGATTCTTGGCGAGTTCTATCGGCGTCAGGGTGAGTGGAAGTTCCGCTGCGTGGCACAGGGTTTCGCAGGCGGGCTTGAGCCATTGGCCAAGCACTTTGGGGTTGAGGTCGCAGCGCCTGCGCCTGCGGCCACTCCAACGCCGCCACCGGCGCCTGTGCCCCCGGCAGCGCCTCCAGCTGCAAAGTCATCGATCAGCCTGAGTAAGGTCACGCTCGATAAGACTCGCACCACAATCAGTCTGGAGAAAACCGCAGCCGGTTTTGGTGAGATCAAGGTCAACCTGAACTGGAATCAGCGGCCTGCCAAGAGCGGTGGTTTCTTCGCCCGCAGCAAATCCATCGACCTCGATGTCGGCTGCTTGTATGAGCTGCAAAATGGTCAAAAGGGTGTGGTGCAAGCGCTCGGCAAGGCTTTCGGTAGCCTGACGCACGAGCCTTATATACAGCTGATGGGCGACGACCGTACCGGCTCGGTTGCCGGTGGCGAGTGGCTGCACATCAATGGGACTAAGTGGAGCGAGGTGCGGCGCATTTTGTTCTTTGCCTTCATTTATGAAGGGGTTCCAAACTGGAAGGAAACCGATGGCGTGGTGACCATTTACATTCCTGGTCAACCTGACATTGAGGTACGCCTCAACGAGGAGGGTGGTCGTGAAGGGGTGTGCGCCATTGCTTTGCTGGAAAACGTAAATGGTGCGGTAAAAGTCACCCGCCAGGTTGATTTCCATCGCGGTCACGCGGTGATGGATAAGGCTTATGGCTGGGGCATGCGCTGGACTGCTGGTTCAAAATAATATTCATGGCGTAGTCATTTGGCTGCGCCTGTTGAGGAGAACTCAAATGCTCGAGTGGCTGAAAACAAACGCGACAGCGGCACGTGACAAGCTGACTACTGAGGTCAGCAAGTTTCGTAATCAAAAATTCATGGATGCGACTACTGCAGGCTGTGCACTAGTTGCGGCAGCCGATGGTGATATTTCCTCGGCGGAAAAATCCAAGATGGTCGGGTTTATTACTAACTCGCCTGAGTTGAAAGTCTTTGAGCTCAAAGATGTGATCAACTCATTCAACGATCACTGTGCCAAGTTCGAGTTCGATCAACAGATCGGTCGTGCTGAAGCATTGAAAGTGGTTGGCAAGCTCAAGGGCAATGATGGCGCGGCTCGCCTTTTGGTTCGCGTGGTCTCTGCCGTTGGTGCATCTGATGGCAACTTCGATGACGACGAGAAAGCGGTTTGTCGCCTGATATGCCTTGAGCTGGATCTCAATCCAGCTGATTTCGACCTTTAAAGGAACTCTACACGTGGAAACACAAATCGGATTCCCACCGCTGACTATGGCGGTTTTCGTGGGGATCGCTGTTGGTGCGCTTCTCCTCGATATGATTACCCATCGTGGTGACAAGCCAATTTCACTGACCAAGGCATCTGTCTGGTCGGTGTTCTGGATTGCAATCTCGCTGGCTTTTGCTGGCTTCCTCTACGTCCAGCACGGCCCTGAAGTTGCAAGCCTGTTCGTCACCGGCTACGCCCTTGAGAAAGTCTTGAGCGTGGACAACCTGTTCGTGTTCATGGCGATCTTCGCCTGGTTCAAAGTGCCAGATGGCCTGCGCCACCGGGTACTTTACTGGGGCATCATTGGCGCTATCGTGTTCCGCGGCATCTTCGTTGCAATCGGTACCGGGCTGCTCGCATTTGGTCCCTGGGTCGAGATCGTATTTGCCCTTATCGTAGCCTGGACTGCGGTGATGATGTTGCGCGCTGGTGGTGATGATGAGGAAGAAGAGGATTACTCCAAGCACATGGCGTATCGCTTCGCCCAGAAGCTATTTCCAGTGTGGCCGAAGTTGTATGGCCACAACTTCTTCGTCAGCCGCAAAAAGCTCGAAGTAGAACTGCAGAAGCCTGAAAACGCAGGCATGTCTCTGGCCGCTAAAGGCACGATTTTCGCGACTCCGCTGTTTCTGTGCCTGGTGGTTGCGGAAGTGTCCGATATCTTGTTTGCATTTGACTCTGTGCCTGCGGTGATTGCTGTCAGCCGTGAACCGTTGATCGTTTATTCGGCGATGCTGTTTGCAATCCTGGGTTTGCGCACCATGTACTTTGTACTGGAAGCACTGAAACGTTACCTGGTTCATCTGGAGAAAGCGGTCATCGTGCTGCTGTTCTTTATCGCAGTTAAGCTCGGCTTGAATGCGACTGACCATATGTTCCATCACGGTTACACCATCGACGCCAACACCAGTTTGATGATCGTCATGATTGTCTTGGTCATCGGTGTCGTTGCCAGCTGGATCTTCCCCGGAAAGGAAGAAGTACAGCCTGAAAACAACTGAGCAACAGTATTAACCATCCATTAAGGAGCTTTACCCATGGCACTGACTCTTCAAAAAGGCGGTAACCTGTCACTCACCAAAACCGATGCGAGCTTGACCAAGCTGCTGATCGGCCTGGGTTGGGATCCACGCGCCACCGATGGCGCTGATTTTGACCTTGATGCCAGCGCCTTCCTGCTAGGTGCGAACGGCAAGGTACGCGGCGATGCTGACTTCATTTTCTACAACCAGCTGAAGAGCCAGGATGGCTCTGTTGAGCACACCGGTGACAACCGCACGGGTGCCGGTGATGGCGATGACGAAGTGTTGAAAGTTGACCTGAGCCGTGTCGCAGCTGATGTCGATAAAATTGCCTTTGTCGTGACCATCCACGATGCCGATTCGCGTAAGCAGAACTTTGGTCAGGTTGGCGGTTCGTTTATTCGCGTCGTCAACGAGGTGACAAGTGCTGAAGTCGTGCGTTATGACTTGGCTGAAGATGCTTCGACCGAAACCGCAATGGTTTTCGCAGAGCTGTATCGCAACAACGGTGAGTGGAAATTCCGCGCCGTTGGCCAAGGTTTCGCCGGTGGCCTGAAAGCGCTGGCCAACTCCTATGGCATGAACTTCTAAATGCCCGATGACTCGCTGGCGCCTATATAGCGCCAGCCGGTTTTACCTTTCAAATCAAACTCGAATTTATTGCGCAAGGAATCTGCAAATGGCTATTAGTCTGTCCAAAGGCGGAAACGTCTCGCTGTCCAAAGAAGCACCAGGGTTGAGCGAAGTAGTGGTTGGCCTGGGCTGGGATCCACGCGTTACCGATGGCTCGCCATTCGACCTCGACGCGTCGGTTTTTATCGTCGGTGAGAACGGCAAGGTTCTCGATGACACGGGTTTCATTTTCTACAACAACAAAAAATCCGCCGATGGCTCGGTTGAGCATATGGGCGACAACCAGTCGGGTGAAGGCGAGGGTGATGATGAACAAGTCACCGTCAAACTCAACGGCCTGGCTGCTGCTGTCAAGAAGCTGGTTTTCGCGGTGACCATCCATGAAGCGGATCAGCGCAAGCAGAATTTCGGCCAGGTTGCCAATGCTTACATTCGCGTAGTGAACAAAGCTGACGGTAAAGAGTTGGCGCGTTATGACCTGAGCGAAGATGCATCGACCGAAACTGCGATGATCTTCGGCGAAGTGTATCGTGCAGGCGAAGAGTTCAAGTTCAAGGCAATCGGCCAGGGTTTCGCAGGTGGCTTGAAGCCATTGGCTGAAGCCCATGGCGTCAGCATCGCCTAAACCGCACGGCTGAACTGCAACAGTTCAACCATTGTTTGCAGGTTTCGTCCGCTGAAACCTGCAGACTGGATACTTCGTTTCGAGCACAGTGTTAAACAGCCCGGTTTAATACTGGTCACTCTTAAGTCACCTTGATCAATTACCCTGCCGGATCCCCGCCGCGTGGGTACAACGGGTTGCCGCAGCGGTTGCAGAACGCTGCATGGGGCTCGTGTGTGTCTTTCTTGCAGCTTGGGCATTCCCGCTCCAGTAATTCGCCACCATGCATGGCGCTGGCCAACTCAGCAGTGAAAATCCCGGTAGGCACGGCAATAATTGAATAACCGGTGATCATCACCAAGGTCGACAGAAACTGCCCCAATACTGTCTTCGGGACAATATCGCCAAAGCCGACGGTGGTAAGGGTGACCACCGCCCAGTAGATGCCTTTTGGAATGCTGGTAAAGCCGTGCTCGGGGCCTTCAATCACGTACATCAGGGTGCCGAACACCGTGACCAATATGGCGATGCATGAGAAGAACACGATGATCTTCTGTCTGCTGCCGCGCAATGCGGTCATCAAGAAGTTGGCTTGGCGTAAGTAGGGGCTGAGCTTGAGAACCCTGAAGACCCGCATCATGCGGATCACGCGGACGATAAGCAGGTATTGCGCGCTGGGGAAGAATAGCGTCAACAAGCCGGGCAGAATGGCCAGCAGATCAATCAAACCATAGAAGCTGAAGATATAACGCAGCGGTTTGGGTGAGCAGTAGATCCGCACCAGGTACTCGATAGCAAACAAGGCTGTGAACATCCACTCCAGCCCAGACATCCAGGCGCTGTATTGGCTGTGTACGGCTTGGATGCTGTCGAGCATTACCACGATAAGGCTGGCGAGAATGGTGACCAGCAGAATGTTGTCGAAACGTTGTCCGGCCAGGGTGTCGGTAAAGAAAATGATCCGATAGATCCGGCGGCGCAAACTCAATGTGTTTTCCATGTGCTGCTGGCGTGCTCCCTTGTTGGCGATGATCGTCGCGTTGTAAAACGCGTGTCAGCCTAGGGAGTTTAGCCTGCTTGATGCAAGTGTTGCGCGCAAGGCTATGGCTTAGCCTTGCGCGGGGCTGTTTGAGCGGCACTTTGTTTGATCAGACGCTGGCTTGCACTGATTAGCCAACAGGCGAGAATAAACGGCATGGTCAGTGCCGGAAGGCCAAGTGAGCTGAAGCCCGGCTGCAAGCCAAGAGCAATGATAATCGCCAGCAACGGCAACCATATTCGGCGGTTAACCTGGCTTACGGCAATCGCAGCTAAAACAGCGTTGTAGCCATACAGACCGGCAAGGGCGCTGTGTTGCTCCCAACCTTGATAAAGGGCAAAACCAAGGCCGAAGGCTGAGCCGACTAACCCCCAGACGGCGGCTCGGGTGTCCGCGACAAATAGGCCAAGTAACAGGCATAAACCGGACAGCGGTCGTTCAATAAACAGCACTTGCCCCAGCCCACGGGCCATTGCCGCCAAACTGTTGATCAGGTCAAGCTGTTGCGACTCGAGCATAGCGCTTGGCTGCAGCTGCAACTGCAAAGGCGTCGCCAGTTCGAGCAATAGCCAACTGAGTGCGACAAAGGGGAAGGTGAAGGCAGGCAGCCATTGGCGAGTACGCATCCGCGCCAACCACGGGGCAAGTATCAGGCTCGACAGGCCTGCGCTGACGATAATCAGCAACGGCACGCTCGCCGACCATTGAAACTGCATGCTGATCAGCATGCCCAGCAGTACGCCGTTGTAGCCATACAGACCTTGCTCGATGTCAGCGCTGGCATAGCCGCGACGTTGTGCAGTGAGCGTGCCGGTTAAAGCGCCGAGCAGCGCGCCGCCAAGCAGTTCTGGTGCGCCAACTGCGATGCCCAGCAAAATCAGCAGGCCACAACCCGGATCGTTTTGCAGGAATACTTGGCTGAAGCCGCTTAATAATGCTCTGAAGCCGCGCAGGGCTGGCGTTGGGAGTGGCCGGGTGGGCATCTGTTAACCGCTTGGATGAGTTTGCTGTTAAATCAAAAAACGCCCGCAGTTGCAGCTGCGAGCGTTCGGTATTCTTGTTTGTGCGGCTTGTCAGTCTTAGGTGAACATCCCTGTCCGGTGGAGCCTTAAGGTGTCCTTCCCTTGAGGCGCCGTGAAGCAAATAGCGTTGTTAGTGAAGGGTTTCTATTCGCAGGCTGTTGGTGCTGCCAGGTTGGCCGAACGGTACGCCAGCGGTAATCACCACGGTATCACCGCGCTTGGCCATGCCTTGCGCTTGAGCGATTTCGAGTGCGGTGCTGGTGATTTCCTCGACCTTGTGCAAGCGCTCGTTGACTACCGAGTAGATGCCCCATGCAACGGTTAAGCGGCGCGCAGTATTAAGATTCGGGGTGAGGCTCAGAATCGGTGACTTTGGCCGCTCACGTGAGGCGCGCAGGCTCGATGCGCCAGACTCGGTGTAGTTGACCAAGGTGGCGACTGGCAAGATAGCGTTGATGCGCCGAATTGCGCAGCTGATTGCATCCGATGCGGTGGCTTCCGCATGGGGGCGGCTGACGTCCAGCTGGGCTTGAAAGTCAGGACCATTTTCAACCTGGCGGATGATTTTACTCATCATGCTGACCGCTTCCATCGGGTAATCACCCGAGGCGGTTTCAGCCGAGAGCATTACCGCATCTGTACCTTCGGCGACAGCATTGGCAACGTCGGTGACTTCAGCGCGCGTGGGAGCAGGAGAGAAGCGCATGGATTCGAGCATCTGCGTGGCGACCACGACCGGACGCCCCAGTTGGCGGCAGGTGCGGATAATGTCTTTCTGGATACGCGGCACATTTTCAGCCGGTACTTCAACGCCCAAGTCGCCGCGCGCAACCATGATCGCATCGCACAGCTTGGCGATTTCTTCGAGATGTTCGACCGCCGAGGGCTTTTCGATTTTAGCCATCAGGAAGGCTTTGTCCTTAATCAGTTCGCGTGCTTCGATGATGTCTTCCGGGCGTTGCACGAAAGACAGCGCCACCCAGTCGACACCCAACTCAAGGCCGAAGCTCAGGTCGCGACGGTCCTTCTCGGTCAGCGGGCTCAACTGCAATACTGCTTCGGGTACGTTTACCCCTTTGCGGTCACTCAATTCGCCGCCGGCAATCACCTTGGTGTCCACTGCATCGGCGTGTTTGGCCGTTACTTGCAGACGCAGGCGGCCGTCATCAAGCAGCAGGCTCATGCCCGGTTGCAGGGCTTCGATGATTTCCGGGTGCGGCAGGTTTACCCGTTGGGCTGTACCCGGCGTTTTGTCCAGGTCAAGACGCAAGCTGTCACCACGTTGCAGCATGACCTTGCCGTCGGCGAAACGACCGACACGCAGTTTCGGGCCTTGCAGGTCCATGAGAATGCCGATCGGGTAATTCAGTTGCTTTTCGACTTCGCGAACCCAGTTGAAGCGCTCGGCATGATCAGCATGCTCGCCGTGGCTGAAGTTGAGGCGGAACAAGTTGACGCCTGACTCGACCAGTTGACGAATATCGTCAATGCCTTTGATGGCCGGGCCCAGTGTTGCGAGGATTTTTACGTTCTTGTCAGGTGTCATTATTCATTGCTCTCAAGAATCAAAATAGCGCGAAAGTCATTCACGTTGGTGCGAGTTGGCCCGGTCATGATCAATTCATCGAGCGCCGCGAAGTAGCCGTAACCATTGTTGTTATCCAGCTCGTCACTGGCGCTGAGGTTTTGTAAGCCTGCGCGGGTGTAGCTGAAAGGCGTCATGATGGCGCCGGCGTTGTCTTCGGAGCCGTCGATGCCGTCGGTGTCACCCGCGATGGCATATACGCCCGGCATGCCTTTGAGGCTGTCGGTTAGGCTGAGTAGAAACTCCGCATTGCGCCCGCCACGGCCGTTGCCGCGCACAGTGACTGTGGTTTCCCCGCCGGACAAGATGATGCACGGCGCTTTGATCGGCTGGCCGTGCAAGCGGATTTGCTTGGCGATCCCGGCATGGACCTTGGCCACTTCGCGGGATTCACCTTCAAGGTCACCCAGAATCAACACTGGGAAACCGGCGGACTCAGCCTTTGCGGCTGCGGCGTCGAGGGATTGTTGCGGCGTGGCGATTAACTGAAAGTGGCTGCGAGCAAGGCAAGGGTCGCCGGGCTTGACTGTTTCAGAGCGTGGGTCTTGCAGCCATTGGCGAACATTGGCGGGAATCTCAATGCTGTAACGGGCCAGAATCGCCAATGCTTCGGCGCTGGTGCTGGGGTCTGCAACCGTTGGGCCTGAGGCGATGACCGTGGCTTCATCACCGGGCACATCGGAAATCGCATAGGTATTGACTGTGGCTGGCCAGCAGGCTTTGGCCAAGCGGCCGCCTTTTATAGCGGAAAGGTGCTTGCGCACGCAGTTCATCTCGCCAATAGTCGCGCCTGATTTGAGCAGGGCTTTGTTGATCGCCTGTTTATCTTGCAGGGTAATGCCTTCAGCGGGCAGGGCGAGCAGGGAAGAGCCACCGCCGGAGAGCAGGAAAATAACCCGATCGCTTTCAGTCAGGTTGCTGACCATCGCCAGTACGCGCCTGGCGACACGTTCGCCAGCGTCATCCGGGACCGGGTGCGCAGCCTCAACCACTTCAATTTTTTTACAGTTGGCGCCGTGCTCGTAGCGCGTCACGACCAGTCCTGAAACCTCGCCTTGCCACTCACGCTCGATCACCTCGGCCATGGCTGCGGCTGCTTTGCCTGCGCCGATTACAATCACTCGGCCGCTGCGGTCAGCGGGTAAATGGTCGGCCAGCACGTGACGCGGATGGGCAGCGTCGATGGCGGTGTTAAAGAGCTCACGCAACAGGTTTTGCGGGTCGATGGACATGGCAGACTCTCTTATTTCTAAGGGGCGAATTTGTTGTCGTTAGAGTGTTTAAGCTTTTGCGCGTACGGTTTTGTCGATTGCAGTCCGCAGGCGTCATTCAAGACGACTCTGGATTGGAATCGACCCTCCCGGTTTGCAGGCCGTGACACCGCGCCCCGGGGAGGTCGAAAGGGTCAGGCGACTTGTCCAACCTACCTTGGACGCACCGCCTGATTTGTTGCTCTGTTGCCAAGCCCTGAGCGGGGAAGTTTTACCTTGTCCCGCCCAAGGGTGCAGATGTTGCTTTCGTAGGGTGGGTGACGCTTTTTCAGCCACCATTTGTGACAACGGATATTCGAATTGCCATGCATTGCGGTGGACAAGCTTCGCGTTGTCTCACCCTACGGGCATTACTTGTCGCGGATCGAGAAGTTGGCCATGTGCTCCAGGCCTTTAACCAGCGCGGAGTGATCCCAGTTGCTGCCGCCGATAGCCGCGCAGGTGCTGAACACTTGCTGGGCGTTGGCGGTGTTTGGCAGGTTAAGGCCCAACTCGCGTGCGCCAGCCAAAGCCAAATTAAGGTCTTTCTGGTGCAGGCTGATGCGGAAGCCCGGATCAAAGGTGCCTTTGATCATGCGTTCGCCGTGTACTTCGAGAATCTTCGAACCGGCAAAGCCGCCCATCAGTGCTTCACGCACCTTGGCTGGGTCTGCGCCGTTCTTGGCAGCAAACAGCAAGGCTTCAGCAACCGCCTGAATGTTCAGCGCGACGATGATCTGGTTAGCCACTTTTGCAGTCTGGCCGTCACCATTGCCGCCAACGCGGGTGATGTTTTTACCCATCGACTGGAACAACGGCAGGACACGTTCGAAGGCTTTTTCACAGCCGCCGACCATGATCGACAAGGTGGCTGCCTTTGCGCCAACTTCACCGCCGGACACTGGCGCGTCCAGATACGCTGCGCCAGTCGCTTTGATTTTTTCAGCGAAGGTTTTGGTCGCGCTTGGCGAGATCGAGCTCATGTCGATCACGACTTTGTTTGGACCCACACCATCAGCAACGCCATCTTCGCGGAACAGCACGTCTTCAACATGCGGGGTGTCTGGAACCATGACGATGATGAATTCAGCTTCTTGCGCTACTTCTTTTGGGTTGGCCAGCGCTATAGCGCCTGCAGCGACCAAGTCAGCGGGGGCTTCGTCGTGGTGAGTTGAAAGAAACAATTGATGACCTGCTTTTTGCAGGTTTTCGGCCATGGGCTTGCCCATGATGCCAGTACCGAGAAATCCGATTTTAGCCATGACAGTGCTCCTTAAATTGCGTTATGCGCTTTCATCCAGCCGAGGCCGGCAGCGGTGGTGGTGGCTGGCTTGTATTCACAGCCAATCCAACCCTGGTAGCCAATGCGGTCCAGGTGTTCGAACATGAAGCGGTAATTGATCTCGCCCGTGCCCGGCTCGTTGCGGCCCGGGTTGTCGGCCAGCTGTACGTGGTTGATCACAGCAAGGTTGTCGCTCACGGTGCGGGCCAGATCGCCTTCCATGATTTGCATGTGATAGATGTCGTATTGCAGGTACAGATTGCTGCTGCCGACTTTGTCGCGAATCGCCAAAGCCTGGGCCGTGGTGTTCAGGTAGAAGCCTGGAATGTCGCGGGTGTTGATCATTTCCATGACCAGCTTGATTCCGGCGTCAGCCAGTTTTTCGGCGGCAAACTTTAGGTTGTCGACAAAGGTTTGCTCGACTGTTGCGCAGTCATAACCTTGCGGACGAATACCGGCTAAGCAGTTGATCTGGCTGTTGCCCAGTACTTTTGCGTAGGCAATTGCGGTGTCGACACCGGCGCGGAACTCTTCAACTCGATCCGGGTGGCAGGCTATGCCGCGCTCACCTTTAGCCCAGTCACCGGCAGGTAAGTTGAACAGCACTTGTTCGAGCTTGTTGTTGTCGAGTTCGATTTTGATATCGCCAGCAGCGAAGTCGTACGGAAACAGGTATTCAACACCGCTGAAACCCGCGTCGGCGGCAGCAGCGAAACGATCCATGAAGTCCACTTCAGTGAACAACATGGACAAATTGGCAGCGAAACGAGGCATAAATGTCTCCTCTGGATTGGCTCCCTCTCTGGTGGAAGAGGGAGGTTTTGATCGGTTTTAGTCGAGCATGGAGATGGCGGTCGGCGCGTCAGCACCACGGGCAGCCAGTTCTTCAAATTCGTTAATCGCGTTGATTTCAGTGCCCATGGAAATGTTGGTTACACGCTCCAGAATCACTTCAACCACAACCGGTACGCGGTGCTCTTCCATCAGCGCTTTGGCTTTGGCGAAGGCAGCCTGCAAGTCGTTAGGCTCGAACACGCGGATGGCTTTACAGCCCAAGCCCTCAACCACTGCAACGTGGTCGACACCGTAACCGTTGAGTTCTGGGGCGTTGATGTTCTCGAACGCCAACTGCACGCAGTAATCCATCTCAAAGCCGCGCTGTGCCTGACGAATCAAGCCCAGGTAGGAGTTGTTCACGACTACGTGGATATACGGCAGGTTGAATTGCGCGCCGACGGCCAGTTCTTCAATCATGAACTGGAAGTCATAGTCGCCAGACAGGGCGACAATGTTGCGGCTTGGGTCAGCCTTGGCCACGCCCAATGCAGCCGGAACGGTCCAGCCGAGCGGGCCCGCTTGGCCACAGTTGATCCAATGGCGCGGTTTGTAGACATGCAAGAACTGCGCGCCGGCAATTTGTGACAAACCAATGGTGGTGACGTAGCAGGTGTCTTTGCCGAAAAACTCGTTCATCTCTTCGTATACGCGCTGCGGTTTTACCGGCACGTTTTCGAAGTGAGTCTTGCGCTGCATGGTGCGCTTGCGCTCGCGGCATGCATCAACCCAAGCGCTGCGATCTTTCAGTTTGCCAGCGGCTTTCCACTCGCGGGCAACTTCGAGGAATGCATCAAGCGCTGCGCCTGCATCCGAAACAATGCCTAGATCTGGGTTGAATACACGACCGATTTGCGTCGGTTCGATATCGACGTGGATGAATTTGCGGCCCTCGGTATACACCTCAACGGTGCCGGTGTGGCGGTTAGCCCAGCGGTTACCGATACCGAATACCAAATCGGATTCCAGTAGCGTGGCGTTGCCGTAGCGGTGCGAGGTTTGCAGGCCAACCATGCCAACCATCAATTTGTGGTCGTCCGGGATCGAACCCCAGCCCATCAATGTCGGGATAACCGGCACACCAGTCAGCTCGGCAAATTCGACCAGTTTGTCAGCCGCGTCAGCATTGAAAATACCGCCGCCTGCAACCAGTAACGGGCGATCCGCTTCGTTGAGCATGCTCAGGGCTTTTTCAGCTTGTACGCGAGTGGCCGCTGGCTTAGCCAGAGGCATTGGCTCATAAGCGTCGATATCAAATTCGATCTCGGCCATTTGTACATCAAACGGCAGGTCGATCAGCACGGGGCCGGGGCGACCTGAGCGCATTTCATAAAAGGCTTTCTGGAACGCACGTGGCACTTGGCCAGGCTCCATTACCGTGGTCGCCCATTTGGTCACAGGCTTGACGATGCTGGTGATATCAACGGCCTGGAAATCTTCTTTGTGCATACGCGCACGCGGCGCTTGGCCGGTGATGCACAGAATCGGGATGGAGTCAGCGCTGGCTGAGTACAAGCCAGTCACCATGTCAGTACCTGCTGGGCCTGAAGTGCCGATACACACGCCGATGTTGCCAGCGTTGGTGCGGGTGTAGCCTTCGGCCATGTGCGAAGCACCTTCGACGTGACGGGCCAGGACGTGGTCAATGCCACCCACTTTGTTCAGCGCTGCGTACAGCGGGTTGATGGCAGCGCCGGGGATGCCAAACGCGGTGTCAACACCTTCGCGACGCATCACCAGTACGGCGGCCTCAATTGCTCTCATTCTGGCCATTTCTTGTGCCTCTTTTATTGTTAAATTGTATACAAGTTGCTGTGATAGATTCTATTCATGGCATGACTTTCCGGTCAACTATTTTTGGGGGAATAGACGTTTTAAGCGGAATTTCTTTTAAAACAGGTGTTTTAAAGGATGTTTTGGCTATGTTCGTTAGCTGGCTTATTATTTGTATACAAAATACAAATAAATTGTATTTATGTTTTGAGTTTTTTGTATCTGGTGAGATAGTGGTGTGGATTTTTGATTGCCTTGCCCGCACTGCTGGCGTGGTGAGGTGTTTCTTTGATTTTTCACTTCATTAAGGATGGCCTTGCCATGAAGACTTTAACCTTGGATGTCGCAACAACCATTAGCCAACGGGCGCTTGCCATAGCGCGCGAGATCAAAACCGCGCCATTAACGGTTGCCGTTTTGGATGCGGGTGGACACTTGATCAGCTTGCAACGTGAGGACGGCGCCAGTTTGTTGCGCCCGCAGATTGCAGTGGGTAAGGCCTGGGGCGCGCTGGCGCTGGGCAAGGGCTCGCGAGCCATTGCGGTGGACGCGCAACAGCGCCCGACGTTTATTGGCTCGGTGAATAACCTGGCGGATGGTAATCTGGTGCCTGCGCCGGGCGGGGTGCTGATTCGCAGCAGTGGCGGGGAGATTCTCGGTGCAATCGGAATTACCGGCGACACCTCGGATATCGACGAGCAATGTGCGGTTGGCGCTGTTGAGTCGGCAGGTCTGCATGCAGATGCTGGCGCCGCGGCCTAGCGCTGAGCATGGAGCAAACACGTCACTGCATCGGCGTGTTTGCTCAGTGGTGATTGAGGCTGCTGTGCAAGGCTGTATCCCACGGCGGCACGGGGCCAAAACGTGACTTCAGGAACTCGAGTAACAATCGGCTTCGCGAACCGGTTTCACGGTCCAGACGCAGGGCGTAAATACCGCTGGGTTCGGGCGCTGGGAGTCCGCCATCACAGAACAGCGGAACCAGTTCACCGCGTAGCAAATGCTCGCTGATCAACCAGCTTGGCAAGTGGGC
The DNA here is from genome assembly GCF_048265905.1 of Pseudomonas sp. GTDB lineage: Bacteria > Pseudomonadota > Gammaproteobacteria > Pseudomonadales > Pseudomonadaceae > Aquipseudomonas. Next base: position 133,885 of record NZ_JBLXAP010000010.1, read on the forward strand.
GATGCCAAGGCCGGACAGTGCGCTGAACAGCAATGTTTCAGCATTGTTGGCGGTCATGCGCATACGTTGGGGTTTGAAAATATTGAGCTTGCCGTCTTGCTCGAATCGCCAGGCATAGGGCGGCGCCAAACTGTCCCAGTCAAGGCCGTCATGCTCAATAAGCTCGCTGGGTTGGCGCGGAATGCCCCGTTGCGCGAGGTAGTCGGGGCTGGCGCATACTATCCGCACCAATGGCGAAAGCGCAGTGGCCACCAAGCGTGTGTCCTGCAAAGGGCCGATCCGCAAGACCACATCCACTTCACCCAAGTGCGCGCCATGCAGGTCAACAAAACTGTCGATCAGGCGTAACTGCACATCCAGTCCAGGATAGGCCAACAGAAAGTCGGCAATTGCCGGGGCCAAGTGGCGGCGGCCAAAAGGTGAGGGTGCATCAATGCGAATCAGGCCTTCGGGCTCGCTGCTAAGTGATACCGCTTCGGCGCGCGCCAGATTCAGTTCATTGAGAATACGTTTTGCCCGCTCGGCGAAGGCGATACCGGCTGGCGTTACGCGTACCGCATGGGTGGTGCGATTAAACAGGCTGCTGCCCAGCGAGCGTTCCAATGCATCAATCCGTCGGGCGACTGCTGATGGGGTGAGCGGATGGCGTCGTGCAGCAGCCGAAAAGCTGCCCGTTTCGAGCACGTCAAGAAATAGAGTCAGTTGATGGGTCAGGGCGTCGGGATTCATCTCAGGCTCGCTTGTGCGAAGTATGCATAGCCATTGTGCGCTGCTGTGCGTTTCCAGACTAGTAGCAAGGCTATAGCATGTGCGGCACCCTTGAGCGGAACGCAGAGATTTATGAGTCTGTTGGATTTTGCAATTAATGTTGTGTTGGGTGCCATGCTCGGCTCACTTGGCGGTTTGTTCGGTATCGGCGGCGGTTTGATCGCGATTCCTGCACTGGGAATCCTGTTTGGTCTTGATCAGCAATTGGCTCAAGGCACAGGTCTGGTGATGGTCGTGCCCAATGTGTTGTTGGCTCTCTGGCGCTATCACCAGCGCAACCGTATCGATATTCGACATGCCCTGATACTGGCCATCAGCAGTTTTTGTTGCGCGCTGCTGGGTGCTGGCTGGGCAGTCAATATTGATGCTGAGCGCATGCGGGTTGGCTTTATTGTGTTTTTGCTGGCGCTGGCGGCGTATAACGTTTCGCGCTTGTTCTACCGCCCCGTGGCGGGCGGTACTGAACTGCGTCATCCATGGCCGTGGTTGGGCGTGCTGGGTGGCGGCGCGGGTTTGCTTGGCGGCTTGCTTGGGGTGGGTGGTGCAGTGGTGGCCACGCCGGTATTGACCAGTGTATTTGGCACCACGCAGGTGGTCGCTCAAGGATTATCGCTGGCGCTGGCGGCGCCAAGCACTGCGGTAACACTGGTCACTTATGGCTTGCACGACCACGTTGACTGGATGATGGGCTTGCCACTGGCTATCGGCGGTTTGCTCAGTATCAGTTGGGGAGTAAAGCTGGCGCACGCTCTGCCTGAACGGGTGCTGCGCGCCATGTTTGCGGGGTTCCTGGTGATCTGTGCAGTGCTATTGGCGTTTAAAGTTTAAAACCTTCGATGATGTGCTCGGCCAGCGTTTCAGTCACTGGCGAGTGACTCTTGTTATTGCGTAATAAAACGATGCTGGCCATCGGCATTGCAGGCAGACCTTCATGCTCACCGATAATTCGCATGTTCGGGGTGATCAGGCTCTGCAATTGCGCGGTGACTGCAAGCCCTGCACTGACTACCGCCATAATCGCCGACAGGCTCGGGCTGGTGTAGGCGATACGGTATTCCCGTTCACTTGCATCCAGTGCGTTGCAGGCCCATGAGCGGCAAAAGCATTCGGAGTTGAACATCGCCAGCGGCAGCGGTGTCTGCTCATGCGGGTTGAAGCCTTCCGCTTCGGCCCAGACGATCCGTTCTTGGCGCAACAACTGGCCGATTTCAGTACCCGGTTCGCGGGTGACAATGGTCAAGTCCAGGTCCTGGCGTTGGAGCAGTTGGAACGACGGCTCGCAGTGCAGCTCGACTTGGACCAAGGGATAGGCCTGAGCAAAACGCGAGAGAATTCCCGGCATAAAGCGCATTACGTAGTCGTCGGGAGTGCCAATACGCACTGATCCGACCATGTGCGGTTCGCGCAAGGTGGTCATGACTTCGCCATGCAATTTAAGGATCCGCCGTGCATAACCGAGCAGCACCTGGCCCTCAGCGGTGAGGCTGAGCTGGCGGCCGTCACGCTGGAACAACGGGCGCTGCATGACGTCATCCTCAAGGCGCTTCATCTGCATGCTTACCGCTGACTGAGTGCGATTAACTACCTCGGCAGCCCGGGTAAAGCCACCGTAATCGGCAATCGCGACAAAGGTACGCAACAATTCACTGTCGATGCTGGGGTAGTTGGCCATTGATCAATCTCGGAGATGTATTGCATAAGAAACATTCGTTGGATTGATCATAGGTCAAGTTGGAGACTGTCGCTATCCCTAAAGGAGGGCGACAAGATGAAAGCTCAAAAAGGTTACGCAATCGCAGGTGTATGGTCGGTAAAAGACATGTCAGTTCGCGCTTATGCGCGGCTGGTCTGGGCGCAAATCAAGCGCTGGAATCAACTGGCTAAAGAGCGTCATCAACTAGCTGCATTGGGTGATGCAGCGCTTAAAGATATTGGTTTGAGCCGTGCAGATGTCATGCAGGAAGTCGAGCGGCCATTCTGGGATGATCCGCTCAAGCACCGCTCTTGATGAGTGCCTCTAAACCTCAACAGGCGCAGTTGTTTAGACCTGCTGCGTCTGTTCAGTTGTGCTCCGCTCAGCTAGGGTAAAGCACTCAGTTGAGGAGAGCCGCATGCGCGAAACCCAATCGCTATCACTCAAGCAGGCCCGCCGACTGGTGTTGGCTGCCCAAGGTTTTAATGCACGACAACCGAAAGCGGTCAAGATCGCTCACCTCAATGCAACTATCGAACGGCTTGGTGTGGTGCAAATTGACTCGGTCAATGCGCTGGTGCGTTCGCATTACCTGCCGCTGTATTCACGTCTGGGACATTATTCGCCAGCGTTGCTTGAACGGGCGGCGTGGAGTTCCGGTCGTCAGCGAAAACTCTTCGAGTATTGGGGGCATGAGGCGTCCTTACTGCCTCTGTCGTTTTATCCACTAATGCGCTGGCGCATGCAGCGTGCCGAGCGCGGTGAAGGCATTTATAAGCAGTTAGCCAAATTCGGCCGGGAACAGCAGCCGTTGATTCGCTCAGTTTTGCAGTCAGTCAGGGAGCGCGGCGCACTGGGCGCTGGCAGCTTGGCTGCGGGTGATAAGTCGAAAGGCCCGTGGTGGGGCTGGAGCGATGAAAAACATGCGTTGGAATGGTTGTTTGCTGCGGGGCATGTAACGGTCGCCGGTCGCAATGGTTTCGAGCGTTTATATGACTTGCCGGAGCGGGTCTTGCCCGCCGCTGTGCTTAATCACGCAGAGATAGATGAGGCCACGGCGCAGCGCCAATTATTGATGCATTCAGCGCAAGCGCTCGGCGTTGCCAGTGAAGTTGATCTGCGCGACTACTTTCGTCTGGACCCGCGCGACAGTAAGGCGCGCATCAACGAATTGCTTGAGTCAGGCCAGTTGACCGAGATTGCCGTGCAAGGCTGGAACAAGCCCGGCTATCACCCGACAGCCAGCTTGAAAATTCCGCGTAAAGTGACAGCAAGTGCCTTGCTTTCGCCGTTTGATTCATTGGTTTGGCAGCGTCAACGTACCGAGCGCCTGTTTGATTTTCGTTACCGTCTGGAAATTTATACGCCGCAACACAAGCGCGTGTATGGCTATTACGTGCTGCCGTTTTTACACAATGAACAGTTGCTCGCACGGCTGGATTTGCGCGCCGAACGGGCCAAGGGTTGCTTGGCTTTGCACGCGCTGCACAGCGAGCCGGGTGGGCTGGATGACAGCGCCATTGCAGCCATGGCCGAGCAACTGCAGAACATGGCGGGATGGCTGGGTTTGTCGCATGTTGCGGTCAATTGCCAGCGACCTGAAGCGGCGCGTTTGCAAGCGCAGTTGCAGATTATTGCCGGGTAGCCCGTCGGCGTCCGATTAATCAGGCGGTAACTGGTTGTCGCTTCGGCTACAATGCGCGGCGAAATTGACCACGAGAGCCCGACCATGTCCGATTGCCAGACTCCAATCATCGTTGCTTTGGATTTCCCGACCCGTGATGCCGCGCTAGCCTTGGCTGATCAGCTCGATCCTAAGCTGTGCCGGGTCAAGGTCGGCAAGGAGCTGTTCACGCGCTGCGGCCCTGAAATCGTTTCTGTGCTGGGCAATAAAGGTTTTGAAGTTTTCCTCGACCTTAAATTCCACGACATTCCCAACACCACGGCCATGGCTGTCAAGGCGGCCGCTGAAATGGGTGTGTGGATGGTCAACGTGCATTGCTCTGGCGGCTTGCGCATGATGAGTGCTTGCCGCGAAACCCTCGACAGCCTGAGCGGGGCCAAGCCATTGCTGATTGGTGTGACCGTGCTGACCAGCATGGAGCAGCAGGATCTGGCGGGCATCGGTCTTGATGTTGCGCCGCAGGAACAGGTGCTGCGTCTTGCCGGTCTGGCGCAACAGGCAGGTATGGATGGTCTGGTGTGTTCGGCACAAGAAGCGCAAATCCTCAAGCAGCGTTTTGCCCAGTTGCAACTGGTCACTCCAGGGATTCGTCCAGCGGGCAGCGCTCAGGATGACCAGCGCCGTATCCTGACGCCAAGCCAGGCAATGGCGGCTGGTTCAGACTATCTGGTAATCGGTCGCCCAATCAGCCAGGCAGCCAATCCCGCGCAGGCGTTAATTGACGTTGTTGCCGAACTGTCTTAACCGCTGCATGTTTCACAGGTAATCAATATGCATCCTGCTGCTGAAGATTCGCCGCTGGGTAAGTCCAGCGAATACATCGCCACTTACACGCCGTCGTTGCTGTTTCCAATCCCGCGCGCACCTAAGTGGGCCGAGCTGGGCCTGAGCGCCGAAACCTTGCCTTATCAGGGTGTGGATTTCTGGAACTGTTTCGAGCTGTCCTGGCTACTGCCTTCGGGTAAGCCGGTGGTGGCCATTGCTGAGTTTGCAATCCCTGCCGACTCGCCGAACATCATCGAGTCGAAGTCATTCAAGCTGTACCTCAACTCGCTGAATCAGAGCGTCTTTGCCAGCACTGCTGAGCTGGTTGAGGTGATGAGCAAGGACTTGTCTGCGGCTGCTGGCAAGCCGGTTTTAGTCAAGGTGCGCAGCCTTGAAGATGTGGCCGCCGATGGCGTCGCGTCACTGCCGGGTTTGTGTATTGATGATGCCGAAATCAGCATCAGCAATTATGAGCAGCCACAACCGGAGTTGCTGCGTTGCGATACGCAGCGCGTGGTCAGTGAAACCCTGTACAGTCATTTGCTCAAGTCCAATTGCCCGGTAACTGGACAGCCGGATTGGGGGACGGTGGTCATCGAATATCATGGCCCGGCGTTGGATCAAGGCAGTTTACTGGCGTATTTGGTGAGTTTCCGCCAGCACGCCGACTTCCATGAACAGTGTGTCGAGCGGATCTTTCTCGATATCCAGCGTTTGCTCAAGCCGGGCTCATTAACGGTATACGCACGTTATGTGCGCCGTGGCGGCTTGGATATCAATCCGTATCGCAGCACCGGGCCGATTAATCCAGAGAATCGGCGGCTGGTTCGTCAGTAAGCAAAAAGCCCAGCAAATGCTGGGCTTTTTGGGGCTAGCGAGGCACTTCGCTAGCATGACGCCTTTTTACCCACCATTAACGCTGCAAATATTCGGATAATTTGCCGGGTTGTGGTGGACAAGCTTCGTGTTGTCACACCCCACAGGGATCTATTAGATCCCCATATTGGCCAAGCTCTGCACAATATTACGCAGGGTGCCGGCCAATGTTGGGTGGCTGACTTCAAAACGCTCAACTGCCAGGTTGACACCGTCAACAAGGGTCGCATCCGGCGCGGCTGCAGCTTCGCGCGCCAGTTGCAGTTCGATCTCTTGAGACAGAACGTAGAGTTCCGCGCGCTCATCCTCGCTTAGAGGTGAGTCTTGGGACAGCTGCTCACGCAGTTCATCGAGTTGCTGCTGCAAACGGCTAGCAGGCATATGGCGCTCCCTTTTCAAATAGATAAGGAACCTCTGAAAAACTACTGCGCTCGATATTACTGCGTTAAAAAACTGCTCAAAATGCTCATTTACAACACGTAAACTCCGCTTTTTCGCAGTTTTTTGCCTTGTCCTACCGTCGCTCGCTACCTTTTTCAGAGGCTCCATAAAACAATAGACCTTTGGCGGCTGCGAAAGATCCTTGCCTATATCATCAGGATAATCCACCTGCAGGTGCTTTGCTTGTTTAGGATCAAGCTTTGACACAATTTAGCCAGGGGCTAACAGCCAACGCAGGACAGTTGTGGCTTCAGTTGGCTGCGAGTAAGGCTTTTTCAATATGGGGGTAAAAATATTCAAGGCTTGGGGTTTTCATTTGTGGGTCTTTGCCCAAATCATCCAAGCGCCGCAGGGTGAGTGCATCTTGCGCGTAGGGCGCGCGTAGAAACGCCTCTATTTCACGGTCATTAAAAGGCCCGCCTTGCAGTTGCAAGCTATGGCGCGACGCGTCTGACAAGCCTGCGTGGTACAGCGGGTCCACCGCGCATAAATAGCGCTTGGCGGCGACATGCAGGCGAATGGGTTGCCAGACTGAGTCGGCAAACAGCGTACGCAGTAACTCGGCTCCGCGTTCTTCATGGCGCATGTCTTCGCTCAAACCACGTTCAGGGTCATCGAGTAAGTGGCCGATATCATGCAGTAACGCGGCGACAACCAAGCTATTACGACAGCCTGAACGCTCGGCGAAAGTTGCACACTGCAGCGCATGCTGGGTCTGGCTAATGTCTTCGCCATAAGGCAGGTTGCCACGATTGCCGAACAGGGCGCTGAGCTGCTTAGTAAATTGCGTCAGGCTCAGGGTCATGGCCTTTCTCCCTTGAGTCGACGCAGGTTGAGATCACTCAAGCAAGGGCCCAGCTCTGTTAGTTGATCGGTCACGGCATGCACGCCGAGCCGATAAAGCGCCAGTGTTGCCTGGGCGCGCAAACGCTCACGCTCTGCGGCTTCAAGCGCTTGCCAGTCGCTCAGGGTTTTGCCACAAAGTTGCCCGCAGGCCGCCAAGCCAATGGTCCATAAGCCCGCATTAAGGCCCGCCTGGAGCAAGCGCGGTTCGCTACTCACCAGCACACAACCGTCGAGTTGGCTGACATTCAGCTCCATCAATGCTTGCCAGCAGGCATCGGGTGCCGGCCAGGAGCGGGCAGGGCGATTGCTGGCTTTGATCCACTCGGGCAGTTTGCTGCTCAGTTGCGTGCAGGCTTGCTCGGGTAATTCATCAAGCCAAGCGCAGGGGACTTTGTGCTGGTGCAGGTCATTGAGCAGTTCATGCGCGCCGGGTGCTAATTCGGAATGACTGGCCAATTTAGCTTCTGCGGCCATGCCTGAGCTGAGACTGGAGGGCTGTGCACGGGCACCAAAATCGACCAAGCAACCACTTAGTCCAAATAATACCGCTGTGAATTGAGGAGAAGTGGCTGGCGCGTTCATTCCGTCATCCTTGAAATGGTCTAGTCCAGATACTAAACAGTCAAGGTGACGGGTGGATGAATGGCATGTGACAGAATTAAGTCACCGCGTCGACGCTCAATATGGTGGGGTGAGTTGACGACGCAGATGCTCGGGAAGCGGCACTGATTCAGTGCTTGCGTGATCAACCCAGACCAACTTGCAATGACCTTCGCCGTAGGTTGTATCAGGGGATTCAACGGTGGATAGGCGATGCTCAAGCACCAAGCTGCTACGGCCGATGGCGCCTAAAAATAGCTCGACCTTGACTGTGGCAGGGTGGGTGACCGGTTTCAGGTAGGTGTGTAGCGTCTGCAATACCACAGGAGCAATTGCGCTGCTGTTGAGGCTGATCCCGGCACATTCGAACCAGGCGACCCGAGCTTCTTCGAGGTATTGTAAATAGAGAGTGTTATTGACGTGGCCGTAACTGTCCATATCGCCCCAGCGAACCGGGATCAATGCAGTGTGAAGTACTTGCTTGTTTTCAGCCATCTGGAAAGGTCACTATGCTGCAACGGGTGGGTGATAAGCATTATACTGCGCGACTTTATAAGGCAGGCTCCGACACCGGCGCTTAATTTTCAAGGAGATTGATTAATGCGAGACACCAGAAATAGCTGGTTGGAGCGCCTGAGTGTATGGGCTGCCTGCGCAAGCGTTGCACTGCTTTCAGGTGCAGTGCAAGCCTCGGAAGAGGATGACCCGTGGATTGGTTATAACCGGGTCATGTTCAACATCAATGACACCGTTGATACCTACACCCTGAAGCCATTAGCAAAAGGCTATCAGGCGGTTACGCCGCAGTTTTTAGAAGATGGTGTGCATAACTTTTTCAACAACATCGGCGAAGTTGGCAACTTGGCCAACAACCTGTTGCAAGGCAAGGTTTACGACGCGGGGATCGATACCAGTCGTTTTATCTTCAATACCACGCTCGGTTTGCTTGGCTTTGTTGATGTAGCCACGCGCATGGGCTTGCAGCGTAACGACGAAGATGTCGGCCAAACCTTGGCGGTCTGGGGCATTGGCAGCGGACCTTATCTGGTGCTGCCACTATTTGGCCCGAGTACTGTGCGCGACGCTGTAGCTCGCGTGCCTGATGGCTTGCTGGCAACCGGGTTGTTCATCGACCACGTGCCTACGCGTAACGTGGTGTATGGCGTTAACTTGGTCGATACGCGGGCTAGCCTGTTCCCGGCTGAACGTTTGATTGTTGGCGATCGCTATATTTTTGTACGTAATGCTTATTTGCAGAATCGCGAGTTCAAAATCAAAGACGGTGTGGTTGAAGACGACTTTTAACGCCTGATGGCCGATAGAATCGGCTCAATAAAAAGGCGCCTTGCAGGGCGCCTTTTGCATTTTTACGTTTTGAAAATATTTTAAAGGTTCATCAACGCATCGATAGTACGTTCACGCCGATGATTTGTTTGTCGCTGTCGCCACTGTTGACGCGGACAACTTCGGCCTCAGCCGTCAGGCCTTTTAGTTGTGGATGCTCGGATTCGATACTGATTCTGACCTTGTCGCCGACCTGCAAACTGCAAGCGGCTTCCAGCTGCATTCCCGTGGCAGAGAGGTCGCGGCAGAGCGCTGGGATAGCCTGGCCAGCATGGTGCAGCGTGGCTGGGGTTTCCACCTGCATACGAATGTATTCGCGTTTTTCACTGTATTCGTGATTGCTTTGGCTCATGCGGACTATCCTCTTGTCATTGGGACTTGTTCTCAGAGTTTATAGCTCCCCTATGTTTAGGGTGTAAAGAAGCTTCTTGCCAGTCAGGGGTGCTTGAATCGAGGTGCGGATGGGAGTACCGTCTGCGCCTTAATCCGAACCGAGTGCGCGCCTGCCGGTCTTGGCCTGACGTATACGTCAAACCAACCGCGACGCAGTTTGCCTGGATACCCCATGCAGAAAACCAGTGCCACACTGCTGATCATTGATGACGACCAAGTAGTCCGCGCCAGTCTTGCGGCTTATCTGGAAGATAGCGGCTTTATCGTCTTGCAAGCTTCAAATGGATTGCAGGGCTTGGAAGTTTTTGAGCAGAAAAACCCAGACTTGGTGATTTGCGATCTGCGCATGCCCCAAGTTGACGGTTTGGAGCTGATTCGCCGCATTAACGCTCTGGGTTCCGAGACGCCAATTATTGTGGTTTCCGGTGCTGGCGTGATGACCGACGTGGTCGAGGCTTTACGCCTCGGCGCTGCTGATTACCTGATTAAGCCCCTTGAAGACCTCGCAGTGCTTGAGCATTCGATCAACCGCGCGCTTGATCGCGTTAGGCTGCGTCTGGAAAACAAGCATTACGCCGAGCAGCTTGAAGCCAGTTTGCACCTGTTGCAAGAAGACCAGAATGCCGGTCGCCAAGTGCAGATGAATATGCTGCCTGAAACACCGTGGGAGATAAATGGTGTGCATTTCGCGCATCAGATAATCCCTTCGCTGTACTTGTCAGGTGACTTTGTTGATTACTTTCGCGTAGATGACCGACGAATTGCCTTTTATCTGGCGGATGTTTCCGGGCATGGCGCCTCATCGGCTTTCGTCACCGTGCTGCTCAAGTTTATGACCACGCGCCTGCTCTATGAATCGAAACGGGCCGGGCGCCTGCCTGAGTTCAAGCCATCCGAGGTGCTTGGGCATATCAACCGTGGCTTGATCAACTGCAAGCTGGGCAAGCATGTGACCATGCTTGGCGGGGTCATTGATGAAGAAACCGATACCTTGATTTACAGCATTGGCGGGCACCTGCCGCTGCCAGTGATGTTTAGCGAAGGTAAGGCCAATTACATCGAAGGTCGCGGTCTGCCTGTTGGTTTGTTCGAAGAGGCGGAGTACAGTGATCAAACTATGCAACTGCCGAAAAGCTTTAGTCTGACGTTGTTGTCCGACGGTATTCTCGACTTGTTGCCAGGCGACACCCTGAAAGACAAAGAAACGGTGCTTCCGCAGTTGGTTACAGAGGCGGGCGGCACGCTTGAAGGTCTGCGGGACGTGTTAGGACTGGCCAACTTGGCGGAGATGCCGGATGATATTGCATTGCTTGTGTTAAGCAGGAATCTTGCATGAACCCTGGGATAGGCCCTGGCCGCATCCAATTTGCAGAGCAGGACGGAACATTCGTCCTTAAGTTCATAGGTGAAGTACGCTTGACCCTGTGTTCAGCGCTCGACTACACGATCGAGAAAATCTTCACTTCAATGAATTTCTCCGCGATCGTTATTGACCTCACCGAGACGCGCAGCATCGACAGCACCACCTTGGGTTTGCTGGCGAAGCTGTCTATTTTGTCGCGGCAAAAAATCGGTTTGCTGCCGACTGTGGTCACGACTCACCCAGATATCACCCGGCTTTTACAGTCGATGGGTTTTGATCAGGTGTTTAATATTGTCGACCGCCCGATTCCCTGTCCTGAAGCCTTGGATGATCTACCTTCGCAAGACCAGACCGAAGAGGTGGTAAAAGCCAAAGTGCTTGAAGCCCACCGGATTCTTATGGGCTTGAACGACTCCAACCGCGAAGCCTTCCATGATCTGGTCAACGCGCTAGAACACAGCTAGCCGAACTCGCATACAAAAAAACGGGGCATTGATTAATTCATTGCCCCGTTTTTTATTCAGTTGTTTCATACGTAGGGCGGAAGACGCTTCATCCTTCCACCATTGGCCGTCACGTCCAGATGCTTGGTGGACAAGCTTCGCGTTGTCGCACCCTACGGAGTGGTCTCGGCTAGTTGCTCAGTAGCTGCTCCAGTTTCTGCTGGTCTTTGGCAAACTGACGAATACCTTCGGCCAGCTTTTCAGTGGCCATTGGATCTTCGTTCATTGCCCAGCGGAACTGTGCTTCATTCAGCGTTTGCTTGGCTTCGCTCGCCGCGCCAGGGCTCAGCTTGCGCTCAAGATTGCCTTGGTCGTCTGCCAACTGCTGCAGCAACTCTGGGCTGATGGTTAAGCGATCGCAGCCTGCCAACTGCTCGATCTGGCCAAGATTCCGGAAGCTGGCGCCCATGACCACAGTGTTGTAGCCATTGGCTTTGTAGTAGTTGTAGATGCGTGTGACCGATTGCACGCCGGGATCCGCCATGCCAACAAAATCGCAGCCTTCGGCTTTTTTATACCAATCGTAAATACGCCCCACGAATGGCGAGATCAAGAATACACCCGCATCCGCGCACGCCTGGGCTTGAGCAAAAGAGAAGAGGAGGGTCAGGTTGGTTTGCACGCCTGCTTTCTCAAGCTGCTCGGCGGCCTGAATGCCTTCCCACGTGGATGCGATCTTGATCAGGATGCGCTCGCGACCAATCCCTGCTTGCTCGTACAACTCTACAAGGCGCTCAGCGCGGCGCAGCGTTGCATCGGTATCAAAAGATAGGCGTGCATCAACTTCGGTCGAAATACGCCCCGGAATGATTTTCAGAATCTCTTGGCCAACGGCGACCCCAAAACGGTCACAGGCAAGGTTCAAGTCGCCATTACAGCCCTCAACTGAGTTTTTCAGCAACTCAGCGTAGCGCGGCATAGCCGCAGCCTTAAGCAGCAGCGAAGGATTGGTGGTGGCATCGACCGGTTTTATGCGGGCAATAGCATCTAAATCGCCAGTATCAGCGACAACGGTAGTGAACTGCTTAAGTTGATCCAGCTTGCTAGTCATGACGAAACCTTGTCGTTGCGGATCCCATGACATTACCCGAGGGCGAATCCGGGCTCAATGTCCTTCGAGCAATTGAGCGGCCTGATCGAACAGCTCCATCGGGTCACTGGCCTTGTGAATATCCACCGAGAGCAATTGGCGAAACCGCCTTGCGCCCTTGAAACCTTGAGCCAGACCCAGCATGTGACGCGTGACGTGGTGCATGGCCGCGCGCTCTTCCTGTAAATGCCGGGCAATATAATCACGCATGCTCAACATGGCTTCATAGCGACTAATCATCGGTTTATCGCAGCCAAACAGGGCCTGATCAACTTGGGCTAGCAGGTACGGGTTGTGGTACGCCTCGCGACCAAGCATCACGCCGTCGAAACTTTCGAGATGGGTTGTGCAGTCCTCGAGCGTCTTGATGCCGCCATTGAGGATCAACTCAAGATCAGGAAAGTCCTTCTTCAACTGCGCCGCTACGTCATAACGCAAAGGCGGCACTTCGCGGTTCTCCTTCGGCGACAGGCCCGAAAGAATCGCAATGCGCGCGTGCACGGTGAAACTCTTGCAGCCAGCATCGCGAACCGTGCCAACGAAGTCACACAACTCCGCATAGCTGTCGCGACCATCAATACCGATGCGGTGTTTGACCGTGACCGGGATATCAACTGCATCAATCATCGCTTTGACGCAATCAGCCACCAACTGCGGATGAGCCATAAGGCATGCGCCAATCATATTGTTCTGCACGCGATCACTCGGGCAGCCGACATTGAGGTTCACCTCGTCATAGCCCGCCGCCTCAGCCAGCTTGGCGCACGCGGCTAAATCAGCAGGCGAACTGCCACCCAGTTGCAGCGCAAGCGGATATTCAGCCACGTCATGGCGCAAAAAACGCTGCGTATCACCATGCAACAGCGCCCCGGTTGTCACCATCTCGGTGTACAGCAGGGCATTGCGTGAAAGCTGACGCAGAAAGAATCGGCAATGACGATCCGTCCAATCCATCATCGGCGCAACGCTGAAGCGGCGGGATAGAGGTTGTGCTGGAGCTATTTGTAGGGGCATTGGGACATCTGGTTCGGCGAGGCGATGGGGCTAGTTTATCAGGAACGGAGTGCAGTTGATGACGGTATAAACCTCGAGAATTGGTTGTATGGGGAATCCCCTCATTTTAGTGCTCGCCAGCAGTAGAGGTTAGGTCGCTAGGGCCGGTCAAGCTGGCGATCTTAGCCGCGTGGCGGTAGGCAATAACGGTTCAAGCGCTTTATTCTGTTTGGTAAGGCCCATGTAGCCTCCTTATGACTTCTACCAATGCTTATTTTTTGGAGTCATAATTTTTCATGATTTCTTTCCATATATAGCCATAGCTATAGCGAAGCCATGCAACTTTTAGCTTGTCAAAGGCTCGGCGTATCAAACTAGATTCTCGGGCCTTGAGTTCGTTTTCTATTTCATTTAATAGCCAGTCGTCATTGAAGCCAGTCCATATAGGAGGGACTGGTGTTTCAAGGTTGCTGAAGCATACAGGAGCGACTTCTGAATACAGAATTTCTTCCACGATTTTTAAGTCATAGCCGCGAATGCGTTCTGCGATATGAGCGTAGTCGACGACGCTATCTACAAAAGTTTCAGCCAGTGCTATCTGGATACTCGCTTTCTCTTGCGGAGTCAGAATATGTCCCAATGCGAAAGCTCCTCCAGTTCATCATCGAAAGTATCGGCGATCACTCCGCCAGCTACACCTCCCGCAGCGCTTCCGATCAGTATGACGGCTATGGCGCATGCAGGAGCTGCGGGGCCACAAATAACAGAAACGCCTAGTCCGGCCAGAAACCCTCCTGCGGCACCAGCGCCTAAGATAGTCGCTTGACGGGCGCTCTCTTTGACCTTGTTGTCTGCTTCAAGAATTTCGGAGTAATAGGGGGACAGACCACGGTTTTGCTAAATTTCGATTCAAACGTGGTCTGTCCCCCTATTACTGGCTATTGATGACGCAAATAATTGCAGCCCAAGCGAAAGTCCCTGCAACCATTATCAATAATGTATAGAGCTTGCGTTTAAGGCTAGGGTCGAATTTGTCGGCTTCTGATTTATCTAGGTATCCCTTTTGGCTGAGGTACTTAGCACTAAGTAATGTGCCGCCGATCATACATAGCAATAGATAGCGGCTAGCTCCCCCTTTGCTATGCAGTGCCCAAGTCTTAATTTGTTGACTTGATTGTAATGCATGGATCATTTGATCTAGGTGCCTACTTGCAAGGATTTGGCTATAAACAAAAGAAACTATGCCCAGTGGCACAAACCCTCCGATCAGAATCAGCTCCAAAATAGGGGAGGCAGAATCAAGTGCAGTCATTCTGGAGCCATTTCATATATATGTTCACCTAAGTATTCGCCAGCTCCCGAGCCGACTCCTGTGCCTATAAAACTGCCTGCTCCTATAAGAACTGCGGCGCATACTACCCCGCCAACACCCGTGAAACTCAAGGCCGCACAAGCTGTAGCTGCCCCGGCAGAAGCAATACCACCCGCTGCTCCGGCTACAATTACCGAACCCGCGAACTTGCTTCCCTCAACAACCTTAACTTTTTTGCACTCTGAGCTTTCTACCCCACTGCAAACCTCTTTCACCGCTAGTGTGGAAGAGATGGCTCCGGCCCCAATAGCAAGGTAGCCGCCATACTTCATGAACCTCGCATAGCGTGCGATGGGTTCGATATGGGTTGCATAGCCAGGGATTTGTCCTGGCGCACCTGCCTTGTCCCACTGATGAACTAGGCTTCGGCTTGAGATGCCTAGTGCCGATTTCAATTTTGGGTGATCCCCTAGGGTCGTTTGTGCACGCACTTTGGTCGAATTGAGTAAATGGCTATCGAGTTGACTAATTAATCTCTTCCGCTCAGCGAAAAACTCAGCTGACTTGAGGCCTCCGGTTTTACGGTAGGTCTCCTGATGAAGCGTTTCCATCGCTTTCAATGTTGATGTCATTCTGTCTAGATGTGATTGCATTACTGATGCGCTAACGCCTAACCAAGTTGATGTTTCTCCAGAGAAGCTTGCTATTTCATGGCGATGGCGGTACATGAAATCTGCATCGGTAGGAGATAACGGCTCAAGCGCTTTATTCACCGTCTCTGCGACCTGCATTAACTGCGCTTCAGAGTAAGTGCAGGAGGTATTTTTTGGATCGCTCAGTACGACAATGCTTGCAGCTTTAATCATCCCACCAAGCCCTGGATTCAAGGCGCTGAATTTGGCCATTGCAGCGGGAGGCATGTTGTCAAACAAGTCATCGTAAAGCTGTTTGGCTGTGACGCTCTTAGGCACGATATAGAACCCAGGTTCCTCGCCGCTGCTCTGGGCAGGAGTATGTGTTTCACGAGGGGCTGGGGTTGGTGGTGTCTGGACGCTGGGGGCTACTCGGGAGCGGGAAGCTACTGGGTTGGGGCGGGCAGGTTGTAGTACTGGTGGGTATACCAGGCGCTCGCCATTGAGGTCGGTAGTGACTTTATTTCCATTTGAACCAGCCATTATGTCTATTCCTTTAGATGGTGAGGCTCCGCTTTACCCTTAAGCTGTCAGAGCATTACTGCCAAGCATATATACAAACAAAGCCAAAAAACCATATCGATCCATAGAACTGGTTATTTGCCTCACGTTTTGAATATATCAGGCGAGCAATGTTGCAAATTTGCCTCTTCTGCCCCGTGTTTTTTGATCCTCTAAAGCTCTTCCATTCGTAAAAGAAGCGACCGGTCCAAGTGTTCGAGCACCTGAACCGGCCACTTAACCTGCAGCCATACCTGCAAGCCAAGCCAAGGCTTCTCACTCCGTGCACGAAGCGGGGGAGATCCTAGAACCTGTTTATTTATACAGTAAAGGTTTGCTATCTATGACTAACCCCATCGTTCCATGGCTGGGCGGCAAACGCCGTCTGGCAGACCGACTGATCCCGCTGTTTCCACCACATGAATGCTACGTCGAAGTTTTCGCTGGTGGGGCTGCGCTGTTCTTTCTGCGGCCACAGCCAGCCAAAACCGAGGTGCTGAATGATCTCAATGGCGACCTAGTGTGTTTGTACCGCGTGGTGCAGAGCCACCTGGAGGAGTTTGTGCGTCAATTTAAGTGGGCGCTATCGAGTCGGCAGATCTTCGAGTGGCAGAAAATCACCCGGCCAGAGACGCTGACCGATATCCAGCGTGCCGCCCGGTTCTTTTACCTGCAGCAGCATGCGTTCGGAGGCAAGGTCAGCGGGCAGTCATTCGGTACCGCCACCACTGGCCCGTCGATCAACTTGCTGCGTATAGAGGAAAACCTATCGGCGGCTTGGCAGCGCTTGGCCGGAACCTACGTTGAGAACCTGTCGTGGCTGGAGTGCGCTGAGCGCTACGACCGCCCGCATACCTTCCATTACATGGACCCGCCGTACTGGGAAACCGAAGGCTATGGCGTGGACTTCCCCTACGACCAGTACCTGCAGATGGCTGACTTCATGCGGCGCTGTAAAGGCAAAGTGATGGTCAGCATTAACGATCACCCTGATATCCGCAAAGCATTTGAAGGCTTTCACATGGAAAGCCTAGATATCCGCTATAGCTGCACAAACCAACGCCAAGGCGTGGCCGAAACCACGGGTGAACTGGTGATCACTAACTGGAAACCGGCTGAGCTGGGCGGGCTATTCGATGGCATCTGATTCGCTTGCTATGTGTCGGCACCAGAGCGTTACTGGTGTCAGCCAAATCAATAAAGGACAAGCACCATGAACCTCCACGAACACCTGCAGCCGCTCCCAACTGAACTGCTGATCGCCATGGCCAAAGGCGAAGTTGATACCCAAGCCATCGCCGCCAAACTTGTTGCTGAGCGGGGGCTTGATAAGGATAGGAAGTGGGTGGGGTTTGAGAAGGCTGCAGAGGTTTGGATGGCTAAGATGTAGAGCTATTGATCGTATAAGAGGCCCGGTGCTGCAGGGAATCCCCTGCGGCACCGGGCCTTTTTTTGTGCTTGGCAATCAATTTATGGCGGAGAATCTCGACTCAATAGGTCTTTTATTCGCTCTTCCTCCAGTAGCGTGAATCGGGCATGTAAGAGAGGAATAAATACGCGTTCGAAAGTAGTTCAGCTACGAAGACATCGACTACCCGCACCGGGTTAGTGTCCGTCACGTAATCATCCAAACTCTCGGGGAGCAAGGTAACTTGAGTCCGGCTTTCGCCTTGAATGAATCGCCGCACTGGCATCTCCTGCTGAGATGAAGACTGGTCAAATCATATCAAGATTGCTGCCTACGTTTTTACACACTCTGGGGCGGTAGTTGACTCAGTCACGATCGGCAGATATCGGCCAATAATCAACATACGTAGAGTGGTCAATTTTAGTCTCAGCTTTATCATCGGGTATCGTTACACTAGACACTCACACTTTGTGTAGCCCAGCCAATGGATATCGACCTCACCCGAACTTTTCTAGAAATCGCCCGGCAGGGGAGTTTCATTGCGGCGGCGGAACGCTTGCATTTGACGCAAACGGCGATCACCGCACGGGTTCAAAAGCTTGAAGCTCATCTCAACTGTAAGTTATTTATTCGCAACCGCGCGGGTGCCAAGTTAACAACTGATGGCGAGGCATTTGTGTTGTTTGCTACGCAAATGCAGGAAACCTGGGAGGCGGCGCAGCGTGAACTGCCGCTGCCTGATGGATTCCACCATGTGCTGCACCTTGGGGCGGAGGTCAGCTTGTGTAACCCGCTGATGTTGAAATGGATTAGTGCGCTACGTCGTCAGATTCCCAACCACGCCATCCGCTCTGAAATGGCCGACGGAACAACGCTATTGAGGCAGTTGGAGTTGGCCGTGCTCGATGCGGCGGTGGTCTTTCAGCCTGTCTACTGGCCTGGATTACAGGTTGAGCAGTTGTACGAAGAAAAGCTGGTAATGGTCCGCGCCGCTAATCCCGAGCCTTATGTCTATGTCGATTGGGGGGAAGGGTTTCGTCGCCAGCATGACAGCGCTTTGCCCGATAAAGCCAAGGCGTCAGTCAGCATTAACCTTGGCCCGCTGGCTTTGCAGCATATTCTTGAAAATGGCGGATCGGGTTATTTTCGTTCGCGCGTTGTCTCCAGTTACATCGAAAAGGGCTATCTGACGCGCGTGCCAAGGGCGCCTGAATTCAGCTACCCAACCTATTTGGTCTATTCGCGCGAGCGCGATTCGCAGATATTGCAGCAAGCGTTTAGCGCGCTACGTGAGGTGATTGCGGGTGATACTGATTGGTCGCAGCGCTGGGAGCCGTTAATCTGATTACAGCAGCGTGAAACGTGGTGAGCTCAGTTCAAGTGGCTGAGCAAATCACGGTGCAGGGCTGCGATTAGGTCGGTCTGCGTAATCACGCCGATCATTTTGCCCTGCTCAATCACCGGTAAGCAGTGCAGACCTCGGTCAGATAGTAACGGGATCAATTCAACCGCGTGGGCTTGACTGTTCACGCAGCTCACCGGGCTGCTCATGATATCGCCTAACAGAACTGCATTGCGTTTGCGCAAACCCGCCCAACGGTGCGTTTTAGTGCTGTGCAGGCTAGGTTCAACCAAATCGACCATACTAACGATGCCAATAAGCTGTTGTTTTTCATCGAGAATCGGCAGCGCTTTTAGGTGATACAACAGCAGCATGCGTAAACCTTCTTGTGCTGTTGTTTGCGGCTGCGCCCAGATCACATCGCGAGACATCACTTGAGCGGCTCGTATGTCGCCCATGCTGCGGCGTAAAGCATGTTTTTCTGTGCTGCGGATAATGGCTTCAAGGTCATCGCGGGTAACATCGACAAATTCACCGAGTTCTTCCAGTGCTTGATCTAAATCTTCGCTGTTAATACCCACGCGTGACTGTGGCGTAAGGTCATTGGTGTGATGAACACTGGTTGCCGGCGTCGCCGCGTGATGACGCGGGTAACGCACGCGGGTGAGGTTGTTGTAGATCAAAGCACAAGCGAGCAACGTACCACCGCTGACGACAACAGGTAACAATGCTTGAGCCCCCATTGCTGTGAGCTTGGGGTTAGCGAAAACCACGCACAACGTCAGTGCTCCGCCGGGTGGATGTAGGCAGCGGGCCATACACATCACTATTAGGCTCAGGCTGAGTGCGACGCTGGCACTGAGCAAGGTGTAGCCAAACAAGTGAGTGATGCACAGTGCGACCAGTGTGGCGACCAAATAGCTGCCAATAATTGACCAAGGTTGTGCCAGCGCGCCCGATGAGACAGCAAACAGCAACACCGCCGATGCGCCTATTGGGCCGACCAAGTGTCGAGCTGTTTGTGGATCAAACATGACGCTGCACAGCCAGCCACTCAATAACACTGCGGTTCCGGCACCCACTGCAGCGCGTAACCATTCCGTGGGACGTGTGTGTGTAGGGGCTGGCGCAAAGGTGTGCAGCCAGGCCGTAATCTGCTGAGTACGACTCATAGATAAGAGCACTTTAAAAAAGGCTCAGCCAATATGTTGGTGAGCCGTGAAAGTGCCTAGGGCACCGGGAGTACCATCCCTGGTATGGAAATATGGGGCTATGCGTCGAGGTAATTCGCAGGTGAATGGCTTGGATCTATCCCCGGGGTAAACGTCTTCTCGCAGTGCAAACCAGTCGCGAGTTCCACGCGGTTGGCTGCCTCTGGGTCATCAGCGAATGGCAACAAACTCGCCTGAGTAATGTCGTTGTGATCGCTAGCACGAAGGTTGTGATACAGGCCCCACAACGAGGCTGCGGTGGCGATAAAGATAATCGACAGATGCATGATTCGCTCCTTATACCGCAACAGGTTGTTGGTCTGGCTCGATGTTGAAGTTCTCCAGTGGTTCGCCAGCACGAACGGTCAACCATGTGTTGAAGGCCATTAACAGCATGCCGCTAGCAAAAATAGCGCCGCCAACCAAGCGCACCAGATAACCTGGATGGCTAGCCTGTAGTCCCTCAACAAACGAGTAAGTGAGCGTGCCATCGTTATTTACGGCTCGCCACATCAAGCCTTGGGTGATGCCGTTGACCCACATTGCGGCGAGGTAAAGTACCGTGCCGATAGTCGCCATCCAGAAGTGCACATTGATTAACTTGATGCTGTGCATCTGCGCGCGACCATAGAGTTTGGGCAACATGTGATAGAGCGCGCCGATGGATATCATCGCCACCCAACCAAGAGCGCCTGCATGCACATGGCCAATAGTCCAGTCGGTGTAATGAGAAAGCGAGTTGACAGTTTTAATCGCCATCATCGGTCCTTCAAATGTCGACATACCGTAGAACGCTAACGCGACCACCAAGAAGCGCAATATCGGGTCGGTGCGTAATTTATGCCACGCGCCAGAAAGCGTCATCATGCCGTTAATCATGCCGCCCCAGCTTGGCGCCAACAACACAATAGACATCGCCATACCAATTGACTGAGCCCAGTCCGGTAATGCCGTGTAGTGGAGGTGATGCGGACCCGCCCAGATATACAAAGTGATGATTGCCCAGAAGTGCACGATGGACAGTCGATAGGAGTAAATCGGCCGTTCAGCTTGTTTCGGTACAAAGTAATACATGATGCCGAGAAAGCCGACGGTGAGAATAAAGCCCACCACGCTATGCCCATACCACCACTGAATCATTGCATCGGTGGCGCCTGAGTAAATCGAGTAAGACTTAAACAAGCTCACCGGAATAGACAGATGGTTGATCACATGCACCATGCCGGTAACGATGATGAAGGCACCAAAGAACCAGTTGCCAACATAAATGTGCTTTACCTTTCTGCGTGCAATCGTGCCGAAGAACAAATATGCGTAAGCGACCCATATAACTGCCACCAAAAGCGCAATCGGCCATTCCATCTCGGCGTACTCTTTGGAGGTGGTAATACCAAGCGGGTAGCTGATTACTAGGGCTATGAGGCTGGCTTGCCAACCCCAAAAGACAAAGTTGGCGAGACCGTCGGAATTGATTCTGACCTTGCTGGTGCGCTGGACGATATACAAAGAGGTCGCGAACAACGCACTGCCGCCAAATGCAAAAATAACCAGGTTGGTGTGGATGGGCCGTAATCGACCGAAGGTTGTCCATTCCAAGCCAAAACTCAGCTGTGGCCAAACCAGTTGGGCGGCAATGAGTACGCCCATGAACATACCGATAATTCCCCAGAACAGTGTGGCTAAGGTGAAACGGCGGACAACCTCATAGTTGTAAGATTGATGGATTAAGGTGCTGCTTTGAGTCGTCATTTTATTGAGTCGCACGCAAAATGTTTTGAGGGCCTTGCTTTCATCTTTTTTAGTTGATGATCGATATTGCTCGAAGCCTAAAACGCTTTTTCAGGCTCCGTACAAGGGCTGGAAACATAGTTTGAATGTGCGGAAATTATTCATCCAATGAATAATAATGAACTATAAGTGCATTTATACTGATTTAAAGTGTTGTGTATTGAATCCAACATTTTTCAAAAGGCATACATGAAGGGAGGGGTTGAAGGTTGCTGCCGACCCCCAACCCCCAACCCCCAACGCCACCAAAGGTTTACTTGCTTGCGGTAAGTGTGCTGTAGCTAGTGATCAGATTCCGATAGTCTGGGATATGGTTAGAGAACAGGGTGCCTAAACCCTCAATATCGTTGCGCCAGTCGCGGTGTAGCTCGCAAGCCAAACCGAACCATGTCATCAACTGCGCGCCTGACACGGACATGCGGTTCCAGGCCGACTCACGGGTGATTTCATTGAAAGTGCCTGACGCATCTGTCACTACAAAAACGTCAAAACCTTCTTCAAGTGCAGAAAGAGCAGGGAAGGCCACGCAGACTTCGGTCACCACACCGGCAATGATCAGTTGTTTCTTGCCCGTAGCCTTTACTGCCTTCACGAAATCTTCGTTATCCCAGGCATTTATCTGGCCAGGACGGGCAATGTAGGGGGCATCGGGAAATAGCTCTTTAAGCTCTGGAACTAATGGGCCATTAGGCCCTGTTTCAAAGCTTGTAGTGAGAATTGTCGGCAACTGGAAGTATTTGGCCAGGTCTGCCAGTGCCAGCACATTATTCTTGAATTTGTCAGGATCCTGATCGCGAACCAGAGACAGCAGTCCGGCTTGGTGATCTACCAGAAGGACGGCAGCATTATTCTTGTCTAGACGCTTGTATTGAGTAGTCATGATGTTCTCCAAGTATTGATTAAGGCACTTCACAAACTATATTTGCAGTGCGTTCTAGCGTTGTGAATCCAAGACCTCACCGTCTTGTGCCACCTGTTGTGCTTTTTGGTAACTCTCAATCAACAGTTGATAGTGCGGAAATATATGGCTGTATGCCTCTGCCCACTGGGCAGCATCCGGCCGATTCCAGCTTTGCTGGATTTCTGAGCAGACAGAAGCTGTGTCCATCGGCACCACGCCAGCTTGAACGACTCGGGCCATGGTGATCTCTTGTGCCATTTTCGAATAGGTACCAGATGCATCGATTACTGCGAATACGCGGTAGCCGGCAGCGACTGCGCTAATGCTTGGAAATGCCATACATACGCTGGTGATAGTGCCTGCGATGATCAGTGTTTTTTTGCCTGTGCGCTCTACTGCAGCCACAAAGTCTGGGCTATCCCAGGCATTGATTTCGCCTTTGCGGGCTACATACTGGGCTTGCGGTGCGGCCTCATGAATTTCTGGTATGAGTGGTCCATTTGGACCTTGCGGAACTGAAGCTGTTGTAATCACTGGTATATTGGCCAGCGTCGCGACCTTGGCTAAGGTGATGGCATTGGCGCGAAGCTCGGTCATGGGCATGTCTTTAACGGTTTGGAACAAACCGCTTTGATGATCGATCAGGAGCAGTGCTGAATCATTGGGGTCGATTTTTGGAGTCGCTCCATCGAAGTTGGCGACCTGTGCAAAGGTGCTACTCATTTTCGTATCCTCTTTCCTAGGGTGTTGGCCATCCCGACCACACAAGCTCTTGCTTGCAAGCCCATAAGTCCTTTTATGGGTGTTATTCAGGCTAGCTCGCTCGCTAGCTTGGGTGAGACCTTTAGTCGTGAATCTGACCAAATTGGCCATTACGCAAGTCTTCGATGGCCTGTTGAATTTCTACCTCGGTATTCATAACGAAAGGACCGTAATTGACTACCGGTTCGTCGATAGGCTCGCCACTCAGAAGCAGCACCACCGCATCGCTATTGGCTTCCAGTAGCACTTCATCTCCGCTCCGCTCGAGTAAGACCAGCTCGCCTTCACGTGCAAGGTCTTCACCGTTTACTTGGATGGCTCCTCGGAGAATCACCAATGCGCTGTTTCGGCCTTCATGTAAACGCAAGCTCGTCGGTATAGCTGGCCTCAGACGAATATCCCAAACATCCATCGCCGTAAACGTCTGAGCAGGGCCGTGCTTGCCAGAATACTCACCGGCAATTAGTCGCAAATTTCCAGCTCCCTCCGGCAAGGGGAGAGTGGGAATATCGGCATTGAGCAATGTCTGGTAGTTAGGTGGTGCAAGTTTTTTGGCTGCAGGAAGGTTGACCCATAGCTGCACCATCTCCAGCGTACCTCCTTGGCGAGCAAAATCAGCGGAGTGGAACTCCTCATGCAATATTCCCGAGGCGGCTGTCATCCACTGCACATCACCCGGTCCAATTCGTCCGCCACTGCCGGTTGAGTCGCGATGCTCCAGCTCGCCTTGATAAACAATGGTCACTGTTTCGAAGCCGCGATGAGGATGTTGGCCAACACCACGTTGATGTGTGGCAGGGCTAAATTGATGGGGGCCGGCGTAATCAAGCAGCAAAAAAGGACTGATGTGCTGCCCTAGGGTTTGATAGGAAAACAGTGAGCGAACCGGGAATCCATCTCCTACCCAGTGCTGGCCAGGGTTGCTGTAGATACCGATGACTTTTTTCATGTTGTGTCTCCTTAAATGCATTGGAAACACGATAAAACTGCAACACAATGTCCGGTAGGCCTAATAAATAGCTTCAGCGTTCTATATGGAGAACACTGGTGGAAGACCTCAATGATATGTATTACTTCGCCCAGGTGGTGGAGCACGGTGGTTTCGCACCAGCTGGGAGAGCGTTAGATATTGCAAAGTCTAAGCTAAGTCGGCGGGTCGCCAATCTTGAGGAGCGATTAGGTGTGCGCTTGATACAGCGTTCAACTAGGCACTTTTCTGTCACAGAAATTGGTCAGGAATACTACCGTCACTGCATTGCAATGATGGTAGAAGCTGAAGCAGCTGCAGAGGTGATCGAACGTAATCGCTCAGAACCACAAGGATTGGTCACTTTAAGTTGTCCTATTGCCTTGTTGAACTTCTGGGTGGGGCCAATGTTGGTCAGTTTTATGTCGCGATATCCGTTAGTGGAAATACGGATCGAGAGTACGAATCGACAAGTCGATCTGATTCAAGAGGGCATTGATGTTGCGTTACGTGTGCGCTTTCCTCCGTTGGAAAGCAGCGAAATGGTTATGCGGGTTCTGGGCAATAGTCGTCAAGCAGTGGTCGGCAGCCCTGTCTTGCTTCATGGAAAGTCAGGGGCAGCATCTCCAGCAGATTTAGCAGGTTTGCCTAGCCTCCACTGGGGATCAACACAGCGTGAGTACGCTTGGGTATTGGAGGCAAAAGACGGATCTGTTGCCACAATCAAGCATAGGCCGAGGATGGTAACTGATGACTTAACCCTGCTGCGTCAGGCAGCACTTGAAGGCCTCGGGATTGTTCATCTGCCAGAGGTGGTGGTGCGTGATGATATTCAAAGCGGCAAGCTGATCAACCTCCTTCCGCAATGGGCTCCAACTACAGGAATCGTCCATGCTGTATTTCCGTCAAGACGAGGTTTGCTGCCGTCAGTCCGGGCGTTGATCGATCACCTAGCTAATGAATTTAGCAGAAGCAATATGAGCTGAGTGTCAATCTGCTTATCGCTGTCTTTATGGGCGAGAAAAAGTTGATTGGACAGATTCGCCCTTGCTTGAATTTTGCTACAGCAAAACAATTCGTGATTATAAGTTGCTGAAATTCATATGTATTTTTATTTAATCAGCTCGATCCAACATGGGCGCCACGCTGAAGCGACGTGATAGATCTGGGGTAGAGCCTGTAAACATGGTGACTTCTCTCACTTGAGGTTGCTGTTCTGGCGGGGAGTTAATGGGTAAATCGATACCGACAGAATGGCTGCTACCTGCAATATCAAAACACGGAACAGAGCGCGAGTTTATCAAGAATACTGTTGGGCTACGCTGTGGTTGTTAAGGGTCGTCGATCAAGAGCTGCGGGCGTGTTGTATCGAGTTAATTTTTTAACGCGGCCAAAAAAACAGGCCATCAGATAACTCCGATGGCCTGTCTTAAACCAATCGCCTCCGTTGAGACGTTATGGCGTCACAATGTTGAACCAGAAGTCGAAGTTATCCATGTAGCTCATTAGCTCTTCGAGCTTGCCTTTGTCACCTTCGATTTTGATGTCGCCTGAGCTTTCCGCATCTTTTAGCGTGGTCTGTTTTAGCATCACGTTATTAAGGGTTTCACGCGTTAAGGTGACGGTCGCGTCGGCGTTCTTAGCTTGCATGCCTTCGGTGTGGTTGAGCACACCGTTTACCATCTCGAGCGTGTACTTCTGTTTGAGATCGGTAAAGTCAAGGTTGAGAGTGATGTGCTTGTCGGCAACATCAGGCCCTTTCAAACGCATGGCCAGGAAGTCGAAGAACAAATCCAAGTCCATCGCCTTGACGGTGTCAGGACTTGCGGTATCGGGTGTCGGAAGTTGTTGCACGCCATTGCGAAGTTCCTGCGCACCTGTGAGGTAGAAGTTGCGCCATGGGCCGCTCTCAGCTTGATAACCCAGCTGTTCCAGCGCGTCGGCTTGCATATTTTTTGCCGCTTGATTGTTCGGTTCAGCAAAGACCACATGGTTGACTACCTCGGCTACCCAGCGGAAATCACCTTTGTCGTAATACTCCTTGGCTTTTTTCAGCACAGCGTCAGCACCACCCATCATTTCAACGTAACGCTTAGCCTTGTCTGCAGGTGGCAGCTCCCACAATGTGGCGGGGTTGCCAATGAACCAGCCAAGATACAGAACATAAGTGGCTTTGACGTTGTGATTCAGTGAGCCGTAGTAACCGCGGTTGGAGAATTTTGTAGCAATTTTCTTTGGCAGTTTCACCTGCTCCGCGATTTCGGTCATGGTGTAACCCTTGTTCGCTAGGCGAAGGGTTTCATCATTGATGTAGCGGTACATGTCGCGTTGTAGCGATAACTGCTCGCGCACTTCTTTGTTGCCCCACACCGGCCAGTGGTGCATGGCATACATCACTTGAACGTCATCACCCCAGAGTTTCAGTGCTTCGTTGAGGTACTTCGACCAAGCGAGTGGGTCACGGATCTTGGCGCCACGAAGCGAGTAGGTATTGTGCAGCGTATGCGTGGAGTCTTCTGCAGCGTTAAGGGCTTTCTTCTCCTTGATGTAGTAGAGCATCTCCGCCGGGGCTTCACTGCCAGGCGCATACATGAACTCGTAAGTGAGACCGTCGATTACGTGGGTTTCACCGGTTTCTTTGATGATGTCGGTTGGTGGAATCAGCGTTACTGTACCTGCCGATGTGGTGGTACCCAGACCAGCGCCTAATTGCCCTTTGGCGTCTGGCGGCAGCAGGTTACCGTACATATAGCTGGCCCGGCGGCTCATGGCAGTACCTGCCATAACGTTCTCGGCCACGGCGTGCTCAAGGAAACCTAACGGTGCGTAGATCTTAACCTTGCCGGCCTTAACATCTGCCTCATCGACAACACCGCGCACGCCGCCGTAGTGGTCAACGTGGCTGTGTGTGTAGATGACTGCAACCACAGGTTTTTTCGGCCGATGTTTGTAGTACAGGTCGAGCGCTGCCTTCGCTGTTTCTTGTGAAATCAGTGGGTCGAATATGGTGATGCCATCTTTGCCTTCGACGATGGTCATGTTCGACAAGTCATAGTTGCGGACTTGGTAAATGCCGTCGGTGACTTCAAACAGGCCAGAAATATTGATTAGTTGAGATTGGCGCCACAAGCTTGGGTTGGTCGTGTCCGGCGCGGCTTCACCTTCTTTAATAAAGCCATATTTGCTTGGGTCCCAGATCATATTGCCCTTTTCGCCTTTGATCGGTTCTGCAGGCAGGGGAGCAATAAAGCCTTTGTGCGCTAAGTCGAAGGAGGTCTTGTCGTCAAATGGCAGCTCTTTGAGCAAAGCATCGTTAGCGGCTTTGGTCGCATCCGTTGCGGGCTTAGCTGTTTCTGCAGCCCAGCTTTGACCAGATACTATGATGGATGCGGCAAGCAAAAACGAGGTGCTGAATTTCCATAGTTTGACTGGGGATGACCGGCCCTCATGCGTTGCGGTCGATAGAGCATTCAGTTTCATTACAAACTCCTTTTGGCTTGATCTGCTGGACCGTAATCACGGCAACTACCAGCAATTTTCTAGGATGTTGCGTAGTGAAAAATTGCAAAAAATCCAAGGCTCTATTGGGCAATATGACCCGTCCTGAATAAGGTTTACACCTTCTAGGTTCTTTTTCAGGAGAGTCCCATGACTGAAGGTGTACGACGAA